>NZ_DASREO010000103.1:0-65786 GCF_035652035.1 Bradyrhizobium sp.
GGCGACGTCGATAATCAGGTTCCACTTGGACATTGTCGATGCCTTCACTCAACTCTTGCGACCCATTCGGGTGTCATCATCCGCGAAGGCGGATGATCCAGTAACCAAGCATCTTCGCGTTTACTGGATGCCCGCCCATGCGGGCATGACGCCGGGATAAATAGCAACGTCATCTTCACTTCGCCGGCACCAGGTTCGCCTCGCGCAGCGTGCGCTTGACGTCCTGATCCTTCGCGATGGCGGCGAAGGTCTCCGACATATGCTCGATGCGCCCGTCCCACAATTCGACCTGCACCAGCGACTGCGCGCCGGCGAGCGAATGCGTGGTCCTGGTCTGGGTCTTGTGCGGGGTGAGCAGGTTGAGACAGCCGCCGCGGTCGACCGACTTGCCCGGCTCGCCCATCGGCGCATAGACCGCCGACGACTCGTAGCCGTGGCAGACGCCGCGCGGCAGGCGCTGCGTCGGCAGCGCGGCGCAGATCACCGCGCCGCGATCGTTGTAGACCTTGACGAGATCGTGCTTCTTGATGCCGCGCTCGGCGGCGTCCTGCGCATTCAGCCGCAGAATCCAGTAATACCAGCCGTCGATGCACACCCGGTGATCGGGAATGTTGTTGAGGAACGAACTCTTGCCGTCCGCCTGGGTGTGGAAGCTGTACTTGGAGTGCGGCGTCAAGAGCTGCAACGGATAGCGCGCGAACTCGGGCGAGTGCGGACCCTCCCACGCCGGCTCGTATTTCACGATCGGCGGCCGCTCCGGGTCCTTGAAGCGCTTGAGGCTGTTGCACTCGAATTCGAGCTTGCCGGACTGGGTCTGCAGGCCGCGCAGGTACTCTTCCATGTAGTCGGACGGCAGCGGCTGCGCCTCCGGCACGTCCTTCTTGCGGTTTTCGAAGAACCAGCGGAAGGACACCGGCGCACGCAGCTTCTCCTTCTCCGCCGGGACCACGTAGTAGCCCTTCTTCAGGAACTTCCGCCACGAGATGACCTTCTTCAGGTCGGAGGCGAGATAGATGCGCTTGACCCAGTCGATCTCGTTGATGCCTTCGGAGAAATAGTTGGCGAGCCCGAGCCGCTTGCAGATTTCGTTGAAAATCCAGAAGTCGGACTTCGATTCGCCGAGCGGCTCGATCGCCGGCGCCTGAAACACGATGACGCGGTGGTTGAGCTGCTGCTGGCCGTGATGGCCGTAGCCGCCGAGCCCCGCCCATTCCGAGATATCGGGACGCTCGAAGTTGGTGCAGGCCGGCAGGATGACGTCGGCGAACTTGGCCTCGCCCTCGAACCAGATCGACTGGTTGACCACGAACTCCAGATTTTCGCTCTGGTACATCCGCACATGGCGGTTGGTGTTGTTCATGGTGCCGAGGATCGAGCCGCCGTACTTGTAGAGCATGCGCACCGGCGCGTGGCCGGGCGCGGGATACATGAACTTGCCGAACTGGTGCTCGATCGACTTGCCGACCCAGCGGTAGCCTTCGGCCTTGCCGTCGGCGATCGCCTCCGGCAGCCAGATGCGCGGGATCTGCTGGCCGTTGGAATTCATGGTCGGCAGCTGCGGCATGCGCTGGTAGAGCGCGACGGGCAGCGCGGTGTTCTCCAGGTCGCCCGACATGCCGCCTTCGGAATAGCCCGGAAAATAGAAATTGAAGTCGACCGGGCAGCCCCATTGCAGATTGCCCATGTTGACGCCGGGCTTGCCGAGACCCTGCATCGCGCTGAGGCAGACCATGACGCGCGCCCACTGAATGCCGGTCTGGTTGCGGCAGGCGCCGCCGTGGCCGTTGCCCCAGCCGCCGGGCGCGAGATAGACGCGTTTGCGGCCCCACTCGCGGGCGAGCGCGCGCACGTCTTTCGCCGGTACGCCGGTTTCCTTTTCCTGCCACTCCGGCGTTTTTGCCACGCCGTCTTCGTCGCCGAGGAGATAAGCCTTCCAGACGTCGAAGCCGACGGTGTGCGTGCGCACGTAGTCTTTGTCGTAAAGACCTTCCGTGATCCAGACGTAAGCGATCGCCATCGCCAGGGCGGGCGATGTCGTCGGTTTCGGCGCCAGCCATTTGCCGGGAAGGAATTGCGCCGAAGAATTGTAATAGGGATCGATGTGGACGACCTTGATGCCAAGCTTGGGATTCTTGAGCCATTGCCGGCGGACAGTGCCTTCCTGCGCGCCATAGGAGCCGGAGGTGGTTTCCGGATCGGCCGCCCAGAAGACGATCATGTCGCAATTCTTAAGGCAGTCCTCGACCGTGCCGTAGGTCTCCGATTGGCCGACGCGCAGCGTGTGGCCCCAATGATGCACCGCGCCCCAATACCAGCCTTCCCAAGAGTCCGGATTGTGATGGACCCGCGTCATGCCGACCGCGTTGATGAAGCGGAACAGGGCCGAGAGGTAGTAGCCGATATTGCCCCAGGTGTGGTGGGAGCCGTGCGACACCGCAATCGAGCCGGGTCCATGAACCGATTTTTGCCGCTTGATCTCGTCGCTGACGATCTTCAGCGCCTCGTCCCAGGAAATGCGCACATAGCCCGACTTGCCGCGGTTCTCCGGATGGCGCGCGCCGTTCGGGTCGAAGTCGGCGCGCTTCATGGGGAAGAGCAAGCGGTCTGGCGAATAGACGATGGATTTGCAGTTCTGCCCGTGCGGCGCCAGCGTGGTCTTGCGTGGGGGCGTCAAAGTGAGCCCGCGCGCCTCGATGCTCCATGACGCGCCGTCGCTTTCCTCCAGATCGATCGGCGTCGTGCGGATGATCTTGCCGTCTTTCACATAAACGAAGAGCGGCCCGCCATTGGCCATGTTGCAATAGCGGATGCTGCCGTCCGGCTGCGGCGTGCCGAATTTCACGCCGGCGCTCATCGCCATCATCACCGTCTGAGTGAACCAGTTCACCAGCCCGTCGTCGCCATCGACGGTGAGGACGAATTCCTTCTGCGCGTTGATCTGATCGAGCCAGTTGATCGGCGGCGTCAGCAGCGCGGCGCCGGCGGCGGCATTTTTGAACCCAACCGTCACATCGGCGTTCTTCACGGCGCCGACGCCCGAGGTGATCCTGCCCCGCGAGAATCTGAACCAGCGGCCGATCTCCTCGTCACGCGTCTTAAATTGCGCGAGGAGGTCATGCTCTTTCAACCGTGCGGCGAAGGCCGGATAGCGCCAGCCGGCGAATTTCATGAGCAGCGCCAGCCCGAACAAGATCACCTTCAATTTCAATCGGGAGTACATCGAATCCACCTAGCCGGATGGGCAAAAGGAACGGCTTTCCCTCATTATAGAATCCCTGGCGTTGCCGCTTGATGCCAATTGGCGGTTTGCTGATCGAATTTGTCGATCACGCCGCCGGCTTGGACCGGCCGGCGCGGCGGCGCCCGTCCGGCGGCAGCCCGATTTTCGCCGCCGTCCGCCGCAGTTCTCGGAGAAAGGCCCGGCACACCGCGGAAAGCTCATGCTCGGGCCGCGAAATGGCCGCGACCTGCCACGGCTGCATCGGCGCGTCGAGCATCACCGGCGCAATCGATAGAGGTCTGCGCGCGCTGGCAAAAATCTGCGAGGGCACGAGCGTCGCGTAATTGCCGCTCTCCACCAGCGCCAGAGCGCAGGCGAAGGACGTGCACTCCACCGTGCTCTCGGGCGGCGGCAGGCGATTGGCGACGAAGGTCTGTTCGAACACGTCGAGGCCGCTGCGGCTGCGCCGGTAGATGATCCAATCGAGATCGAGCAGATCGGCAAGCCGCAGCTTGCGCCGCGCCAGGAGCGGGTGATCGGATCGCACTGCGGGAACCAGCCGGTCCTTTATCAGGCTGATGAAGCTCAGCGTCTCGTCGCGCGGTCGGCCGGGGACGAGACAGATCGCGATATCGATGTCGCCGGTGCGGACCGTCGGCAGCACGTCGGGATAGACGCCTTCGAGAATCCGGAACGTGACGCGGGGATGCGCACGCTGGAAGGCGATGATCCCGCGCGGCAGAAGACCCATGGCAACGGTGGGCGAGGCGCTGACGCGGATTTCGCCGACGCTCGCGCCGGCGACGGCTTCCACGTCATTGCGTGCATGGCGCAATTGCGCCTCGATCGCCTTGACCCGGCCGAGCAGCGCCTGCCCCGCCGCGGTGGGCGTCACGCCCTGGGCGCCGCGGTGTAACAACGGCACGCCAAGCTCCTGCTCGAGCTGCTGAATGCTTTTGGTCACCGAGGACTGCGAGAGATGCAGCATCCGCGCCGCCTGGCGCACGGCGCCGGCATCGACCACGGCGGTGAAATTGCGAAGCTGGCTGAGCTTGATCGCCACGGCGCCCTCGGGTGATCGCAAAATGCTATCATCCCAGGGAAAAATTGCCTAGATAAGCGATCGCTATTCCGGTTCGTCGAGGCGGTCCAGCGCCCCTCGCACGACGGCCACCAGCGACGACATGCTGTAAGGCTTCTGCAGCCAGCCCAGCGGCTTGGCGGGCGCGGCGCGCCGGCGGATTTCCGCGTCGCAGTGCGCGGTGGCGAAGATGCTGCGGATGCCATGCCGGTCGAATAATTCGACGGCCGCGTCGACGCCGTCGCGGCACCCGGCCAGCCGGACATCCATCACCACCAAATCTACCTGATGCGTGGCGGCGGCGCTAATCGCTTCTTCCGCCGAGGCAACGACCTCGGCGACCGCAAACCCGGCGTCGGTCAAGGCGGTTTCCATCTGGCTGGCTACCAGATAGTCGTCTTCGACCAGGAGCAATTTTGCCTGATCGTGCCTGCCGGCGCCCGAGAAGTCGTCGCGGGCGTAGACCTGAGTCCCCGATATCGGCGGCACTGTCCGGGCAGGTTGCCCGGATAGCGGAAGGACCGCTCGTGTGCGTTTCAAGCTTCGTTCCCCCCTGGAAATCGCACGCTGCAACGGGTCGGATTTTTGCTGACCTCAAACTGGCCGCGAAGCTGGCGCGCAAGCCCCTGAACGAGATAGAGACCTGAAGAACGCTGACGCACCGCGCTCAGATCGAATCCGGGTCCGTCGTCTTCCACATACAGCACGAATGCATCGCCCTCGCCGACCAGGCCGGCACGGATAACCGATCCGGGCTTGGTGGCGCCGTATTTGGCGGCATTGGTCAAGAGTTCGTTCAGGATGAGCGCCAGCGGCATGGCCGTGTCATTGGACAATATGCCGGTGGCCCGTTCGCACACGATTTTCACATTGGCCGCGAAAGTCTCCTGTGCGGTATGGCAGACGGCGGCCAGGAAATCTTCCGACTTGAAGCGGGTTGCTGCCGCGGTGCCGTAAAGAACGCGCTGCGCGGCGGCCATGGCGGCGATGCGCCGGCTCGCCTCATCGAAGATTCTCTGCGCGTCGGGGCTGCGGACCTGCTTGGCCGCGGAATCCAGCAGCGACTGAATCATCTGCATGTTGTTCTTCACGCGATGATTCAGTTCGTTGAGCAGGACCCGTTGATGCGTCTCCGCCTGCCGGCGTTCGCTGATATCGACGAGCATATTGATGGCGCCGACGATCTTGCCGTTGGCGTCGCGCAGCGGCGTCGGATAAGGGATGAATGGCACACGGCTGCCGTCCGGTCGCTCGGCGATCGCCTCGGCATTTCGTATCGGCCGCCCTTCCCGGAGCGCGATTGCCATGGGGCACTCGTCGTGCCGCATCGGTCTGCCGTCGGGCCAGTACAGCTTCCAGGTGACGCACCATTCGTCGCTACCGAGCCTGGGCTCTCGCCCGGCCAGTTCGACCGCCGCTTCATTGTAATAAGTGATCTTGCCTTCCGCATCGGTGGTGTAGATCGCCGCCGGGATCGCGGCCAGCAGTTCCTGCAGCCGCTGTTCGCTCCGCCGCAGCGCGGCTTCGGACCTCTTACGCTCCGAAATATCCCGCGAGATTTTCGAGGCGCCAACGACATTGCCCGCCGCGTCGCGTACCGGCGACACGGTGAGCGAAATGTCGATCAGGCTTCCATCCTTGCGCTGGCGGACGGTTTCGTAGTGATCCACCTTCTCGCCGCGGCGGATGCGCGCGAGGATGCCGGGTTCTTCGTCGAGACGATCTGGCGGAATGAGAACGGTCACCGGCTTGCCGATCACCTCCGCGGGGGAATAGCCGAATAGGCGCTCGGCGCTGCGGTTCCAGGTGGTGATAATCCCGTTCAAGTCCTTGCTGATGATGGCATCGTCCGACGATTCGACGATGGCGGCGAGGCGCTGCAATTTCTCGGCCGCTCGCATTCGTTCGATGCCCCATCCGAGCTGCCGGGCGATGGTGAGCGCGACGTTCCTCTCGGAAGGGGAAAACGAATGCGCGCCGTCGTAATAGATCACGAATTTGCCGAGCAGCTGGCCGCTCTCCAATAGCGGGACAAAGGCGACGGCGCGGATCCCTTCCTGCGCAATCGTCTGCTTCAGCTCGGTACTCAAAGGCGCACGCTCGACCGACTCCAGGTAAATTGGCTGTGGATCGGTCTCGTCGCGCGTCCAGGGCGAATGGCCCTCCACCGCGCGACGATACCTCTCCGAAAGACCATGCCAGGCGACGAAGCGCATGGTGTCGGTGTGATCGAACACCAAGATCGATGCGCGCGGACAGCGCAAGACGCGCATGATGGCTTCGAGCCCGGCTTCGTAGACCTCCTTGAGCGACCTCACGTGCTGAAGCTTTTCTGTCAGGTCGTAAAGTGCAGATTGTTCCATGACGCGGAGCGCCAAGGCCTCTTCGGCGCGCTTTTGCTCCGTCACGTCCAGAGTCAGGCAGCGGGTATTGACGAACTCACCGCCGCTGACCCGCGCATTTGAGGTGATCAGCACGTGCCGGATTGAACCGTCCTTGGCGCGGAGCCGAGCTGGGTAGTGGCGGATGGATTCCGCACGCAGCAGCCGGTGTAAGATATCGTCGATGGTCGCCGGCTCGGCATGGAATTCCGCGATGTTGCGGCCGATGTATTCCCCGGCGGTGTAGCCGAGCATCTCCAGCTCGGCATTATTGGCGCGCAGGATCGTGCCGTTGCGAGAAACAAGATGCATCGCCACGGCGGAATTTTCGAAAAAATCCTCTAATTCATCGAAGGCATCATGCAGCGTCGTGGTTTCATGGAAGCAGTTTATGGCGCCGACGACGGCTCCGCTTTCATCCTCTACCGGTTCGCTATGCACTATCGCCCAGATCGTGGAACCGTCGGGCCGTTCCATCTGGCCTTCGAGCCCGTGAACGGGGATGCCGGTGCGCAGCGCCTCCGCCATCGGTGTGGCGTCCCGTTCGACCTCGCGACCGTTAAAATGGAGCTTGTAGAAGCCGGAATACGTGTCGTTGTCGTCGGCAATGCGCGGCGTCCGCCCCCACAACTGCACGGCGCGGTGGTTGAACCACAGAAATCGGCCGGCTGAATCGCAGGCATAAACCGCAAGCGGCAGTAATTCGATGAAGTCGGGAGCGGTCGCCAGATTGGCGCCGGTATGGGAAATCCGCTCGAACGTCGTACGGACGCTGGCGAATTCACTGACATTCATTGATGGATTTCCAGAAGCAGTCCGCAAGACCGGGGGCCGTCTCCGGCGCGGATTCTCACCAACTCGCGCAATTAACAAAAACGCAAGTGTGGCCCCAAGGTTCCAGAGCGGCCGCGCCGCGGCGCACGAATGCGGGTCTGCCGCGCGGCAGACGTCTCATGACGCATTGACAGGCCGATCAATCCCCACCTAACCTATTAATATTAAAATATTTTTTCTGGAAAACAGAAAAACATGCGGCAGCACCGGCCGCGCGCGGTCGTCCAGGCACGCAGAGATGGCTTAATTGCAGATAATCGCCGACACCAAAGCCAAGGACGCCCTATGGCAGCCAACGACGCACTTTCACTCAAGCGCCGGAAGTTTCGCGAAATCCTTCAGCGCAAACGGTTGACGGTCATGCCGGGCGGGTTCAGCCCGCTCTATGCGAAGCTGGCCCAGGAAGCGGGCTTCGAATGCTTTTTCCTGGCCGGCTCGCAGCTCTCCGCTTTCCTCTACGGGCTGCCGGATAACGGCATCGTCGGCCTGCGCGACCTTGTCGACCATGCCCGGCACATGGCGATGCGCTGCGATATCCCCGTCCTCATTGACGCCGATACCGGCTACGGCAACGCGGTGAACGTCTACTACGCGGTGCAGGAGTGCGTCCGCTCCGGCGTCGCCGCCATGCAGATCGAGGACCAGGAAGCGCCGAAAAAATCCGGGACGCTGGCCGGGCGCCGCTGTGTTTCGATCGCCGAAGCGGTCGGCAAATATCAGGCGGCCGTCGCCGCGCGCGACGAAATCGATCCGGATTTCGTGATTTGCGCGCGATGCGACATTCTTGGCGCAGAAGGCGGCTCCTTCGACGAAGCCATCGAGCGCTGTGTCGCCTATGTCGAACAGGGTGGAGTCGATTTTGTCTGGCTGAATTCCGTGCAGACTCGGGATCACCTTCGCCGCGCCTGCCGGGAAATCCCGGCTCCCGTGCTGACGGTCTGGGCCGGTGCGGAATCGACGCCGACCCTCGAGGAATATGAACAGATGGGGCTGCGGATCGTTATGTATCCGACCATCGCCTCGAGCGCGGGCCTTGAAGGCGCCTGGCAGCTTCTCAATGAGCTGCACGACAAAGGAAACGGCGTGCTGGCGGAATGGAGCGAGGCGATGAACCGCAGCCGGTGGGGGCGCGTCAATCGTCGAAAACTGCTCGGCAACGATATGATCCGCGACCTTGAGGAGCGATTTCTTCCGCCGGAGCGGCAGCGTGACTATGACGCGACGTGGGGACACCGCACGGCATTCACGCCCGATGCGAAACCGTTGCTGCCGGAACAGGAAGAGGCCTTGCGCCGCAGCGCGGCAAAAGCGCAAGGAAGGCCGAAGAAGTAGCGGGCAGAACGCGCGGTGATGGCGGGTGTCTCGCCGCTAGTTCACTGCTTCCAATAGCCGAAGCAGATGCCGTGGCCGGTGCCTGCGAGCGACCGGTAACAGGGCGTGTAGCCGACCAATGTCATCTTGATTGGCGCCATGGCGGCTGCCACTGTCACCCAGTTGAGGATTTCCGGCGTTCCCGGTCCGCGGTTGAGCCGCTTTCGCGGCAGCTTGCGCAGCGTGTCCGCATCGCCGCCGACCAGCGCGTCGATGACGATCTTGTCGAGTTCCTCGTCCACGACCTGATGGCTCAAGCCGCCGGAAGCGATCAAGCCGACGCGGGCATCCACAGGCCATTTCTCGACAGCGCGGCGCAGCGCGCCGCCCAGGTCGTAGCAGCGCGAGGCATTCGCCTGGTTCGGCAGATCGCGGCTGATCTGCAACGGCACCATCGGAATATCGTTGGTCTTCAACATCCACTCGTCGGGGAAAGTGAAGGCGTCGTCGAGCGCCACGCCCTTGGGAATGAAATCGGTGCAGGCCATATCGAAATTATCGTCGATCAGCGTTTCGATCAGGTAGTTGGCGAGCGCGGGATGGCCGGGGCGCACCGCGACGATCTCCTCCTGCTTGCGCCCCATGCCCTCGAAATGCTTGGCGTCGGGATTGAAAAGTTGCTGCGACATGCGCGCAACCTCGAATTGTTCCGCGCGGACAATACCGAAAACCGCGTGGTTGTCGTCGTCGCGGACCCGGTGGATGTTGCTGACCACAATCACGACGTCGACCGGCACGCTGGCGATCACGGCGTTGAGCTTATCAAGATCGGCATGAATGGTCTTGTAGCGCGCCTGCAGAACGTCCGGCGTGATCTCGCGCTCCAAGCCGGGGCGGGCTTCGCGCAAGACCGCCTGGAAATCGTAGCGCGGGTCCCTTTTGTCGCGCTCGGCCAGATTGAGCCACTTGTCGGGCGTGCTCTGTATTGTAGGGCCGTGGGAGCTGCCGGCGGCAAATACCAATTGTGCCATGTCAGTTTTTCCTATTCCCGATGTGCGTCACTTTTGATTATCCAACCGCGTCGGCTGCGGCGCTCAGCTCCGCATGATCGCAGGGCCCCACATGTTAAGCGTATAGGGCTCGTGCTTCCATTCCTTCGCCGGCCGATCATGGATCACTTCCAGCTCGGCGGAGATTTCGATCATGTTGCCATCCGGATCCTTGATGAAGATGAACAGATTATTGCCCGGCCCGTGCCTTCCGGGACCCCAGACGATGGGGATGCGCAGCGTCGCCAGGTGGTCGGCCCAATCACGGATGGTAATCCATTCGCCGGCTTCGTAGCTGTGGTGATCGAGGCCGGCTTCCGTCTTGAGAAAGACGGCCAGGGTATGGTGCTCGTGATTGCTTCGCAGAAAGCAAGTGGTCACCTGTCCCTTGTCGTTGCGGACGCGGTCGGATACGGCAAAGCCGATCTTGCCGGCATAGAAATCCTCGAACGCCGCCATGTTGGTGCTGGTCAGGGTGACGTGCTGGAGCGGTCCGTGGATAGGCGCCGGCTCGTCGGCCGCTCCGTCGGGCGCGAGGCCATAGACTGTCTGGTTTCCATCTGGATCCCGCACAGCGAAGGCGCTTTCATTGAAGAGCTTTGAAGGCGAGGGAAGCAGCGGAATCTTCTGCTTCTCGACATGGGACCGCAGCATTTCCAACGCGTCTGCGTCGCGGCAGGCAAAGGCTGCATAGTGGAGTGCATTATTCTTTCCCCGTGCGAAAAGCATGGACCGTCGCGGGCCGCGACAAAGCCAACCCTCACGCAGCGGCGCTGCCGTCATTTTCATGGCTTGGGCATAAAAGGCGGCCAGTGACGCAGGGTCACTGCTGCCAAGTTCAAGATGGTGCAGATAAGCGCCGGCGGCGACCGCGACAGACATAGAGCCTCCCCAATCATGTACAAATCCGAACGCCCGCGGATCTGAGCCCTTCTAGCGGCAGTTTAAGCCGCCACCAAGGGCCGTCAGAACGAGTCCTATGGCATGGCTCGTATCCGTTTTCCGATTGAAGTGGCACATGCAACCGACAAGCTTCCTTCCCGATTCGAGGTATGGCTGCGTGGATGGCGATATCTCATCGTGGCTAGTCGTGAACCGAAACAACAAAATCCTGTCACGATCCGGTGTGCGCCGTTCACGCGGATCGGGGGAGGTGCAAGACGACCGCGACGAGCTCAAGCTGGGCCATCATGCGCGGGGCAGAGTGGAGTAATGATGCGGCGCATCGGGCGATCTTGCTCATTGGGAACATCGTCGCCCGCTCTTTAATTGACCGGCGCGCGATCCTCGCGGTTTGCCGACGTAGACGACGACCCTGGCGGTATCGTCCGATGACGCCGCTGGCCGCCGACGGCACCACACATTCGCAATTTCGCTCGCAATAGGATGGTGCCAGGGGCGGAATCGAAAATTGGACGCAAGCCATTGATATAAAAAACGTCTCTCAATGAGATTTTGTCGTGAGCCAACACGTCAGCCAACGCGTTTTCCGCCTTAAAAAATCGCGGGTTCGATTCCCGTAGCGAGCTGGTGCGGCGATCTCCGCAGCCTCTCAGCAATGCGGGGCGGACCGAATCAAGCATATCCTACACACGTCACTCGGGAATCGAGTGGCTATGCACGATGGCAGTGCGAGCATCAAAATCCATGTCGAAGCGGGCGACGAAACTCTTGCGGGTGGCTCCACAATTCGCCGGGGAACTCGCTGAACCCATCATGGAGGACCTTCTAATGGTCATTGCCGCTCTCCCCGACGATTCGTCTGATGCGGAGATCGAGACTGCTGTAGACGCTGCCATCCGGCGTGCTCGACGCAGGCAATTGGCGAAACTGGGCAAGTTGCTGGCCTTCTATAAGATTGATCCGAAGCACTCCGCGCGTTGGCTGCTGTTAAGTCTCAAACTTGCGGCGGACTTTGTGCCAGGGATGAAGATCCATTTCCTTGGCAATCCTAGGAAGCGGGGCCGGCCGCCGAAGTGGCAAGGCAAGCGCGCTGCCGAACTGGTACAGGCTGTGGAGAGGATTAAAGCCGAGCGCCAGAAGGGCGTCGCGGACGCCGTCCGTATTCTGCAAATTAGACAGCCGGACGTTTGGGGTAGTCCCGGCCGCGGAGAAAAGAAGAACGTCGCGAGCCTTGTCGCCCGTTACTACGAGGCCTCGGCGAAAATCCGAGCTCAGTCATTGCCCGCGAGCGAGAAGCGAGAACTCCTACGAAAAAGAGACTGAAATTTCCGTCGAACTAATTTGGTCTACGAAAAACTGTTCGGTTTATTCGTAGGTGATTCGATCAGAAATCTTTCGCCATCGCCCGCGCGAACGCGGGCCTGACCGCCGGAGTTAAACCGGTCAACGATGGCGAGACAATCATGGAACAACTTGCCCTGACGGTCGCCGAGGCTTGCGCCGCTGCCCGGATCGGCCGAACCACGCTCTACGAGGCGATCAAGCGCGGCGATCTCGTCGCCGCAAAGTATGGTCGCAAGACCCTCATTCGCGTCGATGATCTGCGCAGCTGGCTCGCACGTCTTCCGAAGATAGAATCTGACACCGCCAACGCCTCAATCCGACAATCCTCGGCGCGATGAGGCCGGCGATGAGCGCTGAAGGCCTTGCCCGGGCGCTCGGCGGGCGCAAGACCGGCGCCGCCTGGATGGCGCGTTGCCCGGCGCATGACGACCGCACGCCGAGCCTTTCCATCGCCGACGCCCGCGACGGCAAGGTGCTCGTGCGCTGCCATGCCGGATGCGATCAGAGTGACGTGATCGCCGCGCTTCGGGCGCGCGGTGTCTGGGGCACGGACGAGCGACGCCCGGCCCGCTTCTTGGGCAAGCCCAATCGAGTGCCCGAGACCGACGACGACGCGATAAGGCGAACTGAAGCGGCGCTCGCCATCTGGCACAACTCGCAATCGGCCGAAGGAACGCCGGTCGAGACCTATCTCCGATCGCGTGGCCTCGTCCTTCCGATCCCGCCGTCGATCCGCTTCCATGCCGGGCTGAGGCATCCTTCGGGCGCTGTCTGGCCGGCGATGGTGGCGCTGGTGACACACGGCGCTCACGGCAAGCCTATCGGTATTCATCGCACTTTTCTCGCCCGCGGCGGCGCCGGGAAGGCGCCGGTCGAGCCGGCGAAGATGATGCTTGGGCCGTGCTGCGGCGGCGCGGTGCGGCTGGGACCAGCCGGCGATTTACTGATGGTCGGCGAAGGTATCGAAACCTGCCTTGCCGCCGGCAACCAAATACGCCGCGTGGGCTGCACTTTCGACTTCGGGCCTGCGCGCCCTCGAGCTGCCACACGGGGTTCGCGACGTGATCGTGCTCGCCGATGGCGACGATCCTGGCGAAGCGGCAGCGCAGGATTGCGCACGGCGCTGGAAGCGAGAGGGCCGGCGCGTGCGCATCGCCCGCCCGCCGCAAGGCACGGACTTCAACGATCTGCTGCTCCTTCGCGCGCCTCGCATCGAGGAAGCCGCCCGATGAGCATCTTGGACGCCGCAAATCACGATCCGATCTGGGCCGCCATCGATGCGGCCGAGGAGGTTCGCGACCCGCTTGAGGGCCTCGTCGAAAGGACTGCCGCCGACGCGGGTGCCCCCTTCGCGCCCGACGTGCTCGAATGCCTCGTGACGCTCAAGCGTGACGATCGCGCTGCCTTCGAGGCGCTGCGGGCGCAGTTGAAGAAAGCCGGATGCCGGGTGACGGCGCTCGACGATGCCATCGCCGAGGAAAGCGGCGAAGCGGGCGGGCGCGGCCCGACGCAGGCCGATATCCTGATCGATCTTGCGCAATCCGCCGAGCTGTTCCATGCGCCGGACGGCACCGGCTTTGCCGACCTCGACATCAACGGTCATCGCGAAACCTGGCCGATCCGCGCCAAGGGCTTTCGCCGCTGGCTCGCCCGCCGCTTCTTTGAGGCGACGGGACGCGCGCCGAGTTCGGAGGCGTTGCAATCGGCGCTCAACGTGATCGAGGCGAAAGCACATTTCGATGCGCCGGAGCGCACGGTTCATGTCCGCATCGGTGGTCTCGACGGGCGGCTCTATCTCGACCTCGGCGACGAGACATGGCGGGCGGTGGAGATCGACGCCACCGGCTGGCGGGTGATCGACAATCCGCCGGTGCGTTTCCGCCGCGCCGCCGGGATGCAGCCATTGCCGGCGCCGGTTGCGGGCGGTTCAGTGGAGGCGCTGCGATCGTTCCTCAATGTTCGGTCCGACACCGATTTCGTGCTGGTAGTCGCCTGGGCGCTGGCCTGCCTGCGCAATCGCGGTCCCTATCCGGTGCTGGTGCTCTCGGGCGAGCAGGGTTCGGCAAAATCCACTTTCTCGGCCATCCTGCGCGCGTTGCTCGATCCAAACACCGCGCCGTTGCGCGCGTTGCCGCGCGAGGACCGCGACCTGTTCATCGCAGCCAGCAACGGCCATGTGCTCGCCTTCGACAATGTGTCGGGCCTGCCGGCGTGGATTTCCGATACGTTGTGCCGCCTCGCCACCGGCGGCGGCTTCGCGGTGCGCCAGCTCTACTCCGATCAGGACGAGGTGCTGTTCGACGCGGCACGGCCGGTGATCCTGAACGGGATCGAGGATATCGTGACGCGGCCGGACTTGGCCGATCGGGCTTTGTTTCTCACGCTCGAACCGATCCCCGAGGAACGCCGCCGGCCCGAGCAGGAATTGTGGGCAGCCTTCGAGGCCGAGCGCCCGCGCATCCTTGGTGCACTTCTCAACGCGGCGGCGAAGGGACTGGCCACGCTGCCGCAAACCCGCCTCGACAAGCTGCCGCGCATGGCGGACTTCGCGTTGTGGGCGACGGCTTGCGAAACCGCACTGTGGCCCGCCGGCACGTTCTGGTCGGCCTATTGCGGCAATCGCGACGAGGCTGTGGAAGGCGTGATCGAGGCCGATCCGATCGCCGCCGCGGTGCGGACACTGATGGCGGCGCGGACGGAGTGGACGGGAACGGCCTCGGAGCTTCTGGGCGCCCTTGCGGAAATGGCAGGCGAGCGCCTTGCCAAGTCCAAGACGTGGCCGGACAGCCCGCGGGCGCTGGCGGGCCGTCTGCGCCGGGCGGCAACCTTCCTGCGCAAAGTCGGCATCGAGATCGGCTTCGAGCGCGAAGGTCGGGCGCGGACCCGCATCATCCGCATCACCACAGGGTCATCGTCCGCGCCAGAAACTACACGGGCGCAACCGTCCGCACCGTCCGCAGCGTCCACCAATCAGACGAACCTCATTCCGGCCAATGGGTTTGCGTCGCAAGGCTTGCGGACGGTCGGCGACGATGCGGACGGTCTCAGGAGCGGCAACGGCCCAATCGTCCGCGGCAACCCGTTGGAATCCAACGGCGCGACCGATGCGGACGGTGCGGACGCAAATCGCTCGCTGCGTTCCGAGTCGGACAAAACTGGTACGCCGGCATGGAGGGCGCGGCTATGAGCGCCGCGGAAGCCCTCAAGGTAGCGCGAGCCGCGGGCGTAAGGCTCGGGATCGACGGCGATGCCCTCGCGCTTGAAGCCGCTACCGCGCCGCCGCCCGCGGTGCTCGACCTGTTGGCCCAGCATAAGGCCGGCATCATTGCCTTGCTGCGACCGGCGAACGACGGCTGGTCGGGGGAGGACTGGCTCTCCTTCTTCGACGAGCGGGCCGGCATAGCCAGTTCCGCCGGCAGGCTATCCCGCGAACAAGCCAAGGCGCGCGCCTTCGAGTGCTGCGTCGTCGAATGGCTCAATCGCAATCCGGTGCGGTCGCCGCCCAGCCGCTGCCTGGGCTGCGGCCAGACCGAACATTCGCGCGATCCGCTGCTGCCGTTCGGCACCGAACCGACGGGACATGCCTGGCTGCATTCGCGCTGCTGGCCGGCATGGCACGAATCGCGCAAGGCCAAGGCAGTCGCAGAGTTAGCAACGATAGGCGTCCATGGACCGGGCACGCGCCGATGATCGCAACGGAACTCCAGCGATCGCGGCACTTGCTTCGCGCTACGAAGATCAGCCCCCGGCCTTAGGTTCTTCCGCGCGCCAAGCGTATCCGGGCGGCAAAGGCGCGGCCTTGCGCTACCGGCAGAAGCAAAATCGGAGTGCGCACCCCGGAGTGCGCACCTTCTCGGGTGCGCGGGTGCGCATTCGACCTACGAATTTTGGTCGTGATCGACCGTTCGCCTCCGCCACTCGAAATGGTAGCTTTTGGCGCAGAATCGGGGGCTTTGTTCGGGGGACCGCCGTTGGATATCGCAGGATCGTTTCTTTCGGATCGGGTGCCCCGTCCGTTGACCCTTCCGCGCCAAGCGGGGCTCGAACCGAAAGCGCTCTATATCGGCAACGGCCAGAACGCCTTCGAGGTGATCGTCCTTGCCGCCCAGGGTCAGCCGTCGGGCGGCACCCTTCAGGCTGCCTGGAAGGCCCGGCGGGGCGGCCGGGCGTCTCCCGTCCTGCTCGTTGCCCTCTACGGGGAACACGCCGCCCTTTGCGGTCCCGCGGGTGACGATCCGCCCGTGCGGGTCGGTATTGATCGCGGCCAGGCCGAGCGGCTGTGCCGGGCGGCGCTCGACCAGCCCGACCGGCATGCGGCGCTCGCGTTCCTCGCCCAGGCCTTGCCGTCGCTCGATACACCGGTGCCCGGGCTGCGCAACGAAGGTCTCTTTGCGCTGCATGCCCTGACCGTCGATGCCCAGCGGCGAGCCGAGTGGGCCGCGGCATCCGAGAAGGCAAAGACAATCGCTGCCCGGAAAGGACAGGACCTTCTCGCCGGCCTCGGCTTCAAGGTCGAACGATTGGACAACCTCACGCTCCTTCTGCGGGGTGGCGAACGCCGGGCGGCGCTCGCAGTCCTGCTCGATCCGGCCGAAATCCCGGAGGCCGGGACGGTCCGCTTCAACAATCTTTCGCCCGTGTCCTATGCGCTGGCCAAGGCCGACGCCGAAGGCCTGCCGTGGGTCGTCGTGCTCCACGGAGATCGGTTGCGCCTTTATCCCACCGCCGTCGGCACCGGCGTCGGCCGGCGCGGGCGCACCGAGACCTACGTCGAGGTGCAAACGTCGCTATTGGCCGACGAACACCTGGCCTATCTGTGGCTGCTCTTCTCGGCCGAGGCGCTCGATCCCAAGGGCACCGTCACCGAATTGCTGGATGCCTCGAAGCGCTTCGCCGGCGATCTCGCCGTCGAGTTGCGCGAGCGCATCTACAAGGAAGTGGTCCCACGCTTGGCGCGCGCCATCGCGGATGCGCGCAAGCTCAAGAACCCAAGCGCCGAGGAGCTTGATCTCACCTACCGCATGGCGCTGACGGTGTTGTTCCGGCTCTTGTTCATCGCCTACGCGGAAGATCGCGACCTCCTGCCCTATCGTACCAACGACGCCTATCGTCGCCGATCGCTGAAGCAGAAGGCGCAGGAGCTGGCCGAAGCGAAGGCGAAGGGGCTGCCGATTGCCAGCGGCAACGCGCATTGGGAGGAGGTCGAGCGCCTCTTTCGCGCTGTCAACATCGGCAATACCGAATGGGGCGTCCCCGCCTACGACGGCGGGCTCTTCACGACGGACAAATCCGTCTCAGCCGCGGGCGCGGCGCTCGCGGGACTCTCCTTGCCGGACACCTTGTTCGAGCCGGTGCTCGAACATCTTCTGCTGATTCATGCGCCCGAGGGGCCGCTCGGGCCCGTCGATTTCCGCTCGCTCGGCGTGCGCGAATTCGGCACGATTTACGAAGGTCTGCTGGAATCGGAATTGTCGGTCGCGGACATCGACCTCGCGATCGACGACAAGGGGAACTATGTCCCGCACCAGGGCCGACAGACCGTCGAGGTGCCAAAAGGCACGATCTACCTTCATAACCGGTCGGGCGCGCGCAAATCGACCGGCAGCTATTTCACCAAGAGCTTTGCAGTCGAGCACCTGCTCGATCGCGCGCTCGAGCCCGCCCTCGACGATCACCTTGAGCGCCTTGACGCTCTGGACGACGCCGCCGCGACGGAAACGCTGTTCGATTTCCGCGTCGCCGACATCGCCATGGGCTCGGGCCATTTCCTCGTTGCGGCCATCGACCGCATCGAGCGCCGCATCGCCGATTATCTGAACCGGCGGCCATTGCCCGGCGTACAACGCGAGCTCGCAAACTTGCGCGAAGCGGCCGAAAAGCAGCTCGGACCGGAAGCGAGCCACGTACCGATCGAGGACGCGCAACTGCTGCGCCGGCTGATCGCGCGGCGCTGCATCTACGGCGTCGATCTCAACACGCTTGCGGTCGAGCTCGCGCGCCTTTCGATCTGGATACACACTTTCGTGCCCGGGCTCCCGCTCACCGTGCTCGATCACCATCTCGTTCAGGGCAACGCTCTGGTCGGGATCGGGACCATTGATGAGATTCGCGCCTGGTTTGAGAAGCACTCGACCAAATTGTTCCCGGTCGATGCCGACAATCTGCTCGGCCAGGCCAAGCAACCGCTGATGCGGCTCGCCCGGCTGGCGGACGCTTCGCTCAAGGATGTGGAGGCGGCGCGCCGCGCCATGGAGGAGGCGCGGTTGGCTTTGGCTCCGACGCGCGCCTTGTGCGACATCATCGTCGCGGAGCCGCTCAACGCCGATATCCGTCTTCAGCCGGAGGACTGGGACAAACAAAAACATCAAATCCATGCGTCAAAAGCGGCGCGACTCGCGGCGAAGGAGCTCGCCGGGCTTTATCCGCTGCATTTTCCCGTCGCTTTCCCTGAGGTGTTTCTGCGCCGGCGGTGCGGATTCGATGTGATCCTTGGCAATCCGCCTTGGCAGGAAGCGACCATCGAAGAACACGCGTTTTGGGCTCGCCATTTCCCCGGATTACGCGGCCTGTCACAAAGTGAACTGGAGCGCGAAAAGGCTCGCCTTCAGCGTCAACGACCGGACCTCACCAAGCTCTATGAACGCGAAGTCGATGAAATGGAGCGGGTACGCGCGACGCTCACAACGGGCGCATACCCCGGCATGGGCACTGGCGATCCGGACCTCTACAAGGCGTTCTGTTGGCGATTTTGGAATCTAACAGCTCAAGAGCGGGGACGGATCGGGGTAGTGCTACCTCGCGGGGTCGCATCGGCGAAAGGCTCAGAGCTATTTCGCAAGGCCATGTTTGACGGATCGGCAGAAACAAATCTGACGATGCTCCTGAATCGCGGCGGTTGGGTCTTCGATGAAGTAGAGCATCGAGACACGATGATCCTAGCGGCGGTCGAAAAGGGCGCCGCTGCTGATCCGATTATCGAGGTGCGGGGCACGTTTGCCGATCTGGCATCATTTCAAGCGCGCCACGACGCTGTCGGGACTCGTTTCCGCAAAGCAGACGTTCTTTCGTGGAACGATGCTGCATCACTACCTCTGTTTCCAACAGAACAATCGGTCGAGGTGTTCGCGCAGCTCCGGAAGGCGCCGCGGCTCGATCTCAACGACGGCAAGTCCTGGCGCGCCAGGCCGGACACCGAGCTTCATGCCACCGCGCAGAAGCCTTTGATGGACCTCAAGTCCGAAAAATGCCCGAAGGGATTTTGGCCGGTTTACAAGGGCGAGTCGTTCGACATTTGGACGCCCGACACCGGCGAGTACTACGCCTTTGCTGATCCAGAAAAAGTCATTCCGTGGCTTTACGCCAAACGGCTGCGCAGCGGAAAAAGCCGGCGCGATAGCGCACACGCGGAATTCACACCCGCGTATCGCCAAAACAAAGCCACGCTGGCGTGCAACTTTGCGCGAATTGCCTTCAGAGACGTAACGCGCGCCACGGACTCTCGAACGGCTCGGGCCTGCCTCGTTCCACCCCGGGTGTTTATTGGCAATCAAGCTCCGTACCTGCTTTGGCCACGCGGAGACGAGCGAGATCAGGCGTTCCTCGTCGGCGTACTCTCCTCAATTCCTCTCGACTGGTACGCGCGCCGGTTCGTTGAGAAGCATCTGAATTTCTTTGTGTTCAATCCCCTGCCCGTCCCGCGTCCCGCTCGCGACGATAAGCGTTGGCAACGCGTCGTGGCGCTCGCCGGGCGGCTGGCCTCGCCGGACAAACGGTTCGCAGCCTGGGCCAAGGCCGTCAGGGTCGACTGCGGCCCCCTCCAGGACGGCGAGAAACAGGACCTGATCGCGGAACTGGACGCGGTCGTGGCTCACCTTTATGGGCTGACCGAGAAGCAGCTCGTGCATGTCTTCGAGACATTCCACGAAGGCTGGGACTACGCGCCGCGGCTTGGTGCGGTGCTCAAGCATTTCCATACCTGGGCGAAGCGGTCTTGAACCGCAGGAACGGGTCACCTTGCCGCCGTCGGCGTTCTGAAGTACATATGTACCTGAATGTCCGCCGATTGCGCCGGAGCCACCGCCGTGAAAGACCAGGTTCACATCCGCAATGCCGAAGCCGCGCAGCTCGCGCGCACGTTGGCGCGCCAGACCGGCAAGACCATCAGCGAGGTGGTGCTCGATGCCCTGCGGCATTATCGTCCGCGCCGGCGCGAGCGGGCGCCACAGAAGCAGGTCGAGCTGTGGCGCCGGCTCCTGCGCGAGGACCGCAAGCGCGGCATGGCGCGACCGGAAACGCCCGTCGCGGCGCTCTATGACGAGGCCACGGGGCTTCCCGCATGATCGTGCTCGACAGCTCCGTGCTGGTCGCAATCATCAAGGGCGAGCAGGATGCCGAGCGGCTTCTCGACCTTCTCGCCGCCGAGGAATGCGCGATCGGCGCGCCAACGCTGGTCGAAGCGCGGGCGTGGTGCGCGATCAATCTCACGGCGCGCTCGTCGCGCTGGCTGGAGCAGTTCGTCGAAGCCGGGCCGGTTTCGGTCGTCCCGTTCAGCCGCGAGATGGCGGACGCGGCCTCCAAGGCGTTCGCAAGCTTCGGCCGGGCAAGCGGGCATCCGGCGAAGCTGAACTTCGGCGACTGTCTGGCCTATGCTGTTTCGGCGGTCATGCGGGCGCCGCTCCTGTTCAAGGGAGGGGACTTCGGATTGACGGATGTGATGGCGCATCCGGCCTCGATCCGGACCTGACACGGGCGGGACCGGCGGAAATTGGTGCGTGGCGGTGTAAGCCGGCACAGAGGACGCGAGATCGGGCGGCCGAGGCGCGGCGATTAACGACCAAGCCTTGATCTGCAAGAGTAGCGGCAGAGTGGAGGAATGAAGGCACATCATGCCGAGGGCGGCCAGCATCCGCGTAGATGTGAAACCCGCGCTCCTGCGCTGGGCGCGCGAGCGGGCTCGGCTTCGAGAAGAAACACTCCTCCGTCAATTCCCGAAGCTACGCGAGTGGGAAGCTGGTACGACGAAACCAACGCTGCGCCAAGTCGAAGCATTTGCTGACGCGACCGCGTCGCCGCTGGGTTACCTATTCCTTCCGGAGCCCCCCGAAGACGCATTGCCGATCCCAGATTTCCGCACGCTCGACGACCAGCCGATCCGCCGGCCGAGCGCGAATCTGCTTGATACCATCTTCGACATGCAGCGCCGCCAAGCGTGGTTGCGGGAGGACCGGATCGAGGCCGGGCATGAACCATTGCCTTTTATCGGGTCAGTAACGGCCGATGCCGCACCCGCGCGGATTGCTGCTGCTATGCGCCGAACTGTCGGCGCGGTCGCCGGCTGGGCTGACTTGCATGGCACCTGGACCGACGCGCTCTCCTGGCTCCGCAATCGCGCCGAGATGATCGGGATCATTGTCGTCATCAATGGTGTTGTCGGAAACAATACCCGCCGCAAGCTTGACCCAGAGGAGTTTCGCGGTTTCGTCCTACCAGACGATTACGCCCCCTTTGTCTTTCTCAACGGTTCGGACGGCAAAGCGGCCCAGATGTTCACGCTGGCTCACGAGCTGGCGCATCTGTGGATCAATCAAGCTGGCGTCTTCAATCTGCGAGATATGCAGCCCGCGCCCGATTCACGCGAGAGGTTTTGCAATGCCGTTGCGGCCGAGTTTCTCATCCCAGAAGAAGAGTTGCGGCGCGTTTGGAGTGATATCTCCGGCGCACCCCGACGATTCGCTCTTCTCGCACGACGCTTCAAAGTCAGCGAATTGGTCGCCGCACGGCGTGCTTTGGATGCTCGGCTGATCAGCCGTGATGCATTCTTTCGCTTCTACAATGCCTATCAGGAAGAAGATCGACGCCGAGCGGCTCGACAGTCAACGGGGGGCAATTTCTACGCCACGCAGAACTACCGGGTCGGCAGGCCATTCGCCGAAGCGGTGGGCCGGGCAGCCAAAGAAGGGCGGCTTCTCTATCGCGACGCCTTCGAGTTGACCGGGCTGCGCGGCGCGACCTTCGAGCGGTACCTTGCGATCATTGAAGGGGCGCCGCAATGATGACAGCGCCGCCCGCATATTTGCTTGACGCAAATATCTTCATCGAGGCGCACAAGCGGTACTACGCGTTCGATATATGCCCTGGCTATTGGACCGCGCTCCTCTCGCATCACAACGGCGCACACCTTCGCTCGATCGATCGTGTGCGTGACGAACTAATTAGCCAAGCCGATGCGCTGTCTCAATGGATACAGCAGCAGGTGCCGGCGTCATTTTTCGCCGCAACTGGCGATCGCCAGGTCACCGAAGTGTTCAGCAACGTAGTGGCCTGGGTTCAAAATAAGGCGCAATACCTCCCTGCAGCAAAGACTGCTTTCGCGGCGGGCGCCGACGGCTGGTTGGTCGCTTACGCGAGGGTGCACGGTCTGATCGTCGCCACCGACGAAGTTCAGAATCCCGGCATTAGGAGAAGGGTGCCCATTCCTAATGTGTGCGATGCGTTCGGAGTGGACTGCATCGATACTTTCAACATGCTTCGCGCGCTCGGCGCGCGCTTCCATTAAGTTAGGCTGCAAACCATGAATTCCGCGCCGGATGTATCCACGCTCGCGTCAGAATTGGGCAATTGTGCAGACCCATCCGCCTTGGCCGACGCGCTTGCCCGGATCAAGAAGCAGAAGAAGCTTCCCGCCCTCGTAAAGCATCAAAGCTTTCCGGAGGCCGCGGAGACGCTTGTGCGGAGGATATCCCAATGGGAGCCGGCCGCGAGAGCCGCGGGGCTTTCGATTCTTGGCCGGCTGACGGAAACAGTCAGGACGATACGTGCGACGCGCGAAGCAATCGGGCGAGCGCTGGCAGCGTCCGATATCGCGATTCCTGACCTCCACTTCCTGTCGGACGCGAAAGACCGCTACTACCTTGCGATCACGATCTCCCTCGTACCCGCAAAGGTCTCGCCTTCGTACCTGGCTCAAGCCATCGTCCAAGAGGATGCCGGGGAAGCAGCCCGCGAGGCGTTGATCTCCGCTCTCCTCGATCAAGCGCCCGATCTTGCCGCTGCATTTCGTTATCTCGCGGAGAGCGCCGAATCTCTCACCATCGATACAAAGGATGCCGCGGCGACACGCGCCCGCCGGCTGAGCCGTATCGCGGCCAGGCTGCGCCCCGCAATCGCGACCAGAGACTTGCCCGCCGGCGAAGAGCTTGGGCCGAACCTCGCGAGATTCGTAAAAGCGCTGACAAGCCGCGATCTCATCGGACGGTCGCTGCGCAGCAACGCGGCCGAAGCGGCGTTGGGCCTGCTCTATGAATTGGTGCGCGCGCGGTTCTCACTGGTTAGCTCTCCGGAGACATTCGAGGTGGTCGATGTCGTAAAGGGACAACTCGGCTTTCAGACGTGGCCGAGCGAAATCAATGATCTGGTCCAACGGATCGCATCGCGGATTTTGGAAGGCATCGCATTGCTGGCGCGCCAAGGCCTCACCGACAATCGAATGCGTTCGCTGGTCATGCGTTTGCTTGGGCCAGAAGCCGGTGAGGCAAGGCTGAGGAAAATTGCACAGACGTTGCCTGGAATACCCTCTCACGTTGCCGGCTGGATCGCGACCGGTAGAGCTCCGATAGCCCCCAAGGAAGACCCGCTGGCTGCCGAAAGCGTCCTCTTGGAGTTTGACGCCATCGTGGGGGCGATGATGCGCGAAATCACTGAACTGCGGATCGCAATGGCGCGCCTGAAAGATGAAGTGGCTCCGCAGCTTGAAGTCGTTGACCCCGCTATGACGGCGATCGTTCGTACTATCGTAAACGGTGTAAAAAGGATCGATGAACGCTTACGGTTGATTTCCAGCCGCCGCTCCCTCAAGATGCGCGGAGAGGTAGGCGATATCGTCGAGTTTTCGCCCACGGAGCACGAACAGACACCGGCAACGGTCGGCGCGAGACTGGTGCGTATTCGTGCGCCATTGGTTGAGCGCCAGTCGGGGGGGCTCGCTCCTACGGTCGTGTTGAAGGCGGAGGTTGATCCGGCCTGAGTTGGGGGGAGGTATGGAACTGAAAGTCGCCACGGTCCTCGTCGGCAACCTCGTCGAACGGCTTGAACGAAACGACTACAAGCTCGAAGGTTCACTGACCGAGCGCGAAAAGGTGGCATTGCAAGAGCTTCTTTCCTTGGCACGAAATCCTGCGCCGCCCACCCGCGCACCGAGCACAGAGAGTGCGCCCGTCGCGCCCGATCAGTCTGATCAATCATCGGACACAGAAATTTCAAAGCCCGCTATAGCCAAGACCGACCTGCCGACTTCCAAATTCGATCTGAACACACGCGCGCTGACACAGGCACCGGACCGCGACATTACTCTGTGCCTGGATTTTGGCACGGCGTACTCAAAAGCCGCATTCTGGGACACGTCGAAAGAAATTGGCGATCCTGATGATGGTGCCAATTGCTGTCGTGCTTTGCCGATCGGCCGGCAAGCGGGTGAAACGGGTTTCGTCTATCCGGTCAGTTCATCTGTGTATGTTTGTGCCGATGGCACGATCTACTTCGGTCCTGCGGCCGTGGCAGCGAGCATCCGTGACAACGATCCGCGCCACTCGCGATTTGAAAACCCGAAAGAGTATCTGTCCAAGCCAGTGGGGGAAAACTTCTACACTCAAGTGCTGCCACCGGAGTTCGATCCGACCGGAAGCGGCCTCACCTACTATGAGGTGCTGCAAGCCTATCTTGCGTATCTGACGTCACACACCAATCAGGCTGCAAAGCAATCTGGCTGCGATGGTCTCCTGAGGCGGCGATTTGCCATTCCGAACTGGACGGGCGACAAATCCGAGTTCGTCAAAAAGGAGATGCGTCGCATCCTGCTGAATGCCCAAGTCCTGGCCGACTCTGTCGATCCGGACCTTTGGTCAAAGGGACACACGGTAGAATTCCTACGCGAGGCCGTCCGACAGACGCAGAAGGCAACCGCCAGGGCCGATTCGAGCGCTATTGAGCATGCCATCTACGAATCTACGGCTGCTGCAAGCGGCGCTGTGGCGAAGCTCAGAAACTCAAAGGACATATTTCTTGTGGCGGACATTGGTGCAGGCACGTGCGACCTCGGGCTTTACTATGCCGTGTCGCCTGCTGCCAGGACCGACAAGCCAATCAAGTTCGCTTCGCTCTGCGACGCGCGAGATGTCGTAAACCGTGGCGGGCGCTTCTTTGATGACCAGCTGCGCAACATCATCATTGATAAGCTCGGTATCGACTCTGGAGGGCCTGAAAGTCACCGCCTGCGCCCGTTGATCGATCGCGAAATTCAGAATTTGAAGCACCTGCTGTTCCAAACGGGTGAGTGCCGGACGCTTTTGGACGGGCAGACGATCACAGTGACGTTGGAGGAGTTTGAACAGCGAAATGCGATTCAGCAATTTGTGCAAATGTTTTCCAATTCCGTTAGAAAACTTTTGCGTGCTGGTGGGGCCGAGAATTTTGCTGCGAAGCACAACCGGGTACGCTGTGTTCTAACAGGAGGCGGTTCGGCTACACCGTTCATCCGACGACTGTTCGAACGGCCGATGCAGGTGGATGAAAGCAATATCGCATTCAGTATCGTTGATCCCACACCTGCATGGGTCGAGGCTGGCGATGAAGCCCTGTTTCGAACCTACCCACAGATGGCCGTCGCTATGGGAGGCTGTGATCCCAGCCTTCCGCAGGAGGTGCAAGCCATCCGGGACATCACGAAGCCAACCACGATTGTGCGAGTGGGGTCGATCGCTGACGGCTACCGAGTGTCCACGAAAGCGACGTAAGCAACGATCGCGAACCATACCGATCAGCAACGCAGATGCTCGATTTGGAAAGGTCAGCCGAGGCACCCGAATTCATTGACAACCGCAACGGCAATACGCTTGCCGAGGCTTTGGCGCGCCTGCTCGGCGGAAGCATGGCTGGCGGCCTTTCCGAATCCGGTACCCGGCCATCCGAAGTCGCAATTGCTGCGGCCTTCTTTTCCCCCAAGGGCCTTGCGGACCTCGCCCCGCATCTAGACGGACTAACACGGGTAAGGCTGCTGTTTGGCGTTGAAGCACCGCGCGATGTCGAGCTGCGTCGACCGAATCTCGGGGAGACGCCCGAACATTTCGAGTCTCGAATGTTGCGCGAGGGCGTTCGGGAAGCTGAAGCGGCGGCGCGCGCGGCCCGAGACCGTTTCCCTTTCACGCGAGAGGGTGTTTCGGCTCTTCACAGGCTTATCCGGCGCCTTCGGGGGCAGAACATCGAAGTGCGGCGTTATGAACGCGCTTTCATGCATGCCAAAGCCTACATCTTCGTGCCGCCGGCAGATTCGATTGACGGAAAAGCCGGCGTGATTGCGGGCTCCTCGAACCTCACGGGCGGCGGCCTGAGCCGCAATCTCGAATTAAATCTTGGCCGCTATGATAGTCCCATTGTGGAGCAGGCAAAGAGTTGGTTCGAGGAGCTCTGGGACGAGGCCGAGCCGGTCGATCTCGCGCAGCTCTTCGAGGATATCTTTGCGCCGTACACCCCTTGGGAGATTTTTCTGCGCATTCTGTTCCAGCTCTACGGAAACGAAGTTGTGGAGTTGGAAAAGGAGGATCGGGGCCTTCCGCTGACCAGTTTCCAGACACATGGTGTCGCCCGCGCGTTGCGCTTGCTCAAGAAGTGCGGCGGTGCCCTGGTCGCAGACGAGGTGGGACTCGGCAAGACCTTCATCGCTGGGGAAATCATCCGCGTCTATCGCGAAAGGCGTCAACGGACGCTGCTGATTTGTCCGGCCCAGCTTCGCGATACGACCTGGAAGAAGTTCTTGCACCGGTTTGAGTTCGACCGTGGCGTCGAGTGCGTCTCGTACGAACAGCTTGCCAACGATATCCAATTGCGAGACCCGCAGCGGCCAGCGGCGAGCCAAGTCCATCTGCAATCTCCACTCGATGACTATCAGCTCATCGTCGTCGATGAGGCGCACAATTATCGCAATCCGAACACACCGACGCGGGCGGCCGCTCTACGCACGCTCCTATTCGGCAAGCCGCGCGACGTTCTATTGCTGACGGCAACCCCGGTCAACAACTCTCTTTGGGACCTGTTCTACCTGATCCGCTTCTTTGCGCGGCAAGATGCTTTCTTGGCCGAGCGTGGCGTGCTCTCGGTTTATGAGCGCTTCCAGCAGGCGATGAGGGAGGACCCCTCGAATCTCAGCCCCGAGCTGCTGTATCCGATCATCGACGCAACATGCGTGAAGCGGACACGGCAATTCGTCAAAAAGCATTACTCCGGGGATCGGATCAAAGGTGCCGATGGCCGCGATCATCCCATCGTGTTCCCACAGCCGAAAGCGATCACCGTTCGGTACAACCTCGATGAGCCGTTACCCCAGCTGTTCGATGAAATCGAGCGGGCACTTGACCCGGATGGGGGACCGGATGCCTTGCAGTTCGCACGATACACCGTCGAGACCTTTCTGGTTGGCGAGCATGATTCGGATGCTGAGGCTCAAGCAGCCGCAACAATCGGCCTAATCCGCTCAGGATTGCTGAAGCGCTTCGAGTCTTCGGCATTCGCGTTTGTGAATACGCTTGATACGCTAATTCATGGCCACAAGGTATTCTTGGAGGCTCTGGGCAGGGGCCACATCGTCACCACGCGGTTCCTGCGTGAGATCGCGCCGCAAGACGAAACCACGCTCGACGAACTGCTCAAAGGAAGTCCCGACACACTGCCCGCGCGCGATTACGATACGAAGCGGTTGCGAAAGGCCGTCGAAGCCGATCTTGCAAAACTGATGGACCTGCGAGCCAAGGCGGCGAAGATCTCGCCCCAGCGAGACCCGAAGCTCAAAGTCCTCGTGAGAGAGCTCGAAAGGATCGCCACTCAGGCTAAGGAAGAAGCCACAGACGCGATCGATGAAGCACAGAAGCGGAAAGTGCTGCTGTTCTCATTCTTCGCGGACACGGTGGAGTATGTGCGCAAATTCCTTGGCGAGGAGGTCAAGCGAAATCCAGCGCTCGCCCCCTACCGCGGCCGGGTGATCGCCGTGACCGGCGATGACGATCTCGAAGAGATCTCGCGCCAGCAGGCGATCTACGGGTTTGCGCCGACGTCGACCGAGGCTCCGGCCGGATATGACGCCGATCGCTTCGATATTCTGGTTACGACTGACGTGCTCGCCGAAGGCGTCAACCTTCAGCAGTGTCGTAACATCGTTAATCTTGACGTTCCGTGGAATCCAATGCGCCTCGTGCAGCGGCACGGACGTATAGATCGAATTGGAAGCCTACATCCCCGCGTCTTCTTGCGTACGATCTTTCCAGCGGAACGTCTGGATCAGCTTCTCAATCTTGAGCAACGCATTCTCGCGAAGATTGCGATGGCGGCAGCATCGATCGGCGTTGCCTCGCCCGTAGACGGGGCGGCTCACGGTCAGCAGGTTTTTACCGAGACACGTGAAGAAATTGAGCGACTCCTCAAAGAGGACCCAACGCTCTACGAGCGCGGTGGCACGGCAAGTGCTGCTCAAACCGGCGAAGAGTATAGGCAGACGCTCCGCAAAGCTCTCGCCGAGAACCGAGACAGAATCGTTGGGATGCCGTGGAAAGCCGGCTCGGGGATGTCCAAAGGCAAGGACCGCGGCGTACTTTTTTGCGCCGCTGTGGGCGACCGAACCTTCCTGCGCTTTATTCCAGCGGATGAGGCTTGGCGTCTTCGCGGCGATGATACCGCAATCATCAGCGAGCTTGGTAGCTGCCTCCGAATGATCGATTGCGAACCGCAGACCCCTAGGATGGTGGACAGCGAGCTGGAGGAAGATCGTATTTTCGACCTTTGGGGCGCAGCACAGTTTCACATCTGGCAGTCGTGGATGATCGAAACCGATCCCGCGAACCTTCAGCCCAAGCTTCGGCCGCTCAATCGAAAGGCTGCGGAGTTTATCCGCGCCAACCCTCCAGCTGAAGTCGAGAGCTTGCGGATCACTCAGGCGCTCGATGTGCTCGAATCTCCCTGGCCAAGACGCGAGGAGATCATGTTGCGCGAATGGTTCAACGATGAGACACGGACCGGCACGGAGAAGGCTGCTTACCTGATCGACAGAGTTCTCGAAACGGGAATCGAACCGTTTCGAGAACCGCCCACGCTCGCCCCAATTCGTATGGATGAGATCGAGCTTGTGTGCTGGATGGCGCTAACGCCCAGTGACCTCGACCCGAGTGCGAAGATATGACTTCTCGACACATGAAGTCGATCAGTCACTTTAGGGTACCAAAAAGGGCGTTGCAGCGTGGGAATGGAGCGGATCAATGGCTAAGGCTGAGGCGACGGTCGAAGAACTCGTTGGCATGATTGAGCGGGGCGAACTGCGCCTGCCAGAAATGCAGCGACGATATGTTTGGCGCTCCACCCGGGTGCGAGACCTGCTCGATTCACTCTACCGGGGGTATCCTTCGGGCGCGATCCTGCTGTGGGAGACTGACGAAGTCGTTCCTATGCAGCCGTTTGCGATCACCCAACAGGGGAACCCCTATCAAAGCACACGGCTGTTACTGGACGGTCAGCAGCGGCTGACCTCGCTTTCGGCCGTGATCCGCGGCGAGCCGGTGAGCGTGCGTGGGCGCCGGAGGCCTATTGAGCTTCTCTTTAATCTTGAGCATCCCGATGAACTCGCTGTCGTGACCGAGGTCAATGAAGACGGTGACGAAGAAGATGACGGCGAGGAGCGGATCGATGACGAAACCGACTCGACCGAGGACGAGCTTCAGAGGCGTTTCGATCGGATGACTTTCGTGGTCGGCACAAGGAAACTCGAGCAAATGCCTCATTGGGTTAAAGTAACAGACGTCTTCAAATCCGATAGCGATCGCCCATTCCTGAAGCGTGCCGGCGTCACCGATCTTGATGACCCGCGCAGCGAGAAGTACAGCCAGCGCCTCGCCCGCCTTCGCGGCATCCGCAAGTACGTCTATCGTATGGACATACTGGAACGGAATCTGTCCTATGATGAGGTGACAGAGATCTTCGTGCGCGTGAACTCACTCGGTGCCAAGCTGAGAAGTTCCGATCTCGCTCTCGCTCAGATTACGGCTAAATGGCGAGGCGCTTTGAAGACCTTCCAAGAATTCCAGGAGCAGTGCGCCAAGTCCGGTTTCGATCTGGACCTCGGCATTCATCTCAAAAACCTTGTCGCCTTTGCGACTGATCAATCCCGGTTTCTTACGGTAGGCAGCTTGCCGGTTGTGACTCTGCAACAAGCCTGGAAAAGGTGCGTCCCGGGACTCGAATTTGCCATCAATTTCATCAGGAGCAACGCCGGTATAGATAGTCCGGCCCTCTTATCGTCGCCCTTTCTGCTGGTAGCCCTCGGCTATTACGGACACAAACGTAATTTTCAAGTCGAAAGCGCGGAGGCGCAACGTCTCCGGCAATGGGCGCTCATCGCGAACGCTAAAGGCCGATACTCGCGCGGCTCAAGCGAGACACTGCTTGATCAGGATCTCGCGACATTGCGCCAGGGCGGTGGAGCGGAGGGGCTGATCGATCGCTTGCGGCTCCAAGTTGGCCGCCTTGATATTGCCCCCGAGGAGTTAGAAGGACGCAATCAACGGAGCGCGCTGTTTAAGACGATGTTCCTTGCCTTTCGGGAGTCGGGAGCCCGTGACTGGCATTCAAATCTTGCCATTGCGCTCGGTCACGGCGGGGCGCAACACCGTCTCCAGTTTCATCATATCTTTCCAAAGGCAGCGCTAAAGAAGAAGTATGCAGCGCGCGAAGCTGATGACATCGCCAACTTGGCATTTATTGGCGGGAAGACAAATCGGCAAATCAGCGATAAACTGCCAATTGATTACTTTCCAACCATTATCAGCAAATCCGGTGCCGCGGCATTCGAAGCTCAGTGTATTCCAACCGAGCCGCGGCTTCTCGATGCCGACGGCTACAGACTATTTCTGGCCCAGAGACGAAAACTCGTCAGCCAGAGACTTAACAAATTCTTGGGTGTCGCATCAGCGTGACGACGTTAACCGCGTCGACACATCTGCAACGCATTCAGTCGCCCCTTCGTGCTTCGAGCGCTACGATACAAAGATCGCGATAGCGCGCGATCGCCTTCGGGCTTGAGCTCACAGGATTGATCTGGAATGAACGAAGCCCCTTGAGGTCCCCGGCCTTTACGAGCTCAACGACGGTCGCAAGCTTCTTGCGAAACCGCTTGTGCGTTTCCGCGCTGAAATCCGGTGGCTCGGGCAGCTTCCCCTTGCGTGCTGCCACCTTGATCGCCGCGTGCTTGCCAAGCGGACGCGTCGAAGTCCCTTCCTGCTTCGCCGTGGATTTCTGCGTTTTCTTCGGTGCCGCCGGCTTGCCGACGCGCTTCGCCATCGATTTCTTCTTGACCTTCTTCATCGGGTCCTCCGTGTTGGACAAGGTTGCGTTGGTGACGAGACCCGATCTGCCGTCTGCCGTGGTGCCATAGATCAGCGGGCGCCTGCCGTTCGGATGCATGCCAACCAAACGATCCGCCTTTGCGAGTGCCTCTTCGATCGTCTTCGCGGTATCGGTCGCGTAGCGACCAACCCCAAGAAAGAGCGCGATGTCAAAGCGCACCGCCTCCGCGACGATGTCCGCGTTCGCGATATCAGCCGGATGCGGCTTGCGCTTGCGCGCCATTGGATGCTCCACGGTTAATAGGGGCGAGCACTCAGGCTCGACCGGCCGGCAAGAGCAACTGGAGACTGGAGTATCCGCGCGGGAGACTGCAGGCTGACTGGCCCGATTTGCCTTCGATGCATCCACTTCGAAGATGTCTTGCGCTACAAGGAGAACATCGACTCGGAGCGTCGCAAGGTGCTCGATCAGCTCGCGGCCGAGGCTCAGGAGCCCTACGCCCCACTGCCGAAGGTCGGTCCGAGGAGGTCGTCCATGGCTACAAAACTGCCCATTGCGCCCGACGCGCTCGCGGATGTTTGCCGCCGGCACCATATCCGCCGGCTGTCCCTGTTCGGATCGACGCTCAAGGGTACCTCCGGTCCCGATAGCGACGTCGATCTGCTGGTCGAGTTCGAGCGGGACGCGAAGCCCAGCTTCTTCGATCTTGCCAATATTGAGAACGAATTGTCGAACCTGCTCGGAGGGCGGCGAGTCGATTTGCGAACGCCTGAGGACCTCAGCCGGTATTTCCGCGATGAAGTGGTTCGCGAGGCGGCGGTTCAGTATGAATCCGCATGATCGCGCCTGCCTCGGCATATTCCATGCGCTTTGGGAAGCAGCCGGTATCATGGGTTGATCCAATCGGCCGCCTGCCCGATGGTCAGGTCAGCGCTATGCCACCCTCAGCGGCGTCACCGTTGCGCCCTCGCGCAACGCGTCGAGCTTGTCCGCCCACCATTGCATCATGCGCACGCGCTCGTCCCAGAATTCGGCCCGCGCATAGGCACGGCGCACCGCGTCTCCGTCCTCGTGGGCGAGCTGGCGTTCGATCGCATCGGCGTGCCACAGTCCGCTCTCGTTCAGAAGCGACGAGGCCGTAGCCCGGAAGCCGTGCGCGGTCGCCTCGTCCTGCGAATAGCCGAGCCGGCGCAGGGCGGCGTTGAGCGTGTTGTCGGAGATCGGCCGCAGCTTCGACCGGACGCTCGGGAACACAAGACTGCCGTGGCCGGTGATTTCGCGAAGCTGCGTCAGAATGGCGATCGCCTGCGATGGCAATGGCACCTTGTGCGGCCGGCGCATCTTCATGCGTTGCGCCGGGATCGACCACACGGCGGCTTCGAGGTCGAACTCGGGCCACTCTGCGAGCCGCAATTCGCCGGGGCGCGGGAACAGATAGGCCATGAGCTGCAACGCCGCCTTGGTCACCAGCTGGCCGTCGTAATCCCACACGGAGCGAAGCAGCGCGCCCACCGCCCTCGGTTCGGTCACGGCCGCGCGCGGCTTGACCTTCGGGGTGGTCAATGCGCCGCGCAAGGCGAAGGTCGGGTCGTTGTCGGTGCGCGCTGTGGCAATGGCATAGCGGAACACCGAGCCGATGGTGCTGCGAAGACGGCGGGCGGTTTCAAGACGGCCACGCACTTCGACCTTGCGCAGCACGGCGAGCACTTCCGCGGCGCTGATCTCGGCAATGGGCCGCTCGCCGATGATCGGGCGGGCGAAGTCGAAAAGCCATTTCGTTTTCTTGAGAGTCGTCTCGGCGCGGCCTTCCCTCGTCATCTTCGCGAGCAACTCGTCGGCTATCGCCCCGAAGGTGTTTCCGGCGGCGATCGCACGGGCGAGCTTTTCCATGCGCCTTTCCACCATCGGGTCCTTGCCATCGCGTAGCAGCGCTCTCGCCGCTTCGCGGCGCTTACGCGCTTCGGCGAGGCCGACTTCGGGATAGACGCCGAAGGAAAGACTCTTCTGCTTACCGTCGTAACGATAGGCGAGGCGCCAGTATTTCGAGCCGTTGGGATGAACGTGCAATTGCAGCCCGCCACCGTCCGACAGCTTGATCGTGCCGGCGCCCGGCTTGGCCTTGCGGATCGCGGTATCGGTCAGCGGCATGGCACGTGTTGGTACATTTCTGTCAGCGTCATCTTTGGCCAACAAATGTACCAACAAATTCGCCGGCTTTGGGCGATTGGCCGCGGATGCTCGCGACCGAAATTATGCGAGAAACCCTTGAAATTCAAGGCGTTTCTGGACGCCTGCGAACATCTGCGAACGGGGCCATGGTGCCCAGGGGCGGAATCGAACCACCGACACCGTGATTTTCAGTCACGTGCTCTACCAACTGAGCTACCTGGGCGCTGCCCCGAAGGGGCGGAAAGGCTGAGCGCGGCGGTTATAGAGGCTCGATTCCGGCCTGTCCATCGTGCTCTCCGGCGCGGCATCGGTGCCGAAACCGGGTGATACGGGTCATGCCGAGCGGCGGAAAAGCCCCTGAAAACTTCGGTCATAAGATGTGAAGCGCAGCGCCGCAGCTTGGCCACGGATCGGGTGGAACCTCCGCCCCGGCCCAGGGATTGGCATGTCGTTTGCACGTCTCGAGCGCAGATCCTTACCCGCCGGAGTTCATGATGTCGATGACCAAAACCGCGCTGCTGTCGATCCTTGTCGCAAGCTGGATCGCCGGCCTTCTCGCCCAATTTGATGCTTGGGACGCCACGCTGAGATATCTGGTTCTGTCGCTGCTGATTGTCGCGGCTTTCGTGCTTAAGAATCAGTACACGCGTCAGCCCGTGCGCAGCACGATTTCCAAACGCAAACAGCCCTGATCGGGGCGCGCTTTGGGGCAGAATTCCGTCCAGCCGATGCAACCCGACACATCGGCGCGCGTTCATTCTCCATGACACGCCATCTTGCCGACTGGGCCCTCAAATTCGTGCTGCTGTGGTACATCGTTGCGCGATTTATCGGCGGCCCGGCGCCGGATGCGCGTTATGACACGCCGCCGCCGCCCGCGGACACCTCCGGCGAAACTCTCTAAACAAATATTCAGCTTGCACGCCGTGCCGCCGAGCGCCGTGCGGTGCCGCGCGGTGCATTGCGCCGCGATTCACCGGCGCTCCCGGCACTCCGCTTCGGCGATTTCGCGGATCCGGATTCGCTGGCGACACTACGCTTGAGCGCATCCATCAGATTGATGACGCGCGCGCTTTCGCGCCGCGGCCTCTCGCGCGGCGGCGGCAATCCGGCCTGCTTGCTTTTCACCAGGTCGGCGAGCGCCTTTTCGTATCGGTCGACGAAGGCCGCCGGCTCGAAATGCGCCGCCTTGGTTTCGATGATGTGCGAGGCGAGCTTGCGCATTTCAGTCGGCAGGTCGATGTCGGGGATACCCTCGAAATACGGCTCGGCGTCGCGCACTTCGTAGCCATAGCGTAGCGTGGTCGCCAGCAGCCCTTTGTCGAACGGCTCCAGCATCAGGATGCGCTCGCGCCGATACAGCACCACGCGGCCGATGCCGACCATTTTCTTGTCGCGCATCGCCTCGCGAATGACGATGAAGGCCTCCTGGCCGACCTCGTCGATCGGCGCGAGATAATAAGGACTGTCGAAATAGCGTTCGTCGATCTCACCGCGCGGCACGAAATGCTCGATGTCGATGGTGTGCGTGCTGGCCAGCGCGATCTTGTCGAGCTCTTCTTCGTCCAGCGGCACATATTGGTCGCGGCTCACCTCGTAGCCGCGCCCCTTTTCCTCCCGGTCGACGACGTCGCCGGTCTGCTCGTCCACCATCTGCTGGCGCAGCCGGTGGCCGGTGCGCTTGCTGATCTGGTGCAGCGCGATGCGCTCCGAACGCGAGGCCGCGGGATAAAGAGCGACCTGACAGGAAACCAGCGACAGTTTCAGGTAGCCTTTCCAATAGGGCCGGGGCGCCATCACACACTCCACGCTACGCAACTGCGATTCAACGCCGCCGGCCAACGCCCGTTCCCTGCGCCAAGCCGCCGCGATGCGCGAAACCGGGGCCACGCGGAAGAACAAACCATGTTCTTGAACGTCGGCTCGTCTCGTCAGCCTTCGCCGATCTCGCGCAGGATTTCGGGGCTGTGCTCGCCGAGCGCCGGGGCGCCGCGATCGGCGGCCGCGCGCCAGCCGTCGAAGATCAGCGGCGTCCTCACGCCTGCAACCTTGCCGTCCTTCGCGGCAGCATTCGGCCGCTCGATGCGCATTCCCCGCGCGACCACCTGCGCGTCGGCGAAGACCTGGGCGAGATCGTTGATCGGCCCTGCGGGCACGGTGACGGCCTCGAGCTTGGCGAGCAGGTCGTCGCGGGCGAACCGGCGGGTGCGCTCGCCGAGCGCGCGGACCAGGCTGTCGCGATTGACCACCCGGTCGGCATTGCTGCGATATTTCGGGTCTTGCGCGATTTGCGGCGCGCCGAGCACCTCGCACAATTTGACGAACTGGCCGTCGTTGCCGCAGGCGATGATGACGTGGCCGTCGGCAACCGCAAAAACCTGGTAGGGCGTGACCACCGGATGCATGTTGCCGATGCGCTGCGGCGGCGCACCGGTCACGAGATAACTGAGCGCCTGATTGGCGAGCACGCCAACTTGGGTATCCAGCAAGGCGGCATCGACCAGGCAGCCACATCCGGTTTTTTCCCGCTGCGCCAGCGCCGCGAGCACGCCGACCGCGGCATAGACGCCGGTGAAGATGTCGGCGATGGGGATGCCGACGCGCATCGGCTCGCCGCCGGGCTCGCCGGTGATCGACATGATCCCGCCCATGCCTTGCACCATCAGGTCATAGCCGGCGCGCGAGGCATAGGGTCCGTCCTGGCCGAAGCCGGTCACCGAGCAGTAGATCAGCCGCGGATTCTCGGGCGCGAGGCTTTGGTAATCGAGCCCGAATTTGGCCAGACCGCCGACCCTGAAATTTTCCAGCAGCACATCGGAGCGCGCAGCGAGCTTGCGCACGATGCGGCGGCCGTCTTCCGCATCAAAATCGATTTCGATCGAGCGTTTGCCGCGGTTGGCAGCGTGGAAATAGGCGGCGTCGAGGCGGGCGCCTTCGGCGCTCTCGACGAAAGGCGGCCCCCAGCCGCGCGTGTCGTCGCCCGGCCCTTTACGCTCCACTTTTATGACGTCGGCGCCCAGGTCGGCGAGGATTTGCCCCGCCCAGGGGCCCGCCAGAATACGGGCCAGCTCAAGAACGCGAAGACCGGCGAGCGGGCGAGACATTCAGCAACGGACCCCTACGCTTGTGCGGTAACAAACCGCATGACCGGGGCCATTTCTCTGGCCCGATATGGCCATTTTGTCTATACCCGCGGCTCATCGAGACGCGCTAAGATGGCAATAACGGCGATCCCGCAGGGTACATCCTGCAGGGTACAAATGATCGCTGATACAGGGAGGAAAGCTTATGCGCAAATTCATCACCTTTACGGCAGGCATCGCGGCCGTCGCGCTGCTTGCCGGCGCCGCTCAGGCGCAAACCATGCTCAAGGCGTCGCACCAGTTTCCGGGGGGCAAGGGCGACGTGCGCGACGACATGGTGCAGATGATCGCCAAGGAAGTGAAGGCCGCCAATGTTGGCCTCGACATGCAGGTCTATCCCGGCGCTTCGCTGTTCAAGCCGAACGATCAATGGAACGCCATGGTCAACGGGCAGCTCGACGTCTCGCTGTTTCCGCTCGACTATGCCAGCGGCAAGGTACCGGCCTTCAGCGCCACCTTGATGCCTGGCCTGATCCGCAGCCAAGACCGCGCTAAGCGGATCAATGCTTCGCCCTTCATGAAGGACGTCCGCGCGGAAATCGAACAGCACGGCGTCATCGTGCTGTCGGACGCCTGGTTCGCCGGCGGCGTGGCCGGCAAGGACAACTGCATCGTCAAGCCTGACGATCTGAAGGGTAAGAAAATCCGCGCCGCCGGGCCGACTTTCGCGGCGATGTGGGAAGCGGCGGGAGCGAGCATCATCAATCCGCCGTCGAATGAAATCTACAACGCCTTCCAGAGCGGCGTCGCTAATGCAACAGACACCAGCCTCGGCACCTTCGCCTCCATGCGTCTTTACGAGGTGGCGAAGTGTCTGACCGCCCCGGGCAACAATGCGCTGTGGTTCATGTACGAACCGGTGCTGATGTCGAAGAAGAACTTCGAAAAGCTCAACAAGCAGCAGCAGGACGCCATCATAAAGGCAGGCAAGGATGCGCAGGCCTTTTATGAGGGCAAGGCGGACGCCGTGAACGAGGAGGCCCTCAAGGCTTTCCGCGACCACAAGGCCCAGGTGGTGACGCTCAGCGATGCGGACTACAGCGCCTGGCTCGAATTGGCGAAGAAAAGCTCCTACGCGAAATTCGCCAAGGATGTCCCCAACGGTCAGAAATTGATCGACGAAGCGCTCGCGGTGAAATAGCGCCAACAGCGGCGGCCGGCCGGATCCTCATCCGGCCGGCTTTCGCCGGGCGGATGCCGCAAAGTATTTCCGATCGAAGGTATGCCGCATGGACACCTACGTCAGGGTCGTGAGCTTTCTGTCGCGTGTCGCAGGAGTGTTCGCGGCCTTTCTTTTTGCCTTGGCGGTGCTTGTCATTTGCGACATCGTCATCGAGCGCTACCTCCTCGGCCGGACAACGATCTGGCAGATCGACGTCGTCACCTACAGCATCGTCGGCGCCACCTTCATTGGCAGCGCCTACGTGCTGATGTTGCGCGGCCACGTGAATGTCGACGTGCTACCGATGCATCTCGGGTTTCGCGCCCGCTATTGGCTGGCGCTGTTCACGATACTGCTTTCGCTTGCTTTTTGTACCGTGCTTTTCGTCCTCTGCACGAAGTTTTGGTATGAAGCTTGGACGCAAAATTGGATGTCGAACACCGTCTGGCGTGCGCGTCTGTGGATTCCTTATTTCAGCATGCCTGTCGGCCTCGGGCTGCTGGTGCTGCAATATTTCGCCGAGCTGATCTGTCTGCTTACCGGCCGCTCGCCGCCGTTTGGGATCGGCGAGGAAAGGCTTCATGTATGAGCCCGAGCCAGCAAGGCTTCCTTGTTCTCACGGTGACCCTGCTTCTGCTGCTTTCGGGGGTGCCGGTGGCTTTCGGCCTCGGCGCCATCTCCATCATCTTCCTCCTGCTGTTCCACGGCTTCGACTCCATGCAGGTGGTGGCGGAGACCTTCTGGTCCGGGCTCGATGAATTTACCCTCGTCGCCATCCCGATGTTCGTAATGATGGGCGCCGCCATCGGCTCCTCACCCGCGGGCAAGGATCTTTATGAGGCGCTGGACCGCTGGCTTTACCGGCTGCCCGGCGGGCTCGTCATTTCCAACATCGGCGCCTGCGCCATTTTCGCGGCGCTCACCGGCTCGTCGCCCGCCTGCTGCGCCGCCATCGGCAAGATGGGGATTCCCGAGATGCGCCGTCGCGGCTATCCGGACGACGTTGCGACGGGATCGATCTGCGCCGGCGGCACGTTGGGCATTCTCATACCGCCCTCGGTCACTTTCATTCTCTACGGCATTGCGACAGAAACCTCGATCGGGCGGCTGTTTCTCGCCGGGGTAATGCCGGGCCTGTTGCTCACTGGCCTCTTTATTGCGTGGACGCTCTTTATCATCTGGAAACGCGGCTTCCGCGCCCATGCGGCTAATTTCCGTTTTTCCTGGCGGCAGAAATTTTCTGCGATTCCAAAAATAGCGCCCTTCATCCTCATTATTCTCGGCGTCATGTACTCGCTCTATGGCGGCGTCGCGACGCCGTCGGAAGCGGCCGGCGTCGGCGCCGCGCTTTGCGTGCTTTTCGCCATCGTCATCTACCGCATGTGGTCGCCGGCAAAATGGTGGCTGATCCTGCGCGATACGACGAAGGAATCGGTGATGATCCTTACCATCATCGCCGCCGCCGTTTTGTTCGGCTACATGCTCACGTCGCTTTATCTCACCCAGACGCTGGCGCAGGCCATCGCCGACATGCACGTCAACAAATGGGTCTTGATGTTGCTGATCAATATTTTCCTGCTGGTTTGCGGTTTCTTTATTCCGCCGGCGGCGATCATCCTCATGACCGCGCCAATCCTCTATCCGATCGTGACCAACGCCGGATTCGATCCGGTCTGGTTCGGCGTCATCCTCACCATCAACATGGAGATCGGGCTGATCCACCCGCCGGTGGGGCTGAACATCTATATCGTCAACGCCATCGCGCCCGACGTTCCGGTGACCAGGGTCATGTGGGGCACGATGCCCTACGTGGTCTGCATGATGCTTGCCATCGTGATCTTGTGTATCTTTCCGGAAATCGCCACATGGTTGCCCAACCATCTCATGGGCGTGGCGCCGAAGGGTTCATGAACACCTCGTTTTTTGGCGAGCTGCTGCAAGCGATTTCCGAGCGCGGTCGCGCATTGCTGGACCGCGCGCGGGAGCGCCGCGGCGACGGCGCCGAACGCTCCGCCAGCTTTATCGAGCTGTGCGAGGAACTCCTTTCCGGCCGCGGCGAAGCTTCGGGCGTGGCGCTCGCCCGCGACATTCTCAACCGCTATACCGAGTTGACGACCGGCCCGCGTATCGCTTTTTTCGAGGCGCTGGCGACGCGCCTCGGTCCGGACCGGGAGCGGCTCGCCGCCGCCATCGCCGCCTGGGAAAAGGCGCCGTCGGACGAAACCGCCGCCGAAGTGCATCTCGGCTCGGAGCCGCGCCGCCAGGAGCTCTTCCGCCGGCTTAATCTTGCTCCCGGCGGCACCGCGGCGCTCGTGCGCATGCGCGAACAGTTAATCGAGGCCATGGATCATCGCGGCGATCTCGGCGTCGTCGATGCGGATTTCGTGCATCTGTTCAGTTCCTGGTTCAATCGCGGCTTTCTGGTGCTGCGCCGCATCGCCTGGTCGACGCCGGCGAGCATTCTGGAAAAGATCATTCGCTACGAAGCCGTGCATGAAATCCGCGACTGGGAGGATTTGCGCCGGCGCGTCGATTCGCCGGATCGCCGCTGCTACGCCTTCTTTCACCCCGCGCTGGTCGACGAGCCGCTGATCTTTGTCGAGGTGGCGCTGACGCGCGACATTCCCGGGGCCATCGCGCCGATCCTGGCGCCAAAGCGTGAAGTGCTCGATCCGGAAAAAGCCACCACCGCGGCCTTCTATTCCATTTCCAATTGCCAACGCGGGCTCGCCGGCGTGTCGTTCGGCAATTTCCTTATCAAGCAGGTGGTCGAGGAAGTGTCCCGCGAAGTCCCGCGTCTTTCCACTTTCGTCACCTTGTCGCCGGCGCCCAATTTCGCCACGTGGCTGCGGCGTGAACGCATGGCCGAGGCATCCGCCGTTTTGACCGCGGAAGACATGGCGGCGCTAGCGGCGCTCGATCGCGAAGGCTGGTGGCATAACCCGGAGCTTGCCGAATCGCTGCGCGAGCCGTTGCTGCGCGCCGCGGCCTTTTATTTCCTCCATGCGCGCACGCCACGCGGCGTGCCCGTCGATCCGGTTGCGCGCTTCCATCTCGGCAACGGCGCCCGGCTTGAACGCATCAACTGGCTTGCCGATACCTCCGACAAGGCGATCCGCCAGTCGCACGGCCTGATGGTGAATTACCTCTACGATCTCGGTGACATCGAGAAGAACCACGAAGCCTACGCCGAGCATCGCACTGTCGTCGCTTCCAATGCCGTGACGCGATTGTCGCGGCCGGCGGCCGAACTCGTCGCCACGGCGGCAGGCTAGGATTTTCCATATACCGGCACAATGCCGCCGCGGCCGGCGCGATTCTCCGGGGAGGCGAGAAAGAGAATCGTGCGAGCGACGTCTTCTACCTTCGGCCAAGCCGCATGTTCCGCCTTGGGCATGGCCGCGCGGTTCGCCGGCGTATCCATGATCGAGGGCGCCACGGCGTTGACCAGCACGCCGTCTTTAGCGACTTCCTCGGCGAGCGCCACCGTCAAAGCGGCGACCGCCGCTTTGCTCGCGGCATAGGCCGTCATGCCGGCGCCTTGCCGCCATTCCAGGGCGGGGCGCGCCGCGACGTTGACGATGCGGCCGCCGTCCGGGCCCATGCGCTTGAGCGCGGCGCGGCAGCAGAGAAACGTGGTGACGAAATTCATCTCCATCTGGCGCAGCAGCGCGCCTTTGCTGGTCTCCGCCACGGTCCCGGCGGCAAATCCACCGGCGAGATGGATGGACGCCCACAGCCTTCCGACGCCGTCGAATAATCGTGAAACCCCGGCCTCGTCGGCCAGGTCGGTATTGCCGACCAGCACCACTTGCCGATGCCCGCGATGCGGAAAATGCTCCGCCTCGTTTTCCACATACCAGGGCACGTGGCAGACGGCTCCCGCTTTGATGAGCGCGTCCACCACCGCGATACCGAGCGCGCCGGTGCCGCCGGTCACCACGACGTGGCGTTGGGAAAAGTCCATGGCGGCCTCCCTGTTTGCCGCGCGCGAAAGAGCTTCGGCTAATTCCGACCGCGCTTGGCACGTTTCGGCAGCACGTGATACTCGATCCAGTTGGCGACTTCGCTGACGCGCAGCCGCATATCGAGCACATTGTTGCTGATGCCATGGCGCCAAGCCAGCCGCTTGTCGGCCGGGTTGCGATCGAGCGCATCGAGGTCGCCGGCAAAATTCGTAATGTCGCCCTCGTCGAGAAAGAAGCCTTCCTCGATCAGCCGCTTGCCGATCCGCCGCACGATGGCGGCGATCTCGCGCAGCGGATATTCCGGATGATATTGCACGCCCCAGGCGACGGTGCCGTTGCAGTGGATCTCGGCGCTCTGCACCGCGGAAACCGCGTTGGTCGCCAGCACCACGCTGCCCGGCGGTGGCGTCTCGACTTCGTCGAGATGCACGGTCGGGGCGTTGAACACGTCGGGCTTGCCGATATACATCGGATGCTTGCGGCCGGCCTCGGTCAGGCGGATGCCGCGGCCGAAACCGAGTTCGCGCCCCTTCGGGTTGCGACGCACGCTGCCGCCGGCGGCAACGGTGAGGACCTGCAGCCCCCAGCAACTGCCGAATGCCGGTGTCCCGGCGGCGAACAATCTGCGCGCCAGCTCGATCTGCTGATTCACCGAGGGCCCGCCCTGATAGACGTGCAACGCCGAACCGGTGAAGACGGCACCGTCATAGTCCTCCAGCGCCGCGCCTTTCGGCAAGGTGGCGTCGGGATCGGCGGCATAGCAGACATCGATTTCCGCGCCAGGCAGCAGACCTCCGATAAGCTTCGCATAACCCTCGCTGGCGACGCCGCCTCCGGCGGCGATCTGCTCGGCGCGGCCTTCGGCGTTATTGCCTTCGATCACCAGGATGCGGGCAGGGGATTTGGGGACGGAAATGGGCATTGCCTTTTATGTAAGTATTTTACGCTAGCTTGTCGGTGAACGCCAATCTGATTGAGAAAACTCCTGTAGACCATAGCTTTCCGAGAAGCCGGCGTTGCGGGATTCCGCGGCCGTTTCGGCGCCCGGAGGTTCCCGCCCCGGAACGAGGGACAATAGCGGACATGGCCGATTTCGACCTTGCCATCATCGGCGGCGGCATCAATGGCGTGGGGCTGGCCCGCGACGCCGCCGGCCGGGGACTGCGTGTTCTGCTGGTCGAGCAGAACGACCTCGGGTCCGGCACCTCGTCGGCATCCTCCAAACTCATCCACGGCGGGCTGCGCTATCTCGAGCACGGCGCCCTGCGGCTCGTGCATGAGGCATTGGCCGAGCGGGAAGTGCTGTTGCGCATGGCGCCGCATATCGTGCGGCCGTTGCGCATCGTGCTTCCGGTCGCCCCCGGCGGCCGGTCGGCATGGCTCATGCGTCTCGGGCTTTTTGTCTACGACCATCTCGGCGGCCGCCGCATTTTGCCGCCGACGCGAAGCCTCGACCTCACGCATCACAGTTTCGGCCATCCGCTGAACCGCCGTTTCCGCATCGGCTTCGAATTCTCCGATTGCCAAGTGGACGATTCCCGCCTGGTGATATTCAACGCCATCGACGCGGCCGCGCGCGGCGCGCAAATCCGCCCGCGAACGCGCTGCGTGCGCGCCGAGCGCTCCGATGTCTGGCGGCTGATCCTCAATGATCACGGGCGGCGCGACGTCGTCTCCGCGCGGCTTCTCATCAATGCCGCGGGGCCGTGGGCCGGATTCGTCAACGACAACGTCATAAGGCTCCCGGCGCCGGGCCGGCTGCGCCTGGTCAAGGGCAGTCACATCGTCGTGCGCCGGCTGTTCGAGCATGATCGCGGTTACCTGCTGCAATCGCCAGACGGCCGCGTGGTCTTCGCCTTGCCCTTTGCGCGTGACTTCACGCTGATCGGCACGACGGACGAGGATTTCAACGGCGATCCGGCGGCGGTAGCCCCGACCGGCGAAGAGATTACCTATCTGATGCAGGTGGTGAACGGCTATTTCCGGCAGGCGATCGACGTCGGCGACGTCAAATGGGCTTTCGCCGGCGTGCGCTCGCTATACAACGATGGCGCGAAGAAGCCGGAGGACGCCACGCGCGACTATCATCTCGTGCTCGACGAGCGCTTTCGCGAGGCGCCGCTGCTGACCATTTATGGCGGCAAGATCACGACTTACCGCCGGCTTGCCGAGGCGGCACTGAAACGCATTTCGCATTTCTTTCCTTATCTGCCGCCCTGGACCGCTCGGGCGCCGCTGCCCGGCGGCGACTTTCGTTACGACGCGCTGGAGGCGCAGGTGGCCCATGCCCGAGAATCCTGGCCCTTTCTCGACGAACGGCACGCGCGGCGCCTGGTGCAGACTTACGGCACGCGCATCGATCGCGTGCTCGCCGGCGCCAAGACCGCCGCCGACCTCGGCGAACGCTTTGGCGCCGATCTCACCGAAGCCGAGTTGCATTATTTGAAGCAGCAGGAATGGGCGGAAACGGCGGAAGACGTGCTGTGGCGGCGCACCAAGCTCGGCTTGACGCTGACCGAGGTGGAGCGCCAGGCGGTAGGGCGATTCATGGCAGCGCCGCCGGCGCGCCCGGTTTGATGGCCGCTTTCTGCAATCGCTAAATTTTTAACGGCTATCTTTACGCGGATCTAATGCGCGAATGCTCATATTATGCGACTCAATTTGATCGCGCATTTTAGGTTCGGGCGCCGGATTCGATGCAGATGCTTGCGCAAGATCTTCAGGCCTTGTTCGGCGGAACCAAAGTGCTGGTCGTCGACGATGAATACTATACACGCAAGGTCATCCGCACGTTGCTCACCGCGATCGGCGTCAACAGCATCTTCGACGCCGACAACGGCCCCGCCGGCCTGCAGGCGATCCGCAGCATGCTACCCGACGTGGTGCTGGTGGATTGGGAAATGCCGGCCATGGACGGCGCGAGCTTCGTCAGGGCGGTTCGCTCGCCTGCGAGCTTTCCGCATCCCAATGTGCCGATCATCATGCTGACCTGCCACAGCGAACGCTGGCGCGTGGAAGAGGCGATGCGTCTCGGCGTCAATGAGTATCTGCTCAAGCCGGTGTCGAGCAAGACTTTGCTCGACCGCATGCTCTCTGTGCTCACCAAGCCGCGCCCCATCGTCAAGGTCGGCAAATATTACGGCCCGGAGCCGCGGCCGGGCTGCAGCTACAAGCCCGTGAACGAAGCGTCTCTCGGCGAGATCCATCTCATCCGCGATTAATATTCCGCTAACCACGACGGCTTACCGGACCGTAACGCGCCGCTGCTGTGATGATCCCAGCCTGGCCGCGGCGCTTCGCGGCGCATAGTGAGCCCGCGATGCAGTCCACCTTGTTGAAAGGCGTTCAAGGCTTCGTCTCGACCCTTCGCGTGCTTGTCGTCGACGACAGCCAGTATATGCGCAAAGTGGTGCGCAACCTTTTGATCAATATCGGCATCAAGAAAGTCTACGAAGCCGGAGACGGCATCGCCGGCTTGGAGGCGATCCGCACCGTACAGCCCGACCTCGTGATCCTCGACTGGGAAATGCCGCTGCTCAATGGCCCGGAGATGGTGCGCATCGTGCGCTCGCCGGGGGTGTTTCCGATGCCCGATCTGCCGATCATCATGCTCAGCGCCCATGGCGAGCGTTGGCGCGTGGTTGAAGCGGTGCGGCTCGGCGTCAACGAATATCTGGTGAAGCCGGTTTCGGCCAAGGCGCTGCTCGATCGCATCGTTTCGATCGTCGCCAAGCCGCGTCCAAGCGTGCAATTTGGCGATTATTACGGGCCGGAACCGCGCAAATTCTATCCCGACGCCGAGGTCCCGCTCGAGGAACTGGCGGCGCCGCCGCCTACCGGCGATCTGCGTCACTAGGCCGGCGCCGCTAATCGCTGCTGCGGCCGGGTGGCCGGAACAGATAGATCAAGAACCAGACCGGCACGATGACCATGGCCCCGAGCGAGAGATTGGGCAGCGCCCAGGCGATGCCCTGGCGCACAAGTTCCTCGGCCCTGTCGCGCGAAAGGCCGACGTGCCGCATCAATTCGTCCGGGGTGATGCCGAGATAGTTGAGGATCACGCCTGCCGCGAGCGAGGCGATGATGATCTTGACCAGGGTGCGAATGAACGGGTGAAGCATTCAGGCCCCGTCGCCGCCGGCGCCTGCCGGCTGCTGATTCGTCGATTCCGAAGCATAGTCAATTAGCCGCACGCTGGCACGGCAGGCAGGGGACTATTGCGCGGCAGGTTTTGCGGCGGCGGTAGCGGCAGGGGCCCCGCCCACGATATGGTCGATGGCGGACCGTACCGCGTCGCGGGCGCGGCGGTCACGCACCGCATCGAGAAGCGACGCGGCGGCCGGGGCGCGGCGGATCAGGCTGTTGGTGTCGAGCAGCATCAGCGGATCTTCCCAGGACCCGCGCACCATAAACGGCAATTCAAAGCCGGAATCGGCCGGTGCTCCGGCGGCGGGAACGAGCTTGGCTATTCCGGTCAGGTCGAAATCGCGGGTGGGGATCGAGGCGGTGCCGCCGAGATCAAGCTGCAAGCTTTTGCTGTCGACCCGCGCAGTGTCCGCGTTCACCGTTCCCTCGACCAGGCGCACGTTGACCGAGAGCTTATCATAGGGGGTGCGCCCGGAGCGGAAATCGCCGGCGCCAGACAGCGGCCGTTGTTCCAGACGATGCAACAACTGCTCGACATTGACCCCCGTGATCGCGCCGTGCTCGCTGGTCAGGCTGGCGGTGCCGTTGAGGCTCTCGGTCACGGCAAAGACGCTGCGGCCGGAGCCCTCGACGTTGAATGCGAAGTCGCCCTTGCCCTCGATTTTGCCCATCCCGAACAAGGCGCCGAGGCATTTGTCGAGATCGACGCCGCTGAACTGGAACTGCGCCTTGAGATCGGCACCCGCTCGCGGCGACCTGGCTAGATCGAAGGACCCTTTGAGAATGCCGCCGAACGCCTGCGATTCTCCGACGGTTAGTTTGAGCTTGCCGTCGCGCAGATTGGCGACGATGGCGGTGCGGCCGAGATCGGCCGAAGGAATCTTGAGCTGCGCCGCCGACAGCCGCAGATCGAGATCGACGGCGTTCAAACCGTCCAGCGAGATCAACGAGTGATTCCATTCGCGCTCGCTCGACGCGAGCAAGCGGATTGTGGAGATATAGGGCCCGAGATCGAAGCCGTCGGCCGCCAGCGTTCCCTGCAAGGTCTGCCGACCGTCGGAAACGAACGTCAAAACGCCTTCCGCGGAATTTCCGTCGAGTTCCACGTTGACCGCCGACAGTGCCACGGCGCCGCCTACCACCTTTGTTTTGGCCTTCAGCGCGAAACGGCCGAAGCCCCCGTGCGGCAGCCGTTTGCCCGCCGTCCACATCACCGCGTCGCGCAGCGATTTTGAATCCGCGGCGACGCTGCCTTCGATCTTGAAGGTCGGACGCGTGCTGAATTGTCCTTCAAAGGCGACGTTGAGCGGCTTGCCCTGCAGCCGCAGCTTTATTCCCGATTGGTTGCCATCGAGCGCGGCGATGAAGTCGGAAATGCCGAGGCTCACCTCCACCGGCTCGCCGCGCCAGGCGAGATGACCGGTCGCGGCAAAACTGCGAAACATGGCTGGCCACGCCAGCGACAATTCCGCATCGGTGAATTTGTCGTCGATGTGACGGGATTCGTCGTGAATGAGGATGGTGCCGTCCTTGACGCGAATTTCCGAGAACGAAACTCGATGCTGCTGCGTAGGCCGCAATGCGGCCGCTACCGCGCTCCAGTTCGACGTGCCGTCGGCGCGCCATGTCACATTGAACGTCGGGCGTACCAGCGTGATGTCAGAAATCTGCACCTTGCCGGCGAGCAGCGGCAGAAAGCGCAATCGCGCGATCAGCCTGTCGGCGGTCAGCGCCTTGCCATCGGCATGCTCGTCGCCGAGGGCGACATCCTCGAAGGTGACCTCGCCGGAGGGGAATAGCGATACCGAAACGTCGCCGCGCAGCATGGGATCGAGTCCGCTGACGGCGCGGATTTCCGCTTCCACGGCGCGGCGCGCCGTATCCGGCGAAATCATTAGCGATATCGCCGCGAGCGCGCCCGCACCGGCTAGGAGCACGGCAGCAAGGGCAAATGCGAGGCGTTTGAACCCACCGCCCGCGGTCACGGCACCCGTCCCGGCATGTCTGGCTGATCCCCCCTGAAACTATAGCTTTCAGGATCGTCTGGGCGCAACATGACCGCCCTCTGTGACCCTTTCGTGGCCGCGCCAAAGCTCGATCCGGCCACCGTTTTTTCCTTCAAGCCGCAAGCACGCGGCTCGGCGGAAACGCGACCTCGACCAGAGTGCCGGCATTGACCGCGCTGCGGATCACGAAGCTTGCACGGTTGGCTTCTGCCAGTGCCTTTGAAAGCGGCAAGCCGAGCGCCGTCGCTCCCGACCCGCCGCGCGTCGAGGTCGCCAGTTGGTGAAACGGCTCCAGCGCCATTTCGATTTCCTTGTCGCTCATGCCGGGCCCGGTGTCGCGGACGCGCAGGACCACTTCGCCGCCGTCGCTGACGGCGCTGGAAATAATCACTTGTCCGCCGGCGCCGGTGAATTTGATCGAATTCGAGATTAGATTCAGCACGACTTGCCGCAACGAGCGCATGTCCGCCATGACCGGCGGCAGCCCCGGCGGCAACGACGTGCGCACGATGATCTTTTCCTGGGTGGCGCGCGGCTGCATCAGCGCCACGCACTGCTGGATCAGCTCGTTGAGATTGACGCTGGCGAAATTCAGCTCGAGCTTGCCGGCCTCGATCTTCGACAGGTCTAGAAGATCGTTGAGCAGCGCAACGAGGTTGATCCCCGACTCGTGAATGTCCTTGAGGTAGGTCAGATAGCGCTCGTTGGCGATCGGACCGAAACGCTCGCTCATCATCACTTCGGCGAAGCCAATGATGGAATTGAGCGGGGTGCGGATTTCGTGGCTGATCTTGGCGAGGAATTCCGATTTGGCGGCGGCGGCCTTTTCGGCTTGCCGCTTGGCCTTGAGCAGTTCGTCTTCCGCTTGCTTGAATTCGCGCAGATCGCGCAGCACGGCGCAGAATTTCTGGCCGCCGCCGATACGGCCAAGGCTGAGATAAAGCGGCAGCGTTTCGCCCTGGCGCGTGCGCCCCAGCACTTCGCGCCCGCGTGCCGGCAAATCCGTTTCCTCGCGCGCCAAAGCTTCGAGATAGCCGAGCGCCTCGGGCTGGCTTTCCACCGCGAGCAGTTCGGCGACATGCACGCCTTCGAGCTTGCCCGGCTCGGCGGCGAAGAGCGCCCCCGCATGCGGGTTGGCGGAGAGCACGCGGCCGGCGCGGTCGAGCACCAGCACGCCGACGCTGGTGCTGTCGAGGATGATCCGCAATTCGTCGAGTTCGTCCTGCGCGCGCTGCAACGCCTCTGCGATGGCGCGGTCCGATGTGGCAACCGGAGCCGGAGCCGCAGCCGCGAGCATCAGCGCATGCGCGGTGTCGCCGTCCCAGGCAATGGTGAAGAGCTGCGCTGCCGCCGGCGCTTGCGCGCCACGGTCGCTTTTCACCGTGAGCGATTGCCCGCCCGCCGGCATGCCTGCCGGCCTTTCGCTGCTCGGCTCGACCGTGAGCACGTCGAGACCGCCGGCGGCGGCCAGTTCAGCGGTGCTGGAATAGCCGCTCCACGCCAAGAAAGCGGGATTGGCGTAGAGCGGCGTGTCGATGCGGTAAACCAGAATGCCGAGCGGAATGCGCTCAAGGATCGCACGCTCCTGTTGTGTGGCGGCATCGGCGGAAGCGGCTCGGGACGCAGGACTCGGCATGTCACGGCGCGGCACGAAGCCGATCGCGGTCTCGGGATCCGCTTGCTCCGCCGCCGCCGCCGGCATGTCCGGCTTTTGCGTGCTCGCGGGCTCGGGGGTTTCCTCGTTCTTGTTGTTGCGTTTGAGGCGGCTGCTGAGTTGGTGCGCCAATTCCTGAAAGGCGCTGCGCTCCACCGGGCTGAGCGAGGGCGGCTTTTCCGCTGGCGAATGCGAAGGGAAGGGGACGACGTTTCGCACCGGGGGGACGATCGACAGGACCGGCTTTTCGCCGCCCGTCCGCCGCTCGGCGGTTTCCGCCGAGGCGGGCGGCGACGGCGTCGCGCGCAACGCGTGCGCCAGCGAAATCTTGCGCGCGTCACGGCAGACGCCGAATCCGCGGTAGCCAATGAAGACGCGGTTGCGGTCGAATACCGGCAGACCGGAAAGTTCGACGGTGAAAACTTCGTCGGTGCCGTCCACCGGCCAATCAAGGACGATCCCGCTCCAGGTATCGTGGCTGGCCACCGCTTTCGCCACGTCACCCTGCGGATCGACCGCGAGCAGGCGGGCAATCTCGTTCCAGGGACGGCCGAGCGCCTGCGCCGTTCGCGGCCCGGCCAACCGCAGGAAATCGCCGGAATCGATGCCGAAGCGTCCTTCGGCGTCCATGTGCCAAACGAATCGCAGCGGATAGCGCCGCTCGATGTCGCGCCGGCCGTCTTGCGCCGGCGGCGCTTGTGGCGTTGCCGGCGTTTTCCCCTCGGCGGCGCTGAAAACATCGGCATCGGCTTCCATCTGCTCGGATATGCTTGGCGCTGCGGTCATCGGCGCTGCCTCGGCGGATGGCGCCGCAACCGGCGACTGCGCCGCCGGGGCGGCGGCGCCTTGCAGGCTGGCGACGAGAAACGTCGTCGCCTCGCGGCCGATGCGCTCGACGGAAACTTCGCCGAGCTTGGTCGGACCGGATGCATAGCCGGCATGCAGCGCATGTGCCGCCAGCGCATCGGCGTCCAGCGACGACAGCGTCGCTGTGGTGGCCAGCCGTTGCAGCGCCGGACCGGCGGCATGAAAAAGGCGGCCATCGGGCGAGAAGACCGCGAGCGGAATATCCATCCCGGCGAGCAGGCGGCGGACGCGTTCTGCCAGCGGCAATGCCGGGCCGGCCGGCTCGACAGCGACCACAAAAATGCCTTCGCCGACATCGGCGAGGCGCAGCCGCGAGCAGGTGCAAGTCAGCGGGCGCCCTATAGCGCCACCAAAACCGCGCATGCGTTCCAGCCGCGCTTCCCCGCCGGCTGGCAGCGTTGCCGCAATACGCGCAATCTGCTGCGCGGCAACGTCGTCGGCGGCAAACACATGTTGGGATAGGGCCGCCGGCGCCTCGGCGCCGAAGATCGCAGCGCCGACCGCATTGCTCCACAGCAGCCGCGTGCCGTCCTGGCTCCATAGCCAGGCCGGCACCTCATCGACGGCGTGTGCGGAAAGCCGGGGGTCGCGCAAACAGGCAAGTTGGAAGGTGGAGGTACTCATGAATTCCCGCACCTATTCTCGCACATCGCGCGCTTGCCGCCCGCTGCTGACTTAAGGATTTCTTAATTGATAAAGGACGCCGCGTGCGGCGTCCACGCGTGCAGCGCAGCGGTCCCCGCCAATGCCGGGATAACGTTAACCCGCCATGGTTTCTGGCGGCCGCATCGCCGCGCGCGGAAATGCCCGTTTCCGGCGCGCAACCAAGACCGTCGACGGTGCGGAAATAATCCCATGGTGCATTGCGAAAATTTGATGTTGCATTGCACCATAATCGATGCTATATGAGGAGGCATCAGGTCGCCAGCCGGATCGGCTGGAAAAGCAGAAATCCCGCGAAGCAAAGGATGCTCGCCATGGAAGGAAACGTGAACGCCAACGTGAATACCAAGTCGAAAACCTCGAAAACGTCGGGCGCCTTTGAAGGCGCAAAAGCGGAGGCCCGTTCCGAAATGCCGAAATTCGATTTTCTGAAGATGGAAATTCCGACCGCTTTTCGCGAGATCGCCGAGAAGGGCCTCTCCCAGGCCAAGGAAAACTACGAGAAGCTGAAAGTCGCGGCCGAAGAGGCGACGGACGTTCTGGAAGAGACCTATGCCAGCGCCACACGCGGCGGCACCGATTACGGCCTCAAGCTTATCGACGCCGCGCGCGCCAATACCAATGCCGCCTTCGACTTTTTCAGCGAATTCATCACCGTGAAGTCGCTGGCGGAAGCGGTCGAATTGTCCACCGCGCACGCGCGAAAGCAGTTCGATCAGGTTTCCGAGCAGGGCCGCGAACTGGCCTCGATCGCCCAGAAGGTCCTCAACGAAGCCTCCGAGCCGATCAAGAGCGGCGTCAGCAAAGCCTTCAGCAAGGTCGCGTAACCGTACCGCGTTTGCCCCTGTGCCGAGTCGCGTCGCAAGGCCTCGGTCCGGGCTTTTGCTTTTCTCCAGCCATGGATCCGGTGGCCACACGTCACTTGCGACGGGGGGCCGCCTTTTGCCATATAGAGCCTGACCCCCCGTGCGACGCCGCGCGTGGAGCCTCCGTGCAGGTGTAGCTCAGTTGGTTAGAGCGCTGGTCTGTGGAACCAGAGGTCGGTGGTTCAAGTCCACCCACCTGTACCATCCCGTCGCCGTCTCCCGTCCCGCCGGATAGCCGTCCTTGCCCACGGCAAGCCGCGAACGCTACAGTCCACGGCGTCTCGCCTGCGCAGGCATCCCAGCAACAGAGATGGACGATATGAGCAATCCGGTGAATCGCACGGGCATGATCGGCCTTGGCGCCATGGGCTTCCAAATGGCGCGGCACATGCGCGGCAAGGGTTTCGACGTAGCCGGCTTCGACGTGGATGCCGCGGCCATGGAGCGTGCCAAAAGCCAAGGTATCACGACCTGCGATTCTGCGGCCGCAGTCGGCGCCCGCGCCGAAGTGGTGGTAATCATGGTCGCCACCGGACAGCAGGTGGAGGAGGTGATCGCGGGCGGATTGCTTGGCCGGTTGGCGCCCGGATCGGTCATCTGCATCGCCAGCTCGGTGGAGCCAGAACTGTGTCAGCGCATGGCGGCGCTGGCGCAGGAAAAGAACATCGGCGTGGTCGACACGCCCGTGGTGCTTGGCCAGGAAGCGGCCGACAACGGCAGCCTCGTCATTTATACCGGCGGCGAGGAAAAATGGGTTGAGCGCGCGCGCCCGGCGCTCGAGTGCTTCGGCCGCGTGCTCCATCTTGGCGCCCTCGGTTCGGGCCAGATCGCGAAAACCATCAACAACATGCTGCTTTGGGCGTGCATGGTGGCGAATTTCGAGTGCCTGAGCTTCGCCAAGAAGCTCGGCGTCGATGTGCCGAGGCTTGTGCCGGCGTTGATGGAAGGCAGCGGCGCCAATTGGTCGCTGTCGCGCTGGGGCCGCAGCACCGGCAAATGGGCGGAAAAGGACATGGACGTGGCGCTCGACATGGCGCAAGCGGCGAAAATGCCGATGCCGCTTGCCGGGCTCGTCGATCAACTGGTCAAGACCATCAATCAGGAAAAGATGAAGGCGCTGCTTTCCTGAGGCATGGCGGCTGCGTCCCAGGATTCCGCTGTTGAAGCACGTCCCACAGATGTGCAAGAGATTCTGATGCGGCCCAACCGCCGAGCGTCGGCAATCGGGGCGGCGCCTTGCGTGACAGTAAGGGGAGTCCATGGCCAAGCCAGTTGTAATCCTCGTCGGCGCCGATAAGGGCGGCGTCGGCAAGACCACCGTTACCCGCACATTGCTCGATTATTTCGTCGCCCATAACGTGCCGACGCGCGCGTTCGACACCGAGGCGCCGCGGGGCACGCTGCGGCGCTTTCACCCCGATGTCACCGAAGTGGTCGACGTGACCACCATCCCCGACCAGATGAAGATCTTCGATACGCTGGCCAGCGCGCCGGCGAATATCACGGTGATCGACGTGCGCGCCGGCCTGTTGTCGTCGACCCTGAAGGCGTTGCGCGACATCGGCTTTCTCGACATCGTCAAAAAGGGCCAGGTCACTTTCGCGGTCTTCCATATTCTCGGGCCGTCGATCGCCTCGCTTGACGAGATCGCCGAGACCGCGGCCTTCGTCGGCGACGCCCGCTATTTCCTGGTGAAGAATTTCATCAACAACACCACTTTCTTCGAGTGGGATCCGGCGACCTACGACTCCTATTTTCACAAGATCAAGGATGCCGTCGAAATCAACGTGCCGCATCTCAACGAGATGGCCTGCGAGCAGGTCGAGCTCGCTTCGGTGCCGTTTCTCACATTCGTCGCCAACAAGGCGGCCGGCGGCGAGCCGGCGAATTATTCCTTCGTGCTGCGCGGCTATGTCCGCCACTGGCTCGGCAATGTCTGGGCGGAATACGACCGCGCCAACCTCAAGGAGATCGGGTCGAGCAAATAGCGGCCCGGTCCCGAAGGTGGCGGGATGATACGCCGAACGCCGCTTTACATTGTTTGTTCGCCGCGGCCGCGCGTCGGGAGAACGCTGCTCGCCCGATTGCTGGTGGATTATTTTTTGCTGGAGGGCCGGCCGGTTGCCGCCTTTGACTTTTCCCACGAGGCGCCGGCGCTGGCGCGTTACCTGCCGCGGCACACCGTGCTCGCTGATATCGGAGGCATCCGCGGCCAGATGGCGGTCTTCGACCGGCTGATTGCCGGTGACAGAGTGGCCAAGGTCGTCGATCTCGCGCCGTCCGCCTTCGAGCAATTCTTCGCCGTGCTCCGCGATATCGGATTCGTCGAGGATGCGCGGCTCCAGCGCATCGAGCCGGTGGCGCTGTTCATGGCCAATGCCGACAGCGCTTCGACGCGCAGCTATGCCATGCTGCGGGCGCGCCATCCGGAAATGCTGCTGGTCCCGGTCTATAATGAAGCGGCCGGGCGGGCGCGGCACGACCGCGAAGCCTATCCGCTATCGCGGGCAGTCTCGGTGCCGATACATATCCCGGCGCTGCCGCCGGCGCTGCATCGCTTCATCGACAAGCCGCCGTTCTGCTTCGCCGATTTCCGTACCGAGGCGCCCGCCGGGATTCCGCTCGATACCTATATGAATCTGCACCGCTGGATGCGGAGGGTCTTTGTCGAATTCCGCGAGCTGGAACTGCGGCTATTGCTGACCGACGTGAAGGCCGCGCTGTCGCACGGCTGAGGCTCAAAAGCGCCAGCGCTGGGCGTTGGCGACGAGGAAATCGCGGAACACCTGCACCCGCGCCACCGTCTTCAATTCCTCCGGATAGACGAAATAGGCATCGAGCGCGATGGCCTCCGAATCCGCGAAGAGCTGCACCAGCCCGCTGTCCTCCACCAGGTAATCCGGCAGCATGGCGATGCCGATGCCTTGCTGGCAGGCGCGCAGCACGCCGAGCACGTTGTTGATGGTGAGCACCGGCGTGCGCTGCGGCTTGCCCTCGCGCCCAACCGTGATCAGCCAGTTGCGGTTCTGCAAATGCACGGGAAGCTGTCCGCCGAGCAGCACCACATTGTGCTTGTCGATGTCCTCCGGCGAGTGCGGCGCGCCTTTGCGCTTGAGATACTCCGGCGATGCATAGGCGTGATAATGCACGGAGAACAGCTTGCGCTGGATAAGATCCGGCTGCTGCGGCTGCCGCAGACGGATCGCCACGTCGGCCTCGCGCATCGACAGGTCGAGCTCCTCGTCGCTGACGATCAGGGTGAGGCGGATGTCGGGATAAAGATCGATGAATTCGCCGAGCCGTGGCGTCAACCAGTTGACGCCGATGCCGGCGGTGGTCGTCACCTTGAGATCGCCATGCGGCCGTTCGCGGCTGTCGGTAAGCTTGGCGCGCGCCGCTTCCAGCTTCATGAACACGTCGTGCGCGGTGCGGTAGAGCAGATCGCCTTGCTCGGTGAGGATCAGGCCGCGGGCGTGACGGTGAAACAAGGAGACGCCCAATTCCTGCTCCAAGGCGCTGACTTGGCGCGACACCGCCGATTGCGAAAGACCCAATTGCTCGCCGGCATGGGTGAAGCTTCCGGCCTCGGCGGCGGCGTGAAATACCTTGAGCTTGTCCCAATCCATTTATTCTGCGCTTCCACCCTTCGCCGTAATCCCGCCTGGTTGCTGGCGCGGGTTCGGCTTTGCAATCACTCGGCCGCCACGGCCGGCTCGGCCTCGCCTTGCGCGGCGAGGAATTTTTCAGCTTCCAGTGCCGCCATGCAGCCCTGGCCCGCCGCCGTCACGGCTTGGCGGTAGATGTCGTCGGTCACGTCGCCGGCGGCGAAGACGCCGGGCACCGAGGTCGCGGTGGAAAACGGCGCAGTGGCGACATATCCCGAAGGCTTCAGCTTGACCTGTCCGGCCACCAGCTCGGTCGCCGGCTTGTGGCCGATGGCGATGAAGACGCCGTCGATCGGCTTATCCGTGAGCGCGCCGGTCTTGATGTTGCGCAGCGTCACCGATTTCACCTTGAGCGGGTCTTCGCTGCCGCTGACTTCCTCCAGCACCGTGTCCCAGATCACCTTGATCTTTGGATTCTTCGCCAGCCGATCCTGCAAAATCTTTTCCGCGCGGAAACTGTCGCGTCGGTGCACGATGGTCACTTCGGCGGCGAAATTGGTGAGAAACAGCGCTTCCTCTACCGCGGTATTGCCGCCGCCGATGACGACGACTTCCTTGTCGCGATAGAAGAAGCCGTCGCAGGTGGCGCAGGCGGAGACACCATAGCCCTTGAATTTCTGCTCGGAGGCGAGCTCCAGCCAGCGGGCCTGGGCGCCGGTCGCGAGGATGAGCGCATCGGCGAGATAGACGTCCCCGGAATCGCATTCGAGCCGGAACGGCCGCCGCGACAGATCGGCCTTGTTGACGTGATCGCCGACGATGCGGGTGCCGACATGCTCGGCCTGCTTCTGCATCTGCTCCATGAGCCAGGGACCTTGGATGACATCGGCGAAGCCTGGATAGTTCTCGACGTCGGTGGTGATGGTGAGCTGGCCGCCGGGTTGCACGCCCTGGATCAGGATCGGGTCGAGCATCGCCCGGGCCGCATAGATCGCCGCCGTGTAGCCGGCCGGCCCGGAGCCGATGATGACGAGCTTGGCGTGGGTCGTGGTCATGAAGGCTTCCTGAAGCCTGGAATCGGGGCAGGGAGCCTTTGCTTCCCAGCCCGTCGGGCAATCTAAGCCTTCCCACGAGCTATGCAAGCCGCGCAACCCCCGCGGCAGCCGGCTCCGTCGGCGCAATAATATTTCGCAAAGACCGATTTCGCGCTATGCAACGGAGGTCCGCGCGTCGGCCCTGGCGCCGCGGCTTTTCGGAGTTTGGGCGTGAGCCGGCGTCTCGACAGCATCGACCGACATATTCTTGCCGAGCTGCAGGCCGACGGCCGCATCACGAACGTGGACCTGGCGAAACGGGTCGGCATTTCCGCGCCGCCGTGTCTGCGCCGCGTGCGCGCGCTGGAGGAAGCCGGCTACATCAAGGGCTACCGCGCGCTGCTCGACGAGAAGCTGCTCGGCTTCGAGGTCACTGTCTTCGCCCTGGTGCATCTGTCGAGCCAGGCCGAGGCCGATCTCGCCGCCTTCGAGGAATTCGTGCGGGCGCAGCCTCTGGTGCGCGAATGCTGGATGCTCTCCGGCGAAATCGATTTCATCCTCAAATGCGTGGCGCCGGACCTGAAGACCTTTCAGGCCTTTGTCGCCGAGCTGACCGCCGCGCCGCATGTGCGCAATGTGAAAACCTCGCTGACCCTGCGCAATTCCAAGGATGTGGCCATGGTGCCGCTGGAGCTGAAAACGTGACCGCCTTCAAGAGTCCGGCGTTGGCCGGCGTCACCGGCATCAAGCCGAGCAAGCCGCGGCGCGTGGCGCCGAGCGGCATCCTGCATTTCACCATCAGCGTCAGCGATCTGGAGCGCGCCCGCCGGTTCTATGAGGATATCGTCGGCGCCACCTATTGGCGGCAGAACGACAGCACCGTCTTCATGCGCTGCGGCGAGCAATATTTCGTCCTGTCCAAGGGCCGCACCAAGGAACACGTGCCGCCGAATGACGGACGTGAGATCCTGATGCATCACGCCTTCCTGGTGCAGGGCGACGATTTCGACGCCGCCGTCGCGCATCTCGAGGCCAATAGCGTCGAGATTCTGCTCTACGAAGACAAGGGTCACCGCAGCTTCACCGGCCGGCACCTCTATTTCCACGACCCGGACGGCAACGCCATCGAGTTCATCGACTTCCAGGGCATCGGCGACGTGAACGCGCCGGCCTATGAAGGCCGCGAACGGCGGCGCAAATAACTCGTCATTCGGGGGCACGCGCAAAGCGCGTGAACCGGGAATCGAGAGGCAAATTCAGAGTATGCGTCTGGATTCCGTGTCCGCTCGCAGGGCTCGCGTCCCGGAATGACGTCGAATGGGTTGCCCGCGCTTCAGCGCCGGCGCAGCTCGTCCAAGCTCCAGGCGCCGCCGCCGGCTGCCGCGAGATAAAGAAAGACGAAGCAGAAAAGCACCGCCTCGTTGCCGCCATTGAGCAACGGAATAAATCCCTTGGGGAAATGGCCGATGAAATAGGCGGCCGCCATCTCGCCGGAGAGAATGAAAGCGGCCGCTCTCGTGAAAAGGCCGACCAGCAAAAAGCTGCTGCCGACAAATTCAATGATCCCGGCTACGCCATAGAGCGACAACAGCGGCAGGCCGGCGAAGATCGGGACCGCCGGAAAACCGAAGAGCTTGGCGGTGCCGTATTGCAGCAGCAATAGCGCCGCCATGATGCGCAACAGGCTGAGGATGCGCGGCGACCAGGTCGCCAGAAAATCGGACCTTATGGCTCGCCTCCGGTGCCGCCGGCGGGCGCTCAGCGCCACTCCACTTTCTTGACTTCATAAGCCCGGGCGCCGCCGGGCGTCACCACTTCCACCTGCGCACCCTTGGCCTTGCCGATCAGCGCCCGCGCCAGCGGCGAGGTGATCGAAATCTTGCCCGACTTGGCGTCGGCCTCGGGTTCGCCGACGATCTGCCAGACCTGCTTCTTGTCGGTGTCCTCGTCGACCAAGGTGACGGTGGCGCCAAACTTGATCGTATCGCCGGACAATTTGGTGACGTCGATCACATCGGCGCGCGCGAGCTTGTCTTCGAGCTCGGCAATGCGGCCCTCGTTATGCGACTGCGCCTCCTTCGCGGCGTGATACTCGGCATTCTCCGAGAGGTCGCCGTGGGTGCGCGCGTCGGTGATCTGCTGAATGATACGCGGCCGCTCGACCTGCTGGCGGAATTTCAGCTCCTTTTCCAGCGCGGCGTAGCCCGCAGCGGTCATGGGAATCTTATCCATCAATCCTTCGTCCTCCAGCCGGCCCTTCCGCGCTTGAGCAGCAGGAAATCGGGCCATCTAGCTTTTCAATTCACCTCGTCCAATTCCGATCCAGACCGCCGGAATTGTATACAGGCATCAAAACAAAAAGTTCCAATCGCTCCGCCGAAACTGGTCGGCGCCGCGACCGGACCTTGTGCCAACTCGCGCCTTTGCCCGGCGGACGGAATTGCCGTCAAGTCGCGCCAGAAAAGTAACTCTGCAGCGCCCGCACCTCGAGGTCGCCCTCGAGATAGGCCTGAAGGCCCCGCGCCGCGGCGACGGCTCCGGAAAGAGTGGTGTAGTATGGAACTTTATGCAAGAGGGCGGCGCGGCGCAGCGATCGGGAATCGGCCAGCGCCGTCGCCCCCTCCGTGGTGTTGAAAACAAGCTGAACCCGGCCGTTTGTAATGGCATCGACGATATGCGGACGCCCCTCCGCCACCTTGTTGATCTTTTCCGCCTCGATTCCGTGATCCACAAGGAAACGCTGGGTTCCGGACGTTGCGATGATGTCGAAGCCAAGGCCGCGCAGCAGGCGGGCGGTGTCGAGGATGCGCGGCTTGTCGATGTCGCGAATCGAAACGAAGACGGTGCCCTTGCGCGGCAGCCGCGAGCCGCCGCCGATCTGACTCTTGGCGAAGGCAATATCGAAGGAGCGGTCGAGCCCCATGACCTCGCCGGTCGATTTCATCTCGGGCCCGAGCACGGTATCGACGCCGGGAAAGCGCGCGAAGGGGAAGACAGCTTCCTTGACCCCGATATGTTTGAAACGCGGCGGACGGAGATCGAAGTTTTTTAGCGGCTCCCCGGCCATCACCCGCGCCGCGATTTTCGCCACGGGCAGGCCCGTCACCTTGGCGACAAAAGGAACGGTGCGCGAAGCCCGCGGATTGACTTCCAGCACATAGATTTCGCCGTCCTTGATGGCGTATTGCACATTCATCAGCCCGCCGACGTCGAGCGCGAGTGCCAAGGCGCGTGTCTGCCGCTCCAGCTCGGCAATCGTCGAGGCCGAGAGCGAATGCGGCGGCAGCGCGCAGGCGCTGTCGCCGGAATGCACGCCGGCTTCCTCGATATGCTCCATGATGCCGGCGACATAAGTATCCTTGCCGTCGCATAGGCAATCGACATCCACTTCGATGGCGTCGGTGAGGTAGCGGTCGAGCAACAGCGGCCGCTTGTCGGAGACGACGAGTTCGGACGGGCCGTGCAGCGTGGCGGCGAGCCGCACCAGATAGGCGTCGAGCTGCGGCGCATCGTGCACGATTTCCATGGCGCGGCCGCCGAGCACGTAAGACGGCCGGATGACGATCGGATAGCCCATGGCGTCGGCGATGGCGCGCGCCTGGTCCGGACTGGTGGCGATGCCGTTCTGCGGCTGCCGCAGCTTGAGCTTGTCGAGCAACTGCTTGAAGCGGTCGCGATCCTCGGCGAGATCGATGGCGTCGGGCGAGGTGCCCAGGATCGGCACATTGGCGCGCTCCAGCGGCTCCGCGAGTTTGAGCGGCGTCTGCCCGCCGAATTGCACGATCACGCCATGCAGCGTTCCCTTGCTGCGCTCGAGATCGATGATCTCCAGAACGTCTTCCGCCGTGAGCGGCTCGAAATAAAGCCGGTCGGAGGTGTCGTAGTCGGTGGAGACGGTCTCCGGATTGCAGTTGATCATGATGGTCTCGTAGCCCGCGTCCTTCAACGCAAAGGCCGCGTGGCAGCAGCAATAATCGAACTCGATACCTTGGCCGATGCGGTTCGGCCCGCCGCCGAGAATGATGACCTTCTTCCTGTCGGAGGGCGCGGCCTCGTCCGCCGGCTTGCCGGCGAAAGGCGGCTCATAGGTCGAATACATATAGGCGGTAGGCGAGGCGAACTCGGCGGCGCAGGTATCGATGCGCTTGAAAACCGGCCGCACGCCGAGCGCGCGGCGCCGATGCGTGACCTCCTCAGGCGCAAGTCCGGCGAGCTTGCCAAGCCGCGCATCGGAGAAGCCCATCGACTTCAGCCGGCGGAAAGCGCCCGCCGAGGCGGGCAGACCTTTCTCTTTGATTTGCGCCTCCATCTCCACGACGCCGCGGATCTGCCGCAGGAACCAAGGGTCGATGCGGCAGGCGGTGTGGATCAGTTCGTCGTCGGCGCCGAGCCGCATGGCCTGCGCGACGTTGAGGATGCGATCAGGGGTCGGCGTGCCGAGCGCGGCGCGGATGGCATTGCGGTCCTCGCCGCCAAGCGCGCGGCCGTCGCCTTTGACGCCGGCAATCGCCACTTCGTCGAAGCCGGTGAGGCCGGTCTCCAGCGAGCGCAACGCCTTTTGCAACGACTCCTGGAAGGTGCGGCCGATGGCCATGGCCTCGCCCACCGATTTCATCGAGGTGGTGAGCACCGGTTCCGCGCCGGGGAATTTCTCGAAAGCAAAGCGCGGAATTTTCGTGACTACGTAATCGATGGTCGGCTCGAACGACGCCGGCGTGGCGCCGCCGGTGATGTCGTTGGCGATTTCGTCCAGCGTGTAGCCGACCGCGAGCTTGGCGGCGACCTTGGCGATGGGAAAGCCGGTCGCCTTCGACGCCAGAGCCGAGGAGCGCGACACGCGCGGGTTCATCTCGATCACCACGAGGCGCCCGTCCGCCGGGTTGACCGCGAACTGCACGTTGGAGCCGCCGGTCTCCACGCCGATCTCGCGCAGCACCGCGATCGAGGCGTCGCGCATGATCTGATATTCCTTGTCGGTCAGCGTCAGCGCCGGCGCGACGGTGATGGAATCGCCGGTATGCACGCCCATCGGGTCGATATTCTCGATGGAGCAGATGATGATGCAGTTGTCCTTCTTGTCGCGCACCACCTCCATCTCGAATTCTTTCCAGCCGAGCACCGATTCCTCGATCAGCACCTCGCTGGTGGGCGAAGCGTCGATGCCGCGCTCGACGATGTCGATGAATTCGGCCTTGTTATAGGCGATGCCGCCGCCGGTGCCGCCGAGCGTGAACGAGGGCCGGATGATGGCAGGCAGGCCGATGTCGTCGAGCGCCTCCAGCGCCTGCGGGATGGTTTTGATTTGGTGCGAGCGGGGCGTTTCCAGGCCGATGCGCGTCATCGCCTCGCGGAACAGCTCGCGGTCTTCGGCCTTGTCGATGGCATCGGCGGTGGCGCCGATCATCTGCACGTCGAACTTGTCGAGCACGCCCATCTTGCGCAGGCTGAGCGCGCAGTTGAGCGCGGTCTGCCCGCCCATGGTGGGCAATAGCGCGAAGCCACCGGGAAGGACTTGCCGTTCCTTCTCGATGATCTTGGCGACGATCTCCGGCGTGATCGGCTCCACGTAAGTGGCGTCGGCGAGATCGGGATCGGTCATGATCGTCGCCGGGTTGGAGTTCACCAGAATGATGCGGTAGCCCTCGGCCTTCAGCGCCTTGCAGGCCTGGGTGCCGGAATAATCGAATTCGCAGGCTTGGCCGATGACAATCGGGCCGGCGCCGATGATCAGGATCGATTTGATGTCGGTGCGTTTCGGCATTGCACTCCGCAATCCAGCTTCGTCATTCCGGGGCGCCGCGCAGCGGCGAGCCCGGAATCCGGATGCGCGGCGCTGAGCTTTTTTCTGGATTCCGGATCCGGCCTTTGGCCGTCCCGGAATGACGAAACATGTAGGCGCACAAAAAAAGGGCGCGCGAACGCGCGTCCTTCGGTCCGCGCCGACCGGGGAGAACCCCGCGCGCGGGCGCTGTTTAGACCAGAATCGCCGGGCAGGGAAGGGGCAGTGGCGCCGCGGGAGGAGGCAACTTCACAGGCTTGAGGCCGTTATCGGAAACGGACCCGCGAGATTGTGGCATGCGCAAGCCAGAGCCCGTCGATATGCCCCGCTGGCTGGCCGGTCTCGCGCTCGCCGGCCTCGTCGCCGCGGCTTGGCGCCGGGAGGCGCGGCCCGCGCCGGCAAAGTCTCGCCGTGGCGGCGCGGAATCGCTGGCCGCGGTCGCAAGCCCCGGTCTCGTGCCCGCCGCCGCGCATGACCCGCGCTCCTGGGACGCGTGGAAGGAATTTCTCTGGCGCGTCTATCAAGCCATGGCCGACAACCGGCTGATGGCGGTGGCCGCCGGCGTCGTCTATTTCGCGCTGCTGGCGCTGTTTCCTGCGATTACCGCCTTTGTCTCGCTCTACGGGCTGTTCAGCGATCCGGTCCGCGTCGGCAAGCATCTGTCGCTGCTCGCCGGCATCTTGCCGGGCGGCGCCTTCGACATCGTCGGCGGACAGATCACGCGCATCGCTTCCATCGGCAGCGGCCATCTCAGCCTCGGCTTTGTCTTCGGCCTCGGCCTCTCGCTCTGGAGCGCCAATGCCGGCATGAAGGCGATGATGGACGCGCTGAATGTCATCTATGGGACGCGGGAAACACGCAATTTCATCAAGCTCAATCTGGTCTCGCTGCTGCTCACCGCGGGCGCCATGGCGCTGATGCTGCTGCTGGTCGGCGCGGTGATCGTCTTTCCGCTGGCGCTGAATTACGCCGGCTTCGGCGGCTGGAGCGACAGCGTCATGCCCTATCTGCGCTGGCCGGTGATCTTCGTCGCCGTGCTGGTCGCGCTCGCCGTGCTCTACCGTTTCGGCCCGAGCCCTTACCGGGCGCGTTTCCGCTGGATCACCCCCGGCTCGATCTTCGCCACCGCCGCCTGGATGATCGGCTCCGGTCTGCTGTCGTGGTATCTCGCCAATTTTGCCAATTATGACGCCACCTACGGCTCGCTCGGCGCCGCCATCGGCCTCATGGTCTGGATGTGGATGTCGGCGGTCGTCGTGCTGCTCGGCGCCGAGATCAACGCGCTCCTGGAAAAATGGCCGGCGAAGCCGCAGCGGCATTATCTGGAGCCGGAACGGCAATCGGCGGCGGCGCAGCCCTGAATTATTGCCGCCAAAGCTGCAGCAGCGGCCCGCTCTTGCCGTAGACCGGATCGCTTTTCGGCAGCGGCACGTCGGGAATCGAGAGCAGCGCCTTGGCGTGTTCCGCCTTGCTGCCGCGGCAGAGATCGTAACGCCCCTCCGCCGGATAAGCCCCGATCACCAAGAGATCGGGACTCGCCCACAGGCATTGATGCCCGGTGCCCGCCGGTAGCAGCACGACGTCGCCCTGGCCGATGTCGAACTCCTGGCCCTTGTCGCCACCGAAGCGCACCTTGGCGCGGCCGCGCGCGATGCCCATGCCTTCATGGATCATCGAGTGATAATGCACGTAAGGGAAAATGCCGTTGCGCCACATCTGCCCCCAACCGTGCTGCTTGAAGGTCTTCTCGATCACCTCTTCCGGGTTGGGCGTGCCCGAAAGGTCTATGACGCCGCGGTAATAAAGCAGCGGCAGGCGCGGATTGTTTGGGATTGCCCCGTCGTCGGCAAACATGAAGGCAAGCGGTTCGATCGGCTTGGTCGCGGCCATCATCAATCGTCCCGCACATTCACGCCACGCGCTTTCCGCGCTCTACCGGCTTCCACAATTTTCGCACCCGCGTTTTCTTTAAGCGACGTTCCGCTTGGTGCAAATCATAGGCGGCTTGCAGCCGGAGCCACATATCAGCCGGCGGATTGGTGAACGCACGCTCCAGGCGTACCGCCATGTCCGGCGTGATCGGGGATTTTCCGTTGATGATCTCGGACAGCGTCTTGCGGCTGATGCCGAGCGCTTTCGCCGTCTCCGTCACGGTGAGCCCCAGCGGCTCCAGCACGTCCTCGCGCAGACCTTCGCCGGGATGGGGAGGTTTCAGCATGGGCATTTTCCACCTCAATGATAATCCACGAGATCGACATCGACGACATCGATGCCTTCGAAGCGAAAGACGATTCGCCAGTTAGCCGATACCGTCACACTCCAAAAACCGGCCAGATTGCCCGTGAGCGGATGCAACCGCAGCCCCGGGAAGTCCATGTCGCGCGGCATCCGCGCCACATTCAGATATCCAAGAATGCGAACAATCTTTTTGCGGTGCGCCGCGTGGATGCCGGAATAACCGCCACGCAAATGGACGAGCTTCAGTCCCCGGTGCCGGAAACTGCGGATCATGGGTTAAGATAATCTGTAACCCGATGGGTGTCAATGGCGCGAATCGATCACGCGCTTTTCTTTCGGCGCATCATATCGACAAAACGCGTGAAGAGGTAATGACTGTCGCGCGGGCCGGGCGAGGCTTCCGGGTGATACTGCACCGAGAACACCGGCTTGTCCTTCAGCGCCAGCCCGCAATTCGATCCGTCGAACAGCGACACGTGCGTCTGCTCGACGTTCTTCGGCAGCGAATCCTTGTCCACCGCGAAGCCGTGGTTCATCGAGGTGATCTCCACCTTGCCGGTGGTGAGGTCCTTCACCGGATGATTGGCGCCGTGGTGGCCCTGATGCATCTTCACGGTGCGGCCGCCGAGCGCGATGCCGAGCATCTGATGCCCGAGGCAGATGCCGAAAGTCGGCGTGCCGCTCTCGATCACTTTTTTGATCACCGGCACGGCGTATTTGCCGGTCTCCGCCGGGTCGCCGGGACCGTTGGAGAGAAACACGCCGTCGGGCTTCAGCGCGATGATGTCCTCGGCCGAGGTTTTCGCCGGCACCACCGTCACCTTGCAGCCGCTGCCCGCGAGCAGGCGCAGGATGTTGCGCTTGATGCCGTAGTCGACGGCGACGACATGAAACTCCGGCTTCTCCTGCCGCCCATAGCCTTTGCCCCATTGCCACGGCGTCTCGTCCCAGGTGAAGCGCTGGCTGCTGGTCACCATGGGCACGAGGTCCAT
>NZ_DASREO010000104.1:0-80920 GCF_035652035.1 Bradyrhizobium sp.
TCCTTGGGAACCTGGGCCTCGACCGTGATCGTCTTCTCGTCGAGGTTGAGGTCGAGAATGCGATCGATCAGCTGGAAATATTCGATTCTCATGAGACCGAGATCAGGTACCCGCGTTCTTGGCGGCGACCAGTTCGTCGATGCGCGCGCACAGGTTTTTCAACACAAAATACTGCTCCGTAGTCGCCTTGCCGTCGTTGACCTCCTGGGTCCACTTCTCCAGCGGCAGCTTGATCCCGAATGCCTTGTCGATGGCAAACGCAATATCAAGAAAATCGAGGCTGTCGATGCCCAGATCGTCGATGGCGTGGCTATTCGGCGTGATCGTGTCGCGCGGGATGTCGCAGGTTTCGGCGATGATCGTGGCGACCTGATCGAATGTTGAGGACATCACTAAGCCTTTGATATATTGGAGATAAATCCAGATTGTTGCGGCAGGTGGCCATCCGCGCCCGAGAGTGGCCCTCGATCCCCGCCGCCTGGGAGTCGAGTGCCCGTATATCGGAGCGCCGCCTTTAGTTCAATGGAGGCGAAAAGGCTACGTTCTGCCGAATTTTGGGGCTTTTTGAATGATCGGGAGGACTGCCGGACGGCCACCTCTAGTGGATGGAGATGCGCACGCAGTCGCGCCGGGCCATCAGCACGCAGTCCTGGGTCCTGCGCAGGTCGGCGATGCTCATGGCAAGCCAGATCCCGACCGCGGTCAGCGCCACCGTGAAGGCGAAGGCGGCGATATTGGCGAGCATGCGCTGGCGGAAATCGTCCGGTGCGGCCCGCGGCTTCTCGTAGCGCGACAGATCGAGCGGCTCGATCAGCTTCTCGGGCTGCCTGGTCTGCGGCTGCAGCGGCGCCTGCAACTGGGAGGCGTGAAGCGCGTTGCGCGGCCTGAATTGGATCACGCGATGATCGTCGTCTTGCACGATGGGCCGCTGGGTCTTCACGGCTGCCGGCTCCGGAAATCGTCGAATAAATATCTAGCACGGGCTTGCGCGCTTCTCACAGAAAATCTTGTGAACACCATGTCAAATCGCAGCCATCATCCCTCCAAAGTATCATGGAACCTGCCGTAGTCGATTCGCACGCGGCCGTCGTCGGAGATGCTGAGCACATCCACATAGCGGTGTCCGAACCGGAGGTCGGAATGCTGGTAGGGTTTGCGGGCGTGAACGGTTTGCGCCGCAACAACGTCATAGCCCGAGACCACCACCATCAGCGACACGTCGGTCGCCTCGAGCTCTTCCGGACTCATCCCAAACAGCGGGCTGGCCTCATCCACCACATGATGCAGCGTCCAGCTCAAGGCGAGTGCGGGGCTTTCGTTGCGGAGCAGGGGCAATTCATAGAAGCGGCGGAACGGCTGGCCTTCGGCTGTCGTGATGTTCTTGAACATCCAGAGCCGCGCGGTCGCATTGCCGATGATGTTCTGCCGCTCATTGGCGAAGCGAATCATCAGGGTCGGCGCGCCCTCGTGATTTGAGATCACCGGGCTGGCCGCAAACAACAGCCGCGCGCTCGGCCGCGAGAAGCGCGCGAAGACCAATCCCGTCATCAACGACATCGAGAAGATGCCCGTGAACAGCTCGATCGCCGCCACGAAGTGACCGTAATGGGTCTGCGGATGCATGTCGCCGTAGCCCGCGGTCGAGAGCGTCTCGATCGAGAAATAGAAATAGTCGATGTAACCGCCGGCAGGCACGTTCGAGATCGGCTGGTCGCCGATCCAGTAGAAGCAGGCGAAGATCGCGTTGAAGGCGAGAAACACCAGCGCCGCGCCGGCGATGAAGGAGGGCCAGGTGGCCGTCATGCAGCGATGGCTGATGTCGGCCCAGAAATTCAGATGCAGGCCTTCGGCAATGATCTCGCGGCCGCCGATCCTGACGACACGCGGCTTGGCGACCCGTTCACTGTGGCCGTTCAACATCCTTCTTTCGTCTCCCGTAGAGGTAGCAATGCCTTGCAATGGCGTGTGATAACCCCTGTGACCGGTCTTGCCATCGTGTCATAATCGTGCGTTTTCCGAACAAGCAATTTGGCGACCAATCCGTGAGGATATCTCATGCACACGACGCGCGAACCCAGAGTCCACCCGATCCCGATCCTGTCGCTGCGCCCGACGCAGATGACAGTCGGCATGCGCGAGGTCAAGGAAAAGCGCCGGCGCTTCCGCGAGCAGGCCTCGGCCAAGAAGCAGGCGGAGATGATCGGCAAGCACATGATCCCGGTCGTCTACGGCCCGGACGAGCGGTATTACGTGGTCGATCATCATCACCTCGCCCGCGCCCTGCACGACGAGGGCATCGAGGATATTCTGGTGACCGTGATCGGCGACCTGCGCATGGTGCGGAAGGACGCGTTCTGGAACGTGATGGACAACAAGCGCTGGGTCTATCCCTACGACAACAAGGGCGAGCGTCGCCCGTTCAAGGACCTGCCGAAATCGATCCGCGAGCTCAAGGACGATCCATTCCGCAGTCTCGCGGGTGAACTCCGCCGCTCCGGCGGCTTTGCCAAGGACACCACGCCGTTCTCCGAATTCCTCTGGGCCGATTTCCTGCGTCGCCAGATGGCGCGCAAGCTGGTCGAGGAGGATTTCGACAAGGCGATGGAGAAGGCGCTGCGCCTCGCCAAGACCCATGACGCGATCTATCTGCCCGGCTGGTGCGGCCCCTCGGAGGATGCGTAGGGGGGGCCGTGAGCCTCGAGCTACGAACCGGTGAAACTCTTGAACCGTCACCCTGAGAGCATGTGAAGTTTTAGATCCGTCACCCTGAGGTGCCCGTCGCGAAGCGGCGGGCCTCGAAGGGCGACGGCCTCGGATGCTGGCAGCGGGGCCGTTCATCCCTCGAGGCCTCCGCTTCGCTCCAGCACCTCAGGATGACGGTGTTAGCATCCGTCATTGTGAGGAGCGAAGCGATGAAGCAATCCAGGGCCACGGATACGATTCTGGATTGCTTCATCGCTTGGCTCCTTGCAATGACGTACCCATGTGACTCCGCATCCTCGCGGCGCAATTCGCGCCCGAGTCTTGCTGTTGTGTCGCCCTCGAACAACGGAGGGCGCAGGGAAGACCGGGTGTCCGCATGCACCCGCGTGCCCTCGCGCGAAAAAACTGCGCGAAAGCGCGAAGACCACAGGTACAGGCGGAATCACACCGGCCTTCCCTGCGCAGTGGTTTACGGCTTATACGTGATCTCCTCGGTGAACCTTGCCGATTGCCACCGTCCGCCGCGATGCGCTTGCGCATCGTCGGCATTAGCGCCAGCCTTTGGGGCGCCAGGACCACACGATTTCGCTCGTCCGCTGAAGGCGCCGCTCGTCAGTCAGCCCCCTCGCGTCCACCGCAACCCGCCTCGCGCCTCATGACGATCGCGATGCGCCCCCTCTTGGGTGAGGCGGGATGTGAAAAGGATGCTTCCGATTTGCCGAAATTGCAAGGGCAGCCGCCTGCGGCAGATTGGCACGACGGGCAATTTGCGGATGGCTGGTATGCGGGGCGGCGGCGCTGCCGCGGTGACTGGCGGGCTCCCGATCAACTTCATCCTTGCCAACTCAAGCGGCGGTCCGGACGATTTTGATGGTTGGGACCGCGAACGCCTCTCCAAGGCCCTCTCGTTCGGACGCTGAAAGTGAAGCGTGCACTTTTAGAAAGCGTTAGGGAGAGCCGAGATAGGCTTGCTACCTGAAGTTTATCGACACATTGCAATTTTCGGTAGAGCATGAACGAAAGTGAAGGCAGCTTTGCCTGGCAAGCATTTCGCTTAAATTGGCTGCCCACAGTCGCAATGGGCACCGTGCTGCTGGTTGCGATCGCCTGCACGGCATTTTCATTGGAACCACTCGCCTTCGGCACGACCATCGCGATCGGGCTCTCACTAGCTCTCATCGCTTATGGTTCGGCACTCGCTTTCGCAGATCCCAAGTTGATTTTTTGGTTCGGTTCCACCGCCCAAGTTTCATCCTGGTCACGGCGATTGTCGGCCCCCTCAGCTACGTCGCCAATGCGTTGAATTGCCCGCTGCAGGATCACACGCTATTGCTGATCGACCGCGCCATCGGTCTAGATCCTCAATTGATTGCCGCGTTTGTAAACGACCACAGTTGGCTTGTGAAATATCTGAACAATGGCTACGGACTCATCAAGTGGCCGTTACTCGGCATTCCCATCGCTTTAACAATGGTGTCGCGGCTAATTCGGCTGCAGCAATTCGTCCTCGCGCTGAATATTGCGCTCGCCGTGACCATCGTGATCTCAATATTCGTGCCGGCCGTCGGGACCTACTACGGTTTGAACCTATCCCCGGCAGAGCGATTTCCGCTGCTTGATTCGTCGAATTATGTGGCGCAGCTCCGGGACATCGTCGCCTTGCGCAATGGCTCGTTGCGCCACCTTGAGCTATTTAAGCTGGTGGGTATCGTTTCATTTCCTAGCTTCCACACAGCGTCGGCTGTTCTTTATTGTTGGGCGTTATGGCCGGTTCGGGGCTTGCGGTGGGTAACGATCGGCCTCAGCACCTGGATGATAGCGGCCACGCCGGTGATCGGCGCGCATTACGTCATAGATGTCGTGGGAGGAGCCGCCGTTGCCGGCGGTTCGATCTTCTTGGCGGTTCGCCTGCTTCAGAAGCTCGTCTCTATGGGCACGTCCGACCCAATGGAGAGCCTGACCGTTGAGGCCGCCCTGCAATATCAAACCAATCGATAGTTCGCTGCTCCTTTTTTCGCATGCCGCCTGTTAACGCCGCATCATCAATGAGGAAGCCATGTCCGATCTCGTTTCGACCTCCGGCGCGTTGCCGAAAGAGCGGCGCAGCGACGGATCAGGCATCCTGATAACGGTCCTCGCACTGGCAGCGGTGCTCGCGATCAAATTGCTTTGGATCAAGACCAGCGTATTCGACGCGATGTCTACCGACGATACGATGCGGTTGGTCGAAGTTCGCGATCTCTTGAACGGGCAAGGCTGGCTTGACCTCATGCAATATCGATTGGACCCACCCGGCGTGCTGATGCACTGGTCGCGCATCATCGACGCGCCTTTGGCGATGTTTGTTGCTTTGCTGAAGCCGCTGATCGGAACGCACGATGCGGAGGCTGTGACGCTGTTTGTGTGGCCCCTGCTTCTGTTCGCTGCGGCGGTCGCGCTTGTTGTGACAATTGCGCGGCAGATGAGCAATGGTTCCGTAGCTGCGCAGATCGCTGCAGCTGTGCTCACGCTGCTGGCCGTGCCCGCACTCGTTCATTTTCGACCGGGCGCGATAGATCACCACAATGCCCAGATTGATCTGTTGCTGGCCCTCACTCTATTCACGCTGCAGATCGAGCGCAGTACGTTCAAAGCTGCGCTGGCCGGCTTCATGGCAGCGTTGTCGCTGGCGATCGGCGTTGAAATGCTGCCCGTGATCGCGGCGATCAGCATTGCTGTGGTGGGGCTTTTCATCTGGCGAGGCGCACCCGTTAGGCGACAAGTCCTGGCGTTTGCGATCGCATTGGCAGCATCGTCACTCGTGCTCGCATTGGCACTGCTTCCACTGCCGGGACTCGTGGCACCCGTCTTTGACTCCCTGGGCGGCCCACTTCTGCTGTTGACTGTTGGGGGAGGTGTTGGCTTGACGGCCATGGTCGGAATCGATCGCTACCACACTGCGCTGTGGCTGCGTGTGGCCACTGCGACCGCATCGGCGATCGCTTTGATCGGCGCGATGGTCTGGTTATTTGCCGGACACATCGCGTCGCCTTATGGGCAGCTCGATCCGATTGTCGTGTCGTTATGGCTCGACAAGGTTCAGGAAACGATCTCACTTGCGACGATGCTCCGGCTCGGTCCGGAGGAGGTCCTCGGCTTCTATGCGTTTCCATTGATTGCTTTGGGGATCGCTGCGGCGGCCCTGGTTCGATCGAAACCTTCCGAGCGGTTCCGCTGGGTGGTTGGCATCGCAGCGCTCGCCCCTTTATTCGCGATTAGCGTATGGGAAATGCGAGGTACGGGAGGCGCCGCCGTGGCGGCGGCCCCGTTGTTTGCCGCGGGTGCCGCTATCGTCTGGCCCTCGCTTGCCATCGGACGCAACCTGGCAGTGCTGGCATTCGTCGTTTCACCGGCGATGTTTGCAACGATCGGCCCGCCGATGGCGCCACTGATCTACCTGATCTTTCCGCCAGAACAGATGGACCTCGCTCCTGAAGCCTCAAGATGCCAAAACCCCTCGGACGTTGCGTCCTTGAAACAACTTCCAAAAGGACGTGTGATGGCGCCCATCGATCTCGGACCGGCAATTCTGGTGGAAACCAACCACGACGTCTTCGGAGCGCCTTATCATCGCAACAATGACGGCAACCTGGCAATGTTAAAGCTGATGTTGGCGCGGCCGTCGGTAGCGCATGAAATGATATCGGACCGGCACGTCGACTACGTGGTGATTTGCCAAACGGATCCAAATCGAAGCATTATTGAGCGCGCTCCAGACGGCCTGGAGGCAACACTTGCTCGGGGAGAAGCGCCTGACTTTCTGGAACGGATCGACGCCGCTTCTGCGGGCAAGATCACGACATGGCGCGTGCGAAAATGAAGCCGAGCTAAGCCTAAAAGTGGCGGGGAGGCCATCGGCCCACACTTCCTGCGCGATGAAATCGGCCCTCACAATACGGCCCCGCGTGTGGTGAAATCGCCGTCCTTGATCCGTCGCGACAGCGAGACCGCGTGGTGCCATCACAAGCTCCTTGCTTTCTCCAAGCAGCCTGTAACAGCACGGTCAGGCAACCTAACGTCGGCAGCCTCCGGCCCATCAACGACCCAAATCAAGCGTCATGAAAACGCTGTTCGGATCCGGGGCATAATCGCCGAACGGCTGACATTCGACGAAACCGTGTTTCCGGTACAAGGCGTGCGCGGGCAGGAAATAATCCCACGAGCCGGTTTCCAGGCTCAGGCGCGACATGCCGCGCCCGCGTGCGGCCGCGATGATGGTCCTAAGCATCGCGCTGGCGGCGCCTTGTCGTCGCGCCTGCCGGGCCGTGTGCATCGATTTCACTTCGCCATGGTCATCGGCAAGCCGTTTCAGTGCGCCAACCGCGAGCAGCGTATCGTGATCCCATGCCGTCCAAAACGTCACATCGGGCGCCTGCAAGCCGCCGACATCCAATGCGTGCGCGCAAATGTCTCATATTGTCAACGCGCTCGACATCGGCCTGGCGACCCGCGTCAAGGCCGAGCGGGAAGCCCGCGGGTGGTCGCTCAGCGAACTCGCCGAACGCTCCGGTGTGTCGAAAGCCATGATCAGCAAGATCGAGCGCGGCGAATCGAGCCCGACAGCTGCGCTGCTCGGTCATCTCTCGGGGGCATTTGGGCTTACAGTCTCCACGCTTCTGGCGAGAGCCGAGGGCGCGGTATCGCGCCTTGTGCGTGCCGATGAGCAGAGCGTCTGGCAGGATCCGCAGACGGGATTTACGAGAACGGCAATCTCTCCGGACGGCGCGAGCGCGATCCAGCTTGTGCGCGGCGAACTTCCGCCGGGTGCCTCGATCGCCTATCCGGCGTCGTCGTACACCTTCATTCATCAGCAAATCTGGATGTTGAGCGGAATACTCCATTTCACCGAAGGTGAGGAGACCCACGAATTGCGCGAGGGGGACTGTTTGCAGTTGGGCTCACCAACCGATTGTCGGTTCGAAAACCGGCAACGAAAGCGCTGCGTCTATCTGGTCGCCGTGGCCAGTCAGCGGTGATCGCCTGTGGCGGCGAAGCCTAAAGAACATCAGCGACGGTCTCTGGAAGTTGCGCTAAATTGCTGGCCTCGGTGGAGCGATGCGATGCGATTGGCGATCATTTCTGATGTCCATGGAAATCTGGCCGCTCTGGAGGCCGTGCTGGCCGACATTACGGCGCGTGGTGTCGACACCACCATCAATCTGGGAGATTGCGTCACCAGCCCGTTGTGGCCGAGGGAAACCTTCGAGGCCTTGCAGTCGCTGGCGCTGCCGACGGTGCGCGGAAACCATGATCGGTGGATTGAGGAGTATCCCGAGCAGCGGCTTTCGTCGGCCGGCAGGTTTGCGCGTGACGCATTGACCGCGGAGCAGAGGCGCGCGCTGCACAGTCTGCCGTCCCAACTCCGCCTGGAAGACGGGATATTGGCCTGCCATGGCACGCCGGATGACGACAGCGCGTGCCTGTTGGAGGAAGCGCTCGACGACGGTCGTTTCGCGCCTGCGCGTCGGGAGGTTCTGGAACAGCGACTGGGAAACGAGCTGGCGGCGCAGGTGGTGCTGTGTGGGCACAGCCATCGCCAGGCGGTCGTCCGCGGTCCGCGCGGGTGCTTGATACTGAATCCGGGAAGCGTGGGATGCCCGGTGTTCGCGGACATTCCGTTTGCTGCGAACCTGGAGTATCGCTCGCCACACGCCCGCTATGCGACCCTCACGAAAAAGGGCAGGGACTGGCAGGTCGAGCTTCTTGCCCTGGAATATGATTGGGAGTCGGCATCCGCGCGTGCGCGGGCAAACAATCGTCCGGAATGGGCGCAGGCGTTGTGTTCTGGATACGTCAAGTAGGACCCAAGGGAGCGTTCCGCTTCGCCGCTTCACCCTGGAGCTCTGGACCTGATGCCGGGACCGACGCACCTCCCGCGCCAAACACGATGCTTGTGGCAGGCGTTGCGTTGGGGCAACAATCCCCTGAAAAAGGCGATTGAGCCGCAGTTTGCGGCTTTGCTGGCCGAGGGGGTCGGCGGACAATCGTGCTCTGGATGCTTGGCTGTGCGACTCGGCTCAGGATTGAGCCTATGGAGGCTGGGACCATGAATCCGCAGCGATCTGCGCAAGTGTTGGGCTTGTTCCAAACGGCCGTTGTGGCGGGTTTGATTGTCGCCTGGTTTTCCGGATTCGGGTCGGCCGGAATCCAGAACACCGGCGCCGCCTTGTTCGAGGATCGCCGCCTGCCATCCTTGGCCGCCGCTGTCGAACTGGTGGACGCACCGCGGGCAAGTGCCGTTCCTCATGTCTTGCCCGGCCAAGTCTTGCCCGGCCAAGTCTTGCCCGGTCATGTCTTGCTCGGGCCCGTCGATCCGGCGACCGCAGCGGAGCCGGTGACAAAGGTGGCGGCCGAGCCGACGGCCGTCGCGGACCAGCCGAAGCTGAACGTTGAGCCAGCGCCGGGCGCTTCGTCGCAGATGCCGTCGTCGCCAACGCCGCCCGTTGAGGCGGCGGCTCTGAGCATGGCTGATCCAGCCCATGAGGCGGGTGAGCCGAAGCCGGTCGCCGAGATGGCGGCCGCAGTCGCTTCGCCGCAGCCGCAGCCCGCCGCAGCACCGGCCCTGCAGCTGGCAATGGCGAGCCCGTCGGATCGGCTGCCAAACGACGTCCCGAACGCTGTGAATCCTGTCGACACTCCTGACGCGTGTCCGGCAGAGGATGCCTGCATCGATCGATACCTGTGGGCGATCTATCAGCGGACGCCCAAGGAGGACAGCATCAAGGTCGAAGAACAGAGGAAGGTGACGGTCAAGAAGCGCGGCAAGACCGTGACTGTCACGAAGAGCTTCACGAAACTTGTCGATGAGGATTTCGGCTGGAAGGATCCGAAGGCGGCCGAACGTGTGGGCATGCCGATCATGGACTACGTGGTTGGCGGCATGGATGGAAGCTTCAAGCTCAAGCTCTTTCACCTGCTTCGCGCGGCGGAGGCGGCGGGGCTCGCGCCTGGCATCACCAGCGCGTTCCGCGATGACTACCGTCAATCGATCGCGAGCGGCCTGAAGGCGGCGAGTGATCGGTCCTACCATGGCGGGAGCTCGCGTGGCGGCTATGGCCATGGGCTCGCGGCTGACCTCGTGAGCATCAAGGGCGAGACACGCGACCAGCGCTACGCGTCGAGCGAAGCGTTGTGGAAATGGATCGACGTGCACGGCGAGGAGTTCGGAATCGGCCGGCCGTACCTTGATCGCGATCCGCCGCACGTCGCACCGATCGACGGCAAGGAATACGCCTCTCACCGCGGGGCCAAAACCCAGCACGCGGAGCAGCCTGTCAAGAAGCACAGCCAGGTAGCGGCGCGGGAGGTTCACAACGCGGCGAAGCATCCGCGAACCGCAAGATCGTCGAAGGTGAGAACGATCTGACCAGCCTCAGCATCCCGGCGCGCAGGGACGACGAGCCCGGCGCGCTGGTTCGGCCGGCAACTTTTAGTTGTAGCTGAGAGGACGCGCAATGGCAAAGAACACGATTTGCCTTTGGTACGACAAGGATGCCGAAGCCGTGCTCGATCGAAGGCCTTCACCGCACGCGGCGCTATGTTTCCCGCAACCAGACTTCGCCGATAGAATGGTCGGAACGCTTGCGCAGCACGACGTCGGCCCGCGTCCGCGTCGGTTGAATGTTCTCCCGGAGGTTGGCGCGATGATGCTCGCGCCATAACCTGTCCGCAACTTCGCGCGCGTCCTTCGGCGGGAGGTCCCTGTAGTGGTGGAAATAGGACGCGGGGTCTCGGAAGGCCGTTCGCTGCAGCCCAAGAAAGCGCTCGACGTACCAGGATTGGATGTCATCCTGATCGGCATCGAGGTAGATCGAAAAATCGAAGAAATCCGAGACGACCACGGGTGCGGTCCCGCGCGCCTGCAGGACATTGAGGCCCTCGAAAAGGAGGATGTCCGGTTTGCGGACGACTTGACGTTCCGACGGAATGACGTCGCCGATCAGATGCGAGTAGACGGGGAGCTCGAGCGTGCGTTCGCCGGCCTTTACGGCCGAGAGGAAGGCTAGCATCCGCGGCAGATCGTAACTCTCGGGAAACCCCTTGCGCCGCATCAACCCGCGTTCCTCCAGAACGGCGTTGGGGTGCAGGAAGCCGTCGGTCGTAACCAGCTCGACACGCGGATGATCCGCTAGGCGAGCCAGAAGCGCACAAAGGACGCGGGCAAACGTGCTTTTGCCTACAGCAACACTCCCTGCCAGCGCGATGATGTAGGGCGAAGCGCGTGACGGCCGACCGAGAAATTCCGCCTTGACGCGCATGAGGTTGCGAGCCGCCGAGAAATGGAGGTTCAACAGGCGGACGAGCGGCAGGTACACGTCTGCAACTTCGGCAGACATGATGGGCTCGTTCAAGCCGCGAAGCACCGAAAGATCCGCATCCGAGAGGGGCAGCGACGTGTTGGAGCGCAATGCCGCCCAATCGCTGCGGCCGAACATTTTGTATGCGGACAGCTCGTCGGAGTGGGTCATTGTCATCCGTTCACGGTGGCCGATGCCGTCGCTGGATTTTTTCGGGGAAAATCAAGACCCTTCAATGCCCCGCAGGTCTTCATGGTTGCTTCTCACTCCCCAAACCATAGCTGCTGCCGCTTTGAGCGGCTATCAGCGATTGAGCGAGAGAGCCTGCCGCTTTCCGCAACAATGCGCGTATGGACAGCTTCGCGCGGGTGCATTGAAATTGCGGAGGCCGGCAACCTGTCGCTCGCCGGCATCGGCTGGTCTCGTCCTGGGCCAAGCCGTCCTTACCGGATCCCCGCGCGCAAGAAGCTCTGGATGAAGGCGCGCTGGAACAACAGGAAAGCGATCATCAGGGGCGCCGAGGTCATCAGCGCGGCGGCCGAGATCACCGACCAGTCGACGCCCTGGTCGACGGAGGCGAACACCTGCAGGCCGACGGTGAGTGGCCTGGTCTCGACCGAGTTGGTCACGATCAGCGGCCAGAGGAAATTATTCCAGTGATAGCTGACGGAGACGAGGCCATAGGCCACGTAGACGGGGCGGGCGAGCGGCAGATAGACGCGCCAGATCGTCTGTAGCGTGCTCGCGCCCTCCATCCGCGCGGCGTCGTCGAGTTCCCTCGGGATCGATTTGAAGGTCTGGCGCAACAGGAAGATGCCAAAGGCGGAGGCGACATAGGGCAGGCCGACACCGGTCAGCGTGTCGATCAGGCCCATTGTCTTGAGCGTCTGGTAATTCTCCAGGATCAGCACGTCGGGCGTCACCATCAGCTGCACCAGCATCAGTGCGAACAGCACGCCGGAGCCGAAGAACTCCCAGCGTGCGAGCGCAAAGGCTGCGAGGGTGCAGATCACGAACTGCGCGGCCATGATGCCGAGCACGAGGAGGATGGTGTTGAGGAAGTAGCGGGCGAACGGCGCGGCCGTCCAGGCGCGCACGAAATTGTCGAATGTCAGGGGCGCTGTGGGATTGAAATGGGTCGCGAAGGCCGAGGGGTGAAAGGCGGCCCAGATCGCGTAGAGCAGCGGCAAGGCGAAGGCGAGCGCGAACAGCCAGACCGCTGCTGTCGAGATCAACCTGGTCGAGCGGTCCGGCATGCGTCCTCAGCGATAATGAATTTTGCGGTCGAGCAGGAAGAACTGCAGGAAGGCGATTGCCGCGAGCGTCGACAACAGCACCGTCGACAGCGCCGCCGCATAGCCGGAGTCCCAGAAGCTGAAGGCGACCTGGTAGATGTAGAACAACAGCAGCGCGGTCGCGTTGTTCGGACCGCCGCCGGTCATGGCGATGACCTGGTCGACGACGCGGAAGGCATTGATCAGCGCATTGACGGCGACGAACAGCGTGGTCGGCATCAACAGCGGCCACGTGATGCGGCGGAAGATCAGCCAGCGCGAGGCATTCTCCATCCGCGCGGCCTCGTAGAGCACCGGCGGCACCTGCTGCAGCGCGGCGAGGTAAAAGATCATGAAGAAGCCGGCTTCCTTCCAGACCGTCACGGCCATCAGCGCGCCAAGCGCGGTTGCGGGATTGCCGAGCCAGTTGACGCTGGCAAAGCCGAACAGGCGGATGATCTGGTTCAAAAGGCCGTAATCGGGCGTGTAGAAGAACAGCCAGATATTGGCGGCGGCGACCATGGGCAGGATGGTCGGGGTGAAGAAGGCGAGCCGCAGCGCTGCGCGTCCCCTGATCTTGCCGTTCACCCACAGCGCCATCACAAGCGCAAGCGCGATTGCCAGCGGCACGGTGATCAGCGCGTACAGCAGGTTGTTGCGGAACGCCAGCCAGAACACTGGATCGGCCAGCATGGTGCGGTACTGGTCGAGGCCGATATAGGTGGCCGCCCGCTTGCCATGCGGGGTCGAGAAGAAGCTGTCGATGATGGTCTCGACCGCCGGCACGTGGGTGAAGGTCGCAAGCAGCACCACCGCCGGCAGCGCGAGCAGCCAGCCCTGCAAATGGATGTTCAGCCGAGCCGGATGCGATTTGCCCATGTGAGAGAGAGTGCCGGCCGGTGACCTCTCACCAGCCGGCACACTTTGTCAGTGCTGATAAGGTGCGAGAATACGGGTGGCTTCAGCCTGCGCGTCGTCGAGCGCGGGCTTTGCTTCCTTTGCCCCGGTCAGGATCGCCTGCAGTGCGTCGTTGAGCGCTTTGGTGACGCGCTGATTGTCGTGGGTCGACAATTCCGCCACCGCGTCCTTGAGCTGGTCGCGCGCCACGACAGCGGCCGGGAAGTCGGCGGTGTACTTCTTCATCGCCTCGGTCTCCCAGGCATCGGGGCGGGTCGCGACATAGCCGGTGGCGATGCCCCAGTCGGCGGCACGCTCGGGCGTCGAGAGGAAGCGGGCGAATTCCACCGCGGCTTTCAGCTTGGCCTTGTCGTCGGTCTTGAAGACATAGATGTTGCCGCCGCCGGTCGGCGATCCCCCGCGGACCTTGGCCGGCATCGCCGCCACGCCGAACGCGAACTTGGCGTTGTTGCGGACATTGGTGAGATTGCCGGTGGTGGTCCACATCATCGCGGTCTTGCCTTCGAAGAAATCCTTCGGCGTCGTGCCCCAATCGATGATGCCCTTGGGCATGACCTCATATTTGCGGCTGAGATCGGCGAAAAACTGCGCGGCCTCGATCACCTTGGGATCGTTGTAGGCGACCTTGGTCCCGTCCTGGTTGGCGAGGATTGCGCCGTTCTGGGTGGTGAGCGCCTGGAACAGCCAATAGGGGAAGCCGGAGGAGGGGATTTCCAGGCCCCATTGCGTGACCGCGCCCGACGCATCGCGCTTGGTCAATTGCTTGGCGATGGCGACCATCTCGTCCCAGCTCTTCGGCGGCTTCTCCGGATCGAGGCCGGCGGCCTTGAACGCATCCTTGTTCCAGTACTGCACGATGGTGGAGCGCTGGAACGGAATGCCCCAGGTATGGCCGCCGGCCTGGCTGTTCTCCATGAAGGCCGGATAGAACGATTTGATCCAGGCCTTGTCGGCGTCGCTCGTTGCGAGCGCGTCAAAGGGCTCGATCAGGTCGTTATCGATCAGCGTGAACATGTCGGTCGACAGCAGGATCGCGATGTCGGGCGCGTTGCCGGCCTTGGCCGCGGTCATCGCCTTCACGATGGAGTCCTGATAGCTGCCGGTATAGACCGGCTTCACCGTGATATCGGGGTGCTGCTTGGTGAACTCGGCGGCATAGCCGTCGACGATCTTGGTGATGGGGCCGCCGACCGCGATCGGGTAATAAAAGGTGAGCTCGGTTGCGCAAGCGGCTGAGCTGCCGAGAACGGCCGCCGCGAGCGTCGCTGCAGTGGTGAATTTGGCAAACATGTTCATGCGCTGATACTTTCTTTAAGTCGTAACCTTGTGGAGTTCTGGCGCGTGCGTGGCGGCGCCGATGTCGAGACGCTCGCCGCTTGTGCCATTGAACAGGTGAGTGGCCCCGGCCTCCCAGCTCAGCCCTACTCTGGCGCCGATCGGTGGCGCGCCATCCCCGCGGGTGCGGGCCTGGATCGGCCTTGCGCCAAGGTTGCAGTTGAGGCTGCAGGTGACGAGCGCCTCGGCGCCGAGATATTCGACCGCGGTGACAGTGGCGTGAAGGGACGCCCGTGCATTCGCGCTATCCACGCTGACATCCTCCGGTCGGAGGCCCAGCACGCGGCCCCGTCCCTGGCCCGTGAACAGCGCCGGCCCCGCGGTGCCCGCAATGATCGCGCCCTGCGGCGCGTCGTCGAGCTCGAGCAGGTTCATCGGCGTTCCGCCGATGAAGCGCGCCGCGAACAGGCTCGCCGGCCGCTCGTAGAGCTCGGCAGGACGGCCGTTCTGCTCGATGCGGCCGCCGCGCATCAGGATGACGCGGTCGGCCATGCTCATGGCCTCGGTCTGGTCGTGGGTCACATAGATCATCGTAATACCCAGCCGCTGCTGCAGCGCGCGGATCTCGCGGCGCAGCTCCTGGCGCAGCTGCGCATCGAGATTGGAGAGCGGCTCGTCCAGCAGGCAGACCGGCGCTTCCGCGATCAGGGCCCGGCCAAGCGCGACGCGCTGCTGCTGGCCGCCGGAGAGTTGCGCGGGCTTCCGCGACAGGAGCTTCTGAAGATCGAGCAGCGCCGCCGTCCGCTTCAGCCGCTCGGCGATTTCCTGCCTGGAGGTGCCGCGCACCGAGAGGCCAAAGGTGATGTTGTCGGCCACGGTCAGGTGCGGAAACAGCGCGTAGGACTGAAACACCATCGCAACGCCGCGCGCCGAGCCCGTGAGTCCTCCGACATCGCGGCCCTCGATCGCGATCATGCCTGTCGTGGGTTCGTCGAGGCCCGCGATCATCCGCAGCATGGTCGACTTGCCGCAGCCGGAGGGGCCGAGCAGCACCACCAGCTCCCCCTTGCCGACGGAAAAGGAGACATCATCGACCGCGCGCGTCTCGCCCCACGCCTTCGTCACCGATCGCACGTCGACGCTGCTCATGATCGCCTGATAATCCCCTGGTCCAATCCTGCGGCAAATGCCGGCGTCCCCAGATAAAAATGGCTCGTGAAGCTTATGTGACAGGTGCTGTCGGGGCCGGATCAGCAAATCTGCCGCGAAATCCGCAGCCAAGTCCAGCAGGCGGGCTTCGATACCTTGGTAGGCCTCGCGCGCGCGGCGCTATGCCGCGCCCCGCAGCGGCCGGGCGAAACTGAGCTCATGGCCGTCGGGGTCCGTCAGGTGGAAATAGCGTTCGCCCCATTCGGCATCGCGGGGCAGGGTCGAGGGCTCCAGGCCTGCCCGCAGCGCCCGCTCGTACATGGCATCGACATCGTCGACATAGAAGATGAGGCGACCCCACCACGACCAGTGCCGCTGCTCGGGCTGGGCGATCAGGTTGAGATAATTGGGGCCGGCGCCAAAGCTGGAGAAGGCGGCGGTCTCGCCGCCATGCAGGAGATCGAAGCCCAGCGATCGGTAAAACCGCACGGCGCTTTCCATGTCGTGGGTTGCAAGGGTGACGGCGCTGATGGCCTCGATCATGACGACACCTTCCGTTGCTGCGGCGCCGCGTCCTGGGTTGATTGGCCGCCGATCCAGGTCTCGATGACATCAAAGCGGTCATTGAAGGCGACGAGGTCGGCACGGTAACCCGCGAGGACCGCACCGAGTTCGCGGCCCAGTCCCAGAAACATCGCCGGCGTGCGCGAGGCCATCGCCAGCGCGTCGGACAGGTCGATGCCGAGCCACGTGGCGGCGTTACGCACGGCCTCGATCATCGTCAGGTGCGCGCCGGCGAGCGTCCCGTCCGGCCCGGTCAGGCGGCCGTTGTCCAGCGTGATGCGTCGGCCCTGCAGCAGGAACTCCCGCTGCGCCGCGCCGACCAGCGGCATCGCGTCGGTCACCAGCATCAGGCGGTCCGGGCCCTTGCAGCGAAAGGCGAGACGCAGGCTCACGGGGTCGACGTGAAGCCCGTCGCAGATGATGCCGGCAAACAGCCGCTCGTCGTCGAGCGCGGCGCCGACCACCCCGGGCGCCCGGGCGGTCAGCTGCGACATGGCGTTGAAGAGATGGGTGACCCCGGTGATCCCCCGGTCGGCAGCCCGGGCCATTTCCACGGCGGTGGCGTCGCTGTGGCCGGCCGCGATCCGCAAGCCGGCCTGAACGAGCTCCTCGATCAGCGCAGCCGGCACGCATTCGGGGGCCAGCGTCACCAGGGAGCGGCCGAACCTGGCAAAGCTCTTGATCGCGGCAAGGTCGCGCGCGTCGGGCACGCGGATCTCGGACTGCAGATGAATGCCCTTGCGCGCCTTGTTCAGCGCCGGGCCCTCGAGGTGAAACCCGAGCACCCCCGGGATTTGCAGGGCGCCCGGTGCCGCAGCCGCAAGCGCCTCCATGGTCTCGACGTTGCAGGTGATCAGCGTCGGCAACAGGCCCGTGGTGCCGCAGCTCCGGTGCGCCGCGGCGATACGGCTTATGCCGGCTGCGCTCGGTTCGTCGTTGAGCAGGATGCCGCCGCCGCCATTGACCTGGATATCGATGAATCCCGGCGCGAGGATGGTCTCCGGCGGCAGCGTGACCGTTGCGGCGGGTGCTGCGCCGGAGAAGCTGACATCCGCGATCAGGCCGTCCGCCACGGTGACCAGCGCCGGTCCGCGCATGGCGGTGCCGTCGAACAGCTGCGGCGCGGCGATGGTGAAGGCAGCGGAGGAAGGCTGGTCGTCCATGGGCTCGTCTGTCGGCGTTGGTCAGCGCTTTTGGCTGAGAGCCAGTGTAACATCTTCAACCGCGGCCGCATGATCCTACATTTGGGTGGCCTGCCAGCGTCAATTTGAGCAGAGCGCCGCCGGGTGAGGCCGAACCCGGAACCGTGTTTTCGCGTTGCAATGGGTGATCAGGCGCGTTCGAGCTGGTGGCCGGACGCGGCCAGGTTTTTCAAGTTCCGCATTCAGTCCCCTCAAGGAGGCGGATCGCGCATGGCCACGGAAGAAGTCGACCCCCGCTTTGCCGATCTCGACGCCTGGGCGCTTGCCTCCGCCATGGAGGCGATGTGGGAGGGCCAGCTTGCGGCGGTCGCGGCGATCGGCCACGCGCTTCCCGCCATGACCGCGGCCACCGAAGCCGCCTATCGCGCGCTCGGCGATCGCGGGCGCCTGATCTATGTCGGCGCCGGCACCTCGGGCCGGGTGGCCGTGCAGGACGGCGCGGAGCTGCCGCCGACCTTCGCCTGGCCGACAGCGCGGCTACGCTTCATCATCGCCGGGGGCGAGAGCGCCTTCACCACCAGCATCGAAGGCGCCGAGGACGACGTCGACGACGCTATCAGGCAGATGGCGGCGGCCGAGCCGTCGCCGCATGACGTCGTGATCGCGGTCGCCGCATCGGGAACGACGCCGTTCACCGTGGCGGCATTGCGGGAGGCCGGCAGGCGTGGCGCGGTGACCATCGGCATGGCCAACAATCCCGATACGCCGCTGCTCGAGCAGGCCCGGTTTCCGGTGCTGGTCGAGACCGGGCGCGAGCTGATCGCCGGCTCGACCCGGATGAAGGCAGGCACCGCGCAGAAGGTGGTGCTCAATTTGATCTCGACCGGAATCATGCTGCGCCTTGGTCGTGTCTATCGCGGCATGATGGTCAACATGCCGCCGACCAATGTGAAGCTGAAGCGCCGTGCCGAGATCATGGTCGCGCGTATCGCCGGCTGCAGCGAGACGCAGGCGGCGGTCGCGCTGGAACAGACCGACGGCGACATCAAGACCGCCGCGCTGGTGGTGCTCGGCTATGACAGGGCGGAGGCCGAAAAGTGGCTCGCGAGCCATAACGGCAATCTGCGCGGCGTGTTCGCCGATCTCTCCGACAAGATCAGCCGATGATGCAGAGCAGCAAGCAGACGACGGATCCCGCGCGCTCCGCAATGGCCCGCGAGACAAATGACAGCGCCGAAGTCGCAGCACGCATCCTGCGCAGGCGGCGGGCGATCTCGGATATCGCCGGCCAGCTCGATATCAGCACAGCGCCGCTCGCCGTGCTGTGCGGCCGCGGCAGCTCGGGACACGCTGGCGTGTTCCTGCGCTATCTGATCGAGACGCGGCTGCATCTGCCGGTCTCCGCCAGCGCGCCCTCGGTGATCACGGCGTTTCGCAAACCGCTCTGCCTCGATCATGCATTGTTCATCGTGATCTCACAGTCCGGGCGCAGCCCGGACCTGGTCGCCGCGACCAGATCGGCGCGCGAGTCAGGCGCGCGCACGGTCGCGATCGTCAACGTCGTGCCGTCGCCGGTGGCGGATGCGGCGGAGTTCGTGATTCCGATCGAGGCCGGCGTCGAGCAATCCGTCGCCGCGACCAAGACCGTGGTCGGCTCGATGGCCGCGGGCGCCGAGCTCATCGCGGCGCTGGCCGATGATGCGACATTGCGCTCCGCGCTCGACCGTCTGCCGGAGCGGCTTGCGCGCGCTGCGGCGCTCGACTGGTCGGCCATCGCTACCGATCTCGCCAATGCCTCCGCGGTGTTCGTCGCCTCGCGTGGCCTCGGGCTTGGCCCGGCGCGCGAAATCGCGCTCAAGCTTGCCGAGATCCTGCGACTGCCGGCCCTCGGCTTTTCCGCCGCCGAGCTGCAGCATGGGCCTCGCGCGGCGCTCTCGGCCAGGACGCCGGTGCTGTTGATGCGCCTGAATGACGAGACCGCAGCGACGGTGGACCAGCTTGCGGATGACTTGCGTGCCAGCCGCATCGCGCTGCATCTTGCCGGCGGACCAAGCGCGTCGCTGCCCTGGATCGGCGACGACGACGCGGCAACCGACGCCATCACCATGCTGGTACCGGCCTATCGCATGATCGAGGCCACCGCACGAGCCTGGGGTTTTGACCCGGACCGGCCACCGCAGCTGAGCAAGGTGACGGAGACGTTTTAATCATGATGCGGACCCGGAGGCTGTGTTGAGCTTGCAATTGTCTAGCGGCCTTCGACAAATTCCGCTCAATTGAAAGGCGAACGCGATGATCTCATCGCTTGCGCCTTCGGCGCGAATCAAATCGGGTGGGTATCACATCATTCCGGTCGCAAAGCTTGTCTTCACCACGCCCGCATCACAGCCCATGCGAGGAAGATCGACGCGAACAGGAATGTAATGGCGAACAGACCCATGTAGCCCGGCTTCTGGCGCCGGCCAGTCGTCGTTTCATACATGTGCATGAACCTCACCTCCCTTCAGGAGCCTTGAGGCGATTCAAGCCTCCCACGATCCGTCGTTCATGCATTGATTCACGTCAATATTGGCAGGATTGCCACACGCCTCATGGCACGACGCGCAAGCGCGCCGCATGGCTCATTCATCTCGCCGCGCTTGAAGTCCGCCGCTATTTCGGCACGCGCCCCATCAGGTAAAACTCGTCATTCGGCCGCATGCCCGTGACATTGGCGAGGCGGTTCGACAGTGCGAAGAAGGCGGCAATCGCGGCGATGTCCCAGATGTCGTCGTCGGACAAGCCGTGGGCGGCGAGCGCCGCAAAATCCGACTCCGACACCACATGCGCCTCGAGCGCGACCTTCAGGGCAAAATCCAGCATCGCCCTCTGGCGCGGCGTGATGTCGGCCTTGCGGTAGTTGACCGCGACCTGATCCGCGATCAGCGGGTTCTTGGCGCGAATGCGCAGGATGGCGCCATGCGCGATCACGCAATACTGGCATTGATTGGCGGCCGAGGTCGCCACCACGATCATCTCCCGCTCGGCCTTGGTGAGCCCACTCTCCTTGTCCATCAGTGCGTCGTGATAGGCAAAGAAGGCGCGGAACTCGGCCGGCCGGTACGCCAGGGTGAGGAACACGTTCGGAATGAAGCCCGACTTTTCCTGCACAGCGAGCAGGCGAGCGCGGATGTCGTCCGGCAGCTTGTCGAGCGCGGGCGCGGGGAAACGTTTGGCGGGCGGCTGGGTCATTGTCGAGTGTCTCCGAGGAAAACGCGATTCCATCCAAGGTTACCCCGGCCGTTAACCCCTGGTAAGCCACTTCTGCGGGCGCTTAAGCGCGCATTGACCATGGATGTTTACGCGGCTTTTCGCGCGGGCGTCCTATTGTCCAGGCGGGAGAGGGAGCGAAACACGTGTGACAATGCCCCGCACAGGGATGCTGAGGACGATCGGCGGCTGGTTTTCGGTCGGCGATGCCGACACGCCGCTTGATCGCGCGCTGTTGCGCGAGCAGTTCCGCGCGCTCACCGCCCAGGTTCCGCTGCTCTATGCGATCCTTGTGCTCGACAGCATCAGCGTTGCCGTCGTGCTGCCGTCGGACTTCTCATGGTGGCTCCGCTTTGCCTTTCCTGGCGTGCTCATTGCAGCCAGCATCTACCGGATGGCCTGCTGGCTGCGATTGAAGGACCATGTCCCGACGCCTGAGGAGGCCCGCGCTCATCTCCTTCGGGGACGCACGCTGACGCTGATCCTCGATGTCGGCTTTTCGGTCTGGACTGTCGTGCTGTTCGGCTCGGTTGATCCTGGCTTGCGGGCGCCGATCTCGCTCACCATCTTCATGGCGTCCGCGATCAGCGCCTATTGTCTCGGCAGCCTGCCGAGTGCCGCGCGGTTGACATTGCTGATTTCCGGACTGCCGATCGCGGTGCTGTTCCTGCTGTCTGGCGAACCGGCGCTGGTTGCGATCGGTGTCAATCTCGCGCTGTTTCTGGCGCTGTTCGTGCGGATGCTCAACACCAGTTTCGCTGCGATGGTCGAACTGGTCGCATCGCACTCGCGGCTCGCCGCCGAAAGCGAACGGACGCGCGCCGAACATGCCCGGGCCGAGACGATCGCAGCGCGGTTCGACACCGCGCTCAACAACATGTCGCAGGGCCTCTGTTTCTTCGACGGCGCGAAGCGGCTGATCGTCAGCAACCGCCAATATTGCGAAATCTACAGCCTTTCGCCCGACGACGTGCGCCCGGGCATGTTGCTGAAGGACATCGTCGAGCTCCGCTTCAAGGCAGGCGCCGGTCCAAAAATGACCGGCGAAGAATATCTGCGCTGGCGCGACAGTCCCGTCATCACGGACAAGGAATCCGACAGTATCGTCGAGCTCGCCAGCGGGCGGGTCGTGCGCATCTGCCATCGTCCGATGCCTGATGGCGGCTGGGTCGCGACACATGAGGACATCACCCAGCGCCACCAGACCGAGCAGGCCCTGACCGAGGCCAAGGCCAATGCGGAACGCGCCGAGGCGCGCGCGCGCAGCATCCACACCAGGCTGACCGAAGCGCTCGACGTGGTGTCCGAAGGCCTCGCCGTCTACGACAGGGATGATCGCCTGGTTCTCTGGAACCGGCAGTATGCTGATATCTATTCCCTAGGTCATGACATTCTGAGAGCCGGCATGACCTTCGAAGAGGTCGTGCGGGACGGTCTGTCCCGGGGGCTTTATGCTGACGCCATCGGCCGTGAGGAGGAGTGGCTGAGCGAGCGCCTGGCGCGGCGCATGCAGGATCACTGCTCGCACGAGCAGCAGCTGGCGGGCGACCGCTGGCTGCGGATCGAGGAGCGGCGCACCGCCGACGGCGGCAATATCGGCGTGCGCATCGACATCACCGAGCTGAAGCGCCGCGAGGCCTCGTTCCGGCTGTTGTTCGAGGAAAATCCGCTGCCGATGTGGGTCACGGACGCCGACACCGGCCGCCTGCTGGCCGTGAATGCCGCGATGTGCGGGCATTACGGCTATAGCGGCGATGACCTGCTTGCGATGCATGAGCTGGACCTGCAGGCGGTGCCGTCAATCGCGGAGACCGGCCCCTCGCGCCGGCACCGTACCTCTGATGGCCGCGTGATCGAGCTTGCGGTCGAATCTCGCGCGCTGCGCTATGACGGTCGCGACGCCCATGTCACCGTTGCGATCGACGTCACCGAGCGCAACCGCACGGAGCGGCGGATTCGCCATCTCGCCTGGCACGACGGGCTGACCGACCTGCCGAACCGGGCGGCGCTCGACGATCATTTGACGCGCCTGATCGCGCGGGCGCGCGAGGCTGGCGGCGGCTTTGCCGTGCTCTGCATCGATCTCGACCGCTTCAAGCAGATCAACGATCTCCACGGCCATGCCACCGGCGACCAGGTGCTGCGCGAGGTCGCGCGCCGCTTTGCACAGGCCGGGCCGAACGCCTTCATCGCCCGCGTCGGCGGCGACGAGTTTGTCGCGGTTTGCGAGGCTGCGCCGGCGGCCTCGGCCGCGGAGCTGCTCGCGACCCGCCTGCATGACGCGCTGGGCGAGAAGATCGAGATCTCCGGCCATGCTTTCGACCTCAATCTCAGTGTCGGCCTTGCCGTCTATCCGCGCGACGGAGCCGATCAGATCAGCCTGCTCGCCAATGCCGACGCGGCGCTCTACCGTGCCAAGCATGAAGGGCGCGGCACCATCCGCTTCTTCACCGCCGCGATGGACAAGCAGCTGCGCGAGCGCGGCGCGCTGGAGCAGGATCTGCGCTCCGCGGTCGCCAACAACGAGCTGTTCCTGGAGTATCAGCCGCAGCAGTCCAAGCAGGGCCAGATCATCGGCTTCGAGGCGCTGGTGCGCTGGCAGCATCCGTTGCGCGGCCGCATTCCGCCCTCGGACTTCATACCGCTCGCCGAGGAGAGCGGCCTGATCGTGCCGATCGGCGAATGGGTGCTGCGCGAGGCCTGCCGCGAGGCGGCCTCATGGCAGGGCGCGCTGCAGGTCGCGGTCAACGTCTCCGCTGTTCAGTTCCGGCGGGGCAATCTGGAGGGCCTGGTGCGCGACGTCCTGGAGGAGACGGGAATCGAAGCGGCCCGGCTCGAGCTCGAGCTCACCGAGGGCGTGCTGGTCGAGGACGCGCCGCATGCGAGGTCGGTGCTGGAAGCGCTGAAATCGCTCGGGGTGCGGATCTCGCTCGACGATTTCGGCACCGGTTATTCGTCGCTCTCTTATCTCGAGGCATTCCCGCTCGACCGGATCAAGATCGACCGCTCCTTCGTCATCGGCATCGGTCGAACCGAACGTTCGCTCGCCATCGTCCGCGCCGTCATCGGCCTTGCACACGGCCTCGATCTTCCCGTGTTGGCCGAGGGTGTCGAGACGGCGGAGCAGCTGGCCACGCTGGTGCGCGAAGGCTGCGACGAGATGCAGGGCTATCTGATCGGTCGGCCGCGGCCGATCGAGCATTATCGGGACATCGTCATGGACGTCGCACCCCGGATAGCCCAGAGCTTCGCATAGAGAGGGCAGCGCTCTGGTTTGAATGTCGCGTCGGCGCTGCCGCGTTCAGCGCAGCGGCTTCTTCAACAGCGAGAAGCGGTCGGGATCGAGGCCCTGGGAGGGCTGCAGCATCGGCGCTTCCATCAATGACGGCGCGCGCGGCGGCACACGTTCGAACCCGGACTCGGGGGGCGCCGCGTCGCGGTTGGAGGTGGCGCCGCGCCAGCGCTCCAGCACTGCGCCGACGAAATGCAGATCATGGCCGGCGGAGACTGACGGCACGGTCGCGATGGTGGCCTCGCTGCGCGGCAATTGATGGGCCGGCACCTCCTTGAAGCGCAGCCGCGTCGGCAGCGCCACGCCTTCGCCGAAGGCCAGCACCTCGCGGCTGCCGAGCGACGGGACAAAGGACAACAGGTTCGCAGCGGCGTCCGAGACTGCCGAGCGCATCAGGGCCTGGTCGCGCTCGTTGGCAAGCCGCATCGAGAACAGCGTGTTGCACTGGGAGATGATGGTGGCGTCGAGCTCGGCGGGACGCTGGGTGATGAGGCCGAGATAGACGCCGTATTTGCGGCCCTCCTTGGCGATGCGCGAGATCGCCTTGCGGGTTGGGCCGAACCCGATATTGCGGTCGGCGGAGGCGTAGCGGTGGGCCTCCTCGCAGACGAACAGCATCGGCGAGACGCCATCGCTCCACAGGCCGAAATCGAAGGCCATGCGGCAGACCACCGAGACCACGGAGTCCACGACCTCGGCGGGGAAGCCGGCAAGCTGCATGACCGTCATCGGCTTGCTGTTGGCGGGCAGCCGGAACAAATGGCTGATCACCTCGGCCATGGTGTCGCCGCCGACATTGGCGTTGTCGAACATGAAGCCGTAGCGCGGATCGTTGCGCACGGTTTCGATGCGCGAGATCAGCTTGTGATAGATGATGCGCGAGGAGCGGTTCTCCAGCTTGCCCATGCGCTCGTCGATGAGCGAGATCAAGTCGACCAGGCGATACGGCACCGGCGTATCGACGGTGTAGCCGACCGCCTTGGGATCGGCGCGCTTGAGCCCCAGGCGATCGGAGTTCTGGTATTGGGTGTAGATCGCCTTGGCCTGCGGAATGACCTCCGCGAGCACATCGAGCTCCTCCGGCACGCCCGGGCGGCCGCCGAACAGCACGTCGACGATTTCCTCGAAATTGAACAGCCAGAACGGCAGTTTCAGATTGCGCGGGTTGAGCACCATCGCGCGGCTGCCGAAGCAGCGCCCATATTCGTTGTGCACGTCCAGCAGAAAGACGCGCAGGTTCGGCCGTGCCAGCAGGATCTCGTTGAGCAGGAGCGACACGCCGGTCGATTTGCCGACGCCGGTCGAGCCGAGCACCGCGAAATGCTTCGACAGCATTTCCTCGACATCCACATAGGCCGTCACCGAGCGGTCCTGCTGCAACGTGCCGACATTGATCTGGTCGGCGCCGGTCGGTGCATAGATGGTGCGCAGCTCTTCGGCGCTGATCAATGCGACCGGATCGCCAATGGTTGGGTAATTGGTGACGCCGCGCTGGAATTTGGGGCGGTCGCCGGGCAAGATCTCGCCGAGCAAGTCGACGCCAGCGGTCGCGACATAGGTATCCGTGACGGGCAAATCCTCACAGGACACCTCGGTGATCATGGCGACGATGGTCGAGGCGCCGGAGCGGATGGAGACGAAGCGGCCGACGGTTGCGCGTATCTCCGACATCGGCATCTGGCTTGCGGCCAACATGCCGACCCGGGCAGACGAGCCGCGCACCGAAATCACACGTCCAAGGGATGTCACAACAATTGAACCTGGCATTTGCGAATTGACAGGCCACGACTATGGCGTGTGTCGCTGGAGAAACGGTTAAGCCGCTGGACGCCGTTGTTCATAAAAACTGCCGCATTATTGCGCAGGATCGGGCGTCTGCGTGCGACCTCTACCACGGATTACCTGCAACTGCCGCTAATGCTGCGCGGATCTTCGCTCCGGGACGAAACTGCTTAACGCATGGTTTACCAAGTCGCGAAGCGGTTCCTTGTTAAGGAACTCTGCGACCTGCCGCGCCCCTAGAGCAGCGTGCGCAGATCCTTGCGCAGGATCTTTCCGACATTGGATTTCGGCAGCGCCTCGACGAAGCGCACCTCTTTCGGGACCTTGTAGGCGGTGAGCTCGCGCCGGCAATGTGCGATGACGTCGGCTTCGTTGATCGCAGTCCCCGGCATTTTGGACGCGAACAGCACGATCGACTCGCCGGTCTTCTGATCGGGCCGGCCGACGCAGGCACATTCGGCAACGCCGGTGCAGGCCGCCGCAATGGCCTCGACCTCGTTGGGATAGACGTTGAAGCCGGACACGATGATCATGTCCTTCTTGCGGTCGACGATTCGCAGATAGCCGCTACCATCAAACACGCCGACATCGCCGGTGCGGAAATAGCCGTCCGCCGTGAACGCCTTCGCGTTGGCCTCGTCCTGCTTCCAATAGCCGCGCATCACCTGCGGCCCGCGGGCGCAGATTTCACCGGCTTCGCCGGGACCTACCTCGACATCGTTCTCGCCGAGCAGCTTGATGTCGGTCGACGGTAACGGCAGGCCCACCGTGCCGGAGAAGCCTTCGCGGGTCATCGGATTGAGGGTCAGCACCGGCGAGGTCTCGGACAGGCCATAGCCTTCGAGGATGTGCTTGCCGGTGAGCCGCTGCCATTGCTCCGAGGTCGTCGGCAGCACCGCGGCGCCGCCGCCGATCGCGACCTTCAGCCGCGAGAAATCGACCTCGCCGATATTCGGCTGTATCAGGAGCCCGGCAAACAGCGTGTTGACGCCGGTGAAGACGGTGGGGCGCGCCTGCTTCAAGGTCTCGACGAACCCCGCCATGTCGCGCGGGTTGGGCACCAGCCAGTTCTCCGCGCCGATCGAGAAGTAGGTGATGAAATTTACCATCAATGCGAAGATGTGGTAGAGCGGCAGCGCCGTAACGACGACTTCCTCGCCCGGCTGCAGGGCATCCAGCATGAACGCCTTGTACTGCTCGGTATTGGCGACGAGGTTGCGATGCGACAGCGCCGCGCCCTTGGAAAGTCCGGTGGTGCCGCCGGTATATTGCAGGAATAATATGTCGTCGCCCGACAGCGGCGGAGAGGACAGCGGCAGCGCCGCGCCGAGTGCCAATGCGTCAGTGAACGCGGTGACGTGCTTGAGCCTGGCATCGACCGGAGGGCTCGGCAGCTGCGCTGGCGTGCCGTCGGCGAGGCCGACACTGATGATCTGTTCAACACCGCTGTCGCCGATGATTTCGGCAAGCGTCGCCGACACGCCGGCGAAGACGATCATGGTCTTCACCCCGGCATCGTGGAGCTGGTGCGCCAGCTCGCGCGGCGTATAGAGCGGGTTGACATTGACCTGGATCGCGCCGGCCCGGATGATGCCGAGCATGGCAAGCGGAAAGGCCGGCAGGTTCGGCAGCATCACCGCAATGCGGTCACCCTTTTTGACGCCGAGCTTGGCTTGCAGGAACGCCGCGAAATTGCGCGACAGGCGGTCGGTATCGGCATAGGTGAGCGTCTGGCCGAAGCAGCGGAACGCGGGTTTGTCGGCATAGCGCGTCATCGCGCCCTCGAGCATGGCACGCACCGATGAAAAGGCGTTCGGATCGATATCGGCGGGGACCCGCGGGCCGTAGCTGGATAGCCAGTGCCTGGTCATGGAAGCTCGGTCCCTTCTTGCTCTCGCGCCCCGCTTGACGTGGCGAGGGGGGCGATTTCGTGTCATATAGTGGTCGACGCATTTAGCCAGCCGGACCTGGGCCTGTCAGTGACCGACGGAGCCATTCTGATGGCCGGGCAAGGCCAATGCCGCGAAGGGGACGTTTCAAGGGATGAGCAAGCGGACCACATCGGCCGTGTGGGTGAGGGGCATGGCGGAGATGCTGGCTGCCGAGGGCCTCGATGTCGCAAAGCTGTTTGCGACGGCCGGCGTCGACCCGGCGCAGATCGAGGGACCGTCCGCACGGCTTGCGACCGAGAAGCTGAGCCATCTCTGGGATCTTGCGGTGGAGCGCTCGCGCAACCCCGCGATTGCGCTCGCCCAGCACCAGGTGGCGCGTCCGGCAAGCTTCGACGTGGTCGGCTACACCATGATGTCCTGCCCGGATCTGCGCTCCGCCTTCGAGCGCCTGATCCGCTATCTGCTCATTCTCTCGGACGCGCTGACGATGACCATGACCGAGGAGGCGGACGGCAGTCGCATCGACTTTGTGCTGTTCGGCGGCGAGCGCCCGATCCCGCGCCAGCGCATCGAATATATCTTCGTCACCGTGGTGAGCTTCTGCCGCTGGATCGTGCGCAGCGAGATTTCGCCGTGCGCGGTCGAACTGGCTTTTCCGGCGCCTGCGGATCTCTTGCCCTACCGCGCCGCGTTTCGCTGCCCCGTGACCTTTGGTGCCGAGCGCAACAGCCTGACATTCTCCCGTGCCGATTTGGATCTCAAGCTGCCGACCTTCAATCCGCAGCTCGCCGAATTGCACGAGCGCTACGCCGGCGAATATCTGCGGCAGTTCGATCACGCCCAGACCAGCTATCGGGTGCGCGAAGCGATCATCCGCAAGCTTCCGGACGGCGAGCCGCGCCGCGACGATGTGGCCTCCGAGCTCCATATGAGCGAACGAACGCTGCAACGACGGCTCGAGGACGAAAAGACCTCGTTCGTGCAGCTCCTGGATGACACCCGCCGCGAGCTTGCGGACCAGTATCTCGGCCGGCTGCATTTGTCACTGGCGCAGGCCGCCTATCTGCTCGGCTTTGCCGACCAGTCGAGCTTCTTCCGCGCCTGCAAACGCTGGTTCAACCTGTCGCCGGGGCAGTACCGGAGTCAATTGCTGCACGGGCCCGTGACGGCGTCGTCGTGACGGGCAGCGCAGGCTTTCGAGGTCGCGGAGAAATGTCAGGTATTTCTCATCTCCGGAGCTCAGGCCAGCGCGTGGCTAGGAACAACGAGCGACACCTCCGAGTTGGTTCCGTCAGGGAGCCGGAATTTCTGCCGCGGCGCCGCATGACCTCACAGCTGAACGTGCCACTGAGCAACCTGCGCGCCGTCGTCATCCTCCTGGTGGTCGCCTTTCATTCGGTGCTGCCCTACCTTGCGTCGCAGCCGGCGCAGCCCTTTGCCTTTGATGCGACACCCTATCGATGGATTGCCTTCCCGATCATCGATCGCGAGCGCTGGTTCGGTTTCGACCTGTTTTGCGCCTGGCAGGACATCAGTTTGATGACGCTGATGTTTTTTCTCGCCGGCCTGTTCGCGCCGATCAGCCTCGCTCGCAAGGGCCCTCTTGCCTATCTCTTCGAGCGAGGGTGGCGCATCGGGCTGCCTTTCGTGCTGGCCGTCGCAACTCTCAGCCCGCTTGCATATTACGCGTCCTATCGGCTGACCGCCGCTGATCCGTCGCTCATCGCCTTCTGGCGGCATTGGCGCGCGCTGCCGATGTGGCCCTCGGGCCCGCAATGGTTTTTGTGGCAGCTGTTCGTGCTCAGCATGCTCGCGGCCGCCCTGTACGGCCTGGCACCGCGATGGCGCGATAGGTTGAGCGACCTGGTCGGGCAACTGAGCGATCGATCGCTTACCTTCTTCGCGGCGCTCGTCGGGCTGTCGGTTCTGGCGTACGTTCCGCTGGCGATGGCCTTTACGCCCTGGGATTGGACCTATCTCGGGCCGTTCTCGTTTCAGCTTTGCCGGCCTTTGCAATACCTGCTCTATTTCTTCGTGGCCTTCGCCATCGGCAGCGACGGCTCGGCGCGAAGCCTGCTGCGCCTCGACGGGCCTCTCGCGCGGAATTGGCTTGCCTGGCTCGCGGCGGCTACGATCTGCTTCTGCATATGGGGCGGCCTGACATCGCTGACCCTGCCGGACTGGAACGCGAGCCCGGTCTCGGACAGGTTGGCGGCGGCGCTGGCTTTTCCGGTTGCCTGCGCGACCGGTGTCCTGGCCTATCTCGCCGTCACATTGCGGCTGCTTCGCATGCGTCATCGCCTGCTTGATAGTCTCGCGGCCAACGCCTACGGCATCTATCTCGTGCATTATGTCTTTGTGCTGTGGCTGCAATATGCGTTGATCGGCACGACACTGAGCGCGTACGCTAAGGTGTTCGTCGTCTTCGCGGCTGCGTTGGCGCTGAGTTGGGCTGCGAGTGCCAGCGGCAAGACGTTCGGCAGGACGGCTGCCAGGGCGCTGGTGCGGGGTCCGGCAACAGTCCAGCACAAAGGGGCGATTGCCGACCAAACACCATGAGGGCCGCTGATGTCTCTGGTCATGACGCTTGCGTCGCGCAATCTCTTCCACGACCGGCTGCGCTTCATCGCCACCCTCGTCGGGATCGTGTTCTCGGTCGTGCTGGTGATGATCCAGATGGGTCTGTTCCTGGGCTTCGGCCGTATGGTCACGACCATGATTGACCATGCCAATGCCGACCTCTGGGTGATTCCGAAGGGCGCGAAATGTTTCGAGGACCCCTCGCTGCTCGACCTCAAGCTGCGTGAGAAGGTTGCGGCGGTGGATGGCGTTGCGTCCGTGGTGCCGCTTGTCATTGGATTTTCGGACTGGCGGCTCGACTCGGGCGAGATGACCCCCGTTTTTGTCATCGGCACCGATTTGAAGGAGGGCGTGCTATCGCCCTGGAACGTCGTCGATGGGGATGTCCACGCGCTCTCGCAGTCGGGCGGGGTGGCCGTGGACCGATCCTATTTCGACCGGCTCGGGATCAAGGGGCTTGGCGCCACCGCCGAGATCCGCGGTCGGCGGGTCAAGGTGGTCGCGCTGACGGACGGCATCCGCTCGTTCACCACCACGCCCTTTGTCTTCGTCGATCTGAAGAACGCGCGGCTCTACACCGGCACGTTTCCCAATCGCGCCAGCGACCTGGTCGCCCGCCTCAAGCCTGATACGGATCGGGCCAAGGCGATCGACGCCGTCCGTGCCCAGGTCGGCGACGCCGAGGTGCTGACCGCGGATGAATTCCGCAGCCGCAGCCGCTCGTTCTGGCTGTTCGGCACCGGTGCCGGGGCGGCGCTGTTTGCGGGGGCTCTGCTCGGGGTGATCGTCGGCACGGTGATTGTTGCGCAAACGCTCTATTCATCGACGAAAGATCATCTGAGCGAGTTTGCCACGCTCCGTGCCATGGGTTCGTCCAACAATTACATCTACAATGTCATCATTTATCAGGCGCTGCTGAATGCGGTGATCGGCTTCGTCCTCGCCGCGGCGATCGGCTATGTGGTGGTGGAGATGACGGCCAAGAGTGCATTACCCATCGTGATCACGCCATGGCTGGTCGCAGCCCTGTTAGCGCTCACGATTGTCATGTGCGTGAGCTCGGGCATCGGGGCCATCATCCGCGTGGTCCGGATCGATCCTGCCACGGTATTCATGCGATGAATGAAATCATCATCGAAGCCAGGGAGCTCCGGAAGACGCTCGGCAGAGGCGCCGGGCAGGTGCAGGCCTTGCGCGGCATCGACCTTTCCTTGCGCAGGGGCGAGCTCACGCTGCTGATGGGCCCGTCCGGCAGCGGCAAGACCACGCTGCTGCTCATTCTGGGCTGCATGCTGGCACCGAGCTCGGGCACGCTCAGCATCTGCGGCACCTCGACGGAGCATGCCGACAAGGAGGCTCTGGCCAAGCTTCGCCGCGACCATTTCGGTTTTGTGTTTCAGTCCTATCATCTGTTTCCGACCCTGACGGCTGCGCAGAATGTCCAGATGGCGCTCGATATCCGCGGCGAACACGGCCGGGCCGCGGCGAAAAGAGCGCGCGCAGCGCTTGGCCTGGTCGGGCTTGAGCAGAAGGCAAGGTCGCGACCGAATGCCTTGAGCGGAGGCGAGCAGCAGAGGGTTGCGATTGCGCGCGCCATTGTCGCCAACCCGTCCGTCATCCTCGCCGACGAACCGACCTCGGCGCTCGATGGCGACAATGGCCGTACGATCATGCGTATTCTCGCGGAGACCGCACATGAACGCGACCGGGCGGTGCTGGTCGTCACCCACGATCCCCGTATCATTCCGTTCGCCGACCGGATCATCGAGATCGAGGACGGCCTGTTGGTGAATGAGAAATCGGACGGGCCCGAGCAACTGCGAGTGCCAAAAGCGGCGGCGCTCAGGCCTTGAACCATCTTGACCCATAAAGGCCGAGAATGAGCGTCCGCGGCGAACTCGTGCGGCTTGGCCTGCGCACCGTCATGAAGCGCCGGGACGGAGATTTCAGCGTAGCGGCGTGGCGTGACAGGATGCGCAGCATGGAGAGATGGGTGCCGCGCCCGCCGCGCAGCACCGAGACCCGGCTGGTCGAGGCCGGCCGGCTCCGCTTTCACCGGATCACGACGCCGGCCTCGCATCCAGGCCGCCACGTGCTCTATCTGCACGGCGGCGGTTACGTTTCAGGAGCGCCGGTCTACTATCGGCATTTCACCTGGCGCATTGCAAACGCCGCAAAAGCCCATATCTGGGCGCTCGAATATCCACTGGCGCCGGAAAATCCCTTTCCGGTGGCGCTGGGCGATGCCGTCGCTGCATATGACTGGCTCGCCGACCAGCCGGCCGTCCGTGAGCTGTTCGTCATGGGAGATTCGGCCGGAGGGGGCCTTATTCTCTGCCTGTTGCTCAGACTGCGCGATGGGGGCACTCCATTGCCGCGCGCCGCCGTTTCCATGTCGCCCTGGACCGATCTCGCCCTGACCGGCGCCTCGCTGACGGAAAATGCTGCGTCGGATCCCATGCTCACAGCTCGGGATCTGCCGAGCCTCGCGCGCTGCTATCTCGCCGGCGCTGATCCGCGACATCCTTATGCCTCGCCGCTTTACGGCGACACATCAGGATTACCGCCGGTGCTGATCCAGGTCGGCAGCGACGAGATCCTGCTCGACGATGCCGTACGCATGGCGGAGAAGTTGAGGCAGCACAACGCGCAAAGCCGGCTCGAAGTCTGGCCGCGCATGCCGCATGGCTTCCAGCTCTTCGTCCCGGTGTTGCCGGAAGCACATCAGGCAATTGCACGGATCGGCCGGTTCCTGGCAGAGGCGCCGTCTGCCGTGACATAAGCCAGGGTGCCGGACGAAGTCGCGTTGGGCTACGCGACCGTCACCGCGCGCGATCCTGGCCGATCCGTTCGAACTGAGCCTTCTGCTCATCGCCCAGGCTGGCGTAAAGGTCTTCCAGGGGAAGAATCACCAGGTTGATGGCCTGTTGCAGGGCATCAAGCCGACGATCCACAGCGGCCAGGCGATCGGATGGCGTGTTCGCGTCCGTCGGCCGACATTCATAGCTCAGAAGATCGACGGCGTCGGCGTTTGCGCGCTGGAGCCGGTCAAGCGGCTCGCGCTGGGCTTCCGTCGGGTGAAGCCTGCTCTCAATCTCGCCGGCCGGCCATTGCAACGCAGCTGATCCGGATGCGTCGCATCCCCGGGCTGGCGCCGCAATTTCGGCAGTTGCGGCCGCCAGCTTGGGTTGATTGCGGGCGAGCGCGTTGAGGCGCGCTTTTTGGTCGTCATGCAGCAGGTCATAGAACTCCTGCAGCGGTGGTTCGAGAGAGGTGACGGCCTTGAGGAGGGCCGCAACGCGCTGTTGCATGAGGGCCAATCGCGCAGGTGCAGTTGAAGCGGCCTGTGTTGGACAAGACGCCTGAATGCTCTGCGCAGCCGAGTTGGATGCGTCGGCAAGACGGTCCAGCACGGCGCGCTGTTCATCGCTCGGCTGAATCGCCTGCTGGATTCGGCTGATAGCGAGGGCGGCAATTTCGTGCTCGGCTGCACCGCAGAATTGCTGTAGCGGCGGAATCTTCCGCCCTGTTCGGGCGCCTGAGTTCGGCGTCATATAGGCCGCCAACTCGTCATAGCCGTAAGGCCCGAAGAGTCCAGCATAGACATCAGGGTAGCCGTAGTCCCAGAAACCTGTGCCATCAGCAAAGATGGTGTAGCCATAAATATCATTAGCGGCGAACGGCCAGAACAGCGGTCCGACCCAGCCATATCCGCCGTGGCCATGCGACCACCATCCGACTGTCGCGCTTTGGCCGCGATGCCAGAAGGCAAGCGCGGCATCTGCGGCGATCTGCCGGCGTGAATCGGGGGCGGTGAACAGGCTCCCGACAGCGAGCTTCTCTTCGCCAGCGCGCTCATTCGTCGGCGCAACGGCGTCTTGCGAGGGCGCGGCAACGTGCTCGATCCGATGGACGCGCGCATGGCGGTGGTGCACACGACCGCGAACGAACAATCCGCCTGCAAACAGACGCGTGAACCCGGCGAGTGGACCGAGGCCAAGGTGCCGACGTGCATCTGCAGCGCCAGAGAGGGCGCTCACCAGCAGGACGGCGACAATTGCTGTGCCAATCTTCGACACGGCACCTCCCGTGCCAGGCCTTCGTGGCGTCACTTAGGACGCGTGGCAGGATCGAAAGTTCCAGGTGGCAGCGATCGGATCAATTCGTCGCGGTCAAGATCGGCCGCAATGCGCTGGAGTGCAAGGGCAGACGCGCATTCACCGGCGTCGCTGACATAGATCAAGCCTGGTCCAATCGGGCGCATTAGGAAGAGCGGCGCAAGCTGCCTCGCGCGCAGGAGCATTCTATGGCCAAGCGTATCGCAATCATCCAGGGCCATCCGGATCCGGCCGGCCATCACCTGCTGAACGCGATGGCCGACGCCTATGCCGAAACAGCGGTCTCGTCGGGACATCAGGTCCGGCGCATTGAGGTGGCGAAGCTTGAGTTTCCTCTGTTGCGCACGCAACAGGACTTTGAGACCGGCGCGTTGCCGGCGGACCTGGTACAGCCGCGTGATGACATGCGCTGGGCAGAGCACTGGGTGTTCTTGTTTCCCCTGTGGCACGGAACCATGCCGGCGCTCTTCAAGGGATTTCTCGAACATATTTTCCGGCCGGGCTTTGCCATGGAATACAGGGAAAAGGCGTTCCCCCAGCGCCTGCTCGCGGGGCGCTCGGCTCGTATCGTTGTGACCATGGGGATGCCCACGCTGCTCTATCGCTGGTACTTCGGCGCCTTTGGGGTGCGCGGATTCGAGCGCAGCATGCTGGCCTTCGCCGGAATCAAGCCGATCCGGGAGAACCTCTACGGGCTGACCTTCGCTGACGAGAAAAAGCGCGCGAGATGGATCGAAGACATGCGCAAATGCGCCGCGCGTGGCAACTGAGCGCCGGCCGCTGAGCGCTTCAACCGAGTGCAGTCGCCGGCATTTGCGCAATTTGATCTTTCCAATCCACAGCGGCCTCGAACCGTGCTACTCGCGTTGCGAGGTGCCCAAGCGACAGAGCAATCGCGGGGCGGAGGGAGCGTGGGGGCATGCCGGACCAATACTGCGATGTCCTGATCGTCGGCGCAGGGATCGCCGGGATTGCGACCGCGCTCGATCTGCTGGATGGCGGCAAGACCATTACGCTGCTCGACCGGGACGAGGAGGCGGCCTTCGGCGGGCTGGCGCGCGAGAGTTTTGGCGGGATGTTCTTTGTCGATTCGCCGGAGCAGAGACGCCAGGGCATCCGGGATTCGCAAGATCTCGCGCTGCGCGACTGGCTGAGCTTTGCGGAGTTCGGCGAGGAGGAGCGTTTGCCGCGCGCCTGGGCCGCGGCCTATGTCGAGCGCTGCACCGCCGACATCCACCATTGGGTGCGGCGTTTCGGGGTGAGCTTCCTGCCGGTGGTGAACTGGGTCGAGCGCGGCGAGTTCGTGCCCGGCAACTCGGTGCCGCGCTTTCATGTGGCCTGGGGCACCGGCAAGGGCATCACGGACGCGCTGATAGGCGGCTTGAGGGCGCATCCGAACGCGGGGCGATTGACCTTGCGCTTCAATCACCGTGTGGATCAGATCACGCGAGCCGGCGGGCGCGTGAGCGGTGCGGCGGGGATCGATGAGACAACCGGCGCGCCGTTCGAGGTTGCGGCCGAGCAGGTGGTCGTTGCCGCCGGCGGCATCAATGGCGGCGACCTCGCGCGGGTCAGGCAGAACTGGCATTCCGATTGGGGGAGCCCGCCGGAGGTGCTGTTGAACGGCTCGCATCGCTTCGCCGATGGGCGGCTGCATGATGCGACGGCGGCACTCGGGGGCGTGCTCACGCACCTCGACCGGATGTGGAATTACGCCGCCGGCGTGCACCACCCGCGGCCGCGCAAGGAAAATCACGGGCTGTCGCTGGTGCCGCCACGCTCGGCGCTCTGGCTCAACTGGAAGGGCGAGCGGATCGGGCCGCAGCCGCTGGTCTCGGGCTTTGACACGCGCAGGCTGGTGAGAGACATCTGCGGCCAGGGGCGGCAATATTCCTGGCAGCTGATGAACCGCAAGATTGCGCTCAAGGAGCTTGCGATCTCGGGCGCCGAGTTCAACCCGTCGATCCGGGAGAAGAACAAGCTCGGGTTTGCGCGCGACATCCTGCTCGGCAACAAATGGCTGGTGAAGGAGATGCTCGATCACTGCCAGGACTTTGTCACCGCCAATTCCCTGCCCGAGCTGGTCGAGAAGATGAACGCGCTGCAGGGCGACCAGGCGGTCGAGCTTGAGGCGGTCCAGGATGCGGTCGCCTCCTATGACGCCACGATCGCGCGGGGCAAAAGCCTGATGAATGACGAGCAGCTGCGCCGCATCGCGTACTTGCGGAATTATCGCGGCGACCGTATCCGTCTATGCAAGTTCCAGCCGATCGGGGATACCAAGGCATTGCCGCTGATCGCGGTTCGTGAATTCATCATCAGCCGCAAGAGCCTCGGCGGCATCATGACGGATTTGCACTCGCGGGTGCTTGATTCTGCCGGACAGCCGATTGCAGGCCTTTATGCGGTCGGCGAGGCCGCGGGCTTCGGCGGCGGCGGCATGCATGGCCTGCGGGCGCTGGAGGGCACGTTTCTCGGCGGCTGCATCTTCTCCGGCCGACGGGCGGCGGCGGCGATCTGTGGCCGCGATCTTTGAACGGATAGGGGACCACCCATGAAACGGACAGGCGCCTGGCTCACCGTCTATGCGCTGGAGCAGATCGGCGCGCGCTTCACCTTCGGCATTCCCGGCGTGCACACGACCGAGCTTTATGATGCGCTCAACAGCTCCAACCGCATCACCCAGGTGCTGGTCACCCATGAGGGCGGCGCGTCCTTCATGGCGGATGCGGTCGGCCGGCTGTCCGATTCCATCGGCGTCCTGACGGTGGTGCCGGCCGCAGGGCTCACACATGCGGCCAGCGGCATTGGCGAGGCCTTTCTTGACGGTGTGCCGATGCTGGTGATTTCCGGCGGACCGCGCACCGACACGGAGCACCGCTATCAGCTGCACCAGATGGACACCCACAAATTCATGAGTGGACTGACCAAGGCGACGTTTCGTGTGGTCAGCCATGAGGAGGTGGTGCCGACGCTGTTCAAGGCCTATGAGATCGCGACCTCGGGCGAGCCGGGGCCGGTGTTCGTCGAGCTGCCGGTCAATATCCTGCTGATGACCGACGAGGTCAGCGATCTCCCGCAGTTTCAGCCGGCAAAGCTGCCGACGCTCGAGGCGGGCGCGGAGATCGCGCGTGCGGCCGATTTGCTGCTCGCTGCAAAACGCCCCGGCATCTTCGCCGGCTGGGGCACGCGCGATGCGACGGCCGAGCTTGTCAAGCTTGCGGATTATCTGCAGGCGCCGGTGGCGACGACGCTGCAGGGACTGTCCGTGTTTCCCGGCAATCATCCGCTGCACACCGGGTTCGGCTTTGGCGCCTCGGCGGTGCCGGCGGCCCAGAACGCGTTCAAGGATTGCGATTGCATGGTCGCGATCGGCACCCGCTTTGCCGAGATCGCTACCGGCAGCTATGGCGCCAGCGTGCCGGACAATCTCATCCACATCGACATCAACCCCGCCGTGTTCAACGCCAATTATCCGGCCAAGGTTGCCATTGCCGGCGATGCCGGGGCTGCGCTGAAGCAGCTGCTCGCCGGCCTGGAAGCAAAGGCGCCGCGGCGGCCGCCGAACGAGGCGCTGCGCGGCCAGATAGAAAAGGACAAGGCCGCCTACCGCGAGAGCTGGTACCGCAATGATGCGAACGGCATCGTCAATCCGGTCCGCTTCTTCGATGAGCTGCGGCGCCAGACGCCCGACGATGGCATCCTCGCCGTCGACGACGGCAACCACACCTTCCTGACTGCCGAGCTGATGCCGATCCACGCGCCCAAGAGCGTGATCCTGCCGACCGACTTCAACTGCATGGGCTACGCGGTGCCGGCGGCGATCGGCGCCAAGCTCGCCTTTCCCGACCGCAGCGTGCAGGCGATCGTCGGCGACGGCGCCTTCATGATGACCTGCATGGAGATCCTGACGGCCGCAAGCAACAATCTCGGCGTCGTCTATTATGTTTTCAACGATGGCGAGCTTGCCCAGATCGCCCAGGCGCAATCGATTCCCTATGGCCGCAAGCCCGCCACGACCATCGGCAAGCTCAACATCGAAGGCGTCGCGCTGGCAACCGGCGCGGCCTTTGTCGCCATGAACGACAACGGCGAGATCGCGGAGGCCATCAGCAGCGCCCGCAGCATCGCCGCTACCGGCCGGCCGGTGATCGTCGCGGTGAAGATCGACTATTCCAGGAAGACGGCCTTTACGCTCGGCGCGGTGAAGACCAATTTCGGCCGCTTCCCGCTCAATGAAAAGCTGCGCTTCCTCGCCCGCGCCGCCGTGCGCCATGTGACGGGGTAGCGCGTCAGGCCCCGCTGCAGTCAAATCTCAACATCACGTATCGAGACATTGCATGCAAAGGATAAGTCGACGCACCGCATTGCTCGGTCTTGCGCTGCTTCCGGCGCTTGGCGATGCCGCGGCGGCTGCCACAGACCAGCTCATCGTCAGGACGGATGAAGGCGATATGACGATGTCGCGGGTCGGCGCGGACGGAACGGCCCGACGCTCGGCCGTGCTGCTGTTGCATGGCGCGCGCGGCATCGAAATGAAGCCCGCCGCCTATGAGCGCCACGCAAATTCGCTAAAGGCCGCGGGGATTGACTGCTATCTCGTCCGTTACCTCTCCGAAGCTGACGTCCGCATCTTTGCAAATGGGACCAAGCAGGAGCGGGAGGCGCATGACACTGCGCGGTACGACGACTGGGTCAGGCGAATTTCGGCGGCGGTCAGCGCGGTGTTGGCGCGTCCCGACAGTTCCGGCCGCATTGGTCTGCTCGGCTTTTCGCTCGGCGGTTATGTCGCCGCGGCCACAGCGCTCCGCGATGAGCGGGTTGCGGCACTCGCCGTGCTCTATGGCGGGCTGCCGGACCTGATGGCAAGCGAGGTCAAGCACTTGCCGCCGCTGCTTGAACTGCATGGTGAGGCGGACAGCAACGTTCCCTTGCGTGAGGGCGAAAGGCTGGTGCGCCTCGCCAAGGCCGCCGGCGGCGAGGCCGAGCAGGTCATCTATCCCGGCAAGACGCACGGCTTTGATTTTTCCGATACTGATCCTGCGACATCAGATGCCATCGGAAGGGTGACGCGCTTCTTCGCCGCGCATCTTGGGAGCGGCTGAGCGAGCGCCATCTGGTCCAGCGGGTTCCACACCTTGCGCCGATGGGTTCGCATCCCATCTTCCGGGCGCAACCAGGCGGGAGCGATGCATGGCGCAGCCTGTCGATTTCGCAAGCGAGGCATTTTTCCGCGATCCAGGTGCTGCGGTGGCGCGCTTGCGCGCGCTCGGGCCCTTCGTCGCCACCACTTTTCCGGTCATGGGGCGGGTCTGGGTCACCACGACCTACGAGGCCACCGCGCGCGTCCTGAAGGATTCGGAGCATTTCACCCTGCGCAAGGAGGACGGCACGGTGGCCGGCTTGCGCTGGTGGATGCCTTCAACCGTGACCGTGCTTGCCAACAACATGCTCACGACGGACGAGCCTGACCACACGCGTCTGCGCGGCCTCGTCGATGAGGCGTTCCGCCGCCACGCCGTGCTCGACATGGAGCCGCGCATTCGCGCCATCGCCGATGGTCTTGCGGACGAGCTGTTCGCGGATGGCGAGCCGGCCGATCTCGTCCTGCGCTTTGCGCGTATCCTGCCCTTGTCGGTGATCTGCGAGCTTTTGGGCCTGCCGCAGGCGGACCGGCCGCAATTCATATCCTGGGCCAACGCGATGGGCCGCCTCACGGGACCGATCAGCTTCTTCACCATGATAGGCGTGGTGAGAAAGATGCGCCGCTATTTCGAGGCGCGGCTTGACCAGGCACGCAGGCGCGGCGGCGAAGGCCTGATCGCAGAGCTCGTGCGGGTCGAGAGCGAAGGGCTGCGCATCAGCGGCGATGAGATGGTGGCGATGCTGTTCCTGCTCCTGATCGCGGGTTCGGAGACCACCACCCATCTGATCAGCGGCGCGACATTCGAGCTATTGCAGGATCCGGCGCAGCGCTCCAGGCTCACCTCCGACTGGGGCGGGCTCAGTCTCGCCATCGAGGAATTCCTGCGCTTCGTCGCGCCGGTGCAATTTTCAAAGCCGCGCTATGCGCGCGAGGATCTCGTGCTCGACGGCGTCAGCTTGAAAAAGGGCGACCGGGTGATGGCAATGATCGTTGCGGCCAATCTGGATCCGTCGGCCAATGATCACTCCGAGAAGCTCGACCTCGCACGCCGGCCGAACCGGCATCTCGCATTCGGCACCGGAATCCATTTCTGCCTCGGTCATCAGCTCGCCCGGATCGAGGCGGGCTGCGGTCTGCAGGCCCTGTTCACGCGATGGCCGCGATTGCAGCTCGCCGTGAAGCCGGCCGATGTGCGCTGGCGCCGTCGCCCGGGCCTGCGCTCGCTCGACAAGCTGCCGGTCACGGCGGGATTCTGATCGCGCGTGCTACTTCTTCTTGGTCGACGTCGGGTTGGATGGAGTTTTCGTCGTGGTCGATGGCGTGGCGTTGGCCGTCACGCCCTTGGTCGGCGGGACGACGGGATTGGGATGTGTGGTCGCGCCGCCGACATGGTTGGTCGGCTTGGTCGGGCCGCCGACACTGCTTTGAGCAAGCGCGGGCGAGGCGAGGAGGGCGGCAATTGCGACGGCAAGGGACAGGCGGGTCCTGCTGGTCATTCGGCGCTCGCTGTTCAGTTAAGGCAACGCATCAGGTAATCGGCGATGCCCGTGACGGATCAATGCTGCCGCGCACTATGCGACGTCGACGCCGCCCAGGCAATGCGAAGCATTTGAAGAGGCCCGCCTTGAAATCGTCGCCGCCCGGAGCTAAGCGCGCTGCCTTATGACCTCCAATATTGAGCCCCTGGCGCGCGAAATGTCGGCGCGGATCTGCAGGCGGGAAGGGATGCCCGAGCCTGAGATTGCCCGCTGGGTTGACCTGCACTGGCCCTGTGCGGCGGCCATGCTGGAGGCCGGCTTGATGAACGAGCGGGGCGAATGGCTCGATGGCAAGGACCTTGTCCAGGGCTTTGCCGCCTATCGCGAGCGGCTCGAAAGCCTGTCAAAATAGGGGTTTTGCGCGCGCCTGCGAATCTGTCTAAAGACGCTTGGAGGCACGCTGCAGCGCGTGAAAGGTGCAAAAATGCCTGCAGGAGCGTGTTTTCTCGGCCTTGATGAACAAAAAAGGCTGAAAACCCCGGAAAAATCCAACATTTTCGCGCAGAAGACTCTAGGTTTTTGCCGGTTCGTTTAATATCGCCATCGGACGAATCAGAGGAGACACAATGGCTACCCAACTGTCCAAATCGCAGCTGCTCGAGAAGATCTCGACTGCAACCGAACTTTCCAAGCGCGACGTGAAGAACGTCCTGGATACCATGGTCGATGTCGGCCACAAGGAACTGAAGAAGAACGGCGTCTTCCTGGTGCCGGGCTTCGCGAAGTTCGTGGTGGTCAAGAAGCCGGCCACCAAGGCGCGCAAGGGCACCAACCCCTTCACCGGCGAGGAGATGATGTTCAAGGCCAAGCCGGCACGCAAGATCGTGCGCGCAAGGCCGGTGAAGGCCGCGAAGGACGCCGTCTAAAATCGTCCAAGAATAAAGGCCCCCGCTCGCCGGGGGCCTTTGCTTTTGGGGCGGCGGCATTTCCCTTTTCGCCAGGCGTCGCCGCCCACCGCCCCTTGATTTCGGGCATGCCGGCTTAGAGTCGCAAGAGGGACGGCTCGAGCAGGGGATCAAGAGCTAAGGAGAAAAACGCAACGCACAGAGAGCAGCCTTTGCAGCGCCGACAAAAGGAAATGCTGATGCCGATCGAGGCAAGAAGCTCATTATTGGCGGGGTATCTCTCGGCGATGCTCAACGCGAACGTCAATGCCAACATTACTCCGCGCTCCCGACTGCTACTGTTCGATTCCGTTGCTGCGCCGGAGTACACGCTCGACCTGGAGGCTGTCGAGTTCAGCCTGGGGACGGTCTATTTCGATATCCCTTTTGACAAGGCCCACGGCCAGGGTGAGAGCGGGAGCTCGGGTCGTCACCAACGCACTGCTGCGCCGACCAAAGTACGTCCCTTAGTGCCTTTGTAAGCTGTTGGAATCTCACAACCCGAATTCCATGCGAATTGGCGAAATCGGAGGATGCCCGGCAAAGTACGTCCCCTAATTCAAACCCTCCAGAACGAAGTCGGGAAGGACCGTTCACTCCAGGGTCAAGCGCCATCCACGTAATCCCGTGACGCGGCATAACGTAAACGTTATCAATAACTTATCCGGCGGCCGCGCGAGGAGTTAACGATAAAACAGGGGAGGTGGTTGAGGCTTTCTCCGAATGGCACCATATTTCGAAGATGTCGAAGAGTGCGTTCAAGAACCTGACTGCGGCCGTGACCACGATCAACACGCCGATGCCCTTCCGCATCGACGAAGACACTTTGCTGGCATGTCTGAAAGGCCAAAATTTCGAACGAAAATGGCGCGTGTACGTGCAGGCGTTGTTTGATGAGGTCGATGTTTCCGTGATTCACAATCTCGTCTTGGATCATTTCGTGTCGTTCGACGATCTATTGAAGGCAATCGACACCTGGCAGGTCACGGAGTCCGAGAATGAAAGATGGATCAGGGAGATGGCTTCCTTCGAGGTGGGAAGATCTCATGCAGAAAGCGCTGATCGCACTTGATAGTGTGGAGGGCGGGCCCGGATCCTGGACGTTCGGTGGCGGCACTGCCTTGGCGCAGATCCTGGGTCATCGGATCAGCTACGACATTGATATTTTCTTGGATTCAAGCACTGTCTTGAAGAAACTCGCGCCCAATATCAACCCGGTGACGAAGTCGCTTTGCGATACGTGGCAATGGCCAGGCAAGTATCTGAAACTCATTCTGGGCGACGTTGGTGAGATCGATTTTCTGAACGCCCCATCGTACATCGACAATCCAACGTATCAAATGAAGTTTCGCGACCGCTCCATTGCTGCGGAGCGGTCTGCAGAAATCGCGACCAAAAAATTAGTCTATCGAGCATCGACGTACACGGCGCGCGACGCCTTCGATCTTGCCGCGATCTACTTGTACGATCGTTCGGCTCTAGGGGAGATTGCACAATGTCCGGCAGTCACCGATCACGTCGTGTCGTCCGCGCTAAACAGGTTGAATCTTGCGAAGCGCCAGTATCAGTCGGAAATGAGAAACCTTATTAACTCAACTTCGCGGGGCGAGGAATTCATCGACAGATCCTGCGAACTTGCACTGGAAGCTCTCGCGGAGATTCGGAATCTGATCCCAAAAAATGAAGCCGAACCGAACAACGGGATGCAGTGTAGTTGAAATCAGGTGCCTCGACGACCAACTTTGCCCCCGCCGCCGGGGGGCGTGCGGCGCCGGGCATAGTTCGTCCCCTAGTTCTTCGGCAAATAGTTGAAATCGCACTGGACGAATGCTGCATTTCGGCCTGCCAACTGACCTTTGCCAATCAAAGGATGTCCCCGAAATTGGCTTCCGCGGCTAAGGGCAGCGCCGCTCTGCAGCACGTCATCGAAGATCGGCTCCGCCGCCGCGGAATCCACGGACAAGTGGCAACCGACGCATTTGGCTGCGGGTATCAGATAGTCCGATCAGAAACAAAGACCCCGCCGTCGCCGGCGGGGCTTGATGTGCTTCAGGCTAGGGGACCTACTTTGCCCCGATTAGGGGACGAACTTGTAGGGACGCACTTTGCCTACGGCTGCATTGCCCTTGAGTCGACGCGCACTATCACGATCGACGAGTTCGTTGACTAGGCCGAGATCGACCCCGCGCTACCTGATCCGGCCTTATTACCTGCGGCCCGACGGCAAGGTCGGCTACGGCGCCTTCGCGGTGATCCGCGAGAACATCAAGGAAATGGTCGCGATCGGCAGGGTCGCTGCTGACCAACTGCGAGCACATCATCGCACTCGAGCCGCTGGACGAGGGGGTGATCGGTACGCTGCTGCGGTACCCGTACAAGGTGCGCAGTCGTCGACCAGAAGTCCGTCGGTTCGGGCCCGAGAAGTTCGAGGACGACTGCGAGAAGCCGCGCTGGTCAATCTCAGCAACCGCAAGCGAAGCGGCAAGCCAGGAGCAGTGGTATCGTGCGGTATTTGATCTGCAGCGCCAAGCAGTCGCGAGCCAACCAGTTTAGCCTCTCCCGTTTAATAAACATCCAGCAGGTCGGTCGCTCTGCGGCTCCGATCGCCACCTGCACTGCGGCTTTGCTGTCCGCATGTGCAAGGTATGGCAGTTTTGCAGCCATACTTTGCATCGAAAAACGTATTTCGAGACGACAAATCCCCTCTTGACGGGTTTCGCAAACTGGTATCGGATGTTTAGTATTAAACTAAACTGAACATCGCGCCTGGAGGCGGCCCAAGGAATCAATCACGCTCGTGCGGAGTGGCACGCGCGCGTGCTTTTCCTCGGCAACCCCTTCGCATGCAGGCCCTCACGGGCATCGATGAACAAGCCGCACCTCGGACCGGGGCGCTTCCGATTGCGGCGAGGGAATGCGTCAGGAGAGGAAACCACATGCGAAAATCTACGACTGGAAGGTGGTCGAAATGGGCGGGCGGCGCGCTTGCTCTGTTCGCGGGCGTTGCGGTGTCGGCCCTCGCAAGCGGGCCAGCGCGCGCGGAAGGCAAGCAGCTTACGCTGTGTTGGGCGGCCTGGGATCCGGCCAATGCGCTGGTCGAGCTGGGCAAGGACTTCACCAAGCAGTCCGGCATCGAGATGAAATACGAGTTCGTGCCCTGGACGAGCTATGCCGACCGCTTCCTCAACGAGCTCAACTCGCACGGCAAGCTGTGCGACCTCATCATCGGCGACAGCCAGTGGATCGGCGGCGCCGCCGAGAACAAATGGTACGTCAAGCTCAACGACTTCTTCGACAAGGAGAAGATCTCGATGGACGATTTCGTCCCGGCGACGGTGGTCGGCTACTCGCAATGGCCGAAGAACACGCCGAACTACTGGGCGCTGCCGGCCATGGCCGACGCGGTCGGCTGGACCTACCGCAAGGACTGGTTCGCCCGTCCCGAAATCCAGTCCGCCTTCAAGGCCAAATACGGCCGCGACCTGGCACCGCCCAAGACCTATGACGAGCTGAAGCAGGTGGCGGAGTTCTTCCAGGGCCGCGAGATCGACGGCAAGAAGGTCTATGGCGCCTACATCTTCACCGAGCGCGGCTCGGAAGGCATCACCATGGGCGTGACCAACGTGCTCTATAATTACGGCTTCCAGTACGAGAATCCGAAGAAGGCCTACCAGATGCAGGGCTTTGTCAATTCGCCCGACGCGGCGAAGGGACTGGAGTTCTACAAGGAGCTGTACAAGTGCTGCACCGCGCCGGGCATGACCAATGCCTACATGCAGGAGGGCCTGGATGCCTTCAAATCCGGCCAGGTGGCGATGCAGATGAACTGGTTCGCCTTCTTCCCCGGGCTTTACAAGGATCCGAATGTCGGCGGCGACAAGATCGGCTTCTTTGTCAATCCGGCCGGCCCCAAGGCGCACTTCACCCAGCTTGGCGGGCAGGGCATCTCTGTTGTCGCGACCTCCGACCACAAGGATGACGCGCTTGCCTACATCAAGTGGTTTGCGCAGCCTGCAGTGCAGCAGAAATGGTGGCAGCTCGGCGGCTACTCGGCGCTGAAGGCCGTGGTCGACGCGTCCGACTTCCCCAAGAGCGCGCCGTTTGCTCCGCAGTTCCTGGAGTCGATGGCGATCGTGAAGGACTTCTGGGCCGAGCCGTCCTATGCGCAGCTGCTGCTCGACATGCAGAAGCGGGTGCACGACTATGTCGTGGCCGACAAGGGCACGTCGCAGCAGGCGCTCGATCTGCTGGTCAAGGACTGGACCAAGGTCTTTGGCGAGCAGGGCAAGACGGTGGCGTCGGAGTGACGTGACCTGATCCGCAAATGTGAGCGGGCTTCCCCGGATCGCGTTGATCCGGGGAAGTCGAAACAGCCACCGACGAAGTGCAAGATGACCACAATCATTCATCCCGACGACGCCCAGGTGACCCGCGCTGTTCCGGCAAAGGCCAGCCCCGCCTGGCGGGCGCGCGGGTTGTCGGACCGCTCGATCGCCTGGCTGTTTGTGGCACCCACGATCGCGCTGCTGCTTGCGATCAACATCTTCCCGCTGATCTGGATGATCCGGCTCTCCTTCACGAGCCTCAACCTCAGCATGTCCTATCTGCCGCTGCGGTTCGTGGGGCTCGACAATTTCCGCGACATCCTCACCGACGAGGACGTCTGGGACCGCCTGCAGACCACCGCACGCTTCGTGATCTGCTCGGTGGCATTGCAGGTGTTCGTGGGCTTTGGCCTCGCGCTCCTGATCAACCGGCGCTTCCGCGGCCACAGCTTCTGGACCACCATCATCCTGTTGCCGATGATGCTCTCGCCCGCGGTGGTCGGCAATTTCTGGACGCTGCTGTTCCAGCCGCAGATCGGCCCGTTCAACTATCTCGTCTCGCTGTTCACCGGCGTGCCGCCGAGCTCGTTTTCCATGACCGGCGAGGTCGGGCTCGCGCCCTGGACCATCGTGCTGGTCGATACCTGGATGTGGGCGCCTTATGTGATGCTGATCTGCCTGGCCGGACTGCGCTCGATCCCCGATTACATCTACGAGGCAGCGGAGGTCGATCGCGCTTCGCCCTGGCGGCAGTTCTGGTCGATCACGCTGCCGATGACGGTGCCGTTTTTGATGCTCGCGGTGCTGTTCCGCGCCATCGAGAACTTCAAGATGTTCGACATGGTGAACCTGTTGACCTCGGGTGGTCCCGGCTCGACCACCGAGCTGGTCTCGATCACGCTCAAGCGCGCGGCCTTCGAGAAGTGGCGCACCGGCTATTCATCCGCGCTCGCCATCATCCTGTTCGTGACGGTGTTCGGCGCAGCCAACATCTATGTCAAGGCGCTCAACCGGGTGAAGCAACGATGACCGCGGTTCGCACATCCACCGCCCATTCCATTGTCGAGGCCACCCCGCGGGCCAAGACGATCGCCGGCACGCTGGTCATCCTCTATGCCGTGATCTCGATCCTGCCGCTGCTCTGGATCGCCGCGACCGCCTTCAAGTCGCAGAGCGATGCGATCGCCTATCCGCCGAAGGTGATGTTCCAGCCGACGCTGGAGGGCTATGTGAACCTGTTCACCGTGCGCACCCGCCAGACGCCGGACTTCATCGCAAAGCTGCCGCCGGCGACCACCTGGTACGACAGGCTGGTGCGCCAGCATGACATGGTGATCGCAGGCCCGTCGAAGGTGATGCCGCGCTTCATCAATTCGCTGATCATCGGCTTCGGCTCGACCTTCCTTGCGGTGTTCCTCGGCACGCTCGCGGCCTATGCCTTCTCGCGGTTCAAGATCCCGCTCGCCGACGATCTCCTGTTCTTCATCCTCTCAACCCGGATGATGCCGCCGGTCGCGGTCGCCATTCCCATCTATCTGATGTACCGGCAGCTCAACCTGACCGACACCAGGCTCGGCATGATCCTGCTCTACACCGCCGTGAACGTCTCGCTCGCGGTGTGGCTGCTGAAGGGCTTCATCGACGAGATCCCGCGCGAGTACGAGGAGGCGGCGCTGGTCGACGGTTACACCCGGCTGCAGGCGTTGCGGAAGGTGGTGCTGCCGCAGGCGGTGACCGGCATCGCGGCGACCGCAATCTTCTGCCTGATCTTCTCCTGGAACGAATATGCCTTCGCGGTGCTGCTCACCAGCGGCGACGCACAGACCATGCCGCCATTCATTCCCTTCATCATCGGCGAGGGCGGCCAGGACTGGCCAGCGGTCGCCGCCGCGACCACGCTGTTCGTGGTGCCGATCGTGCTGTTCACCATTCTGCTGCGCAAACATCTGCTGCGCGGCATCACCTTCGGAGCGGTGCGCAAATGACGACTGCAGCACTCGATAAACGCGGCTTGGCGCGCTGGTTCCGACGGGGACCATGGGAGATGGTTGCGATGGCGCTGATCGCAGGCGGCATCGTCATGCTGGTGCAGCCGTTCTCGCTCGATCTCTACAGTTATTCTTTCGTGACGATCCTGGCCGGCACGCTCGGCTTTGTCGTCGTCAGCCATTTTCCGGAGTAGGGCGATGGCCGAGATCCGCGTCGAGAACCTGCGCAAGTCCTTCGATCAGTTCACCGCCGTGCAGGGCTCGAATTTCACGATTCCCGATGGTTCGTTCTTTGCCATGCTGGGCCCCTCCGGCTGCGGCAAGACAACGACCTTGCGGATGATCGCAGGCCTTGAGCTGCCGACCGACGGCTGCGTGCTGCTCGATGGCGAGGACGTCACCTTCCGCCGTGCCGCTGCCCGCGACATCGCCTTTGTGTTCCAGCTGTTTGCGCTCTACCCGCATATGAATGTGGCGCAGAACATCGGCTTTCCCCTGAAATGCGGCGGCATGAGCCGTGCCGACATCCGCGCGCGGGTGACCGAGACCGCGCGGCTGCTCCGCATCGAGCATCTCCTGTCCAGCAAAATCTCGAAACTATCCGGCGGCGACCGGCAGCGTGTTGCCCTGGGGCGGGCCATGGTGCGGCGTCCCAAGGCGTTCCTGATGGATGAGCCGCTGGGCGCGCTGGATGCCGAGTTCCGCCACCTGATGTGCAGCGAGCTTCGCGACCTTCACGACCGCATCCACGCCACCACCATCTATGTCACCCACGACCAGCTCGAAGCGATGTCGATGGCGGACACGATTGCGGTGATGAACGGTGGCCGCGTCGAGCAGATCGGCCCGCCGCAGGAGATCTACGATCGGCCGGCAAGCCTCTTTGTGGCTGATTTCATCGGCTCGCCTCCGATGAACTTTTTGAAATTCGAAGGCGGCCTGAAGCCGGGCGATCAAACGATCAGCTTCCACGACACCCGCATCGCTATTCCGGAGATCCACGAGGCGCGTGCGGCGGGGCCCCTGGTGCTTGGGGTGCGACCGGAGCATATTCGGTTCTCGGACACAGCCCCGGTGAAGGGGCGCGTATTCGGTGCGGAATATCTCGGCACCACCCAGATCGTCACCGTGGACACCCCCTATGGCCGCGTTGCGGCGCGGCTGCCGTCGAGCCTGCATGTCGGCATTGGCGAGGCCGTCGGCCTCAACTTCCGCGCTGAGCGGCTGGCACTGTTCGCCGCGACCAGCGGCTCGGCGATCCGCACCGCGAATTACGGGGTGGCTGGCCATGGCTGACGTGACCTTGCGCAACATCAGTAAGCGCTTCGGCTCCATTGAGGCCGTGCGCGACCTGTCGTTCACGGTTGATGACGGCGAGTTGGTCGTGCTGCTGGGGCCGAGCGGTGCCGGCAAGACCACGACCTTGCGCCTGATCACCGGCCTCGAGCAGCCGGATAAAGGCGCGATCCTCATCGATGGCCGCGACGTGACGCGCGATCCGCCCGGCAGCCGCGACATCGCTTTCGTGTTCCAGCAATATTCGCTCTATCCGCATTTGAGCGTGTACGACAACCTCGCCTTTCCGCTGCGCTCGCCCGCGCGGCGCATCAGCGAGCCGGAGATCAAGACGCGCGTCGAGCACACCGCCGAGCTCCTGCACATCTCGAGCAAGCTGAAGAACTCGGCGACGCGGCTCTCCGGCGGCGAGATGCAGCGCGTTGCGATCGGCCGGGCGTTGGTGCGCGATCCCGCGATCTATCTGATGGACGAGCCATTGTCCTCGCTGGACGCCAAGCTGCGCGCCGAGCTCAGGCTGGAGTTGAAGCGGATTCAGATCGAGCTGGGGGCAACCATCCTCTACGTGACGCATGACCAGGTCGAAGCCATGACCATGGCCTCCCGCATTGGTGTCATCAGGGACGGGCAGCTCCTGCAGCTCGGCTCGCCCCGCGAGATTTACGAAAATCCTGCCGACAGCTACGTGGCATCCAGGCTTGGCACGCCGCCGATCAATTTCCTGCCCGCGCGCCTGGTTCCTGACGTGGCGATGCCCGACGGCACCGAGACGATCGGTATCCGCACCGAGCATCTCGAAATCGGCAAGCGCAATGGCGGAAGCTTGATCGGCCGCGTCCACCGCGTCGAGCATCTCGGCGAGCAGAATCACGTTCATCTCGCCTATAAGGGCGAGATACTGGTCACTTTGGCCGACCCGCACCAGACGCTCGACCCCGGCGCAGAGGTCGAGCTGCATCTCAACCATCCGCTTTATTTCGATGCGGCGGGACGCCGGATTGCCGGCCCGCGAAGCAATGAGGTTCTGGCTCGATGACGTTGCAACCCGATACCTTCAAATCCCTGGTCAAGGTGGCCGCCGAACAGGTGATCGCCAGCGCCGGCGAATTGACCGCGCTGGATCAGGCGATCGGCGATGGCGACCATGGCACCAATATGAAGCGCGGCTTCGAGGCCGTGCTGGGCAAGCTCGATACGATTTCCACGCAGCCATTGGATGAAGCGCTCAAGACCATCGGCAAGACGCTGGTGATGACCGTCGGAGGCGCATCCGGGCCACTCTACGGCTCCTTCTTCCTTGCGGCAGGCGAGGCGATGGCCGGCAAGACGTTGCCGGAGGACCTGGCCGATGTGTTCGGCAGCGGGGTGAACGCGGTGAGCGCGCGCGGCCGCTCCCATGTCGGTGAGAAGACCATGCTCGATGTGCTGGTGCCCGTGCTCGAGACGTTGAAAGCGGACGTCGGCCGCGCCGATTTGATCGAGCGGGTGCGGACCACCGCGAGCGAGGCGGTGGAGCGCACGGTTCCGATGCAGGCGACCAAGGGCCGCGCCTCGTTCCTCGGCGCCCGCAGCATCGGTCATGTCGATCCCGGTGCGAGATCGAGCTGTGTGCTCGTGCACGCCGTCTGCAGCACGCTGGAGGCGCGGCCATGAGCGAGACCGTCAGCATTGTGATCGTCTCCCACTCCAAGGACATCGCGAAGGGCACTGCCGACATGGTGCGGCAGATGGTGGGCAGCGAGGTGAAGGTGGCGTTCTGCGGCGGCAATCCCGACGGCGGGCTCGGCACCAATGTCTCGCTGATCATGGAAGCCATCAACGATGCCTGGTCGGCAAAGGGCGTCGCGATCCTGGTCGATCTCGGTGGCGCCGAGACCAACAGCGAGATGGCGGTCGAGATGCTGGAGCCGGAGCGACGGAAGATGGTTGTCGTCTGCAACGCCCCTATTGTCGAGGGTGCGGTGATGGCGGCAACCGAGGCGGCCGGCGGCAGCTCATTGGAGCAGGTGAGGGCCGTCGCCGAGGAACTGACTGCCGGCTGAAACAGGCCGGCGGGTGAGCCAGGATTGGATATGGATATGCTTGAGACGTCCGCAGAGGGTCCCTTCGTCACCGGCAAGGTGAGGCTGATCCATGCCGCCGGCATGCATGCCCGCCCGGCGGTGAAACTGACCAAGCTCGCCAAGCGGTTCCAGTCCCAGGTCTCCGTCCGCGCTTCCGAGACGGCCGATTGGATCAATGCCAAGAGTGTTGCCAAAGTGATGGCGCTACGCGCGCCGCGGGATGCCACCATCGAGTTCAAGGCCCATGGCGAGGATGCCGAGGCCGCGATTGCCGCGTTGATCGACCTCGTCGCCACCGATTTTCCGGATGCGGGTGCATGACCATGCGCGCGGACGTCGCAGGGCTGAGCTTTCGCGGCAGAACCGCCTCGATCGGTTTTGCGCGCGGGCCCTTCATCCGCATCAGTGCCGGCGAGAACCGCGCACGCACGGCCGGCAAGCCGGAGGACGAAGCTTTGGCCTTGCGTGAGGCCACTCGGTCCGCGGCCGAGCAGATCGCCGAACTCGCGACGGCCGCCGGTGGTGAGGCCGCGCAAATCCTCGAATTCCAGGTTGCGCTGCTGGAGGACGAGGATTTCATGCATCCGATCTTCGTCGACATCGGCAACGGGCACGCTGCCGACGCGGCGTGGTTATCGGCGCTCGACGCGCAGATCGAGGACTACAACTCGGCCGACGACGAATATCTGCAGGCGCGCTCCTCGGATCTCGCCGATCTGCGCGACCGCGTGCTGCACATTTTGCGGGGCGGCGAGCGGCAGGCGCCGAAAATCCCCCGCGGTGCCGTGATCTGCGCGGACGATTTGCCGCCGTCGCGCTTTCTGGAAATCGACTGGTCCGCCGGCGGCGGCCTGGCGCTGCTGCGCGGCAGCCCGACCAGCCATGTCGCGATGCTGGCCCGCGCCCGCGGCATTCCCATGGTGGTGCAGCTGGGGAGCCTGCCGGATGGGGCAACGGCGCTGCTCGATGGCGAGAGCGCCACGCTCGAGCTCGATCCCGGCGCCGAGCAGATCGCGCTGTTCGAACGGCGGCGCGAGGCGCACCGCAAGAGCCGAGCGTCTGCGCGCGCCATCCTGCGGCGCCCCGCCGCGACCTGGCGCGGCGAGCAGATCAGGCTCCTGATCAACATCCAACAGGTGGAAGACCTCGACCACGCCGACGCGCAATATGCCGACGGCATCGGCCTGATGCGGACGGAATTTTTGCTGTCGGGGCCGGGCGGCATGCCCGACGAGGACACGCAATATCGCGCCTATGAGGCGGTGCTGCGCTGGGCCGACGGGAAGCCGGTGACGATCAGAACCTTCGATGCCGGCGGCGACAAGCCGGTCGCGGGCTTCACGCCCGATGGCGAGGCGAATCCATTCCTCGGCCTGCGCGGCTTGCGGCTGTGTCTTGCGCGTCCGGATCTGTTCAAGGTGCAGCTGCGTGCGCTGGCGCGGGCCGCGACCCGCGGAAATCTCAAGGTGATGTTTCCGATGGTTACCGTGCCGGCGGAGCTGGAGGCGGCGCGCGCGCTGTTTGCGCAAGCGGTTGCCGACTTGCAGGCGGAGGGCATCGGCGCGATGCTGCCGGAGCTTGGAATCATGGTCGAGGTGCCGGCCGCCGCGATGGCGATCGGCGACTTCAAGGCCGCATTCTTCTCGATCGGCTCGAACGATCTGGCGCAATATGTCCTGGCCTGCGACCGCACCAACGGGGCTCTCGGCAACCTGATAGATCCTTTGCATCCGGCCGTCATCGAACTGATCACGCGCACGGCCGAGCACGGGCGACGTGCGGGCGTCCCCGTCAGCCTGTGCGGCGACATGGCGAGCGATCCGGCTTGCGTGCCACAGCTCCTCCATAGCGGCTTGCGCGAATTGTCGGTAAACGCGCCGTCGCTGGCGCAGATCAAGCAGACCATTGACCGGCTGAGCCACGGAGGAAGCGGTGGCTGACACGGCACTCGATGCAGAGGGCGATGCCGGCGCGGTCGCGGCCTACAAGCGCATCTTCAAGGACGTGCTGGACAGCCGCCCCTCCGGCATGCGCATACGCTTAGCGCATGCCATGGGCAAGAACCGCAGCTTCGTCAGCCAGATTTCCAATCCGGCCTATCCGGTGCCGATCCCGGTGCAGCACCTCGCGACCATTTTCGATGTCTGCCATTTTCCGCCTCAGGCCAAGTCGCAATTCCTGCGCGCCTATGCGCGGGCGCATCCGCGCCGCATCGGCCGGCTCAGCCAGGGCACGCATGAGCGGATGCTGACGCTGCATCTGCCCGATCTCGGCAGCGCCAAGAAAAACGCGCAGCTCGATACGCTGTTGCAGGAGTTTACGCGGCGATTGATCGCGATCATGCAAGACGAAAAATAGCTCCGAAAAAGGAGCATGGCAGCAAGGGAAGATCTGGGAGGGACGCGTGAAGAAATTCATCAATTCCGTCGACACCATGCTGGCGGAGAGCCTCGACGGCTTTGCCGCTGTTCATGCCGACATCGTGGCGCTCGGCGCGGAGCGCAAATTCGTGCGGCGCAGCGCGCCGAATTTGCAGAAGGTTGCGCTTGTCTCCGGCGGCGGCAGCGGCCACGAGCCGCTGCATGCGGGTTTTGTCGGCCGCGGAATGCTGGATGCGGCGTGCCCAGGACAGATATTCACCTCGCCGACGCCGGACCAGATCGTGGAAGCCGCGACCGCCGTCGGCGGCAAGCCGGGCGTGCTGTTCATCGTCAAGAACTACGCCGGCGACTGCATGAATTTCGAGATGGCCGCGGAAATCTACGATGGGCCCGCGGCCAGCGTGATCACCAATGACGACGTCGCGGTCGACAAGTCGACCTACAGCGCCGGCCGGCGTGGTGTCGCGGGCACACTGGTCGTGGAGAAGATCGTCGGCGCCGCAGCGGAGCAGGGCGCGGACCTGCCAGGCTGCGCGAAGCTCGCCGAGGAGGTCAATGCGCGGACAAAATCCATCGGAGTGGCTCTCACGAGCTGCACGGTGCCGGCTGCCGGCACGCCGACATTCTCGCTGCCCGACGATGAGATGGAGATGGGCGTCGGCATTCACGGCGAGCCGGGGCGCAAGCGTGTGAAGCTCACGGAGGCGAGCGATATTGCTGAGCAGATGGTCGGCGCGATCCTGAGCGACTACGAGGGCGGTGCCTCCGGCCCGGCGCTGCTCCTGGTCAACGGCTTTGGCGGCACGCCCTCGCTCGAGCTCTATCTGATGTATCAGGCGGCGCGGCGCATCCTGGAAAAGCGCGGCGTGACAATCGCGCGCTCGCTGGTCGGCTCCTACGTGACCTCGCTGGAAATGGCTGGCTGTTCCATCACGCTCACCACGCTCGACGACCGGCTGACCGCGCTGTGGGACGCGCCGGTCCACACGGCCGCGCTGCGCTGGTAATCGCGGCTGGAACGACTTCTCGTGTCGCGAACGACAAAGCCGCCACGCGGTTCTCGCTCGACGGCTTCGCCTTGGGTGGGACCGGACGCCGGGGGCATGCACCCGCCGCACGGGCTGGACGATTTGGTGGCTTGCGCACCACGAAGCCTCAAGCCATCAAGATGGCAAGTGCCATCTTGATGGCTTGAACTTTGGATGCTATTTTATTGTATTAAGGAGCTTCCTATGGCCGAACCACAGCTTTCCGTCCGCAGCGCGAAGGCGCGCGATCTGGCTCACCGCCTTGCGCGGCGAGAGAAACGCTCGATCGCCGATATTGTCGAGCGCGCGCTAGAAGCTTACGAGATCCGCGAGGCCGGACGGGAGCCCGCCGCCGCATTCTATGCCCGGCTGTCCGCCAACTATGGGACCGATATCGATATCGAGGCCACTATTCGAGAGGCCCGCCGCGCCGATCCCGGTCCGGATCTTTGATTTTCCTGGATACCAATGTCGTGTCGGAGACACTGCGAAAAGCGCCGGACCCGGCGGTGATCGCTTGGCTTGTCCGATACGATGCCGAACTAGCTCTGCCGACAATAACGATCGCTGAGATCGCCTTCGGCATCGCGAAGGTTCGGCCCGACGAGCGCGCTGCGCGACAAGAGCATGGGCTGGCTGACTGGCGGCACCGTTGCTGGTCGAATTTTTGGATTAACGGAAGAGGCAGCTCTAGCCTATGGCGAGATCATGGGTGATGCTTTCCGGCAAGGGCTTGGCATATCGGCGCCCGATGGGATGATTGCCGCCATTGTACGTGTCAATGGCGGCCGCCTTGCTACTCGCAACCTGACGGATTTCAAAGTCGCCGGCGTTGAGCTGATCTCGCCCTGGGATTTCTGATAGCATTGTGGACACGCTCTTCCTCGTGCGGCCCCATCGCGCTTCATTTAACACAGCCTTTTGACAACCGGCAGATTGGCAAGACCGTCCTCGCCCTCACGGTCGAGACAGCGGGATCAAGCGCGTGAGCGCGGCTTTGAGAGCCAGGACCCTATCCGCTGTTGAAGTGAAGTGCAGGGACTAAGAAAAAGCCGCCAAGCGGTTCTCGCTCGACGGCTTCGCCTTGGGTGGGACCGGATGTTTTGGGGATGCACCCGGCCTCTTACCGGTAGCCGATCGATCAATTCACGCAACACAAGCCTGTTGTTAGCCTAACCGATCAACCTTAACGATTTTGAGAAGCGCACGACCATTTTAAGACCTCGGTAGATGTCCGCCATTCAGACGATCATAGACACTTACATCAGATTCGCGGATGGCCTTGCTGGCACTGAGGGCGCATCGGCTCAAGCTGCTGGCTGCGATCAGCGAAAGCGATCCCTTCTTCAGGAGTTTGCGAAGCCAATGCGTCGAGGAGATTTCCGCAATCGAAGCCGGCCTTGCGAGATTGCGCCCGCAGGGGGCTCCGATGGCGGACACGGCCGCGGCTCAATCGGCGTCGCCGGTCTCGGAACATTGCTCGTTGCATCAAACAGAGATCGAGCCTGTTGCAAGCGGGGAGCAAGAATTGGTTCCGCAGCAAATGGCAGCCGGTGCCACATCAGATCAGACGGCACACGGTCCGCGCCTTCGTCGCCGCCGAGTCTCAGATGGCCTTGCCCGCCAGGGCCGGCATGTCCAATCCCGTGCTGATCGCGAGCTCGCTGCTCGGCGCGGCGCTGGCGAATGCGGCAGGGTCGGACGGCGCGGTGCTCGCGGCAGACCTGATCGAACTCCAGCGGCGGCTGGAGCGTCGCCTTAAGGGTTGAGGCGATCTGTCTCCGTCACTCCCGCGCCTGCACCACCTTGCGGATATCGGCTTCCGACAGCGCGGACGCGCAGAGCTGGATGAAGCGGCAGGCATAGCCGCGCAGGAACGTGCCGCGCCGGACGGCAAGACGCGTCGTGTTGGCTTCGAACAGGTGCTCGCTTGGCAGGACGCGAAGGCCATCTTCGCCGTCCGGCTTCACCGCCATGGCGGCGACGATGCCGACGCCGAGCCCGAGCTCGACATAGGTCTTGATCACGTCGGCATCGATGGCCGAGATCGCAAGGTTCGGCGTGAGGCCAGCCTTGGCAAAGGCCTCGTCGACGCGGGCGCGGCCGGTGAAACCCTCGCTGTAGGTGACGATCGGAAATTCGGCGATGCTCTCGATGGTTAGAGGATCGACCCCGAGCAGGGGATGTCCGTCAGGGACGATCACCGCATGGTGCCAGCGATAATAGGGGAAGGTGACGAGCTCGGGGATGCCGTCGAGGGCTTCGGTCGCGACCGCGATATCGGCTTGACCTGATGTCATCAGAGCGACGATCTCGGCGGGGCCGCCTTGATGCAGCACGAGCTCCACGCCTGGAAACTCCTGCTTGAATTTGGAGACGATGGAGGGCAGCGAATAGCGCGCCTGAGTGTGGGTCGTGGCCAGCGTCAGGCGGCCGACGTCCTGCCGGCTGAAATGCGTGGCGATGCTTCGGATGTTCTTGAGGTCGACCAGGATGCGCTCCACCAGCGGCGCGAGCTCCTTGCCAGGCTCCGTCAGCCCGACGATGCGCTTGCCGTGACGGACGAAGATGGCAACCCCAAGCTCCTGCTCGAGATCCATGATGTGCTTGCTGACGCCGGATTGTGAGGTGTTGAGGGCCTTCGCGACCTCCGTGAGGTTGAGATCGCGCTGAAGCGCTTCGCCCAGAATGCGGATTTGCTGCAGGTTCATGCGCCTGAATCTACCCCCAATTCGGCCTCCGTTCAGATGGGATGATATAGCAGCACAACCGGCGCGGCACCATTTTATCAAAAAGGAACCGGAGCAAGCTAAAGAAGCAACGAGAGAGCCTGCGGTGTGCCTCGCATCAATTGGCGACCTTTTGGTGCACCAGATCCGCCTGCTGTCACCCAGATGGAAGTGAGTGCCCGGGGTGACGTTACGAAGCGTGCACAACCAATCGTTCGAGACCGGGTCAAAGCACAGAGACTGGGACAGCTTGACGAGCAAACGCGGTCCCATCATTTCGTAACGCTCGCATCTGCTCGAAATGTACCTCAGCCGCAACAATAGCATCCGGTCATAGCGGATCGACGCTTCACCTGGTTCAAGCCATCACCAAACTTTCGAGTTCATTGACGGTCTCTTCCTCGGTGATACCGCGGACCCGAGCGACTTCCTCCGATAGGCGGTCAAGTGCTCTTTATGTGTAAGCGTGTAGTCGAGGCCGGTCGGGCGTCGCAGTGCCGGGGCGGTCGGTCTGAGAGAGCGGCCAGCCGTGCGCGATCCATTCCAGAGTTTGCGTGAACCAGGCATACGGATCGACGTCATTCATCTCGCTCTCTGCAAAAGCGTCCCGATGGTAGCCCAGGTTCGACCGCCACCATGAGACCCGCGCGAAGAGCGCATTATTCTCGTAATTGTTTGCAGCCTTATTGCCCGCTCGACAATCTTCGAGTCGATCTCGATCCGGCCGTCGATCAGTAAGCGCTCGAAAGCGATGCGTCTCGACGTGGCGCAGCGGATCGCTTCCGTGAGTTGGGATTTGCCGGGACAGGCGCGGCAGCTCCTTCTCCCAGAGATCGAAGAGCGCCGCCACGATGGCGGCGGACCTTTCCTAGCGCGCCTTCATTCGGGTTGCAGGATCCTGGCGGCGGATGTCGGCCTCGATCTCCCAGAACCCCGCCATCGTCATCGCGGTCTGCATCACCAATTGCGAACTCTCGTTGACGTGCAGTTCGTAGAACCGCCGCCTGATGTGGGCAAAGCAGGCGGCCAACCTTTCCCTCATTGGCGCCCGCCGGCTTGGCGAACAGATTATAGGCGGCACAGCCGTCGACCTGCAGAATGCCTTCAAAGCCCGCCAGCGCGGAGCTAAGCCTACAGAGCTATACACGCATTGACGACAGTCCGCCCCCCCGACAGGTGCGATCTACCTCTACTTGATCGTGATCGTGATCTTCTCTGAAACAAGCGGCGGACTAAACGGATAATGCTTGGCGTCGCCGAGCACGAGTTGGAGCGTATGCTTGCCGGGCGGCAGTTCAAGCCGCGTCTCGGTTTGACCTGCGCCAAAATGAAGGTGGTTCTTGTCTTGCGGGATCGGCTCGCTCGGATTGAGTGGTTCATTGACGTCGATAAGCAGATGATGATGGCCGCTGTTCTGATAGTCGTCGCCCGCATGGGTGACGCCCATGTTGCGCAAACCAAATCGACACCAGAAGCCACCCTTGATGACTGCGCCGTTCTGAGGCCAGATAAAATAGAGCAGGGCGTCCTTGCCCGCCGGCTTGCCCTGCGCATGAGCGAAACACGAGAGAGATATGAGCAGCAGGGCCAGCGCGATCAGCCGGACAGTTCTCATAGGCCCACTCCACCGCAGCAATCAAGGTGAAAGAGCAACCCGGAATCCATGGGTCGGATATCGAACGTTGGTGTCGTAGCTGTCACGATTCGCCGATCGCACATAGCGCGAGTCGTTCTTCCAGGACCCTGATCGGATCACATGCGATCCGCAGTCAGCTTCGGTCCATGCCGAACCATCCAACGCAGCGCCGTGATAGCTCTTGTGCCAACAGTCTTCGACCCATTGGTCGACGCTGCCGCCCATATCGTAGAGCCCAAATGGATTTGGCTTGAAACTTCCAACCTTGATCGGTTGTTCGGCGCCGACGACATCCGCGCAATTCTTGCAATTGGCCATGCCTTGTTGAAATTCGTCGCCCCACCAGTAACGCGTTTGCGTTCCTCCGCGCGCCGCGTATTCCCATTCGGCTTCGCTCGGTAACCGGTAGGACTTGTGGGTGGTCTCCGTCAACCAAGCGGCAAACTGCTTGGCGTCCGTCCAACTCACATTCGTGACGGGGGCATCATCGTTGCCGGTTGCCGTGAAGGCACAGGACTTTGCCGCCGCGCATTGGTTCCATTCGCGGATGGAAACTGGATAGCGGCTGATCGCGAACGGCTTGATCGTCACCTGATGGACCGGCTTCTCGGTCGGATCATCGTTGCTGCCCATCATGAATGCACCGCCCCGAAGTAGGTTCATTTCCGGTTCGACGATCGGGCGCATCTGCTGTGCAGGGGACGTAGTCGGCAGTGCCGCCTGCTTTGTCGCTGGGATGGCGGGAGCTGGCGGGGTTAGAGGTGGTGCCTGCTGCGCGGAGGGCAAGCCCTGCTGAACGGAAGGCGCTGCGGAATGCGACGGCTGAGCCTGTTGCAGTGCCTGCTTCATGGCGGGCGACTGCGGCATCGGCAAATCTGGTGTAGGCGACGAAACCGAGCTCGAAATCTGATGTCTCAGGTTGACGTCAAGGACTGGCAGCCAATGCCAGAGCGCGCTAGCTCCGATCCCCATCAAGATGATACCCAACGAAAAGATCAGAACGTTCTCTCGTCGCCTTCTCCTATTGAGCGCGGCCGGGTCCGCCAGCACGCGATAGACCCTTACGGGGTCGGTGATGTTCTTGACCCTGCGGTCTCCAAGCGATTCGTACCCGCAAACCAGTTTGTTCTTGATTTGCTCGTAAATGCCGCCGGAGATGTAGACCTCGCCTGGCTCGGCAATGCTTTCAAGACGCGAGGCAATGTTGACTCCATCGCCATAGATGTCGGTTGCCTCAATGATGACATCGCCCAGATTGACGCCAATCCGATATTCAATCCGTTGCTCCCTCTCCAGCAGGGCGTTGCGCCCAAACATGTTTTGTTGGATGACGATCCCGCAGCGCACGGCTTCGACCGGGCTATCGAACACTGCAAAAAAGCCGTCGCCGGTGGTCTTGACGAGCCTTCCATGGTGTTCCGCGATGGTGGGTTCAATTAGATCACGCTGGATGCTCTTGACGCGCTCATGCGTCTCTTCTTCGTCGAGCTCCATCAAGCGACTATAGCCCGCGATATCACCGGCGACGATCGCAGCGAGACGACGCGGCGGTTGACTTCGCGACGGCGGACCACCTCTTCGAGCAGAATTGATGTCGCGAACCTTCTCGCGCATGTCGCAACCTCAGCCGCCTAGACCGACTTGCTCTGGAATACTCGAATTACCTTGCTCAGTTTGAAATCGAACTACTATGGCTCAGATCACAGAACAGAAAAAAGCGAAACGCACCATCGACGTCAATGGCCCCCGGTATCATAGCAATAAGTGGCTGAGCTCGCTAGAAAGTTCACTACAGCTTTGCGGCTAGATTCATGTCAGGCCCCCTGACGTTCGCTCAGTCGCGTCGACCCACGGTCGCCTACAAGTGGCTGGATCCCGCTTGCCGGGGCTTAGCAGGTCCGAGCCGTCGACCGGGTTGTGGCCCGGGGCTGCCGAACTTTGGTGCTGCGGCAAGTCGGCAGCTGCTTGGGGTACAGCGGCCGCAGCCTGACGCATTCCGGACGGGGGCGTAGTGCTTGGGTCCCATTTCGGCCCCAACCATCCCGCGATTCATTGCGCGGCCGTTAGAGTTTCGGACCGAACTCGGTTTTCGTTGTCCATCAGGACATGCAAACAGTCATTCCTTGTCATATCGCCGCTTTGGAGGCGATCGGCGGCGCGGCAAGTGTCAGTCCGAGCGATTCACCGCGGCTATAAGCCCCAAATCCAAAAAAGGTTTTGGGCGTCTGTGAGATGGTTCATATGAGGGGCGCGCGAGCGTAGCTAGTAATACCGCACCGGACATTTCCCCTCTGGAATTGTCCAGTCAAAGCCGTCTGGATTGGCCTGGGTTGCTCGGGTTTTAGGCCAGTTCGATTTTGAGCTTTTACGCCCATGCGCCTCTGCTGGCCGAAAAAAAGCGTTCAAGGAAAAGTTGACTGCGTGCCGTTGGAACGGACGCAATGAAGTACTGCCTGCATTGATGTCTGAGTTTGGCACGTTTGAGAAATGCCCACGGCCCCTGCGCACGCAAAAAGCTAACGGAAGGGGAGTATCAGATGATCATCAAACGCAGCGTTCCATGGCATGCGCGCTCGACCCTGAGCAGGTCGGCCCACGTCATCGGACGGATCGGACTCGCTTTGATCGGGACCGCCTGTGGGCTGTTCGTTTCCGAGCTAGGCGCCCGCAGCATCGACCTGGTTTCGGTCGAAGCCATGCTCGCCATGATGCTTTACGGGGCCGCCGCCTTCTATCTCGGGATCGATCTGCCCCAGGTTCCTCCCGGTCACTACATGCACCTGCCGCCACGGCGCGGGCTAGGCACCAGTGCGGATATGTTGGAGCTGCTAACTGCGGCCGGCATTTTCCTCACCGCGGTGGCGGCGGTGGTGTCCATCTCAAGTATCGTTCTGGGTGAAGCCGTGGAAGCCAGCACGGCTGGGATCATATGTTTGGGTTGGGCAATCGGCGCTACCATGCAGATCGCCGCCGGCGTCATCGCGCGAATAAAGTTAGCTCGTGCCGTGAAAACGGCGACGCTCGCGCTCTTCTTCCGGTGAAAGGTCTGGATAATCTGCTAAGGGAGTTCGAACATGCCGCTCTATATGTATCAGGCAGCCTACACAGCAGAATCATGGGCAGCGCAAATGAAGAATCCGCAAAACCGCGTTGAATCCGTTGGACGGCAGGTGACAGAGGCCGTCGGAGGCAAAATGATCGGTGGTTGGTACTGCTTAGGCGAGTATGAAGTTATTCTGATCGCGGACGTGCCGAACATCGAGAGCATGGCTGCGATCGCCATAGCCATTGCGGCGGGTGGGGCAATCAAGTCCAGCCAAACCACCGCATTGATGACCGGGGCGGAACTTGTGGCGGCGCTGAAGAAGTCGGAGTCCGTCGTCAAAGGTTATAAGCCCGCCCGATAGAAACGTCGGGGTTCGATTACCTACATCCGCGTCGGTCCGGTCGGCCTTTCGGCGCTGTCATTTGAGGGGGCGACGTTTCTTCATGGTCCTTCTCAATGGTTCCTGACGCCGTCCCGTGTCAAGGTGTTAGGGATAGTCCCGACATGGTAGGCGCGGCGCCAAATGAACCCTCGTGAAGCAAAGCTGCCAGACTGATCGAGCGGCTTCATTCACGTCGTCCGTCCAAGAAAATAGCTGCTATAAATGGCTCTCAAAATTGGGAGCGACCGATGGCTGGAGCGATAAGGCCCTTTTGTATCGATGTCAGCGACGATGTGCTCGCCGACCTCAAAGAGCGATTGCGTCGCACCCGCTGGCCGGATGCGGAACTGGTCAGGGACTGGAGCCAAGGCGCTCCGCTGAAATGGATTAAAGATATCTGCCAATACTGGACGGACACGTATAACTGGCGTAGCCGCGAGACCCAACTTAATCGCTTTGACCAATTCACCAGTGAGATCGACGGGCTCGACATCCACTTCGTCCATGTGCGCTCGAAAGAGCCGTCAGCGCTGCCTCTTATAATCACCCATGGTTGGCCAGGCTCGATCGTCGAATTCCTGAAGGTGATCGAACCCTTGGTAGATCCCGCGGCGCATGGTGGTGATCCCGCTGACGCCTTTCATGTCGTGTGTCCGTCGCTGCCGGGGTTTGGTTTCTCGGCAAAACCGAGGACGACAGGCTGGGGCGTCGAACGCATTGGCGCGACATGGGCCGTGTTGATGGATCGCCTTGGCTATGCGCGTTATGGCGCGCAAGGGGGCGATTGGGGCTCAGCGGTGACGACTTCACTCGGCGCGCAAGACGACAAGCATTGCGCGGGCATTCACATCACGCTCGCATTCAACGCCGCGCCGAAGGTTGAGGGCGAGCCGACCGCGGAGAAAAAGCGGGCGCTTGCCGGCCTCAAGCACTATGTGGATCTGGACTCCGGCTACTCGAAGCAACAATCGACGCGGCCGCAGACACGCGGCTACGGGCTTACGGATTCACCGGCTGGACAGGCGGCCTGGATTTTGGAGAAATTCTGGGCTTGGACCGATTGCAACGGCCATCCCGAAAACATCTTCAGTAAAGACGAGTTGCTCGAGAACGTCATGCTTTATTGGGTGACAGCAAGCGCAACCTCTTCCGCGCGGCTGTATTGGGAAAGCTTTGGCAAGCGCCGGACCACGCCTGTTGTCAATGTGCCGATCGGTGTCGCAGTATTCCCCAAGGAGATCATCACGCCGGTGCGGCGCTGGATGGAGCCGAACTTCACGAATATCACGCACTGGAGCGAGATGGAAAAGGGTGGCCATTTCGCCGCCTTCGAGTAGCCAGAGTTGTTTGTGCGGGAGGTCCGGGCGTTCTTCCGGACTTTGCGATAGCCGGACACTCGTCATGCCCGCGCTTTGAGCCACGGCTCTCTCTCAGGGAAGCGGACGTCCAGCAGTAAGCGATCGGGTCGAATTGGTCATGGAATGGTCTTTTGCAAATGAGTTCGATAGCGCGGCGAGGCACCGAAGTGGTTGATACAACAGGAGCAAAAGGCCCGGGGATTTCCCGGACCTTGTCTTTGCCGCGATGTGTTGAGGAATTAGTATTCCATCCCGCCGCCCGGCATTGATGGAGTCTCGGGCTCTTTCTTCGGTATTTCGGCGACCATGGCCTCGGTGGTGATCAGGAGTCTGGCGATTGAACCCCGCATCAAGCAGACCATGTGGACGACCTCGATGATGCCCTTGGTTGTCAGGTTGCCGTACTCGCCGGTCTGCGCGTTCCGAAATTGTACTGTTCCTTGTCGAGGATTTTGCAGACGGCGACCGAGCCAACTTCGATCGGCGTCTGGACCCCAGGCCGGATAACAGAGAGCTATCTCGGCGCGGCAAAATCGATGCTTTCGAGAGTTCAGCCCGCAGGTCAATTTCTATACGCGCCAGTTCGTCGACGCTTTCTCGCCTTCCAACTTTGTCGCGACCGATCCCGAAGTGCTCGCCATGACTGTCGCAGCCGAATAGAGCTAATCGTTCATCATCGGTAGTGTCGTCCAGTGTCGTCGCTCCCGGTATTGCAATCGTGGAAGTCGCTCGCCCAGCTTGGGCCGATAGCAGTGACGTGACATCTTCGGGGGCCATCCGGCGAAAACGTCATGGCGAAGGACTTATGATAGGCCATCCTTCCTCGCCCGCCGCTGAATACCTTCAATTTCGGAAGTCGTTGGTTACATCGCCGGTTGCTGAATTCACTTGTTTGGAACAAGTTGCCAAGACGCCACAGCGATCGAGCGAATGACTTGAAGTGCATCATTCTCGTGGAAGCGCTCGCACTCGCAGCTTATTAGCTATGGAGGCGCGGAAGATGGCGTGTATGAAACCGGCCAAGTTGCCTTAACGAATTTATTGGAGTCAGCCACGACATGAACTTAGAAGGCCAAAGGTCAAGCTCTGATTATCGGACCGAACCCAATGAGGCGTCACACGGCTCCTCTGTTGAAGCTGAGGGGAACCAGCCACAACAGGGCAGCAAGCTACGCTTCGGATTTAGAGCAGATGATTATGTTGTCTACCCGGCTCACGGCGTCGGCAAAATTTTGACGATCGAAGAACAAACAATTGCGGGAGCTAATAGTCTAGAGTTCTTCGTTGTCTATTTCGCAAAGTCCAAGATGACGCTGCGCGCTCCTACGCGGAAAGCGGCAAACATCGGAATGCGCAAGCTGTCCGATCCGACCGCGATCCAACGCGTACGACAGACTTTAAGCCAGGCGCCATACAAGGCTCGGGGTAATTGGTCGCGACTGGCGCAAGAATATGCAAGCAAGATCAATTCGGGCGACATCATCGCCGTTGCGGAAGTGATGCGCGATCTTTATCGGCCCGCTCTCAATTCAAGCCAGAGTTATAGCGAACGGCAGCTTTACATATCGGCACTTGACCGCCTGTCCGGAGAAGTTGCTCTGGTCGAGGGCATTAGTGAGGAAGAAGCCGTCAGAGAACTCGAAGTTTTGGTGTCAACTGCGGGCAGGCGAAGCGCGTAGAGTGGTTCCGCCTCGGATGAATACCGGTTCTAAGATGCCGTCCGCGGCAGCTCGACCATCCCGCGGTTGGCAGACCTGAGCCATAGGGGAACTGGACAGTCATCTCGGGGCTACGGACCGATAAGCCAAATGCGGCTGGCGGCCCGCTCTTGGCGCAAGCGCACATTGGGTTACCTGGACGCGCACGTCTAAGAACTGCCCGACGTCCGGGCTCATGCATTACAAGCGTTGGAAATATATTGAGCCAAGGTCAGAACGGACGGAAGTGGCAAGAGAGAGATGCCATTGGCAGCGACAAGGCCGTTGCTGCGAATTACCCCTCCAATGTGAATCCGACTCGCAACACAACCTGGTAATGTCGTACGGTGCCCTCTTCGATATGGCCCCTGGTTTGCACGACTTCGAACCATTTCATCTCACGAATGGTCTTTGATGCGCGTGTTACGGCATTCTGGATCGCGTCTTCGATGCTCTTTTCGGAAGATCCCACGAGGTCCAGTATCTTGTAAACGTGGTCCTTCTCGGTTGCTGCCGCCATCTCAAACCTCCGTTGAATATCGTTGGCGCAGTCAGCCGCGGAAGAGAAGCCCGACGGCTTGGTAGCGCGCCGGGCCCTCCTTGGGAGCATCGCGGAGACTGAGTTCCACTCGCCCTCTGACCTATACGGGCGCAATTTTCGCAACCGCGCAAGTGGGGAGTCTCGCGACGCACAACGTCTGGCCGCGTCGCAAAAGACTTGCGACGATAATCGCGTTGCGGTCTCTCCTTTTACCCTCTGAGGTGCTGAGTCTCGTCGAAAGGCCTGCAGGCAGGAGGCCGACAAGGCGAAGGGAAGAGACATGACAGGCCAATCGACGCAAGCGACGTGGGATCCGCTCGTCCTCGCAGGGCAGCTTCAGAGAATTTCCCGACGGGGTGCTCTTAGACGATTGCGATAGGACGGTGCACGAATGCCGTCGTAAGGCGACGTCGTATCTATCTGCTGGTATGTGACAAGCTCGCCTGTGTCGCTGGCGGAGGTCTTGATCGGCCCGGGGCACAATTGACGGCGAGGTACGCATGCTCCGGCCCTCAGAGGCCCGCATGCTCGCACAGAGAGAATGCCGGGCCAGGCGGGGCGGGGTAAGCAGACAATCGGCGTTGGAGTGGGACCCCCCTATCGGCATCCAAAAGGGGCTCTACTCATATCTGGAACGGCCCGGGCTGCAAGATCTTTCTCTGATTGAACAAGTGATGATGGTGCCGTCATATGTTCGGCCTGTGAACGCGGCGCTGGCCGCTGGCCACGATGATGTCCGCGGAAGCAAGCGCCCAATCAATTTCTCGTGCTCGAAGCGCAGTGAGCAGGCGGTCTGTGCGGAAACAAGGCGACCGTTGTAAGCATGTCAGGCTTGCTGCAGTGAGGTTGACTGATCTACTTGCCCTGAATACGTGCAAGAGCCGCGTTTCCTGCCGGCTCAAACTTGGCCTTATCGTATGTAAAGGCGCCACGCCGGTTTCTTTTGCACTCTGCTCGTTGGGGAGGCACGCGGGGAAACGTCATGACACTGGATGACCTATTCGCGCGCGCAATCATGGACAGTCAGTTGATAAGAAACGGAACGGCGCTGGTTCTGGAACGGCAGCTCGCGAACACGCGCGAGGCGTTGCGATCCGCTCTCCTTGAGATGGCCGATGTACGGGCGGTTATCAGCGAAGATCGCAGGCGGCGCGCCGAACGTGGGCGTGACGCAGGTGGAAGGAACAGGGATGATGAGCACGCATCAGTTGCTTGCGGCGTGCGCCGATCGAGCGCATCATTGACAGGGTGTGGGGTTGGAGTTGGGAGACTTCAACCATGATCCTGCTCGATGAATACCTTGCGGCGCGAGAACTTGCGATTGAAATCGCCGCGCTCAGCGAGAGCACCGGCCGTGAGGTCGAGGAGATTTTCGCCACGGTTCTACAGCGCTGCGGGTCACCGGAGCTTGGTGGGTTATCGGAAGAGATCGTGGCAGCTGCGCAAATGGTCCGGGCTCGTATTGTCGGGCTGAGGCGTGATTTTCTTGAAATCGCCGACAAGAAGGGACGTCCGCATGATCAGGTGGACGAATGGCTGCGACAGGCGATTAAGGTGCTGCTCAACGAGGAACGATCGAGGTAGCCGAACGATCTCAACTGATCGGCTTGTACTTCTTCGCCGCCTTCTTCCGTCAGCAGCTTAACATCAGCGGCAGTATAAGGTTTGCGTGCGGGTGCCTTCTTGGTCGCTTTAGCCAATTGTGGTCTCCTGGAATTCGGGCGCTTTATTAATCGGCCAGGCATCAACTGGTTATAATCGATTCCTGCCTCAAACTCGCACACACGGGGTGTGTACTCGTAAAGGCGCCGCGTTGCTCGATTAAGCAGCGTCCTGTCTTTCGAATGCCGCTGGAATCGATCGGCGCTTGGCGGGCCCCATAGTCGCAACGGTTTAGCCGAACAGAGCGAGGTAAAAAATTGCTCCGCTCAGAGCCGCTGCGAGCGCCCAAATAGCGGGATCGAAGTTGTTGTCGGCCGGCCCAATCTGCATCGAACCATTTCTTTGAAGGCTCAATTCGAAAAGACGTCTAATTAGTGCCGCGGCTTTGGAGGACGCGGCGGCAGCAATTTTTCGCCAGCAGTTCGCGGGAAAAAGAAAATCGCGGGGCGACGTTCGTCGCGGTGGCGAGTCTATTCGACGGGTACAAGCTCTTTCGCCCACTCGGCCGCGAGATCCCTGATCCGTTCGAACTTGAGGGTGGCTCGCTTGCCCTTTCGGACGATTGTCGCCCGCTTGCGCTCATTGGGTGGTAAGATCATCGCTCTCGCCACTGCGGAGCGCAATTTCATTGTGCCGTGGTCGGTGAGGGTAACCAGCTCTTCGGGGTCTAGGGCCATTTTACACGCCTACGCTGACGGCCGGCTCAATAAGCCAGCCCGTGCCCCTCGACGCCCAATGTGTAACCTAGTCGCCGCCAGTTAAGGTTTGGTTGACCCAAAAGATTATTTTGGTTTCGGCCGAGCATGGTCCAGCTGAGCTTCAGGCACCTGAATCGCGGACTACCAGCCCCAATGACCAAGCTGGAACGCACGCCGATTTACGTCCACTTCCGGCGCAGATTGGCCGGGCGCGCCATCTCGGCAAGTGTCTCCCAATCGCTGACGAGCCAAAGCCAAGTCTCGCGATCGATTGGCTTCAACGCGCGCTCAGCGTTGCTCCGACACTCCTCGGCTTCGCGCCGATACCTGCTTCCGGCTGTCTCTGCTGTCATAGTGGGATCATCTAAGCGTTTGGTTTTGCGCGGAAAATCGTGATTGGACGCGCGCAGCGATATGCCATGGCCATGGGATTGCAGTGACGTGGGGCGCGCGCCAGCAGACGCCGGGCTCCAACTTGGATCGGCGTTGCTTGGCCCTCATTTTCGGTCGTCGGGATATGTCAGAGGTATGTGGCAACTCATACGCTCCAGGCGTTCGAGCGCTGCGTGCCGCTCGTGCTGAGCGAGCAGGAGCTGTGAGGCGATCAACTACATGTTGATCGGCATAATCGCGGCCGTGGTCCGAAGGACTACGACGATCGGCGCCGCCGGCCAGCGCAGGGCCTGGCCAAAGAGGGCTGAAGGCCGGTACAAGGGCCGCATAGAGGACGCAGAGCGCAATGACGCCGCCGGGCAAGCCTGGAGCTCTATACAGGCCGCCGCTGCAGCAGGGCTATCATCGCGAAGACGGCCAAGCGGCTGAAACCGGCCGCATAAGTCGCGCCCGCTCGCCTTGCTCCGCTGAAGTCGGTAACCTACAGTCCCGTTGGGCGGGCATTTTGTTGGCGGTCATGAGGATACCCAAGTCGCCGGCTGCCAGGTTCTTCCAAGCGCTTTCGTCAGTCGCGGGCATGCTCATGCTTGTGGGACTGATGGGTGCCGCTGTGTCCCTCGGCAGCGAATGCCTTTTCTGGCTCTACTTCAGTGATTGGCCAAACTGGTCAAATTTTCAGATCGGCGCGCCACTTCCTCCGACCGGGTTCGTCGATCTGGACCGGAGCGTGGCTCGCTTCCTCAATAGTCCGCTGTCTGCAAAGCTCTTTGTTGTCGCGTTGATTGGCGCGAGCGCAGCGTTGCTGCTCCAAATATTGACGGAGAGAGCCGACAAGAGCCGCTAAGCGGTCGCCGGGTCAATGGGAGCGAAGCACCGGGGCCTTGCAGGCAGGAGAGGCCTTGCGGCCCAAAGGAACGATCATCCCCAAGAGCTCGACTGCGGAACTTACGCCGCCTGTCGGCGCATTCATCTAGGCATGTGTTGTTCCGTGACAAGACTTGTCACGTTCGCACTCGCATCCGATAGCATGCTGCCGTTGGCGCACGCTGTGGCCGATACCGAGCTCGCTGAGGATCTGGCCGCTCAGGATCGCATCAAAGCCTGATCTCGGGGTCTAACACCGAGGCAAGCTTTGGGAGGATTGCGCGCGGGCGGGATCGCAATGGCTCCCGACGCCCTCGAAAAGACCTTGCGTTCACCGCTCATGTGCCGCCGGCCATGAAGGCATCAATGGCCCTCGACCTCGAGCCGGTAATCGGCTTGAGCTGCCTTGGCGCGGCGGCAAAGTCGTTGAATTGGGGAAAAAGCTCAATGTGCCCACGCCTGTGCAGGGCATGATGTACGCGCTGCTGGGCCGTACATCATGGGCGCGCCGAGCTGAGCCGCCGTCGCGCACGGGCAGACCGGTCGGTCCGCGGGCGGGACCGGTCGGTGACTGGTAAGTCCAGCTGATGTATTGCGTACGTTCCGGCGAGTGATCCTGTGGGCGAAAATCCGACGACGACCCTGTGCCGCGGGAGCGTATGTGCCTTGCACTGTAGCGTAAAAGCACTCAAACTTGCCGCGCATAAGCATAACGAGCGCGAGCGGGAGGAAGGCATGTGCCATCTATTTGCAAGCCAAAATCCAGACAGCTACGTCTATGAAACTCGCTCAATTCGGCTCAACGGTCAGAGTACGAGTATCAGGCTCGAAAGGATTTTCTGGAACATCCTCGAACAGATCGCAGCCTTGGAAGGCATGTCCGTACCCGTTTTTATCTCTACGTTGCACCGCGAAGTTCTGCTGATGTGGGGACCCGTTCCAAATTTTACTTCGCACTTGCGGTGCATCTGTCTTGTCGCCCTAGAGAAGCGGGCGACTGAATTGCGCGCACCCAACCTCCGAGCCAGCCGCCCCGATCCCGGGCGCCACGTAGTAGGCTGATAACACCAAACTCCTTTTCAACGACTTAGCTTCCTGAGGCTGGTGGAATTACGGCGCGGAACGAATTCGGTCGAAAACATGGCCAAGGTCATTCACACTATGGTTCGCGTGCTGGACGAGGCGCGGTCAGTTTCATTCTATGACAAGGCGTTCGGTCTGAAGGTCACGGAGCGACTCGACTTTCCCGGCTTCACGCTAGTCTACTTGTCGAACGAAGAGAGTCCGTTCGAGGTCGAGCTGACCATCAACAAGGGCCGCACCGCTGCCTATCAGCCGGGCGACGGCTACGGACATGTGGCGTTTACGGTTGATGATCTTGATCGCGAGCACGAGCGCTTTCGCGGGGCGGGCCTGTCGCCGCGGGACATTGTCAAATTCAACCGGGACGGCGAGCTGTTTGCTCGGTTTTTCTTCGTTCACGATCCCGACGGCTATAGCATCGAGGTTTTGGAGCGCCGCGGCCGCTACAAATGAATTGGCGCCAAACAGCGTGACAAAGAACGGAACGGGAGGAGAGGATATGAGCAGTGATCACGGGCGGCACGCGAACCAGGAAAGAGCAGTCAGTCGTCGCACGTTCTTGCGCCGGTCATCTGAAATCAGCTTTGCGGCTGCAGTAACGATCACGGCCGGTGGCGCAGTTCTCAACGCCGCCGAGGCATGGGCGCTTGACGTCAAGGCTCTGCAGCCACAAACGATGAAGACGCTGATCCTTGTTGCACGGGATATCTATCCGCACGACAAGGTCCCCGATCGATATTATGCCATCGCCATGAAATCCTACGACGAGAAGGCGGCGAGCGACCCCGCAACGAAGGCGCAGATTGAATCATTCATCGCGGGCCTGGATGCTGCTGCTGGCAAAGGCGGCTATGCCGGCCTCGGTTGGGAGTCCGAGCGCGTTGCTCTGCTCCGCGCCGTCGGCACTTCCCCGTTCTTTGAGACCATCCGGTCGGGGCTCCTCGTATCGCTCTATAACCAGCAGGAGGTGTGGCCGATTTTCGGCTACGAAGGCGAATCCTACTCGAAGGGGGGGTACATAAAGCGTGGCTTTGACGATGTCGATTGGATCTGAGCGGCCTCAAGGCCGCTGGTGCAAGAGAACCTGAAGAGGAAGATTCGATATGGCCACAACATTCAACCAAAACGATGACAGCGTCGTCGTGATCATCGGCTCCGGGGCGGGTGGTGGAACGCTGGGCAACGAGCTTGCGCAAAAAGGCATCAACGTCGTCGTGCTCGAGGCCGGAGAACGGCATGAATACGACGATTTCGTCAACGATGAGTGGGCGAGCTTCACCCAGTTGGCGTGGAAGGATCCGCGCACGACCTCGGGAAGTTGGCGCGTATCGAAGGATTTCCCGACGCTGCCGGCGTGGATCGTCAAGGCGGTCGGCGGTTCGACCACCCACTGGGCCGGCGCATCGCTTCGATTCCAGGATCACGAATTTAAGACGGCGACGGTATATGGTCGGATTCCAGGCGCCAACCTGCTCGACTGGCCCGTCACGCTCGCCGAGCTTGAACCATACTACGCGCGCGCCGAGGAAAAGATGGGTGTGACGCGTACCGGAGGCCGGCCGGGTCTTCCGGGTAATAACAACTTTAAGATCATGAAAGCCGGCGCGGATAAGCTCGGCTACAAGGAGTGCCATACCGGAAATATGGCAATCAATTCGGTCGAGCGCGACAACCGCAATTCATGCCAGCAGACGGGGTTCTGCTTCCAGGGCTGCAAATGGGGCGCCAAATGGTCGACCCTCTACACCGAAATCCCGAAGGGCGAGGCCACCGGCAAGATGGAGGTGCGTCCGCAATCCCAGGTCGCGCGCATCGAGCATGATGCGAGCGGCAAGGTGACAGGCGTCATCTATTTCGATAAGGACGGTAGGGAGCAACGGCAAAAGGCCCGCGTTGTGGCGATCGCTGGCAATTCAATCGAAAGCCCTCGCCTGTTGCTGAATTCCGCCTCCTCGAAATTCCCTGACGGCCTCGCCAATTCCTCCGGCCAGGTCGGCCGCAACTACATGCGGCATATGACGGGCTCGGTCTACGCAATCTTCGACAAGCCGGTGCATATGTACCGCGGAACGACGATGGCTGGAATCATTCGCGATGAGGGGCGGCACGATCCTGGCCGCGGTTTCGTAGGCGGCTACGAGATGGAAACGCTGTCACTCGGCCTGCCGTTCATAGTGGCCTTCCTCAATCCGGGTGCTTGGGGCCGCGAGTTTACAAGCGCGATAGACCTTTATAGCAACATGGCGGGGATGTGGCTCGTCGGCGAGGACATGCCGCAAGAGACCAACCGGATCACACTCAGCAACGTCAAGGACCAATATGGCCTGCCTGTCGCAGATGTGCATTTTGATGATCATCCGAATGACATCGCGATGCGCAGTCACGCCTACAAACAGGGCGCGGCGATCTATGATGCAGTCGGTGCGACGCGGACTTTCCCAACCCCTCCTTATCCGTCCACGCACAATCTCGGCACCAACCGGATGAGCGCCAATCCCCGCGATGGCGTTGTCAACAAGTGGGGTCAGACGCACGACATCAAAAATCTGTTTGTGTCTGATGGAAGCCAGTTTACGTCGGGGGGCGCCGAAAACCCGACGCTGACAATCGTCACGTTGGCTATCCGGCAGGCAGAATACATTGCCGATCAGATGAAGATGAAGGCGATCTAACCTAAGCCCCAGTCTAGGTTTCCAGAAGAGTTGGGTAACTGCAATGCCTGGGCGCACGCGCTCCGTGACTATCCTCCCGCGCGTTTTAGGATCATGCTGGTGACACTCAGAATTGCGGTGAGTCCAATAGCCATTGTCGAGTCATTCGGTGCGAGATCGGCGACCTCAGGATTTAATAGCGGCGGCATGGGACCTTGATCCAACTTGCCGACGAACCGGATGTCCGCACAGTTGGCGGGATTTGCCGGATTCAGAATACTGGTGCAGACTGCTGCCTTGTTTGCAAGGAGCCGGGCAAGAGCCATGATAAAAGTAAGTGTTATGTATCCAAATACCCCTGCGGCCCGCTTCGATTTTGACTATTACCAGAACAAGCATATGCCGCTGGTGAAGGCTCGATTGGGGGACGCTTGCAAATCTTGTGGTATCGATAAGGGTCTTGCTGGGGAAGATCCCCGTGCTCCAGCGACGTACATCGCGATCGGCCACGTTCTGGGCGAGTCCATCGAGGCCCTTGAGGCTGCCTACACACCTCACGCTGATGAAATCATGGGCGACATCCCAAAGTTCACCAATATCACTCCGGTTGTTCAGGTCAGCGAAGTTTTGCTCTAGAGAATGGTCATGAGCGATTGTGACGATTTCCGGTGTGCGCGCCGACAAAGTCGCATTACTGAATCTGGTGTTCACCAACTTGAAGACCTGGCTGATCGGCACCCATCACGGCGTTAGCTCGCCGCACCTGCAAGCCTACCTCAACGAGTTTCCCTTCCGATTTAATCGACGTTTCTATCCGTTCAACGCCTTCCGCTCTCCGCTCGGCATCGCTGGCGAAGCTGCCGCGCCCACTTACGAAGCGCTTTATTCGGGTGAATGGCGCCACCCTGCATGTCGCGGCGATGGGTGAAAACCGAATAGCCATGCTTCTTCTTATTATTCATTCGACCCGATCTATTATTCAATCGACCCGACATCTCTGCGGACGCGGTGGAGGAAGGACCGAAACCGGCCCTTTACCGAGAGCCAGATGGCGAGGACAAGGACGCGCCAATGCTCAACCAGGGCGCGCGTTGGTGGTCGGCCTGAATGAGGTGCGCTCGAGCGGCGGACTGCGAATCTACAGGTAGGAACTCGTCCTCCTGCGCGCTCGGCCCCCAGTTGCGAATCCGGTGCAGACAAACCCCCGCCGGGGTTGCGACGATCCGACGGGGCCTGCGCGGATCGGGACGTGATCGGGGAATCGAGACGCAGTGATCACGCCTAACAGCACCGCGCGCTGCATCGAAACGCCGTTTCGGATTGTCGGCAAGCTGAATTGTTGGGCAACAGGTGCGTTGTTACCGAAGGGTTCTGCCTCAAGTTCAATTGTGAACAGACCCGCGCCGTGCTCCCGCGTTAGGCATGGGTCAGCTCTGGCGAATGTAGGGTGCCAGAGTACTCGCTACTGGCCCCGTTCGCGTTCCCACAACCGCGACGGGGACCTTTTTCGTCAGGCAAACAGCGCCGCGCCGGCCTCGGTGAAGCGGACACAGGTGCCGCTCTTGTGTAGCTCAAGTCTAGATCCTGCCGTCCTGGATGGGCTCGAATGCGTTGGCGAGCTCCAGCAGCTTGCGCGCCGCGGCTTCTCGGTCGGCAAACGGGCGCGGCTGGACGAATTCATGCGGTCTCCATATGCGCGGCGTAGATGTGCTGCACCGCGCCTCTGATGTTGATCTCGGCGCGGCAGAAGCACAGGGATCGACCATCCGGCAGCTGTGTCGGCATGCGGCTTCCTGCGTTGGCGTATTTCCAAGCTCTAAAGGCGCGTTCTCGCCGATTGGCAACATAGCCGGCTCCGCCAGGCGAGCGACCAACGTGTGTTAAATGCTGAAGCAGACGGCCCCAAGTTGCCCGCGCGCAGATCGTCCTACACATCACCTCAGGGCCGAGTCGGCGGCGGGCCTTTGACACTCATCTCGCGCGCCAAATGGGTTCTTACTTCGATAGCCATGCTCGCATCTGATCCCGATCCTCCACCGTCCACACTATCATCGGTCCGTTGATCAATCGCGCTGAAACCTTCAGGCCCTTCTTCACGAGCGTTCGCGCCAGGATCTGCGCTTCGCCGACGTCGCGGCAATCGACCACTCGGTCGGCATAGAGGACCTGCCAGCGTCCGGCCTGGACGGCCGGCTCGTTGGCGCGATCTTCGGAAGACAGGAGCTTTCCCAGAGCGGCCTGCGCGGCTTGCCTCGATAGCTTGCTGAGCTTTCGATTGTTAAGGGTCGCGGGCCCTCGCGCAGCGCGATCCCAGACCATCCAGTCGCCGGCACTTCCTGCCCTGATAAGAAAGCGAGGCATGGAGCCGACCTTCAGAGTGCGCGAAAGCAGACGAAGGTGTGCTCAACGACTTGGTGGGCGACCAACTGGTTCATCTTAAAAGCCTTGCCGCAATTTCGGCATTCAAATCAAAAAGTCCTGCTTGTTCCGTGTCCAAAGCCGCAAGCATTTTAAGGAGCTGCTTACGGCTCGGCTGGGCGCGGAATGCGGAAAAAGGTCGGCGGGCGTCACACCGCCGACCTTCTCTTGCAGCTGCCGGCTCGGGGGCGGCCGTCCGGTTCCGCTGCACTTCATTGAGGAGAGCGTGCTATCACATGATTAACGACTGCTTAACCAAATCGGGCGAGGTCGAGGCCTTTCCTGGGCGAGGGCGCGACCGGATGAGTTATCCTGGTCGGCAACTCAGAACCAATCGAGGGGCTTCGCCAGTGATCTTGTGGACACACGCCGTCGTTGGTGGGACGAGCCTGTTTCCTTCGCATCCAATACTCGCGATCATCGGCGGTTTGCGAGCCACTTCGCAATCGACGCTATACCGCATTGGGATTAACCGCTTCGATCAATCAAGGTCGGCAAGGGCGCACAACGGGCGCGTTGAGATGAGCCGAACCGTACTCCTCGATTGATCTGCATCGGAGTTGGTGCATGTGCAGGCATTGCACTTGCCATCTGGGTCTTCGCTGGCCCTGCCGCGGCCTGGGTTGTTGCTCTAACCGCCCGCTGGAATGGTCCCCGATGCTCTCCAGTTCGTTCACAGCATTTATCTTCGAGAGCCCCTCGTGCTGCTCCAACGCTTCCGTGCGTGGATCCCCTCCAAGAAGAAGCTGACGTGGAGGCTCGGTGTTAGTTCTCCCAGTTTTCGCCGTCGCGGTGGCTGCGCTCACCACCGCTTTCCATTGAGCGATGATCGCTTAGCGATCCTTTGACCCAAACTCGCCTGACAGCATAGAACGTTGGCGTAAAACGAGCCCGCTCCCGAATGCTGAGGCTTACCTCGACATGAAGACGTTCAGTGACGACCAGCGACAAGCGGTCAGCTTCTGGATCAAGCAAGCCCGCGCCGATGATGGGCCGTACTCGGTAAACTAGCACGAGCTAAACTGCGGCGCGCTCAGATGCGTTTGTTGTCGTCCACGCGGTACGATGCTTCTGGCGCCGTCGTTAGCAGCCGTAACGGTGCCGGTTGGACGACTATTGTCCCGGATACGCTGGGCGAGAGCTTCGGGTTCGTTGATTTCGAAGGCGTATTGAGGTGAATAGCCGCCGATCATTCGCTCCGGCGCCGCCGTTTAGCGTCCTTCTTCCAGCGAAGTAAGTAGAGAAGCGCGCCCAGGAGCATGAACGCCCATGCGGCCGCTCCCATCATTCTCAATGCGATGCTTCGCCGCTGCATACTGCGATCCGACAAGTTCGGCGGGGACGTCGCGGGGCGGCGACGTCCCCTAATCCTGCGGGCGCTAATGTCGGGGGCGTAAAAGCCCGCATGACCGGGTGCAACCTTACTGCGGTTCGTGGCGTAGACAACGCGAGCCTGAAGTTAAGCTTGATGGCCGCCTGAGAGGTTAAACGTGGAACTCCGGCTGGAAGCGGCTCTTGATCGATCAGGCGATCCGACGAGACGCCTTATTCGTCGTGCATAAGCTTGAAAAGGCGTTCCGGGGGCGGAGCGAGCGAATTGGCTTTAAGGCGCAGCAGCACGGCGCCATGCCGGCGCCCCGGTTACTGGAGGAGCGTGTGGGTTTTCCGCAATCTCTTCTGTATTGCTGCGAGCTGCTGCGCCCTCTGAGGGGTCATGCCTTTCCGACTGCGCTCGCCGAGAGCAACGCGCCAGCCTTCTTTCGGATCAGGGACCACCGCGAACGTGACATTGTCCATAGAAGCGCCCCCTTCGATCATTTGCTCACGAATGAGCCAGCACAATCAACACTTGAAATTCGCTTTTTAGCCATCGGTCCATTCACGCGCGCAAATCACAGAAGCGCTTTCTGATAACTTGCATAGAGAAAAATACCCCGGAAGCAACTCCAGCGCCTATCGGCCAGGAAGGGATCGGTTCTTCATCAGCCGAATTCAATACCGCCCCGATCGCCTTTGCGCCAGACCAAACGGCAAGAAAACGATGTTCGAAACCTGTCGAATGACAGCATGAATTCCGTCGGCAGCAATGTAAAAGCCCTCCAGGTTCAGGCCCGCTCCAAGAGCGGTTAGATCGCGAAGGGCGCACGGCTGATGGGTGATCTGACCCGGTAGTGAAAGCAGCACCGTCTGTCGGACGAGCTTGCGTTCAGCTCGCCGTCGATCAACGCCGTCCCATTCGTCGTTGTCAATAATCGCGGAGGTAGCGGACATCGGCGGCTCGTTTCGCCTTTTCAAAGCTCAGTGCTCATCGAAGCCCGTGAGGGGTTTGTAAATCCACTGTCGGCCGTCATGTCGGCGCCAGACAATGCCCCAGACGAGCTGGCCGTCTATCGCGCGCCTCGGTATGATGATCCGTCGGACGTGCCAGACCTGAGCCCATGCGGGCCGCGAGCTGTCATCAAGATCATCATCGGCAACGCGGAACGCGCTCGAGTGCATATTCAACCTTTTACTTCGGAAGAAAGGAGCCGCCGCTCGTAGTATACTTCGTGCGGCAGCTCCTCCAGGAGCCACGACGAAAGGCAATTTTCGGCGGCTCATCCTTTAGGCACGCGACGACACGTTGCAACCGAACTCTGCTGTTAAGATTGATGGGCGGGATGTCGGTTAAATCTGGAACCGACGCGACCACGGGCGGCTTAACGATGCACCAAAGGCGGATCGACGCGCCGCCGAGAACGGCGTTCTGGATCGCGAAAGGCCGCCGGCGAGAGCTCTCGACTACAGCTCCCGACCCACTGCAGGATGCTTCCGGTTTTTGACTTTCACCCATTCCGGCGAGCGTCCGGCACGATGGGGCCGATCGGCTCGCTTCGAGACCAAGCCCTCAAGCCCCATGTCGCAGGCGGCCGGAATAGATCGGGACCAATCTCTCCCTGATCGAAAGGTGCGACAGAGATGCCGTCCAATGAGGGGGCGACAAGTTGTTCAAGGTTGGTCTTGCGCATCGAGAGCGGCAGATGCCGGGTATCCTCGCCAGCGACTGCCAGGCAGTCGAAGGCATAGAGCTGCACCTCGGCGTCGCGCTTTCGGGAGTGCAGGGCATTGAAATCGGGGATGCCGTCGGCGCACAGCACGACGGCCTCGCGGTCGACCACGAAACGCTTCTGCCTGCTTTTCAGCGCGCTCTCTACGATCCACGGATAGCGTCCGGTGCAGTCGTTGCCTTTACGCGTGATCAGGCGCACCGGTTGTCCTCACGGACGACGATCAGGCGGTAATCTGCATCAGTTGCCAGCCGCTGATCGGGCTGTTTGCCCTCTGCAAGGAGACAATCAAGTCCCGCCTTTGCTCTTTAAGCTGAACGAGCGGAAGCCCGTGATCAACCAATTGGTTCATTGGAAATCACCGTCGCAATCTCGGTATTTAAAGCAAAAAGATATTCTTCTTCGATTGCGGAAACCTCGAACATTTTAACAGGGTTCTTTGCGGCGGCGGAGGCGAGAAAATGGCCGGCGGGCATCACGCCGCCGGCCATCGGCTGCGCTACCTAAGGCTGGGGGCGGATTCGGCAGCGCTGCACTCCAGTGAGGGGAGCGTGCTATCACATGTTTAACGACCGCTTAACCAAATCGGGCGAGGTCGAGGCCTTTCCTGGGCAAGACGCATCACGATGCTTACGCTCCTTTAAGCGTATAGCCTCATGCTCGTTGGATAGTAATTCGCGCCTTTTCGACATTAGGTCCTTTGCATGTTGAAGCTGCCAACGCACTACGAGCGGCAATTGATGCAGCATCTCCGCGGCCGTGGCTGGGTGAATGCTCGCGCGCTCCCGCCGGTCAATCGAACAATCGAGAACTTGTTGAACAAAGGTTGGATCGAAAGCATCGGCGCCGGTCCCGACCTGTCTTACGGCCTCACAGACCTGGGGATGGCGGCTAAGACTGCACCGATTCCTTCATATGGAAGAAAGCAAAGCGAGGAGGGTGAGGCGAGTTCTCGATGCTGACCGACGGACACTATATGGCATGGTTCAAAACCAAGCTTGGTGAGGGCACGGGGAGGGTGTTGCTCCAGAATGGCATGATCTCCGGCGCCGACACAGTCATCAGCTATAGCGGATCGTACCAAGTCGACGGCACTCGGTTTGCTGCGGTGCTTAAGACGTCGAGGCACGCGCCGGGACAGCCCTCGGTCTTTGGGGTCGACGAGGTCGAGATAAAGTTGGTCGGCACCGCGACGGGCAACTTCGCGACCTGTTCAGGCGAGGTCGAGGAAGTGCCGGGGATGCTATTCGATGTCACCTTGATGCCGGTGAAAGCAGAGGCAGATCGGCCGCCCGAACGAACGTATAACCCGGCTGATTTCCATCCAGAGCGGCTGCCGAAGGGAAAATTTCGGTAGGCGCGCTGACAGCACATTTTTGGTATGACAACGGCAGTCGCCGATGCCACCGCGCATTTATGACCGAACCTCTACGTCAACGACAGATGCCGAGCCCAGTCGTGCCAGTCCGGCTTCGATCTGCGCGATCTCCTCTTCCATCACGCCTGCCGCTCTGCCTACGTCGAAATAGCCGCCGATTTGCGCTCTTAGCTGTGCGAGCACGTTTTCGCGATGTGCCTTCAATTCGCGAGCGCGCCACGATCGTTCAAGATATGGCCATTAATAATCTGCTCAAGGACCAATGACATACGCAAGAGCTATCGCTAAATTTTGGTGACGGCCTGGCCGGTCAGGCGGCGGCGGTTATGGGCTGACGGTCAGTCGGTTTAGCGATGACCTCGATCCCGTCGTTGAATGTCACACCGAGCACGAGTTTTGGCAACTGGTTGTGGC
>NZ_DASREO010000105.1:0-88926 GCF_035652035.1 Bradyrhizobium sp.
TCGCATGCATCTGATCGTCGCGTTCAATTATGGATCGCGGCAGGAAATCGCCCGCGCCGCGCAGCGCCTCGCTGTCGAAGTGGCGGAAGGCAAGCGCGATGCATCGTCAATCGATGCCGATGCGCTCGGCCGCTATCTCGACGCCCCCGATGTTCCAGATCCCGACCTGATCATCCGCACCAGCGGCGAACAGCGACTGTCGAATTTCCTGATGTGGCAGGCGGCCTATAGCGAGCTTGTTTTTGTTCCGGTCCACTGGCCGGATTTCGACAAGGCCGCGCTTGAGGGCGCAATCGCCGAATATGCCCGGCGCGAGCGCCGCTTTGGCGGTCTGGTTGTGAAAACCGGATCGTGAGCGAAGGCCAAGCAGCATCGACAGAGGGAGCCGGGCAGGAGGGGCGGAACCTTCTCCTGCGGATTGCCGCTGCGCTGGTGATGGCGCCGTTCGCGATCGCTATGGCCTATTTCGGCGGATGGCTTTGGATCTGCCTCGTCACGGCGGCGGCGATCGGGCTTTACGTCGAGTGGTTGACCGTGATCGGTGAGCGCCGGCTTCCGCTCGTGCTGTCGGGCGTGCTCGTCCTGCTCGCCGTGGGATGGGTTGAAATCGAACATTTCGATGTTGCAAGTGTTTCTACCCTTGTCGTGCTGGGTGTTGCGGTCGCGGCCATATTTTCCCGCGAGCGGCGCGGCTGGGCGGTGGCCGGGATTGCGTATGCCCTGACCGCCGCGATTGCCTCCAGCGTGGTGCGGCGTGACCCGATTTTCGGATTCGTCGCGCTGATGTTCGTGCTGCTGGTGGTTTGGGCAACCGATATCGGCGGCTACTTTGCGGGCCGGCTCATCGGTGGTCCGAAACTCTGGCCGCGGGTCAGTCCGAAGAAGACCTGGGCGGGTGCGATCGGCGGTTTTGCGGCCAGTCTTGGCGTTGCGGTCGGATTTGCGGTCTGCGGTTTCGGAAAGGCGGTTTCATTGCTGTTATTGGGAGCCGTGCTGTCGGTTGCCGCGCAGCTCGGCGACCTCTTCGAATCGGCGGTCAAGCGCCGGTTCGGCGTCAAGGATTCCAGCCACCTGATTCCCGGACACGGGGGCCTGATGGACCGCCTTGACGGATTCGTCGCCGCCATTGCTCTCGCGGCACTTTTCGGCTTTTTACGCGGCGGCGCGGATGGCGCCGGCCACGGTCTTATGGTTTGGTGAGGTATGAGCGCCGTTCCCTTGCGTAACAACAAAACGGCCCGCGCCGTTCGTTCGGTCACCGTGTTAGGTGCGACCGGGTCGATCGGCGACAGCACGATGGATCTGCTGCGGGCCTCCAAAGATCGTTACCGCGTCGAGGCTTTGACGGCGCACAGCAATGTGCAGGCGTTGGCCAATCTCGCGAAGGAATTCGATGCGCGTTATGTCGCTGTCGCCGATTCTGCCCGGTTGCAGGAATTGAAAGACGCGCTTGCCGGCACGCGAACGGAATGCGGCGCCGGCGAAAATGCCGTCGTCGAAGCCGCGGCGCGGTCAGCGGACTGGGTGATGGCTGCAGTCAGCGGGGCCGCCGGCCTGAAGCCTGCGCTTGCCGCGGTCGATCGCGGTGCGACTGTTGCGCTCGCCAATAAGGAATGTCTCGTTTGCGCCGGCGATTTCTTCATGGAGCGCGCGAGCAAGGCGGGAGCCTGCATTCTTCCGGCTGATTCCGAGCACAACGCGCTGTTTCAGGCCTTGGCTTCCGGGAATCGCGACGAACTGGTTCGCGTCATCATCACCGCGTCAGGCGGGCCGTTCCGCACCTGGTCGGCTGCCGGTATCGAACAAGCAACGCTGGAGCAGGCGCTCAAGCATCCGAACTGGAGCATGGGACAAAAGATCACAATCGATTCGGCATCGATGATGAATAAGGGTCTCGAGGTAATCGAGGCGGCATGCCTGTTTGGTTTGACCGCGGAAGAGATCGACGTTCTCGTTCATCCGCAATCGATCATTCATGGAATGGTCGAGTTCTCCGATCGCTCGGTGGTGGCGCAGCTCGGTGCGCCCGATATGCGCACGCCAATTGCGCATTGTTTGGGATGGCCTGACCGAATCGTTGGGCCCGCGGCGAAACTCGATCTCGCCAAGATCGGACAGTTGACGTTCGAGGCACCGGATTTTGCCCGCTTTCCGGGCCTTAAACTGGCCTATGACGCCTTGCGGACCGGCCGTGGCGCAACCACCGTCTATAATGCGGCAAACGAAGTCGCGGTCGCCGCTTTCATCGCCGGCGGGATCCGGTTTGGCGCGATCGCGCGGCTCGTTGAAGCGACGCTGGAAGCCTTTGTTCGCGCGGGCAATCTGGCGCCGCTGACGTCGGCTGATGATGCAATTACTGTTGACCATAACGCGCGAAATAAGGCGGCCACCCTATTGCCTCAAATTGCCTTAAAGGCATCCTAGAGCGTTGGGGCGGAGCCTGCCGGCTTCGGGTGAGGGGATTCGTATGTCTGAGTTTTTCCAGCACAGTTTCAATGTGTTAGGCCATGGCCTGATCGGTTACATCGTTCCCTTCCTGTTTGTTCTGACTGTCGTCGTTTTCTTCCATGAACTTGGCCATTTCCTGATCGCCCGCTGGGCGGGCGTGAAGGTGTTAACTTTCTCGCTCGGATTTGGCCCGGAATTGGCCGGATTCAACGACCGCCACGGAACCCGCTGGCGGATCTCCGCCGTGCCGCTCGGCGGCTACGTCAAATTCTTTGGCGACGACAGCGAAGCTTCAACGCCGGACCTGGAATCACTCGGCAACATGAGCCCAGAGGAACAGGCGGGCAGCTTCCATCACAAGAAGGTCGGTCCTCGCGCGGCAATCGTTGCCGCCGGTCCGATCGCGAATTTCCTGCTGGCGATTCTGATCTTCGCTGGCATGGCGCTCTATCTGGGCAAACCCAGTTCGACCCCGCGCGTCGACGTCATTCAGGCCGACAGTGCGGCTGCTTCGGCAGGTTTTCAGGTTGGCGATATCGTCACCTCGATTGACGGGACCGCAATCGAGAGCTTCGCCGACATGCAGCGGATCGTGTCGACCAATGCCGGCACCAAGCTGACATTCCGCGTCAAGCGCGATGGCAACCTCATCACGCTGACCGCCGTGCCCGCATTGAAGGAAATGAAGGACGTCTTCGGCAACAGCCACAAGATCGGCGTGCTTGGAATCCAGTACACGCCGCAGCCGAGTGACCCAAAGAGCGCAACGCCTGTCGGCTATCTCGAATCGCTCAAGATCGGCGTCGAGCAGGTCTGGTTCATCATTGATTCGACGTTCAAGTTTGTCGGCTCGCTGTTCGTCGGCGCAGGCTCGACCAATGACCTCGGCGGACCGCTGCGGATCGCGCAGCTTTCGGGCCAGGCCGCGAGTCTCGGTTTCCAGTTCCTGCTGCAGCTATGCGCCGCGCTTTCCGTGTCGATTGGGCTGCTGAATCTGTTTCCGGTTCCGCTGCTCGATGGCGGTCATCTTTTGTTCTATTCCGTGGAAGCCTTGCGGGGGCGCCCGTTGTCGCCGAGAGCCCAGGAAATGGGGTCCAGGATCGGCCTTGGGCTGGTGCTGATGCTGATGGTGTTCGTCACCTATAACGACATCTTGCATCTCGCGGCATCTTGAAACGGCTTTTTTGTGACGTGGCCAATAGGCAACGTCTTGGAATGAAAATGAAATCGCGCTGCCACATTAAGTTTGCCGCCTAGGCAAAATTAGCTACAAGCAAGGCGGCAGATGGGGATTTGCCGGTTCGTGGGGGTTCGATGGACCGGCACAAGATTGTAAGGGCGCTCGGCGCATGAAGGTTGGAATGCGGGTACGGGGGGGCTTGCTCGCCGCCCTGGTCATGTTGTCGGCGCCGCTTGCTGGAACGCTCGCGGTTGGGCTCGCGTCTTCGCCGGCGTGGGCGCAGACGGTGGATTCGATCGAGGTCCAGGGCAATCGCCGGGTCGAGACGTCCACGATCCGCTCGTATTTCAAGCCCGGCCCCAATGGAAAGCTGGATCAAGGCCATATCGACGACGGCCTGAAGGGCCTGATCGAAACCGGCCTGTTCCAGGACGTGAAAATCAACCAGGCCGGCGGCCGAATCGTCGTCTCGGTGATCGAGAATCCGGTCATTGGCCGCGTCGTTTTCGAAGGCAACAAGAAGATCAAGGACGAGCAGCTCTCGTCCGAAGTTCAATCCAAACCGCGCGGAACGTTGTCGCGTCCGATGGTCCAGTCTGATGCCCAGCGAATCGCCGATATCTATCGTCACGCCGGCCGCTATGACGTGACGGTCGTCCCCGAAATCATCGAGCAGCCCAACAACCGCGTCGATCTGATCTTCACGGTCAACGAGGGCAAGAAGACCGGCATCAATTCCATCGAGTTCGTCGGCAACACGACCTATTCGTCCTACCGCCTCAAGGACGTGATCAAGACGCACGAGTCGAACCTGTTGAGTTTCCTCGGCGGCAACGACGTCTACGATCCCGACCGCATCGAAGCCGACCGCGACCTGATTCGACGTTACTACCTCAAGCACGGTTTCGCCGACGTGCAGGTCGTTGCCGCGCTGACGGAATACGATCCGGACAAGAAGGGCTTCCTGGTCACTTTCAAGATCGAGGAAGGCCAGCAGTATCGCGTCGCTACCGTCAATTTCGAATCGAGCATTCCCGGACTGGTCGGAACTGCGCTCGCGCCGTATTCGCGCGTCAGCGTCGGCTCGCTCTACAACGCCGAGGCGCTTGAGAAGTCGGTCGAGGAAATGCAAATCGAAGCGTCGCGTCGCGGATACGCATTCGCGATCGTCAAGCCGCGTGGCGACCGCAACTTCGAATCGCACACCGTCTCGATCACCTTCGCGATCGACGAAGGTCCGCGCACCTACATCGAGCGAATCAACGTGCGCGGCAATACGCGAACGCGCGACTATGTGATCCGCAGGGAATTCGACATCTCCGAAGGCGACGCCTACAACCGCGCGCTCGTCGATCGCGCCGAACGCCGCCTGAAGAATCTGGATTTTTTCAAGAGCGTCAAAATCACCACTGAGCCGGGCTCTTCAAGCGATCGCGTGATTCTCAACGTCGATCTTGAGGAGAAATCGACGGGCGACTTCTCGGTCTCAGGCGGCTATTCGACGACCGATGGTCCGCTCGCCGAGGTCAGCGTCTCCGAGCGCAACTTGCTGGGCCGCGGTCTTTTCGGAAAGGTATCGGTGACCTACGGCGAGTTTGCGCGTGGCGTCTCGCTTTCCTTCGTCGATCCGTATCTGCTCGACTATCGCATCGGGCTCGGCCTCGACACCTATTACCGCGAACAGCTGCCCAACGCTTATATTTCCTACCAGACGAAGACGATCGGCTTCAGCCCGCGAATCGGACTTTCGCTTCGTGAAGACATGGCTGTGCAGCTGCGCTATTCGATCTATCAGCAGGACGTCTCGCTGCCGAGCTTTCTCAACAACTGTAACAACAACCCGAACAACCCCACGCTCGCATTCAATCCGTCGCCGGCTTTCGCCAACACGACCGCGGGGCAGGCGCTGATTCAGCAGCTTATTCCAGGCGGCGTGGATCCGTCCGGCACCGGCCTGTGGTGTTACTCCGACGGTGAAGCGTCCTTGCCGGTTCGTAAGGAGCTTGCCGCGGGCTCGACGATAACGTCGGCGGTCGGTTATTCGTTCGACTACAACACGCTCGACAACAACAAGAACCCGACTGACGGCTTGCTCTTCGACTGGAAGCAGGACTTCGCAGGCGTCGGTGGGGACGTGACCTACCTGAAGTCGGCGGCGGACTTGAAGTACTACACGCCCATGGTCGCCGACATCGTCGCGTTGGTTCACCTCCAGGGCGGTATCATGACTCAGGTCGGCAACAACCAGATTCGGATGCTGGACCAGTTCCAGATGGGCCCGAACCTGGTGCGCGGCTTCGCTCCAAACGGCATTGGTCCGCGCGACATCAACCCATTTGGCACGCAGGACGCGCTTGGCGGTACGCAGTACTGGGGCGCTTCGATGGAATTCCAGATGCCGTTCTGGTTCCTGCCCAAGGAACTCGGCATGAAGGGGGCGGTCTACGCCGACGCCGGCTGGCTTGGCGATTACAAGGGACCCACGGATTGGGTCGCGACGGGCGAAGTCAATACGCCCGGTTGTATCAGACCGGTCAACAACGGCGCGGCTTTCCCGGCCTCGCCCGGCACCTGCTTGGGATTGCAGTATGACCCGCAGAACATCGTGCGCACCGCGGTGGGTGTGGGCTTGATCTGGCAGTCGCCATTCGGTCCGCTGCGCTTCGACTACGCGATCCCGCTCACCAAGGGTCCGCACGATATCGTGCAGCAATTCAAGTTCGGCGGCGGCACCAGCTTCTAATCCCTGGCCGCTTAGTCTCACCGCATCGTCGGCACGACCGAGCCGGACCACAAACGGGTCCGGCTCAGGCTATTCTGGGGATTGCCAAGGATCGTCAACGACCGCAGAGTTGAACTGCAGAGCCGGCCGTCCGGACGTGTTGGGCTCGGACGGGTTGCGGCTCTTGGCGCGGGCGCTCGAAGCACCCAAGGAGAGGATTGGGAAGATGGAGGAGGCGTCGGTCAAATACGAACTGATTGACATCAACGAGATCCTCAGGACGTTGCCGCATCGTTACCCCATGCTGCTGATCGACCGGCTGATCAATGTTCGCTCGGACCACAGCGGAATCGGCATCAAGAATGTCACGTATAACGAGCCGGTTTTTCTCGGTCATTTTCCGGATCGTCCGGTCTATCCCGGCGTGCTGATGATCGAGGCGATGGCGCAGACCGCAGGCGTCATAGGAATCAAGGCGATGGAGACGGACAAGCCGCGCGCCGTCTACTTCCTGACCATCGATAAGTGCAAGTTTCGCAAGCCCGTCCTGCCCGGCGACACCATCGAGTATCACATGCGCAGCGTCTCGAGGCGGAAGGCGATGTGGTGGTTCCACGGGGACGCCAAGGTCAATGGCACCATCGTTGCCGAGGCTGATGTCGGCGCCATGCTGGCCGACTGACGCCACCCTGTTTCGCTGGCGCTGCTTGAGTGCCGCGCAACCTCCAATCGACACACCAGGCTTTCTATGGTCTAGTTTTTGCGGCGAGGCGCGGGGGAAGGGCCAACATGCGAAACGTGACGGTACTGGCGGCGTTCGCAACTTTGTTCGTGAGCGTGGATAGCCCGGCCGTTGCGGGCAAGACATGCCTTGCCAGCGCAACCGAAGCATTGCCCAAGATCACAGGTCTCGTCGTCAAGAGATCGCGGACGCGCCCGGTGTCGCCCACTATTCTGGCAACCTGGAGAGGCCAGGCGAAACCCGTCATGATCGACCTTGACGTCGAAACTTCGAGCGAGGCGCAGACCTTCTCCTATATGTGCGTGATGAGCCAGGGGTCTGCTTTCGTCCAGCGCACGATGAATTAACGCTGCGATTTGCGCCTGTTGAGGCGAAGTGCCAGTCACACTGGACAGCCCCGGTAGCTCGCGCTAACCACTGAAAAATCGAACAAATTACGCCAATCTCTTCAGGACGACAGGACCCTCGATGACCACGATCGATCCGACCGCGCGGGTTGAAGACGGCGCAGTGATCGGCGAAGGCGCCACGGTCGGTCCTTATTGCGTGGTGGGCCGTGACGTCGTCATCGGCCCGAACTGCACGTTGATTTCCCATGTCCATGTGATGGGACGCACGACGATCGGCGCGAATTGCACCGTCTATCCGTTCGCTTCGCTGGGCGGAGCACCGCAATCGCTAGGTTATCGTGGCGAGCCGACGAAACTCGAGATCGGCGAGAGCTGTACCATCCGCGAGTCGGTCACGATGAATGTCGGCACGGTCGGCGGCGGCGGCATCACGCGTGTTGGCAATCGCGGCTACTTCATGAATTGCAGCCATGTGGGCCATGACTGCTATGTCGGCAACGACGTTATTTTCGCCACCTCCGCGACGCTTGGTGGGCATTGCGAGATCGGCGACTTCGTCTTCATTGGCGGCCTCTCGGCCGTGCATCAGTTCACGCGCGTGGGGTCGCAGGTGATGATCGGCGGCGTCTGCGGCGTTCGCGGCGACATCATCCCCTATGGTCTTGTCAACGGCCAGTACGCGCGTCTCGAAGGCCTCAATATTGTCGGCATGAGACGCCGCAAGTTTACCCGCGAGCGGCTGGCTGTAGTCCGGTCGTTCTACCAGAAGCTGTTCGAGGGTCCCGGGATCTTTTCCGAACGATTGAGCGCGGTGCAATCCCTAGCGGCAACCGATCCCGCGATTGCGGAAATCCTGCAGTTCATCGATGCCGGCAAGCATCGTCCGCTGTGCTTGCCTTCCGGCCGTAACGCCGAAGATTGACGACGGAGTCCTCGAAAGCCATGGCAGCGGCGGCTTTTGAAATCTCCTCACCTGTTGGTGTCATCGCGGGCGGTGGCGCGATGCCGTTTGCGGTCGCCGATTCCCTGAAAGCGCGGGGCCTCGATCCCGTTCTGTTTGCGCTGAAGGGAGCTTGCGATCCCGCATCCGCAGAACGGTTTCGCCATCACTGGATCACGGTGGGTCAGCTCGGGCGGACGATGAAATTGCTTCGTGCCGAAAGCTGCAAGGACGTGATCTTTATCGGAACGCTTGTGCGGCCTGCGCTGTCGGAACTCCGGCTCGATTGGGGAACGCTTCGCGTCATCAGGCGGATATGGGCGGCCTTTCGCGGCGGCGACGATCACCTGCTGTCGGGCGTCGGGCGGATCTTCGAGCAGCAGGGCTTTCGTCTTCTGGGCCTGAAAGAGGTCGCGCCCGACTTGCTGATGCCGCAAGGATGCGTCACGCGAAAGATGCCTGACAAAGACGCATCCGCCGACATAGCCCGGGGACGCGAGCTGCTCGCCGCGCTCGGGCCTTTCGACGTCGGCCAGGCCGTTGTCGTGATTGACGGTCATGTCGTGGGCGTCGAGGGCATCGAGGGAACCGATGAATTGTTGAGGCGTATCGCAGATCTGCGTGCACGCGGCCGCGTTCGCGCAGCTGCCGGTCGCGGCGTGCTGGTGAAGGCGCCGAAAGACGGACAGGATTTGCGTTACGATTTGCCGGCCATCGGGCCGCGTACGGTCGAAGGGGCGGCAGCGGCCGGGCTTTCGGGCGTGGCTGTCGTTGCCGGAAACACGGTGGTTGCGGAGGCGCAAGCCATGATCGAGGCCGCTGACGAGGCTGGTCTTTTTGTGACAGGTCTAGCCTCCTGATGCCGGCGCCCGCAAATGGCAGGGTCGCGCGCAAGATTTTTCTGATCGCAACAGAGGAATCCGGCGACCGGCTGGGCGCGCATCTGATGAAGGTGCTTCGCCAGCGCCTCGGCGATGCCGTTACATTCGAAGGTGTCGGTGGGCTCGCAATGGCGAGAGAGGGCCTGAAGTCGCTGTTTCCGATTGAAGAGCTGTCGATCATCGGCTTTTCCGCCGTAATCAAGCAGTTGCCGAAGGTCTTGCGCTTGATCGGGCAAACCGTTGCCGCGGTGGTGCGAGCAAGGCCCGACATGCTCGTCATCATCGACAGCCCCGACTTCACTCATCGTGTCGCGCGAAGGGTGCGATCGCGTGATCCTTCGATCCCGATCGTGGACTATGTTTCACCGTCGGTATGGGCCTGGCGGCCGGGCCGGGCGCGCGCCATGCGGGCCTATATCGATCACGTTCTGGCGCTCCTGCCATTTGAGCCAAAGGAATATCAGCGGCTACGTGGGCCTCCATGCAGCTATGTCGGCCATCCGCTGACAGAGCAGCTTGCCTTGCTCAGGCCTAATGCTGAAGAGCAGCAACGGCGCAACGGAACGCCGCCGGTGTTGCTGGTTCTGCCGGGAAGCCGCCGGGGCGAGATCCGATATCATATGGCGGTATTTGGCGAGGCGCTGGACCACCTCCATGCGCAGGGCAAGGAATTTGAATTGATCCTGCCGACGATGCCGCATCTGCTGGAAGGCGTCCGGGAAGGCGTCCAGTCGTGGAAAGTTGCTCCCCGGATTGTGGTTGGCGAGCAGGAGAAACGCGCGGCGTTCCGGATCGCCGCTGCCGCGCTCGCCAAGTCGGGTACGGTGACGCTGGAGCTTGCGCTGGCGCAGGTGCCGATGGTGACGGCCTATCGCACCGGGGGGCTGGAGGCCTTCATCGTCCGGCGCGCGCTCACGGTCACGTCGGTGATCCTAGCCAACCTCGTCATTGGCGAGAATGTGGTGCCTGAATTCCTTCAGGAGAATTGCACGGCTGAGAAGCTCGCGGACGCTCTTGGCGAGGTACTCTCTGATTCACCGATGCGCCGGCGACAGGTTGAGGCGTTTGCGCGAATTGACGGCATCATGTCGACGGGCAACCAGCCGGCGAGCGTGCGCGCCGCGGACGTCGTTCTCGGAATGCTCAGAAAGTCGCGACGGACCGCCTAGTTCGGCGCGAGCGACAACTAAAAAGCCGGACGCGATGGTCGCATCCGGCTTCTAAAGTGCCTTCGCAGATCGTCGGCTATTACTTCCGCTTGTCGATGGCGACGTAGTCGCGGCGCGTCTGGCCGGTGTAGAGCTGCCGCGGCCGGCCGATCTTCTGCTGCGGATCCTCGATCATTTCGCTCCACTGGCTGATCCAGCCGACGGTGCGGGCGACCGCAAACAGAACGGTGAACATCGATGTTGGGAAGCCCATCGCCTTCAGCGTGATGCCCGAATAGAAGTCGACGTTCGGATAGAGCTTGCGCTGGATGAAATATTCGTCGTTGAGCGCGATCTTTTCCAGCTCCAGCGCGACCTTGAGCATCGGATCGTCGCCGTGACCGGTCTCCTTCAGCACGGCGTGACACATCTTCTGCATGATCTTGGCGCGCGGATCATAGTTCTTGTAGACGCGATGGCCGAAGCCCATCAGGCGGACTTCGCTGTTCTTGTCCTTCACCTTCTTGATGAAGTCCGGGATCTTGTCGACGGTGCCGATGCCTGCGAGCATCGCCAGCGCCGCTTCGTTGGCGCCGCCATGCGCCGGTCCCCACAGGCAGGCGATGCCGGCGGCAATACAAGCGAAGGGATTGGCACCAGAGGAGCCGGCAATGCGGACCGTCGAAGTCGAGGCGTTCTGCTCGTGGTCGGCGTGCAGAATGAAGATCTTGTCGAGTGCATCGGCCAGCACCGGATTGATCTGGTATTCCTCGCACGGCACCGCAAAGCACATCCGCAGGAAGTTCTCGGCGAATTTCAGCGAGTTCTTCGGATAGATGAAGGGCTGGCCGAGGTTGTATTTGAAGGCCATTGCCGCCAACGTCGGCACTTTCGCGATCATCCGCATCGAGGCGATCATGCGCTGCTGCGGATCGTTGATGTCGGTGGAGTCATGATAGAAGGCCGCTAGCGCACCGACGCATCCGACCATGACCGCCATCGGATGCGCGTCGCGGCGAAAACCCTGGAAGAAGCGGGCCATCTGCTCGTGAACCATGGTGTGATGGGTCACGCGCTGGTCGAAGTCCTGCTTCTGGGCCGGCGTAGGAAGCTCGCCGTACAGTAGCAGGTAGCAGGTTTCCAGGAAGTCGCCATTCTCGGCGAGCTGTTCGATCGGATAGCCGCGGTATTCGAGGACGCCGGCATCGCCATCGATATAGGTGATTTTCGACTCGCAGCTTGCCGTCGAGGTGAAGCCGGGGTCGTAGGTAAACATGCCCGACTGGCCGTAGAGCTTGCCAATGTCGATGACGTCGGGGCCGACGCTACCGCTCGAGATCGGGAGATCGAAGGTCTTGTTGCCTACCGTTAAAGTTGCGGTCTTGCCTTGAGATACGGCCATCGTGAGATCCCCGATGCGATCGTTGCGGAAGCCCCGCGTTTGACGCCTTTTCCGAGACGGCCGGCAGGCGTGCGGGACGTTTAAATGAAGCAGCGAAATGGGTAGCTTATTGCTGTGTGCGCTGCAAGGTGGCGCCCAGTGGTCCGATTCTGGCATTTGCATCCCATCTCGGCAGGCACCTTTGCGAATGCCAGAATCCAAGGACCGCTAGCAAATATCGGTTCCTAGTGGAGTTTTGGATTTGACATTCGCTTGATTGACTCGCGGCCATGTTGGGCGAGTGTCGAATCCACTCCACTAGATGCGCTAGTCCGGTCCCTGATCGTCGAGGCGGGCGAGGCTTTCGTCCCGACCAAGCACCGCAAGAACATCGAATATACCAGGCGAGGTCGAGCGCCCGGTCAGGGCGGCGCGCAACGGCTGGGCGACGGCGCCGAACTTGAGGCCGTTTTGATCGGCAAAGGCGCGCATCGCGGTTTCTGTTGCTTGCGCGGTCCAGTCTTTGACCTCCCAGAGCGCAACGCGAAGACGCCCTATCAGCAAGCGGTTTTCCGGCGTCAGCAAGGCCGCTGCCTTGGCGTCGATTTCAAGCGGCCGGTCGGCGAAGATATAGTAGGCGCTGTCGATCAGTTCGATCAGCGTCTTGGCGCGCTCCTTCAGGCTTGGCATCGCCTGCAACAACTGCGCCCGGGTCTTGTCGTTGAGCTTGGCCTTGAGGTCGGCGCCGTTGGGCACGAAGGGAAGCACCTCCTCGAACATCTTCACGAGGGATTGATCGTCCGTGTGCCGGATATAATGCCCGTTGAGATTTTCAAGCTTGGCGAAGTCGAACCGTGCCGCTGATTTGCCGATGCCCGACAGATCGAAGGCTGCGATCATTTCCTCTGTCGAGAAAATCTCCTGATCGCCATGGCTCCATCCGAGCCGGACCAGGTAATTCCGCAGGGCGACCGGCAGATATCCCATAGCCCGGTAGGCATCGACGCCAAGCGCACCGTGACGCTTGGAAAGCTTTGAGCCGTCCGGCCCGTGGATCAAGGGAATGTGCGACATGCTGGGAACGTCCCAGCCGAGCGCTTCGTAAATCTGCTTTTGCCGCGCCCCATTGATCAGATGATCGTCGCCGCGAATGATATGGGTGACGGCCATGTCGTGATCATCGACCACGACCGCCAGCATATAGGTCGGGTTTCCGTCGCCGCGCAAAAGGACCAGATCATCGAGGTTCTCGTTCTGCCAGACCACGCGGCCCTGCACCTGGTCCTCGATCACGGTCTCACCCGTCAGGGGCGCGCGCAGGCGGATCGTCGGTTTCATGCCGGGCGGGGCCTCGGAGGGATCGCGGTCGCGCCACAGGCCGTTGTAGAGGCGGGTGCGGCCCTCGGCACGGGCCTTTTCCCGCATCGCCGTCAGCTCCTCCGGCGTGGCATAGCAGCGATAGGCCTTGCCGGCCGCCAGCAGGCTTTCGGCGACCTCCCGGTGGCGGGCGGCGCGGCTGAATTGGTAGATGACGTCGCCGTCCCAATCGAGCTCCAGCCACTTGAGCCCGTCCAGAATTGCGCCAATCGCCGCATCCGTGGATCGCTCCCGGTCGGTGTCCTCGATCCGCAGCAGCATCTTGCCGCCATGCTTGCGCGCATAAAGCCAGTTGAACAGGGCGGTGCGGGCTCCTCCAATATGGAGAAAGCCGGTCGGCGAAGGGGCAAAGCGCGTAACGACGTGGTCGGCCATAGATGTCAATGAGGTGTTGGCGGGCTGGGGGTGTATAGCAGGAACCCCATATAACTAAAGCCTTCCGTGGGAGAGGCTAATTTGGCAGATAGACCTTCGAATCCCTTAACGGAAACCAGAATGACCCTAGAAGCGACGACGGCAGAGGCAGGCCGCGATTTCATCCGCGATATCGTCCAGGCCGACCTGGATTCCAAAAAGCATAGCCTGATCGTGACCCGGTTTCCGCCGGAACCGAACGGCTACCTGCATATCGGGCATGCCAAGTCGATCGGCCTCAACTTCGGGATCGCGCAAGAGTTCGGCGGGCGCTGCCATCTTCGCTTCGACGACACCAATCCGACCAAGGAAGAGCAGGAATTCATCGATTCGATCCAGGCCGACGTGAAATGGCTTGGATACGACTGGGGCAAGGACCTCTTCTTCGCTTCCGACTATTTCGAAAAGCTCTACGAGTGGGCGGAAGGTCTGATCCGCGCCGGCCTCGCTTATGTCGACGACCAGACCCATGAGCAAATCCGCGTCAACCGCGGCACGCTGACCGAACCCGGGAAGAACAGCCCGTTCCGCGATCGCTCGGTCGAGGAGAACCTCGATCTGTTTCGCCGCATGAGGGCCGGCGAATTTCCAAATGGCGCGCGCGTGCTGCGCGCCAAGATCGATATGGCGTCGGGCAATATCAACCTGCGCGATCCCGTGCTCTATCGCATCCTGCACGCCCACCATCCGCGCACCGGCGACAAATGGTCGATCTATCCGAGCTACGACTACGCGCATGGCCAGTCCGACGCGATCGAGGGCATTACGCATTCGATCTGTACGCTGGAATTTGAAGACCATCGGCCACTCTATGAGTGGCTGCTCGACAAATTGCCGGTGCCGTCAAAGCCGCGCCAGTACGAATTTGCGCGTCTCAACCTGACCTACACGCTGCTGTCGAAGCGCGTGCTGACCATGCTCGTGCGCGACGGCCATGTGTCGGGCTGGGACGATCCGCGCATGCCGACGATCGCAGGCCTGAAGCGACGCGGCGTGCCGCCGGCGGCGCTCCGCGAATTCATCAAGCGTATCGGCGTTGCCAAGGCCAACAGCGTTGTCGATGTCGGCATGCTCGAATTTTCCATCCGCGAGGTCCTGAACCAGACCTCACAGCGCCGGATGGCGGTGCTACGGCCGCTCAAGGTCGTGATCGAGAACTACCCGGAAGGGCAGGTCGAGGAGTTAGAGGCCGTCAATCACCCAGACGATCCCAGCGCCGGCATGCGGCGCGTGGCGTTTGGCCGTGAGCTCTATATCGAGCGCGACGATTTCATGGAAAACCCGCCGAAGAAGTTTTTTCGCCTCTCCCCTGGCAACGAAGTGCGGCTGCGCTATGCCTATTTTATCACCTGCCGCGACGTGGTGAAGAATGCCGCCGGTGAGATCGTCGAGCTGCGCTGCACCTACGATCCTGCGACACGGGGCGGCAACGCGCCTGATGGACGCAAGGTCAAGGCGACCATGCACTGGCTCTCTGCGGCGCATTCAAAGCCGGCGGAAATCCGTCTCTATAGTCAGCTGTTTGCAAACCCGACGCCAGATGCGGCGAATTTCGCAGCCGACATCAATCCGCAGTCACTGGAGGTCCTGAGGGATGCGAGGGTCGAGCCTGACGTGGCCGGGTCGAATTCGACCGACGTCATGCAGTTCGAGCGGCAGGGCTATTTCGTGCGTGACGAGGATTCAACCGCCGATCATCCGGTGTTCAATCGCACCATCGGATTGCGCGACACGTTCGCGAAAGAGGTCGCCAAGGCCTAACGCTACCTGCGTTGCGGGGACGACTTGTCCAGTCCGGCCAACCGGACCCCGACCATATGGCGGGCCAGACGGTCCCTGGCCTTTTCTTCGATCAGGAGATTGATGAAGGCGAGGCGTTTTGGTTCGTCGTCTGCCTCTGCCAGGAGTTGGCGATACCGATCGTAGTTATACGCTGCGTCCGTTCCACTCATCGCTACCCCCGCAACAACTCGTGTAACGGAAGTGTTACGCTGCGCCGCCTGCGACGCAATCAAATAGTAAGTCAAACGACGGCTGCCATTTGATGCGTTGTGGATAACCAGCTTGCGTTGTCGTCTTCGCGGCGCGGCAAACGGAGGCTTCAGGTGAGGCGCTCGCGGATTTCGTCGCGCATCTTTTCGCGGAACGCCGCTCTGAGCGCGGGACGTTCCTTCTCGTCGACATCCCAGCGATCGAAGATATTGAAGTTCTCCAGGATCGGATGACGATCGCTCGCCATGGCGAGTATGGTCAGAAGCTTGTCGGCGGGGCCGCTTGGGCCGGTGACCTCCCAACGGCGGATGGTGTCGGCGCCTTCCTTCGGCGCCAGCCCGCAAAGCTTCGCCATGTCAGCGGCCGACAGCGGCTGGCCGATCGCTTCCCCCAGATCCAGACGAAGTTGTTTCAGTTCCGCGCCTGTCACGAATCCCGTTCCTTCCGCATGGTCGGCGGTCTCGACAACAATTGCGGCTTTCCTGCGAATTCCGCATCCGTTCGGCTTGTTGCCGGACCACCGCTCTAGGTAGCATGCCGCCCGCTGACGTAGCGTAGGGTGGCTGGATGGCTGAGCGGGGCAGGACGCCTGGCCGGGTTCAAGGCATTGCGGAGACCTGGCCGCCGCGCGGCGGGGCCAGAACCGGTGGTCTTGCCGCGGCGTCTGGCGAATGGCCGCGCATCTTCGAAAAGGTGCGCGAGTGGGTGCGCGCGGAAGCCGGCGCCGGGCGGCTGCTGCCGTGGGTGCCGATCGCCTTCGGAACCGGCATTGCTTTCTATTTTGCAGCCGATCACCAGCCGGTCCTCTCCGTGACCGTCGTCACTGCCGTAGTGCTCGGCATCGCGGCCTTCCTGCTTCGGCGCAACAAGGTCTTCCCTGCCGCTGTCATGGTCGCCAGCGTGGCGGCCGGTTTTGCAACGGCGACTTTCAGAACGGCGCACGTCGCGCATGAGGTGCCGGCAAGGCCGGCCTATTCGGTGTCGCTGTCGGGCTTTGTCGAAGCGCGGGATGTTCGCGAGCGGACCGATCGCTTCGTGCTGCGGGTGACGCAGATGGACGGCCCGCGCCTGCCGACAAAACTCGATCGTGTGCGACTGTCGGTGCGCAAGGGCGCGCTGCCCGAGGTCGGCAGCTTCGTCGAGATGAAGGCGCGTTTGCAGCCGCCGCTCGCGCCGCTAAGGCCAGGCAGCTACGACTTCAGCCGCGACCTGTTTTTTCAGGGTATCGGCGCCTCGGGCTTCGTCACCGGCAGTATCAAGGCCAGCGAGCCGCCGGTCGCTGGCGGCCTGTCGCTGCGCTACGCCGCCTTCATGCAGGATCTGCGCGATGCGATCGACGCGCGGATCCGCACCACTCTCGATGGCGACAAGCGCGCCATTGCGACCGCGCTGCTGACGGGCCGGCGCGATGCGATCACAACGCCCGTCAACGACGCGATGTTCATCTCGGGGCTCGGCCACGTCCTTTCAATTTCCGGCTACCACATGGCGGTTGTCGCCGGCGTCGTGTTCTTTGCAATCCGCGCGCTGCTGGCGCTGGTGCCGGTACTGACGGTGACCTATCCGATCAAGAAATGGGCGGCGGCCGCGGCGCTGTTCGCCGCCGCATTTTATCTCTTGCTGTCCGGGGCGGAAGTCGCGACCCAAAGATCGTTCTACATGACGGCCGTGGTGCTGATCGCCGTGATGGTCGATCGCCGGGCCATCACCTTCCGCACGCTGGCGCTGGCGGCCATTGTCGTGCTCGTGCTTGCGCCGGAAGCGCTGGTTCACCCGAGTTTCCAGATGTCATTTGCGGCGACGCTCGGTCTGGTCGCGCTGGTCCAGATCGGCATGCCGCGCCTGTTTGCAACGCCGGAGAATTCCGCGGCCGCGAAAGTCGCGCTGTGGGGAGGGCGCGAGCTCATGACTCTCACGCTGGCTTCACTCGTCGCAGGCCTTGCCACCACGCCGTATGCCGCTTTTCATTTTCACCGGGTGACGCCGTATGGCGTGCTGGCCAATCTGGCCGCCATGCCGGTCGTCTCCGCTGTCGTGATGCCCGCGGGCATGCTGGGACTTCTCGCCATGCCCTTCGGCTTCGACGGCTTCTTCTGGTGGCTGATGGGTATTGGCATCGATTGGATGATCGCCGTGACCGAGTGGGTCGCGGCGCTTCCTGGCGCCATCGGCCGGATCACGGCCTTCGGCGTCGGTCCATTGATCGTGTCCAGCCTGGGAATTGTGCTGCTGGGACTTTTGCGCACGCCGTTGCGATGGTCCGGGGCGGTCCTGCTGACGATCTCCGTGATTTGGGCGGTGGCGCTTCCGCAGCCTGACATCTTGATCTCCGGCGATGGCCATAACGTTGGTGTGCGCGGACGCGATGGCCGGCTGCATCTGATGAAGACCGGCAAGGACGCTTTTCTCGTCAAGGAGTGGCTCGCTGCCGATGCCGACGACCGGGACCCGAGCGCAGCGTCGCTTTCTGACGGGGTCTCCTGCGACGCCGAAGGGTGCGTAGCGCCGATGGCCGACGGCCGCTTTGTCGCGCGGTCGATCAGGCCTGACGGACTGGCGGATGACTGCGCGCGGGCGACGCTGATCGTGACGGCAACACCCGTTCCGCAGGGGTGCGGTGCCACCGTGATCGACTTGAAGCGGCTGCGGGCGCAGGGCGCCATGGCGCTGCGCTGGACGCCGCGCGGATTCAGCATCGATGCCGTCCGGCCGCGAGGCGTGAGCCGGCCGTGGGCGCCTTTCTCCGGTGAGGTCGAAGCCGAGACCGCTCCAAGCGCAGGCGCCACCACCCCAGCGCGACCGGCCGATGCGACGCCGGCAGAGTCCGATCTTCAGGCTGAGGATTGAGCTTCGGACTGAGTTTCCATGGGCATCTCATCCGCTGGATGCGCGCCGATCATGCTGGGCGAGACGGCGACGTGCAGCTCGAAAGCACCGAGGTGGAATTCGTCGGTCTCTGCGATCGCCTCGTCAGTCTCCACCGCCAAAGGCGGCGCCGAGGTCTGAACGAGGGTGAAGGACGCATCAGGAAATTGCGTCCAGATCGCGAGATCGTCGGCGGCAACCGTCAGCCACCCGAAGCGAAACATGTAGCGGCCAGGCTCGGTGACGTGTCCAACCTGTTGCCATGTGACCTTATTGACGGGCAATTTTGCCTCCCTCCCCAAATGGTGGCGCAAGGTTCGCGGCGGATCCTTCACTCCCGGACTGGCCGATCGAGCGCAACACTTTTTGCGTCCGCAGCTCGAAGGCATCGAGCTGCAACGCGAATGTCGTCAGCGCCAATTGCAACCTTTTCAATTCCCTGGAACGCGGGTCGTTCCAGGGATCGATGACGCGTGACGCACCAAGCCGAGCTGTGACCAAGCTGCTGACCCGCTCGTCAACCGGTGGTAATGGGCCTCGTTACGGGCGCGTTGGCGACGACAGGACGCGGCGTCGTGCGCTCACGCTGTTGCACGGCGGGCAGTTGCAACACGGTTGCCTGCTGGCCTTCGCGAAGCAGAGTTACCAGCACATGGCTGCCGTCCGGGAATTCGATCGTGTCGTGGTGCCGGTCGGGCAGGTGGCGGTCGATCTCGCCGAGCTTGCCGACCCGAAAAGCCGACCGCCGCGTCCAGAACCACCGGCTGTCGTATTTGACGTTGTCGGCGAAGGCGAGTTCGGTACCCGGCAACAGGCAGACCGCGACATCCGGCTCGCTCTCGGACGCAAAGCCCTTGGTGGACGTCCCGCGGAAAGTCGTGGTGATCAGTGTTTCGCCCGCTTTGGCGGGGCGGGTCGCAACAGCGTGCAGACTATAGTCACACATCGGGTGGCTCCTCAGTCGAGATAGCCGGCCGTGCGTCTCCGTCGAAAAGAGGCGCAGGCCTCCATCTAGGTGAACATCAGTGTGTGAATCTCTCGCCGCTTGGCGGCAATTCTGCGGCTTGCCTCAGGCGACCGGATCACAAATTTGTTTTGCAAAAGGCAAACGCCTTGCGGAACTTTTTTGTTCCTAAAAAACAAGCCGATGCGTGAGGCGAGGGACGGGCGTGCGTGCGGTCCAGTGCGATGAATTCGCAAACGAATCCGTCACCACACCTACGAATGTCTGAGGGCCAGGACGCTAGTATTTCCGGTACAGGCCGATCAGTTTGCCCTGAATCTTGACCCGGTTCGGCGGCAGGATGCGGACTTCGTAGGAGGTATTCGCCGGCTCCAGCGCGATCGACGCACCACGGCGGCGGAAGCGCTTGAGCGTGGCTTCCTCATCGTCGATCAAGGCGACGACAATATCGCCGGTCTCGGCTGTCTCGTTGCGCTGGATCAGCGCCATGTCGCCGTCGAGGATTCCGGCTTCCACCATGGAGTCGCCACGCACCTCGAGCGCGTAGTGCTCGCCCGATCCCAGCATGTCCGGCGGAACGCTGATGGTGTGGCTGCGGGTCTGTAGCGCCTCGATCGGCGTGCCGGCCGCGATGCGGCCCATCACCGGCACGGCGACGGGACGCTCGCCGTCATCCGCCGAACCGACGCTACCGCCGCCGCGAACCTTGCCAAGCGTCCCTTCGATCACGCTCGGCGTAAAGCCGCGCCGGCTGCTGCCGCCAGCGGTCGCCAGTTCAGGCAGCTTGATCACTTCAATGGCACGGGCGCGATTGGGAAGGCGGCGAATGAAGCCGCGCTCCTCGAGCGCGGTGATGAGGCGATGGATGCCAGACTTGGACCGCAGATCCAGCGCGTCCTTCATTTCGTCGAAGGAGGGCGGCACGCCCGACTCCTTCAGCCGTTCGCTGATGAACCGCAGGAGTTCGTATTGTTTGCGTGTCAGCATCTCGACCAGTCCCCAGGTTGCCGTCGTTCGCGTTGGAAAGGCCTCTGACCCTTGAGACTCCCGTCAGAGCGCCCGACTCCGACCAGGATCGACAAAGTTCAGAAACAAATCATGAACGAACACTATCTGTTCCATATGTGTTCCGCAACCACTTAATTTTTCGTCAACGACAAGTGCGCTTGCGCTGAGTGCGGGAACTTACTCGGCGGGCATCCTGAGGACGCGGCAGACAGAGCCCGATTGGGCTGCGGGCGCAAATGGCGGACGGATGAGAAGTGCCTGTGCCGCAGCGAGATTCCCAAGCAACGAACTGTCCTGATGATCGACCGGCGTTGCGATCAGCGCGCCGTCGTCGCGCATCGAAAGCCGTGCGCGCAAATAGTCCTCGCGCCGGTCATTGGCAGCCACATCGCGCCCGAGCAATGCCTGTTCGGTCGCGTGATGGATGATGAGTCGGCCGCAAAGTTTGCGAATCAACGGCACGAGAAACAGGTACGCGCACACATAGGACGACACGGGATTGCCGGGCAGGCCGATCACCCGCAAGCCGCCGAGCCGCCCGTGCATCAGCGGCTTTCCCGGCCGCATCGCGATCTGCCAGAAGGCGATCGTCACGCCTTCGGCATCGAGGGCGCGCTTGACCAGGTCATGGTCGCCGACGGAAGCGCCGCCGGTTGTGATCAGGATGTCGGCCCCTAGATCGCGGGCGCGGCGGATGCCGGCCGTGGTGGCGTCCAGGGTATCGGCTGCGATTCCGAGATCGACGACGTCAGCGCCTTCGGCGCGGGCGAGCGCGCGCAGCCCATAGCCGTTGGAATAGACGATCTGGCCCGGCCCGGGCGTCTCGCCGGGCATCACCAGTTCATCGCCGGTGGCAAGCAAGGCGACCTTCGGCCGCCGGTGAACCGGCAGGCGGGGATAGTTCATGGAGGCGGCCAGCGAGAGATCGCGGTCGGAGAGTGCGTTGCCGGCCTTCAGCAAGAGGTCGCCCTCGCGGAAGTCGACCCCGGCGCGGCGGATATGGCGTCCCACGACGGCGGCTTCGGTGACCGTGATGCCGTCGCCGTCGACCACAGTGTCTTCCTGAATGATCACGGCGTCGGCTCCGTCCGGAACCACGCCGCCGGTAAAGATGCGCGCGGCTTGCCCCGTCCCGATGACGCGGTCGAATGGCCGGCCAGCGGCGATCTCGCCGATCACCTTGAGCTTCGCTCCGGCCTGGTTGGCGTCCGCAGCGCGCACGGCATAGCCGTCCATGGCCGACATGGCTTGCGGCGGCTGGGTGCGTAGCGCCGCGAGGTCGCGCGCCAGGATCCGCTTGTGCGCGGAATCGAGTGCGACCAATTCCTCGGGCAGCGCCTCGGCCCCCGAAAGAACGGCGGCGAGGGCGTCGGCGACCGGCATCAATGCCAAGACAACACTCCGAAAGGCAAAACTCCGATAGCGGGCACTTCCAACGTCACTTTCCTAGATCCCGAGCGCCTCAAACGCCCTTGCCACATCGTCTGGCGAGGTGACAAGGACCGCCTTCAGGCCGCGTTGGCGAGCGCCCTCGATGTTCTCAGTGAGATCGTCGAAGAACACAATGCGGTCCGCCTGCACCCCGATCGCTTGCACGACGTGATCATAGGCTTCCGCGTCCGGCTTTCGAAGCCCGATGGCGGAGGACACGAAGATTTTGCGGAAATGCTTGAGCACATCGGCAAATTGACCGGAGAAATGGGCCACGTGCGGGGCATTGGTATTGGAGAAGGCGTAGAGCGGCAGGTGTTGCGCCGCACGGGCAAGGAGCTGATTGATACCGGGCATTTCGCCGACAAAGATCGCGTTCCAGCCCTCCATGAATTGAGCGTCGGAGATCTCGACGCCGAGGGACAGGCGCAGGCCGGCAAAGAAATCTTGATCGCTGATTTCGCCCTTTTCGTGCCGCTCATAGAGGTCATCCCGCAGGAACCGCCGTGCCAATTCCGCAGGTTCGCAAGCAGCGTGGCGTGCCCAGCATTGTAGCGTCCGGCTGAATTCGATGTTGAGCACCACGCGGCCGAGATCGAACAGCAGGGCGTCGGCATCGCCGGGCGCGAGAGGTGGATGGTTCATCTGAACATTTCGAGCCAGTTGGACTGAAGGCTGCTCCGGGCTAGTGGACCACTAGCCGCAGCGTCCGTTCAAATGCTTTTCAACGCTGAAAAGTCAATATCGATAAGGTGCGATGTCCAGGAGCGGGAAGGCGCTGAGGACGCTCGGCAGGTTGGTCGGCACGGCCTGATGAAGGTAGGATTTGTCGAGCTCGGAGAATTTGGTGACACCGAGCAGGCCAAGGCAGCGCACCACTTCGTCTTCGAGCAGTTCCAGCATGCGCACGATGCCACTTTCGCCGGCAGCCGCGAGCGCCCAGCACTGCAAGCGCCCGATCCCGACGAGATCGGCGCCCAGGATGATCGCCTTGACGATATCGCTGCCGCGGCAGAACGAGCCGTCGACCATGATTTTCGCGCGGCCTTTCACCGCGGCGACAATTTCAGGCAGCACATGCATGGAGCCGCGGCCGTGATCGAGCTGGCGTCCACCATGATTGGAGACGTAGATCCATTCCACGCCGTGATCGAGCGCGACCGTCGCATCCTCCGCGGTGGCAATGCCCTTGATGATCAGCGGGATCTTGAATTTGTCCTTGATGAGCTTGACGGTGCGCCAGTCGAGACCTTTCTGGAAGTCGCCGCCGGTGGCGCGCAAGCGGCTTTCGCGGACATAACGCTTGGCGATGTCGCGCTCGCGGCGGCTGTAATGCGCGGTATCGACCGTCAGGCAAAACGCCGTATAGCCGCAGGCGATCGCGCGGCTCACGCGGTCTTCGACAAAGGCGTCATCGCCGCGGACGTAAAGTTGATAGATGCGGAGCGCATCCGGCGCCGCCTCGGCGACCTTCTCCAGTCCTGGCTCCGTCACGGAGCTCAGCATATGGGCCGCGCCAAATCGTCCCACACCGCGGCTGACGCTGGCGCCCGAGCCGGCGGGATCGAATATTTCGAGCGCGCCGACCGGCGCCATCATGACGGGCAGGCGCAATTTGCGGCCGAACACCTCGGTGGTGGCATCGATACGCGCGACGTTGCGCAACACCCGTGGTCGAAAGGCGATTTCATCGAGCGCCATGCGGTTGCGGCGCATCGTGGTTTCTGTCTCGGCGGCGCCGATGATGTAGTCCCAGGCGTTCTGATTGAGATTGTCGCGCGCCTTGTTCACGAACTCATGCAGATTCTGGAACGGCTCGGCGCTGGCGCCGAGTTCAGTACTTGTCGGGATACGGGTGACTTCGTTCATTTTCTTCTCCTTGTATGTCCGACACGCTTGCCGCGGACGCCTTTCTTAAGGGGCAGGCAGTCGCCGCGCAAAACCCTTTGGCGCGGATCAGGAATGCCCGGCCGGCGTGAGCAGGCCAGGCCGGGCATACCCAAATCGCCGTGATTACTTCGCGTTGGACGCAATCACCGTCATTTGCCGGGCTTCGCGCTTGGCGACCATCTTGGCCGTGGTGGCGGCGTATTTCTTGAAATGATCGGTCTCGCGATGGGCCTTCAGCGCGGCTTCGTTGTCGTAGACCTCATACAGGAAGACGTGGTTCGGGTCGCTGTTGAGGTTGATGATGTCGAACCGCTTGCAGCCGGGCTCCTTGACCGATGCTGCGCCGTTCTCCTTGATCGCCGCCAGGAAGGCGTCGCGCTCGGCGGGCACGATATCAAGATCGACCGCATTGACGAACATGCCGGCCGATTGCGCTTCCACGCGCTGGCCGGCGGGCAGCAAGACGAGACAGGCCACCGAGATCGCAAGCGTAGCGGCGGCCGCAGAAATTGACTTGAACATGAGAAATCCTCCCCGATGTTGCCCCGGATTATTTCCGGTTGCCGGCGCATGGGTGCGGTTCTGGATGCATTGGCCGCGCGCCAAGCCTATCCATAACCTATTGCACGGGAGCCGGTAAGCCCGCCGCGGCCCCTCCATTCTTCCCTGCCGCTTCGCAAATTGCTAAGGCTGGTTCGCGTTTGGCGTGCAAGAGAGGAAACAGTCATGACAAAGATGATGGCCATTGCGGCCCTGGTCCTGTCCGCGTGCGGCGTGACGGCGGCGAACGCTCAAAGCATGAATCTTACCAGCGCCGAGGTCAAAGATGGCGGCACGATCGCCAATGAGCAGGTCTTCAAGGGATTTGGTTGCACCGGCAATAACGTCTCGCCGAGCCTGAGCTGGAGCGGCGCACCGAGCGGCACCAAGAGCTTTGCGTTGAGCATTTACGATCCGGATGCCCCGACCGGCAGCGGCTGGTGGCATTGGGTCGTGTTCAATATTCCGGCCAACGTCATGTCTCTGCCGAAGGGAGCCGGCGACGTGAAATCGAAGGGAATGCCAAAGGGAGCCATTCAGAGCCGGACGGATTTCGGCAGCGACGGCTATGGCGGTCCGTGTCCTCCGACAGGTGACAAGCCGCATCATTATCAGATCACGGTTTTCGCGGTCGATGTCGACAAGCTGCCCGACGCCAAGGACCACAATGCCTCCGCAGCGCTGGTCGGCTTCGACCTGCATTTCCATACGCTGGCCAAAGCAAGCTTGACGGCCACTTACGGCCGCTAGTGCGCGATTGACCGGCTTGGGCTGTCGCTGACAATCTCTCCCGGCAATGCTGACAAAGATCAGCTTTACCGCCGGGAGGGAATTCAATGATGCTTCGTTCAATCCAGATACTTGCCGCCGCCGCTTTCCTGATCGGCTCGGCCGCATCGGCTTCCGATATCCGCCGCGTCGTCGTCGGACTCGATGCCGACAACAAGTCGGTCGTGATGTTCGACACCCGGATGCCGCTGCAGTCCGGTCCCATGGGTCTGCAGGCGACCAATCTGTGGGTCACCAATTCCTATCCGCTCGGCTTCTCGTTCAAGGACGATACGTCGGCCATCCCGGTCGGCATCTCACCGCTCGATAACGGCACAAAATTCCGCGTGGTCGAGTTTCCGCCGCTCGATGCCGCCACCGAAGCCAAAATGGAACCGGGTTTTCTGATGAAAGCGGTCGGCCCGGTCGCGCCGGCGAGGGGAGTGCCCGTCACCCACCCGCTGATGCATCGGACGCGCAGCGTCGACTACGCCGTCGTCCTGTCCGGGGAGATCGACATGATGCTGGATAACAGCGTCGTCCACCTCAAGCCGGGCGATACGGTGGTCCAGCAGGCCACCAACCATGCATGGGTTAATCACGGAACCGAGACTTGCCGGATCCTGTTTGTGCTGATGGACTCCAGGCAGCCATAAGGCGGTCCGAATAAGTTGCGAGCGATTACAAATTGGACAGGTAAGGGATTTCCGGTTCTTTACGGTCCGCGAAACCCCTATAGTCCCGCTCCGTTGTGGCCATATATGCCGCAGAGGCGGTATTCGGCCCCGGTCGGCTTTTCGGGCCAATTTGTTGACGCTCTCAAAGCGGCCTCAATGATACCCGACAAGTGCCGCATACGACCGGTTTGAACGGAAAAACCCCATGAAGGTCGCCAGCCAGTCGATAAGGACCGGCGGCGCCAACCCAGAAGGCTCGCCAAATGCGAAAGAACTCCCTGTTTCTCCTCGGCACGGTCACGGGCATTTGCCTCACTCTGGTGATTGGCGGGCCGATCGGCCAGCAAATGGTGGCTGTCGCCAAGGCGAAGGTGGAGAACGACGTTTATTCGCAGCTCAATCTGTTCGGCGAAGTCTTTGAACGGGTCAGGAGCGACTACGTCGAAAAGCCGGATGATTCCCAGATGATCGAGGGCGCGATCAACGGCATGATCACCTCGCTCGATCCGCATTCGCGATACATGAACGATGCCTCCTGGCATGAGATGCAGGACACGACGAAAGGCGAGTTCGGCGGCCTCGGTATCGAAGTCACCATGGAGGATGGCCTCGTCAAGGTCGTCACGCCGATGGACGACACGCCCGCATCGAAAGCCGGAATCATGTCCGGCGATTTTGTTTCCCAGATCGACGACGAGAACGTGCAGGGGCTCACGCTGGAGCAGGCCGTCAACAAGATGAAGGGCCCGGTCGATACCAAGACCAAGCTCACGATCCTGCGCAAGGGCAATGATAACCCGATCTATGTGACGCTGACCCGTGAGATCATTCACGTCAGGCCGGTGAGCTTCCGCACCAATGGCGGTGATATCGGTTACATCCGGATATCTTCGTTCAGCGAGCAGACCGGCGACGAACTGAAAAAGGCGATCGCCGATATCCAGAAGCAAATCCCGTCGCAGACCCTGGCCGGTTATGTGCTCGACTTGCGCAACAACCCCGGCGGATTGCTCGATCAGGCGGTCTCCGTTTCAAGCGCGCTGATGGCGCGTGGCGAGGTGGTTTCGACGCGGGGGCGCCGCCCTGAGGAAACCCAGCGCTTTTCGGCGCGCGGCGGCGATCTCACCAAGGGCAAGCCGCTCGTCGTGTTGATCAATGGTGGTTCGGCTTCGGCCTCCGAGATTGTCGCTGGCGCACTGCATGACCACAAGCGGGCGACCCTGATCGGCACCCGCTCATTCGGCAAGGGCTCGGTGCAGACCATCATCCCGCTTGGCGGAGATCATGGTGCGCTGGCGCTGACGACGGCCCGCTATTACACGCCGTCGGGACGCTCGATCCAGGCGCAAGGCATCCTGCCCGACATCGAGATCTTGCAGGACGTGCCCGATGACATGAAGGGGCGCGTCGAAATGAAGGGCGAAGCCTCGATGCGCGGACATCTCTCCGCGGAAGGGGCCGAGCAGACCGGCTCGCAGTCCTACGTTCCGCCGAATGAGAAGGACGACAAGGCATTGGCTGCCGCCTACAACCTGTTGCGCGGCGTCCAAGTCAACGCCGGCGGGCCGGCAGCGACTGCCTCGAAGCCGACGGTGCCGAACTAGGAGTGATCTCAGGCGACCGCGGCCGGCCGCGAGCGGTGAGCGAGCAGGATTCGTCTCACCTCTTCAGCCGGCTTCGGTGCACTGAAGAGGTAGCCCTGCATCTCGGTGCAGCCTAATCCGCGCAGCAACTCCTGCTGAACCTCCGTCTCGACGCCCTCGGCCGTCGTCGTCATCTGCCTGGCTGCGGCGAGGCTCACCACCGCCTGCACGATGGACGAGCCGTTCGCCTCCGTGAGGTCGTTGACGAAGCAGCGGTCGATCTTGATCTTGTCGAACGGGAAGCGCTGCAAATAGCTCAGCGACGAATAGCCGGTGCCGAAATCATCGAGCGCAATCCGCACGCCGACGGCGCGAAGCTGGTGCAGAACCTCAAGCGCCGCATCGTCATCCCGGATCAGGACGGCCTCGGTGATTTCGAGTTCAAGCCGATCGGCCGGCAGGCCAGAATCTGCGAGTGCGGTGACAATCTTCAAGGCCAGTGTGCCGCTTCTGAATTGAACCGGCGAAACGTTGACCGCCACGTTGATGGCGTCAGGCCAGCTGGCGGCTTCCGCGCAGGCCTTCGCCAGCACCCATTCGCCGATCTCGTTGATGAGGCCGGTTTCTTCCGCGATCGGAATGAACTCAGCGGGCGAAACCATGCCGCGCTCGGGATGACGCCAACGCACCAGCGCCTCGCAGCCGGTAATCTTGTTGGTCTGAAGGTTGAGGCAGGGCTGGTAATAAACCTCGAGCGCGTCGTCGGCGATTGCCTTGCGCAAATCGATTTCGAGCTGCCGTCGCGCCCGGACATGGGCGTCCATCGAAGGCTCGAAGAAACGCCAGGTGCGCCGGCCGGCCGATTTGGCCGCATACATCGCCATGTCTGCGTTCTTGAGGATCTGATCGAGATCCGTCCCGTGCCGTGGGGCGATCGCGACACCGATGCTGGCATCGGACGTTACCTGATGGCCAAGACATTCGTAAGGAGCGCGGATGGTCTGCAGCGCGCGCGTGGCAAGATCGGCTGCATCGGCGGGGTCCTTCAGGGCGGTCTTAACGATGGCAAATTCGTCGCCGCCGAGCCGCGCCACGAAATCGGAACTTTCGATGCAGGCGCCGAGCCGCTGCGCCACCGACTTCAACAGCTCGTCGCCGGTCATGTGGCCCAGGCTATCGTTGACGCTCTTGAACTCGTCGATGTCGATATAGAGCACAGCCAGTTGGCGCTCGGGGCTCGCCTGCGCAAGCTCCTGCCGCAGCCGCTCGTGGAACAGGGCGCGATTGGGCAAGTCGGTCAGCGCGTCATAGTGAGCCAGATGCCGGATCTGCTCCTCGGCGCGCATGCGCTCCGTAATGTCGTCATGGGTGGCGAGCCAGCCGTTTTTCAGGGGCTGATTGACGATCTGGATCAGGCGGCCATCGCCGGTCTCGATCGTATTGCGGGTCGTCTTTCCGATCGCGACGTTGCGGCGGACGTTGGTGATAAACGCCTCGACGTCGCCCTTGAACGATCCGATTTCCGTCCGGTACAGGAGAAGATCGCGGAAGCTGAGGCCGGGCTTCACCACGTCGGCCGACAATCCGTACATCGCAATATAGCGCTGGTTGCAGACGACCAGCCGCTCCGAGGCGTCATACAGCAACAGGCCTTGCGACATGTTGTTGATCGCGGTGTCGAGGCGCTGCTTTTCGATCCTGTGTTGCTCCAGCAGCTTGCGAACGAAGAAAGACAACAGCAGTGCGATGGTGATCGCGGACAGGATCGCGATCACGACCAGAAAGCGGGTTTGCTCGCGCCAATCGGCCAGCGCGGCATCGACTGTCACGCTTGCAACGATCGCGATCGGGAAGCGCTCCAATGTATTGGCTGACGCCAAACGTTCCTGACCGTCGATCGGGCTCGTCAGACGCACCGAACCACGACCCGATGAGGAGGAGATGTGGCGGAAGATTTGGCTATCCCGCACATGGGATCCGATCATGCGCTCAATATGCGGGTAGCGCGCCAGCAGGATTCCGTCGCGCCGGTACACCGAAATCGCCGCGCCGTCACGAAGGACCACGGAGGCCAGGTATTTCTCGAGCGTAGCGGGCGCGACCGAGCGCGTGATGATTCCAGCGAACTCGCCGTTCGGTCCGGTCAGCCTTTGAGCGAGGATGGTGGTCCACCCGCCGGAGAAGACGCGGCCTCGAACGAGTTCGACCTGGATTGGCGTCTGCTCATTGCCGGATTGGAGCGTTTTGAAATAGGTACGGTCAGAAATCCTGACGTCCGGGACCGGCCAGACCTCGGAAGAGTTGACCAGATTACCATCAGCATCGAACACGGTGATGCCGGCCGCGTCGGAATAGGCGCCGACTCTGGTTCTGAGTTCCTCGTGCCATTCCAAGGTGGAGAGATTTCCTCTCAACAATTCGGAACTGATGCCGGTGGCGTGAAGCCGCGTGGCGATATCCTTCAGGACGATCGTGAAGTCCTCGAGCTCCTGATCGAAATGGCGGGCAATTAGCTGCACCGTGTTTTCGAGTTCGCGCTGATTGCTCTTCAGGGCCCGCTCGCGAAAATTGCCGACCATGAAAGTGGTGCCGACCGCGATCGCCGCGATCAGGAACGCTCCGCCACAGATGAGCGAGCGGATCGGGCCGCTTGAAAGAAAGGCCTTCAGGTCGAAGGAGCCGGTACTGTCTGCGGTCATTGCGATTGCCGTCACATTCCAATGCCGGCCAATTCCCCCAAGGCCGGCACGAACTCGTTACAGCAGCGGTGTGGAAGTGAGGTTAGCAATCGGGGTTAACCAGCGGTGAATCGCGCCCGCGGCGCCGACCAAAGGCCAGGCAGGCCCGGGCGGTAAATGCCGGATATGCGAGGCGCAATACGAAATTCGCCGCGATCAACTCGTCGCTGAAGTAGCGGATTCAGTTTCCGGCGCGGTAGTGTCCGGACTTACCGCCTGACTTTTCCACCAGACGAATGCCCTCGATGCGCACGCCGCGCTCGACCGCCTTGATCATGTCGTAGATCGTGAGGCAAGCGACAGAGACGGCGGTCAATGCCTCCATCTCGACCCCGGTCGGCCCGGTCACCTTGACGGTGGCGCGGACCCTGCACCCGGGAAGCTTCGCATCGGTTGAGATATCAAGCGTCACTTTCGACAGCGCCAGCGGATGGCACAACGGAATGAGTTCCGAGGTGCGCTTGGCGGCCATGATGCCGGCGATCCGTGCGGTGGCGAGCACATCGCCCTTGCTGGCATTTCCGGACACGATCAGCTCCAGCGTCGCCTTGCTCATGACGACGAGACCTTCGGCAACTGCGGTCCGCTCGGTCGCTGCCTTGGCGGACACGTCGACCATTCGCGCCTCGCCCTTGGCGTCGATATGGGTGAGGGCAGGTTTGGCCTTGTCCGACTTGGCTTTCGATGGCAGGCGCGTCATCGTCAGCCGGCCTTCGTTGCGCTGACCGTATCGCCGCGCGTGATGAGCGCCCGCGTCGCCGCGGCAACGTCCGCCTGCCGCATCAGGCTTTCGCCGACGAGGAACGTCGAGATGCCGACGCGCGCCAGTCGCGCCAGGTCGGCCGGCACGAAGATGCCGCTTTCGCCGACCAGCAGCCGATCCCTCGGGATCAGCGGCGCCAGCGCCTCGCTGGTCTCGAGCTTCGTCTCAAAGGTGCGCAGGTTGCGGTTGTTGATCCCGATCATCGGCGACTTCAGTTTGAGCGCGCGCTCGAGTTCGCTTCCGTCATGGACTTCGATGAGGACATCCATGCCATGGGTAATGGCGGCCGCTTCGATGTCCTGCGCCGCACTGTCTTCCAGCGCCGCCATGATGATCAGGATGCAGTCGGCGCCATGGGCGCGGGCTTCTGCTACCTGATAGGTATCGTACATGAAATCCTTGCGCAGCGCCGGCAGTTTGGTGGCGGCGCGCGCTGCGACCAGAAAATCGAGATGGCCCTGGAAGGAGGGCGTATCGGTCAAGACGGAAAGGCAGGCAGCACCGCCGGCTTCATAGGCTTGCGCAAGCTTGGGCGGATCGAAATCAGCCCGGATCAGTCCCTTGGACGGCGAGGCCTTCTTGACCTCGGCGATAAGGGCATATTCGCCGCGCGCGAGCTTGCTGCGAATGGCGGCGACAAAGCCGCGCGGCGCAGGCGCTGCCTTGGCGCGTGCTTCGAGATCGGCGAGCGGATAAGCGCGTTTGGCGGCGGCGATCTCTTCGCGCTTGTAGCTCTCGATCCGCTTCAGGATGTCGGACATGGGAAGCGCACGCCTAGCTGTTGGAGACCGCAATGAGCTGTTTCAGCCGCTCGGCTGCCGCGCCCTCGTCGAGCGATCGGGTGCCAAGCGCCAGGCCTTCTTTCAAGTCTTTGGCGCGGCTGGCCACGACCAGCGCCGCTGCGGCATTGAGAAGCGCGACATCGCGATAAGCGCTCGGCTGGCCGGCCAGCACCTTGCGCATCGCAGAAGCGTTGGCTTCGGCGTCGCCTCCCTTCAGCGCTTCGCCCGCGACTCGCTTGAGGCCGACATCTTCCGGCGAGACCTCGAAAGAACGGATCGCGCCTTTTTCAAGCGCCGCAACAAAGGTGGGGCCGGTGAGGGTGATCTCGTCGAGACCATCCGACCCATGCACCACCCAGACCGATTCCGATCCAAGGTTTTTCAAAACCTGCGCGAGAGGTTGCACCCATTGCCGCGAGAACACGCCGACCATCTGCCGCGTGACGCCGGCAGGGTTGGACAGCGGACCCAGGAGATTGAAGATCGTGCGGGTGGCGAGCTCGACTCGGGTCGGGTTGACGTTCTTCATCGCCGGGTGATGGGCGGGCGCAAACATGAAGCCGATGCCCGCCTTGGTCACGCAACGGCTGACCTGCTGCGGCGTGAGATCGATCTTGACGCCGAGCGCCGCCAGGACATCGGCTGCGCCTGAACGCGAGGACAGCGCGCGATTGCCGTGCTTGGCGACAGGCACGCCGGCGCCTGCAACGATGAAGGCCGCGCAGGTCGAGACATTCACCGAGCCCGAACCATCGCCGCCGGTACCGACGACGTCGATCGCATCCGCCGGCGCCTCGACTTTCAGCATCTTGGCGCGCATTGCAGAAACAGCGCCGGTGATTTCGTCGATGGTTTCGCCGCGAACGCGAAGCGCCATCAACAGCCCGCCCAATTGCGACGGCGTCGCCTCACCGGACATCATCCGGTCGAAGGCGGAAGCTGCCTCGTCGCGCGACAGCGTGGCTCCGGTAGCGACCTTGGCGATGATAGATTTGAGATCGTCCATCAGATGCTTTCAGAAAAACGGAAACGGCCTTCGGCGCTCAAGGATCAGTTGTTGCTGCTAGCTCCGGTCGCTTGCGCGAAGGCGCCTTCGTTGACGCTGGTGCCGATCTCCGATTCCAGCTTGGTGATGTATTGGGCGAGCAACTCGTCGACCTGCGTGCGCTGAACGGCTTCCTTCAGCTTTTTCATTTCTGCGGACGCAAGATCGGCTGCCGGCGCCGTGACTTCGGTGACGCGGAAAACGACCCAGCCGTTTGCGGTGGGGTCGGGCGTCTGTCCGGCGGAATCCTTGGGCGTTCGGAATACAGCCGCGACCACGCCGGCGTTAAGGCCCGGCAGGGTTGCGTCGCGCTTGAAGTCCTTGGCCGTTTCGACGCTTAGTCCCGCCTGTGCCGCTTCATCGGCGAGCTTGCCGCCCTGGTCGAGCTTTTTGACCATCTCGGTCGCCTTGTCGCGCAAGCGGCTGGAGACCTGGTCGGCGCGCCACTTGGCCTCGACCTGATCCTTGACCTCGTCGAGACTGCGCTCATGCGACGGGGTGATGCCAAGAACGTCGTACCAGACATAACCGCCGTTAAAGGAAATCGCGTCGTTATCGACGCCCACGTCGCTGCCAAAGGCCTGCGAGACGACATCGAGCCCGCGCGGAATGTCCTTCGCCGGCTGACCGTCGGGCGTGCGGCCCGAGCGATCGACGGCATCGACGGTCACGGCTTTCAGGCCAAGCTTCTGCGCGGCTTCGACCACGCTTGCCCCGCCGCCGCGCTCGTCTTCCATCTTGTCGCGCAACTCGCCGATCTTGGCGCGCGCCCGCTCGCTCGCAATATCCTGCTTGATCTGCGAGGCGTGGCCTTCATAGGTCGCCTCGGCCCCCGGCTCGATCTTGCCGACCTTGACCAGCGCAAAGCCGAACTTGCCTTGCGCGGGCTGGCTGACCTCGCCGGATTGCAACGAGAAAGCTGCGTCCGCAATCGCGGGATCGCCGATCGCGGATTTCGCGATGAAGCCGAGGTCGATATCGGACGGGCCAAGCCCGCGCTCCTTGGCGATATCTTCAAACGACGTACCCGATGCAATGCGGTTGCGGGCGGCGGTTGCGTCCTCCGCGTTCGGGAAGGTGATTTGCTGGACCTCGCGCTTCTCGGGCGTGTTGAGCTTGTCTTTGCGCTGCTCGAAGACCTTCTTGGCGTCTTCGTCGGAGACGTTTTCCCATTTGCCGATTTCATCGGGCGTCACGGCGACGAAGGAAATCTTGCGATATTCGGGTGCGCGGAACAGCGTCTTGCGATCCTCGAAATAGGCAGCGAGCGCCTCCGGCGATGGCGGGTCAATGGTTCCGGCCTGGGCCGCTCCAAGCTTCACGTATTCGATCGAGCGCTGCTCGTTCTGGAAACGCGCCAGCGCTTCCAGCTCCACGTTCGAAGGCTCGAAGCCCGCCGCGACCGAGCCCGCAATCTGACGCCGCAGCATGATGCGCCGCTGCTCAGCGAGAAAGCGCTGCTCACTGTAGCCCATTTGCCGTATCAGGCCCTGGAAGCGTTGCGGATCGAACGATCCGTTGACGCCCTTGAAAGCAGGATCGTCCATGATCGACTTCAGGGTCTCTTCGTTCGATTGACCGAGCCCGAGCCGCCGCGCTTCTTCGTCAAGCGTGGTCTCTGCAATGGTTTGCTGAAGCACCTGCCGGTCGATACCCAGCGCGCGGGCTTGGTCCGAACTCAGCGGGCGGCGGTACTGGCGGCCGATCTGCTGCAGGCGGTCGGTGTAGATCTGACGGAACTGTTCGGTCGATATCTCGGTGCGTCCAACCTTGGCCAATGTCGATTGTCCAAAGCCCCTGAAAATATCGGCGATACCCCAGATGCCGAAACTGATGATCAGGACGCCCATCACAACGGCCATGACAATTTTGCCGAGCCAGTTTGATGAGGCTTTGCGCATTCCTCGAAGCATTGGGTCCAACTTGTTGGCAGGAGGGAACCGGCGGCTGCCCTCGGAATTCGTTTCGAATGCCGAAAAAGGGCGTCACCGGATTGATAACGCATCATAAAGTGGCGGCTGCCTGCTCGCAACCAGCGCGTCACCTCATTGAAAAGAGTTAACGGGCCAATCGACCCCGCATCGGACGATCTGGCCGAGGTTGACGTGCTCTGGTAGCGATGGGCTTTGGCGCCCTTGAAGGAACTTTTTGGACATGAACCCGACCATTCGGCCCCTGATCGCCGGCAATTGGAAAATGAACGGCCAGCGTTCTTCGATGACCGAATTTGAGGCCATGCTCGCAGGCGCCCCGGCGGTGGCCGCGAAGGCCGATCTGCTGGTTTGTCCCCCGGCGACGCTGATTGCCGCATTCGCCGCCAAACTGGGAGGCGCGAAGAGCGTGGCGATCGGCGGCCAGGATTGTCATCCCAAGGCTTCCGGCGCCCATACCGGCGATATTTCGGCCGAAATGCTGGCCGATGCCGGCGCCAGCGCGGTGATCGTCGGTCACTCGGAACGGCGCGCCGATCACGGCGAGAGCGATGCGCTGGTGCGCCAGAAGGCGGAAGCGGCCTGGCGCGCGGGGTTAACCGCCATCGTCTGCATCGGCGAGACACAGGGCCAGCGCGATGCGGGGCAAACGCTCGACATTTGCCGGGGCCAGCTGACGGGTTCGCTGCCGGACGGGGCGCGCGCCAGCAATCTGGTGGTGGCTTACGAGCCGATCTGGGCGATCGGCACGGGTCTGACCCCCACGGGTAAAGATGTTGAGCAAATTCATCAGTTTATCCGGGAGACGCTCAGCGCGCGGTTTAATAAAGAGGGCGCCGGGATGCGCATTCTCTACGGTGGCTCGGTCAAACCGTCGAATGCGCGGGAACTCATGGGGGTGGCAAACGTCAACGGCGCCCTGGTCGGCGGGGCGAGCCTGAAGGCCAGCGATTTCCTTGCGATTGCAGCCGGCTGTCCCTAACTCTGGCTAAGGCCGTGCCGGGGGTGACAATGACCCGTGCAATCGTGTAACACGCCGCCCAAATCCATCTCCGTAAGCCGAAAGCGTTGTCGAACAGCTTTGGTTTGCGACGAAAGGCCGAAATGCAGACTGTCATTATCGTAATCCACCTGATGATCGTCGCGACGTTGATCGCGACCGTGCTGCTGCAGAAATCGGAAGGCGGAGGTCTCGGCATGGGCGGAGGCGCCGGCTTCATGTCGAGCCGAGGGACGGCCAATCTTCTGACGCGCACGACGGCCGTGCTCGCAGTGGGCTTCTTCCTGACCAGCCTGTTCTTGTCGTGGCTCGCCAGCTACGACCGCAAGCCGAGCTCGATCCTTCCGCCGACGCAGTCGCAGCCGGCGACCGGTGCGCCAGCCGCGCCGTCAAGCGGAGGCCTGCTGGACTCGTTGAAGAAATCGGACGAACAACAGCAAAACGCGCCGGCACCCTCGGGACCGCAAGCGCCTCGTTCGCAATAAAGCAGGCGGGCCATGCGGCATGGCCCTCTACCACGCTGTATCAGAAGCCTATATCAAGGCACTGATATCTCTTTAATTTTGGCGTCACCCACAGGCCGGGAGAATTTCGCGGCAATGAACCTTTTCGTTTTGGCGAATCGGAGCAGTGGCCTTAAAGGTTAAGTCCCATGGCGCGGTACATCTTCATCACCGGCGGCGTGGTTTCCTCGCTCGGAAAAGGTCTGGCATCGGCGGCTCTTGGCGCGCTGCTGCAGGCGCGTGGCTACAAGGTTCGGCTGCGAAAGCTCGATCCCTATCTCAATCTCGATCCCGGCACGATGTCGCCCTATCAGCACGGCGAAGTGTTTGTGACGGACGACGGCGCCGAGACCGATCTCGATCTCGGCCACTATGAGCGCTTCACGGGGCGTCCGGCGACCAAGGCCGACAGCATCACCACCGGGCGCATCTATCAGGACATCATCACCAAGGAGCGGCGCGGCGATTATCTCGGCGCGACCATCCAGGTGATCCCGCACGTCACCAACGCGATCAAGGATTTCATTCTCGACAGCAACGACGACTTCGATTTCGTGCTGTGCGAGATCGGCGGAACCGTCGGCGACATCGAAGGCCTGCCGTTCTTCGAGGCGATCCGGCAGGTCAAGAACGACTTGCCGCGCGACCACGCGATCTACATTCACCTGACGCTGTTGCCGTTCATTCCAAGCGCGGGCGAACTCAAGACCAAGCCGACCCAGCACTCGGTCAAGGAGCTGCGGTCGATCGGCATCCAGCCCGATATCCTGCTCTGCCGCACCGATCGCCCGATTCCGAAAGAGGAACGTCGCAAGCTCGGCCTGTTCTGCAATGTGCGCGAGAGCGCCGTGATCGAGGCCCGCGACGTCGACAACATCTACGCCGTGCCGGAGGCCTATCATGCCGCCGGCCTCGACGACGAGGTGCTGGCGGCGTTCGGCATTACCTCGAAAATTCCGCCCGCGCTGCAAAGCTGGAACGTCATCAACGAACGGGTCCGAAATCCGGAAGGCCAGGTGACCATCGCCATTGTCGGCAAGTACACCGGCATGAAGGACGCCTATAAGTCGCTGATCGAGGCGCTATCGCACGGTGGCATCGCCAACAAGGTGAAGGTCAACCTCGATTGGATCGAGAGCGAGGTTTTCGAGAACGAGGATCCGGCGCCGTTCCTCGAGCACGTCAACGGCATCCTCGTTCCCGGCGGCTTCGGCCAGCGCGGCGCCGAGGGCAAGATCAAGGCGGCGCAGTTCGCGCGCGAGCGCAACGTGCCGTATTTCGGCATTTGCTTCGGCATGCAGATGGCGGTCATCGAAGCCGTACGCAATCTGGTCGGCATCGCGGATGCCAATTCGACGGAGTTCGGACCGACGTCACAGCCCGTTGTCGGCCTGATGACCGAATGGCTGCGCGGCAATGAGCTGGAAAAGCGGTCGAAGAACGGCGATCTCGGCGGAACGATGCGGCTTGGCGCCTATCCGGCAAGCTTGCGGCGTGGCAGCCGTGTCTCGGCGGTCTATGGCGGCGCCACCGAAATTTCGGAGCGCCATCGTCATCGCTATGAAGTCAATACCGCCTACAAGGACCGGCTCGAGCAGCAGGGATTGCGTTTCTCCGGGCTGTCGCCAGACGGCATCCTGCCGGAGATCGTCGAATACGAGGACCATCCTTGGTTCATCGGCGTGCAATTCCATCCCGAGCTGAAATCCCGGCCATTCGAGCCGCATCCGCTGTTTGCCTCGTTCATCGAGGCGGCGATGGTGCAGTCGCGGCTGGTGTGACCTGCGTCGGCCGCCTTTGACGGCCGCACTGATTGTTGCGAAAAGACGCTCCCCGCCAAAAGCAAGGTCAAAGGGAGTGCTTGATGATCTACGAAACGCGCGTCTACCGCTGTGTGCCGGGCCGATTGCCCGCACTGCTGAAACGCTTTGAAACCATCACGCTGAAACTTTGGGAAAAGCACGGCATTCGTCAGGCCGGGTTTTTCACCACGCTGGTCGGCGAATCCAATCAGGAGTTGACCTATCTGCTCGCATGGGAATCGCTTGCCGAGCGGGAGAAGAAGTGGGCGGCGTTCCAAAGCGACCCGGAGTGGATCGAGGCGCGCGCCAAGACCGAGGCCGATGGCCAGATCGTCGGCAACATCGTCAATCAACTGCTCGTGCCGACCGCGTTCTCGTCGGTGAAGTAACGCGGGCACGGCATACGGTATCACCATGCCCCATGGACTTGATCATATCGTGCATGCGGTGCGCGACGTGGACGCGGCGGCGGAATTCTATCTCCGCGCCGGGTTCATAGTGAGCGGACGCAATCGCCATCCCTGGGGCACGCATAACCGCATCGTGCAGTTGAAGAATTGCTACATCGAAATTCTGGAGGTCGCCGAACCCGATAAGATCGTGCCCCACGGGCCGCGCTTTTTCTCGTTCGGGGCCTTCAGTCAGGAGTTCCTCGCGCGGCACGAGGGCTTTTCGATGTTGCTGCTCAATAGCCGCGATGCCAAAGCCGATGCGCGGGCGTTCGAGGCAAGCGGTATCGGCGCGTTCGACGTGTTCGAGTTCGCGCGCGAAGGGAAAAGGCCCGACGGCAGCACGGTCAAGCTTGCTTTCTCACTGGCTTTTGCGGCTGTGCCGAATTCGCCTGACCTCCGCTTTGCCGCGTGCCAACATCATTATCCCGAAAATTTCTGGAATCCGGCGTTCCAGGCCCACGCCAACGGCGCACAACGCGTTCCCGGCATCGTGTTGATCGCCAATCATCCTGCCCGTCACTGGGATTTTCTCAAGGCGTACACGGGGGACGAAGCTGACTCGCTGGTGGGCGGCATCGTTGCGCTCACCAAGAATGGAGAGATCGAGGTCCTAGAGCCGTCAGCACTCCGCGATCGCTTCGGTGTCTCGGTCACGGCTGAAGGCGAGGGGATCACGCTGAGCGCCATGCGCTTTACTGTTGCGGACCTGGCGGAAACAGAGGCCTTGCACCGGCGAAATGGAGTGGCTGTTCGGCGCCATGGGGAGCGGCTGATTGTGCCGCCGGACGTCGCCTTTGGCGCAACCCTGATATTCGAAGCCGCAAAGCCCTAAAAGTGGGTTGATCGATCAGCCATCGCCCGGCATGGTCGCGGCCAAACAGGACCTGACCATTGAGCGCCACCTCCGCTGCAGAGATCGTTGACGTTGGCCCGGCCAGATTCGGCAATCATTTGCCGATGTCGATCATCGCCGGGCCGTGCCAGCTCGAGAGCCGCGCGCATGGACTCGAAGTGGCGTCTGCGCTGAAGGACATCGCCGATCGCCTCAAGATTGGCCTCGTCTACAAGACCTCCTTCGACAAGGCCAACCGTACTAGCGCGTCAGCCGCACGTGGCATCGGCCTTGCGCAGGCTTTGCCGATCTTCGCCGAAATACGCTCGTCGGTGGGACTGCCGGTGCTGACCGACGTGCATGAAGCCAGCCAATGCGCCGAAGTGGCGCAAGCCGTCGACGTCTTGCAGATCCCGGCCTTCCTGTGCCGGCAAACCGATTTGCTGCTGGCTGCGGCCGCCACTGGAAAGGTCGTCAACGTCAAGAAGGGACAGTTCCTGGCGCCGTGGGACATGGCCAATGTCGTCGCCAAGATCACAGGAAGCGGCAACGCAAAGGTGCTTGTGACCGAGCGCGGCGCCTCGTTCGGCTACAACACGCTGGTGTCCGACATGCGCTCGCTGCCGATCATGGCGCGCACGACCGGTGCGCCCGTGATCTTCGATGCAACCCATTCGGTGCAGCAGCCCGGCGGCAAGGGGACGTCGTCCGGTGGCGAGCGCGAGTTCGTCTCCGTGCTGGCACGGGCAGCCGTTGCGGTCGGCGTCGCCGGCGTCTTCATCGAAACCCATCCGGATCCGGACCATGCGCCATCCGATGGGCCGAACATGGTGCCGCTGCGCGATTTCGAAGGCCTCGTGAAAACCCTGATGGCTTTCGACAAGGTTGCCAAGAACGGCTGAAAAGCATGGCCAATAAGAATGTCTGAGAAGCACGTGACGCGCTGATGCCGGAGATTCCGCCGCGGCCGCATGATCGCATGCCGCCCGCGATCAACATCATCGCGATCGCAACCTTTGCGGCCAGCCTTTCGGCCCGAGCGCTCGATCCGGTGCTGCCGCACATTGCCGGTGAGTTTCAAATCAGCATTGCGACAGCCGCGAGTTTTGCGGCGGTGTTTGCCTTCACCTTTGCTGTGGTTCAGCCGGTGCTGGGCGCGGCTGCCGATCTCTTCGGCAAGGTTCGCCTGATGATCGCCTGCCTGGTCATTCTGGGACTAGCCAACGTCCTCGGCTCCCTGACCACATCCTTTCCGCTTCTGTTTGCCACCCGCATTCTCGCCGGCGTCGGCTCCGGCGGCGTGTTTCCCGTTGCGCTGAGCCTCACCAGCGATCTCGTCGGGCCCGAAAAACGCCAGGTCGCGATCGGCCGCACGCTCGCGGGTTCGATGACCGGTAATCTCTTGGGCGCATCGTTTTCGGGCGTGATCGGCGATTTTCTCGGCTGGCGTGGCGTGCTTGCGATCCTCGGCTGTCTCGTGGTTGCAGCGTCGGTTGCAGTCGCGGCCGGCTTCCGCGGCGCGGCGATTACCCACTCACCCAAAACCAGCCTTAGGGCGCTTCGTCACGGCTATCGTACGATCTTCAGCAACCCGAATGCGCTATGTTACGCCGCGGTCTTCATCGAAGGTTGCTGCGTGCTCGGGCTGTTTCCCTATATCGCGTCGTTTCTGTTCGACCTCGGTGAAACCTCGCTCTCGATCGCCGGCATCGTGATCGCGGGTTTTGCGGTCGGCGGGTTGTTCTACACGATGACGGTCTCGCGCTTTCTGCCGCGGCTTGGCGTCAACGGCATGATGATCTCAGGCGCCGCGCTGGTCGGCCTGCAGCTTGCGGCCATTGCCTTCGGTCCAGGCTGGAAGATCCAGATCGCGTGCCTGCTGTTCATGGGGTGGGGCTTCTACATGATCCACGGCTGCCTGCAGGTCTTTGCAAGCGAGCTGTCGGTGGAGGCCCGCGCCACGGCCTTAGCGCTGCACTCGTTCTTCTTCTTCATGGGCCAGACCGTCGGTCCGATTGCCTACGGCTTCGGCATTCAAACTGCTGGCAAGATGGCGACCCTGCTGACGAGCGCCGCCATCATCACCGCGCTCGGCTTTGCCTGTGCGCGGCTGCTGAGGCCGCGACCGCCGGCCGACGCCGGCAAGACCGCTAGCGGAGCGATCTAAGCAGCGTGTCTTCGGCGCGGCTGATGTGCCGGTCCCGGTGGCGCAGGATGTAGAATGATCGGCGCGGCAGATCGAACCGAACGCGATGCAGGGTTTTGGCCGCGATCGATGGCGCGGCGACCAGATCGGAGACGGCGGTCGCTCCGTCGCCGGCTTCAACTGCCGAGCGCACGGCTTCGTTGGAGGGAAGCTCCAGCGCAATCCGAAGATCAGACAGTTTAAGTCCGTTTTGCCGGAGCGCCGCCTCGAACATCGAACGGGTACCGGACCCCCGTTCGCGCAGTATCCACGGCGTCGCCGGCAAATCCTTGGCGGACACCTTTGTCCGGACGGCCCACGGATGTTTGGCGCCAACGGCGAGGATCAGGCAATCGCCGTCGATCTTGCTGACCGTCAGAAGGCTTTCATCGACGTCGCCTTCGACAATGCCAAGATCTGCGCTGCCCTCGATCACCATCCGCGCGACTTGCTCGGTGTTGGCGATCGCAAGCCGCAGATCAATGCCGGGATAGGCTGCGTGAAATGTCTGGAGTCGCCGGGGTAGCCAGTAATTGCCAACGGTCTGGCTTGCTGCGATGGAAAGCGAGCCGCGCTTCAAGCCGGCGAGGTCATTGAGGACCTGCGTAGCATCCTTGGCGCGCGCGAGCACGGCACGGGCCTCGACAAGGAAATCCTTTCCGGTCTGCGTCAGCGCGATGCCGCGGCCGATGCGATCAAACAGCTTGATGCCGTAACGCGCTTCGAGCGCTGCGATCGCAGCGCTCGTTGCCGATTGGGTGAGGTTCAACTCGCTGGCCGCCCGCGTCACATGCTGTTTTTCCGCGACCGCAACAAAGATGCGAAGCTGTTCGAGGGTCATCGTCGTTATCCAAAAAATTTGATCAAGGCGAAGCTGAAGCTTGCGATGAAGAGGAAAGCCAGCGTACCCAGCAGCGCCGGCCGAACGCCACGGGCGGTGAGCCTGCGGACGTCGGTTTCCAATCCCATCGCCGCCAGCGCGACGGAAAGCAGGAAGGTTGTCACGGCAGCAATCTGAGCCCGTTCCGCAGCCGGGATCGTGATCAGGCTGTTGAGTCCGACCACGGCAACGAAGCCGAGCACGAACCAGGGCATGGGCGGACGCGGCGAGGCGGTTGCGGCCGGGTTGCGTTGGGCTTGGCGGCGGGAGGCCATCCATCCGAGCATGATGACAACGGGCGCCAGCAGCATCACACGTGAGAGTTTGGCGATCGTGCCGAATTCTCCGGCCGCCTTGCCATTTTGGAAAGCTGCCGCGACCACCTGTGCGATCTCGTGAATCGACGCGCCGCTCCATAGTCCGAACGCGTGCGGATCGAGATGCAGCAGCGCGGGCAGAAGTGGGTAGGCGAACATCGCAACCGATCCGAAGATCGTCACGCAGGCGATTGCATAAGCGACGTCCTCGTCATCGCCGTTGGTCACGGTATTGACGGCGATGACAGCCGATGCGCCGCAAATCGAGGTGCCAGCGGCGATCAGTTGCGCGAGCTTGCGCTCGACGCCGAGCAACCTTCCAGTCCAGACCGTGAAGACGAAAGTCGTTGCGAGTGTCGCTGTGATGATGAGGAAATCGCGATGCCCCACGTCAACGATCTGGCTGACGGTGAGTTGGAAGCCAAGCAGAACGATGCCGAAACGGAGCAGACGCCGCATGCTGAAGGCGACGCCTTGTTTGGCGGTCGCAGGCGTGCCGACGAGATTGTGGAAGACCGTGCCGATCATGATCGCCAGGATCAGCGGGCTGAAGGCCGTCATTCCCGGTAGTTGGCGCAAGCCATAGGCTGATGCAGAGACGACGGAGGCCATTAGGAGTCCTGGAAGGATGGCGCGGACGGGTCTGACATACGGCTTGATGAGATCGGCATTGGACGCGATCGACGGTGCGGAATGGGACATGTTGGGCTCCTGAAGTTGCCCAACACATATCGATGCATTCGATCGTTCAATCCAACAGATTATATCGGTAAGATCAATCGATTTTATTGATGTTTTGCTCGGGCGCCGGTGCCAGTCGGCCTACTGCAAAGCCTCGCGAAAAAACGCAATCACCTCGTCAACCGCTACGCGGGTCGGCTCGCCCGGCGCGTCGATCAGATCGCCTGTGAAGACCGAATGCGGAGGTTTTCCGCGCGCCAAAAAGCCTTTTGGATTGCCGGCGCTGTCGGGCAATTCCGTTCCGGCGAAGGCGTCGCCAAACGTGCGGCGCAGCGTTGCAAAGCGCGGCGCCTTGCACAATTCATCGCCGGCGAAACGATAGCCGCGCAGCTTCAACCCCTGTCGCGTCCGGGCCACCACCTGCTCGACATCGGCAGGAGCCATGTCCAGCGCGGCAGGAGAAAGCGCCGGCACGGCGGGTTGGGCGAGAACCGGCGCCAGCACGACCGGATCAAGCGCCATTGACAACGCAAAGCCGCCGGTGACGCACATGCCGATAACGCCTACTCCGGGACTCCCGCACTCCTGTTGCGCAAGGCGCGCCAGCGCACGCAGCCAGTCCGTCACGGGGCTCGATCGGTTGGCGCGCAGGATCGTGAATTCGCGCGAGGTGCAAAGGAAAGCAACCCGTGTATTGGAGGGCTCGTCCGCATTGCCCGCGTCGGGCGTGCCGAACAGGATCGGGGCATAAACGCGAAAACCTGCCTCGCGCACCCAGCGGCAAAAGCGCGCCAGCGTGGGCGTAAAGCCGTAGATTTCGTGGATGACGATGACAGCGGGACCGCGTGTCCCCGTCACCAGCACCGGTTTGGTCTTCTCGAGCAGCTTGATGTCGCGTCTGGTGAAATCGGCGATGTCGGACGTCAATTCCATGTCGCCACCTTGTCGAGCTGTCAGTTCAACAAAACACCATCTGAAGGCTTTTCATCCGCGGCCGCGATAGGACGCAACGCCCTGATCCGGAATCCACATTCCCTTCGGCAATCTGCCGGTCTGCCAGAACACGTCGATCGGAATGCCGCCGCGCGGATACCAGTAACCACCGATCCGGAGCCACTTCGGCTTGATCTCGGCCGCGATGCGTTTGCCGAACATGACAGTGCAATCCTCATGGAAGGCGCCGTGGTTGCGGAAGCTTGCGACATAGAGCTTGAGCGATTTCGATTCCAGCAGCCACTGGCCGGGGACGTAATCAATGACGAGGTGCGCGAAATCGGGCTGGCCAGTGACCGGACATAACGAGGTGAATTCCGGTGCGGTAAATCGCACCACATAATTGGTGTCCTTTTGCGGATTCGGCACGCGGTCGAGGCGGGCCGCCTCGGGCGTCGATGGCCATTCGACGGCGCGTCCGAGCTGCAAGTTGGACGGCAAGGTTGCGGATTTTGGGGGCTTTGATGGCTTCCTGGACATATTCAGTCTCCGTTGCGCACCTTTTAGCCAATTCGCTTTTTCCCGTCACCGCCAACGCAACCTTTTCCGCCGGATTGGCTTGCTGTAGAAGCTGCCCGAACCCTTTAAGCCACCCTTTCTCGAGAGGCACTCATGACCGCCATCGTCGACATCATCGGCCGCGAAATCCTCGACAGCCGCGGCAATCCCACGGTTGAAGTTGACGTCGTGCTGGAAGACGGATCCTACGGCCGTGCCGCCGTGCCGTCCGGCGCCTCGACCGGCGCGCATGAGGCCGTCGAACTGCGCGATGGCGACAAGGCGCGCTATCTCGGCAAGGGCGTGCAAAAGGCGGTCGCGGCCGTCAATGGCGAAATCTTTGACGCGCTCTCTGATATCTCGGTCGAGCAGCAGGTCCAGATCGACCAGATCATGATCGATCTCGACGGCACTGCCAACAAGAGCCGGCTCGGCGCCAATGCGATCCTCGGCGTCTCGCTCGCTTGTGCCAAGGCTGCTGCGGCATCCTTCGACATGCCGCTCTATCGTTATGTCGGCGGCACCTCGGCGCGAACCTTGCCGGTGCCGATGATGAACATCATCAATGGCGGCGTGCACGCTGACAACCCGATCGACTTCCAGGAATTCATGATCATGCCGGTCGGCGCTCCGACCTTTGCCGATGCGCTGCGCTGCGGCTCGGAGATCTTCCACACGCTGCGATCCGAGCTGAAGAAGGCCGGCCACAACACCAATGTCGGCGATGAGGGCGGTTTCGCTCCGAACCTGCCGTCGGCGGATGCGGCGCTCGAGTTCGTCATGGGCGCGATCGGCAAGGCTGGTTACAAGGCAGGCGGTGACGTCATGCTGGCGCTCGACTGCGCGGCGACCGAGTTTTTCAAAGAGGGTGCTTACGTCTATGGCGGCGAAAACAAGTCTCGCTCGCGCTCCGAACAGGCGAGGTATCTCGCCGACCTTGCGTCGCGCTATCCGATCGTTTCGATCGAAGACGGCATGTCGGAAGACGATATGGAGGGCTGGAAGGAATTGACCGATCTGATCGGCGACAAATGCCAGCTCGTCGGCGACGACCTGTTTGTCACCAATGTGACGCGGCTGGCGGATGGCATCAAGAACGGCCGCGCCAATTCCATTCTGGTCAAGGTCAACCAGATCGGGACGCTGACGGAGACGCTCTCGGCGGTCGAGATGGCCTACAAGGCCGGCTACACCGCCGTGATGTCGCATCGGTCCGGCGAGACCGAGGATTCCACGATCTCCGACCTCGCGGTCGCCACCAATTGCGGACAGATCAAGACCGGCTCGCTGGCGCGCTCGGACCGCACCGCCAAGTACAATCAATTGCTGCGGATCGAGCAGGAACTGGGCAATCAGGCGAAATATGCGGGGCGTGCGGCCCTCAAGGCGCTGGCCTGAAGCAAACAGACGCAACCAAAGGGCTTGCGTTTCCTGGCCAGCGCGGGATCATCGGCGCAACAGACATTAACGGGAGGACGTCATGAGCGCCGATGGCAAAAGCGGGCTGCAACTTCGCTCGCTGATCAAGAAGAGCGGCGAGCTCGAGATTTCGCTGGTCGAAATTCCAACACCGGAGCCGGCGACCGACGAGGTCGTGGTGCGGGTCGAGGCAACGCCGATCAATCCGTCCGACCTCGGCCTGCTGGTCGGTGCAGCCGATATGAGCACTGCGAAAGCGGCCGGCACCAAAGACGCGCCGGTCATCAGGGCGCGCGTGCCCGACGCGGCCATGCGGGCGATGGCAGGAAGGCTCGACCAATCCATGCCGGTCGGTAACGAGGGCGCCGGCGTCGTCATCAGGACCGGATCGTCGGAAAGCGCCAAGGCGCTTTTGGGCAAGACCGTCTCGATGATCGGCGGCGCGATGTACTCGCAATACCGAACGATCAAGGCAGGCGATTGCATGCCGCTTCCGGAAGGCACCACGGCGGCAGACGGCGCTTCCTGGTTCGTCAATCCGCTGACCGCGCTCGGCATGGTCGAAACGATGCGGCGCGAGGGTCACAAGGCGTTGGTGCACACGGCCGCCGCTTCCAATCTCGGCCAGATGCTCAACAAGATCTGCCTCAAGGACGGTGTCGATTTGGTCAATATCGTTCGCAGCTCCGAGCAGGCCGACATCCTGCGCAAGATCGGCGCGAAATACGTCGTCGACTCCAAGTCGCCGACGTTCATGAACGATCTGACCGAGGCGCTCTCCGAAACCGGTGCGACCATCGCCTTTGACGCGATTGGCGGCGGCAAGCTTGCGGGACAAATCCTCACCTGCATGGAAGCGGCGATCAACAAGACCGCCAAGGTCTACAGCCGCTATGGCTCCAACGTGCACAAGCAGGTTTATATTTACGGCATGCTCGATCCGGGCCCGACCGAACTGACCCGGTCGTTCGGAATGATTTGGGGCGTCGGCGGCTGGCTGCTGTTTCCGTTCCTGATGAAGATCGGTCCGGCCGATGGCATGAAGCTTCGCCAGCGCGTGGCTTCGGAGCTCAAGACTACATTTGCGAGCCACTACACGCAGGTCGTCTCCTTGCAGGAGGCGCTGCAGCTCTCTCATCTTGCGGTCTATGGCAAGCGCGCAACCGGTGAGAAGTACCTGATCAACCCCAGCAAGGGTTGATTGCGTTCGAGTGAATTGAACAGGAAATCAAGGAGTTATCGGGGAGTATTTTCAAACAGGGGGAGACGTTCATGTCCACGGATCTGAAATACCTAGCCTTTACAGCCATCCTGACGGCGTCGTTATGGATTCCCTACATCGCATGCCAGGTCATGACCAACGGCAACCTGTCGCCACAGGAATACATTGACCCGACGCCGCGGAAGGTCCCGTTGTGGGGCATGCGGGCGAGCCGCGCGCACCTGAATGCGGTCGAGGCCTTCGCGCCGTTCGCTGCGCTGGTAATCATCATTCACCTCGCGGGCAAGGCCAATGCCACGACGGCCTTTTGGTCGATGGTCTTCTTCTGGGCTCGCTTGGTTCACGCCGTCGTCTTTTGGTTCGGCATTCCCTATCTCCGGACGCTGAGCTTCACGGTGGGCTATATCGCGATCCTCGGCCTGTTCTGGCAGCTTCTGTAGCAGCCGATCTCGCAAGGGTCTCACAAGGGTCGTTGAAGCCGGGTTGTCTGCGCAGCCCGGTCTAAAGTCGTACCCGGGTACGTCAAATTGACTTGCCTTTGCTCGGCGAGGAGGGAACATTCGCGGCCGCAATTGCCACCGAAAATCATGAAAACAAAGTCTTAGAGGGGAAGCCCATGAATGAACTGAACCGCCGTGATCTGTTGGCCGGAGCCGCCGCAATCGGCGCCGCTTCCGTCCTTCCGCTCGCCTCACAGCAAGCCAAGGCCGCCGCGCCTGCGGCTGCCACGCAGGCGCCTGGGTTCTATCGCTACAAGGTCGGCAGCATCGAATGCACCTCGATCAACGATGGCGCGCGCACGTTCCCGCTGCCTGACACATGGGTGACCAATGTCAGCAAGGACCAGGCGATCGCTGCTGCGGAAGCCGCTTACATGCCAAAGGGCATGGTGACGGTGCCATTCAATCCGCAGCTCATCAACACAGGCGGCAAGCTGGTCCTGCTCGACTGCGGCAACGGCATCTCGGCCTTTGACGCCACCAAGGGTCAGGCAGGCCGCCTGATGCAAAATCTCGCGGCGGCCGGTGTCGATCCCAAGAGCATCGATATTGTCCTGATGTCTCACTTGCACCCGGACCACACCAATGGCATCCGCGCCGCCGACAATTCAATGGCGTTCCCGAATGCCGAGATCATGGTGCCGGCGAAGGACTGGGATTTCTGGACGAGCGAGGAGAACGCCGCCAAAGCCGAATCCAACCAGATGATGAAGAACTACTTCGCCAACGTGAAAAAGATCTACACCGGCATCGAAAAGAAGGTGACGAAGTACGATTGGGACAAGGAAGTCGTGCCGGGTCTCACGTCGATCGCTACGCCCGGCCATACGCCGGGACACACTTCGTTCGCGTTGGCCTCGGGCGGTTCGAAGATCCTGATCTCGGCGGACGTGACCAATATTCCCGAATTCTTCCTGCGCAACCCGGATTGGCACGTCGCCTATGACGCCGATCCGGATATGGCGCAAAAGACCCGTCACAAGTTCTATGACATGGCTGTGGCAGAGAAGGCGACAGTGGTCGGCTTCCACTTCCCGTTCCCCGCGGTCGGTCACGTCGAGAAGGATGGCAACGGCTATCGGCTCGTTCCGGTCGCCTTCAATCCGGTTCTCTGAGCGGATTTTCCTGAAGTCTGGCAACCAGGCCGCTCTAAAACGCGGCCTGGTTTTTTGTTCGGAAACGAATTCTTGAACGAGTTGGTTCGATCCGCCTATTTCATGCACTTGCATCTTTTGCGAACCACGCTAGGTTGGCGGCGAAATCGCCCACCGCGTCGCCCATTCCGAAGGAAAGCACATGTCCAGTCCGCACCACGTCCTCGTCATCGTCGGCAGCCTCCGCAAGGAGAGTTTTTCGCTCAAGATCGCCAATGCGCTGGCCAAGCTCGCGCCACCGACGCTGAAGCTCGAGGTCGTCACGCCGCACGGCATTTCGTTTTTCAACCAGGACCTGGAAGCCAACCCGCCGGCCGACTGGCTGGCGTTCCGCGAGAAGATTCAGAAGTCGGATGGCGTGATCTTTGTGACGCCCGAATATAACCGCGCCATTCCCGGCGTGCTCAAGAACGCCATCGATGTCGCCTCGCGGCCCTACGGCAAGAGCTCGTTCCTCGGCAAGCCGACCGGCATCGTCAGCAACTCGCCGGGGCCGCTGGGCGGCGTCAATGCAGCCAAGAGCTTGCAGAACATCCTGCCGGGCATTTCCGGTACGATCATGGGCCAGCCCGAGACCTATCTGAACGCCGTGGGCGACGCCTTCGACGAGAAGGGCAACCTCACCAAGGAATCCCTGCAAAAGGTGCTTCAGCAATACATCGACGCCTTCGCAGCCTTCGTCCAGAAACAGAGCGCATAGGGTTTCGCAACCGTTCAGGATTTCAAGGGAGTGCTTAGCACTCCTTTAACCCGGCAGGCGCATGTTCCCGGTGGAGTGGATTTGACATTCGCAACCCGCCGGCCGCGGGTTCGTACGCGAACGTCAAATCCGAAACTCCACTGGAATCCCATATTTGCTGGTGGCCCCTTGATTCTAACATTCGCAAAGGTGGTCGCTGCGAGGGAATGCGAATGTTAGAATCGGGCCACTAAGCCATGGTTTCCCGCAGGCGCCTCAAATCATTTCTCACCGGTGTTGCCCTCTATACGATGGCCGCGGGAATGATTGGCTACTTCGGCGTCAACGCCTATACCGGAAAATATGGGCTGAATGCGCGCCAGGAGCTCGATCAGGAAATCATCGCGCTGACGGCCGAACTGGCGCGTCTGAAAAAAGAGCGCAGTGAGGGCGAACAGCGCGTCTCGCTGCTCCGATCCGACCGGCTTGATCCGGACATGCTCGACGAGCGCGCGCGCTACCAGCTCGACTATGTCAACCCGCACGACCTCGTTCGGATGACCAATCCGAACTAGTGCCCACTTTTCGAAGTTCGTGCTCCATCGCAGCACCCACCGTCACGAACTTCGAAAAGTCATGGGCTACTCAACTTATTGATTCTAGTACGTACCGCTCTATCGATCTGAAGTCCCTGATCGAGTTCGCCGCTTGTGGTGCAGGGACTTCAGATCGGCGATACTAGTGGCGTAACGAATGCCACTGGTCGTCAAATTACAAATTCGCACCGAATAGATTTCGAAAATGTCGTGCCGCATTGCACTGCGGCATGGCGCGGCATTTCCGGCTTGCAAATCCTTTCATGGCGGTTTGAGTTGGGCTAGAGAAAACAAATTCGCCTCTCTTCAATCCGGAAACGCCATGGCAACTCCCAAAAAAAGCGCCGCAAATGAAACCGTTCAAGAGAAGGGAGCGCCGCCTGCCTTCACGAGGGAACAGGAGCTAAAGGCGCTGCGGGATATGCTGCTGATCCGCCGGTTCGAGGAGAAGGCCGGCCAGCTCTACGGCATGGGTGCGATCGGCGGATTCTGCCATCTCTATATCGGCCAGGAAGCGGTCGTCGTCGGCATGCAGATGGCTCTGAAAAAGGGCGATCAAGTCATAACGGGATACCGCGATCACGGGCACATGCTTGCCTGCGGGATGGATGCCAAGGGCGTGATGGCCGAGTTGACCGGACGCCGCGGCGGCTATTCCAAAGGCAAGGGCGGCTCGATGCACATGTTCTCCAAGGCCGAGAATTTCTACGGCGGCCATGGCATCGTCGGCGCGCAGGTCTCGCTTGGCACGGGGCTAGCTTTCGCTAACCATTATCGCGGCAATGATTTTGTCAGCCTGGCCTATTTCGGCGACGGCGCCTCCAATCAGGGCCAGGTTTATGAGAGCTTCAACATGGCGGAGCTCTGGAAACTTCCGGTGATCTACGTCATCGAGAACAACCGCTATGCCATGGGCACCTCGGTGGTACGCTCTTCGGCCCAGACCGATTTCTCCAAGCGCGGCGCCTCCTTCAACATTCCCGGCGACCAGGTCGACGGCATGGATGTCCGCGCCGTGAAGGCCGCAGCCGACAGGGCGGTCGCGTGGTGCCGCGCCGGCAAAGGGCCCTACATCCTGGAAATGCAGACCTATCGCTACCGCGGACATTCGATGTCGGATCCGGCGAAGTACCGCACCCGCGAGGAAGTGGAGAAGATCCGCCACGATCAGGATCCGATCGAACAAGTCCGCAACCGTTTGCTAACCGCAAAAATGAGCGAGGACGAGCTGAAGAAGATCGACGCCGAGGTTCGCGAGATCGTCAACGCTGCTGCCGACTTCGCGCAGCACGATCCCGAGCCCGATGTGTCCGAGCTCTATACCGACGTCTATCGATAAGCGTTCGCAGCACTGGATGTGCGCTCTAAAACTGACTTCGTGGAGTTGATATGCCCATTCAAGTTCTCATGCCTGCGCTCTCGCCGACGATGGAGAAAGGCAACCTCGCCAAGTGGCTAAAAAAGGAAGGTGAGACGATCAAGTCGGGCGATGTGATCGCCGAGATCGAAACCGACAAGGCGACGATGGAAGTCGAGGCGACCGACGAAGGCACGCTCGGCAAGATCCTGATTCCGGAAGGCACGGCCGACGTTGCCGTCAACACGCCGATCGCGACCATTCTGGCCGACGGCGAAAGCGCGGCCGATCTCGCCAAGGCGCCTGCGCCCAAGCCAGCGCCGGCTGCGGCTGCACCGGCTGCCGAGGCGAAATCGGCTCCAGCTCCGAAAGAAGACCACGCACCGGTTGCGCCGAGCGCCGTTGCTCCGCCCGACCCGGAAATCCCGGCCGGCACCGAGATGATCACCCAGACCATCCGCGATGCGTTGCGCGATGCGATGGCGGAAGAAATGCGCCGGGATCCGGACGTGTTTCTGATGGGCGAGGAAGTCGCCGAATACCAGGGCGCCTACAAAGTCAGCCAGGGGCTGTTGCAGGAGTTCACGGCCCGTCGCGTGATCGACACGCCGATCACCGAGCACGGCTTTGCCGGCATCGGCGTCGGCGCGGCCATGACGGGCTTAAAGCCGATCGTCGAGTTCATGACCTTCAACTTCGCCATGCAGGCGATCGACCAGATCATCAATTCGGCGGCGAAGACGCTCTATATGTCGGGTGGCCAGATGGGCTGCTCGATCGTGTTCCGCGGCCCCAATGGCGCGGCGGCCCGCGTCGCCGCCCAGCACAGCCAGGACTACGCCGCCTGGTACTCACAGGTTCCCGGTCTGAAGGTGATCGCGCCGTACTCAGCCGCCGATTACAAGGGCCTCCTGAAGGCTGCGATCCGCGATCCCAATCCGGTGATTTTCCTCGAGAACGAGGTGCTTTACGGCCACACCGGCGAAGTGCCGAAGCTCGATGACTATGTGATTCCGATCGGCAAGGCGCGCGTAGCGCGAAATGGCAGCCACGTGACCATCATCTCATGGTCCATGGGCATGTCCTATGCTTTGAAGGCCGCCGACGAACTCGCCAAGGAAGGCATCGAGGCTGAGATCGTCGACCTCCGGACCATTCGTCCGATGGATACCGAGACGATCATTGCGTCGGTGAAGAAGACCGGGCGCGCGGTGACGGTGGAGGAAGGTTGGCAGCAGAGCGGTGTCGGCGCTGAAGTCGCGGCGCGCATCATGGAGCACGCCTTCGACTACCTGGATGCGCCGGTCGCGCGCGTCTCGGGCAAGGATGTGCCGATGCCTTACGCGGCCAATCTCGAGAAACTCGCGCTGCCCTCGGTCGCCGAAGTGGTCGCGGCCGCCAAAGCCGTTTGTTATCGCTGACTCGAAGCGAGGCTCAAGCACATGCCAATCAATATTCTGATGCCCGCACTGTCGCCGACGATGGAGAAGGGCAACCTCGCCAAGTGGCTCAAGAAGGAAGGCGACAAGGTCAAATCCGGCGACGTGATCGCCGAAATCGAAACCGACAAGGCGACCATGGAGGTCGAGGCGGTCGACGAGGGCACGATCGCGAAAATCCTTGTGCCTGAAGGCACGCAGGACGTCCCCGTCAACGACGTCATCGCGGTTCTCGCCGGCGACGGCGAGGATGTGAAGGCTGCCGGCGCATCTGCCGGGGCAAAACCAGCGGCAGCACCGCCGCCGCCAAAGCCCGCAGCACCGGCTCCTGCGACAGCAGCCGCACCTGCGGCTGCACCAGCGCCTCAACCCGTCGCGGCGCCTGCGCCACCGGCAGCTTCGCCTGCGCCGCAGGCCGTATCTTCGCAGGTCAATGGCCATGCGCGCACCTTCTCGTCTCCGCTGGCGCGGCGTCTCGCCAAGGAAGCCGGCATCGAGATCGGGCGCATCACTGGCACTGGTCCCCACGGCCGCGTCATTGCGCGCGACGTGGCCGAGGCGAAGTCGGGCAAGGGGCTGAAGGCTCCGGCCGCAGCGCCAGGCGCAGGGCCCGCGCTCGCGCCTTCGATGTCGGACAAGCAAATCCTCGCGCTGTTCGAACCCGGCTCTTACGAGATCGTGCCGCATGACGGCATGCGCCGCACGATTGCGCAGCGTCTGACCGCCGCGGTGCAGACTGTTCCGACATTTTATCTCACGATCGACTGCGAGATCGGCAAGCTGCTTGCTGCGCGCGAGGAGATCAACGCTTCCGCGCCGAAGGACAAGGAAAAGAAGCCGCTCTACAAGCTCTCGGTCAACGACTTCGTCATCAAGGCAATGGCGGTCGCGCTGCAGAAGATCCCCAATTGCAATGTGAGCTGGACCGAAAGCGGCATGGTCAAGCACAAGCATTCGGACATTGGCGTTGCGGTAGCGATGCCGGGCGGCCTGATCACGCCAATCATCCGCAAGGCCGAAACCAAGACGCTGTCGGCGATCTCGAACGAGATGAAGGATTTCGCCGCCCGCGCCCGCGCGCGCAAGCTGAAGCCCGAGGAATATCAGGGCGGCACGACGGCCGTCTCCAATCTCGGCATGTACGGCATCAGCCACTTCACCGCCGTGATCAACCCGCCGCACGCGACGATCCTTGCGGTCGGTACCAGCGAGGAACGTCCCGTCGTGCGTGGCGGCAAGATTGAAATCGCGCAGATGATGAGCGTGACGCTCTCGTGCGATCACCGCGCGATTGACGGCGCGCTTGGCGCAGAACTGATCGGCGCGTTCAAGGCGCTGATCGAAAATCCTGTGATGATGATGGTGTGATGTATGGCCGACACTTCCTTTGACGTCATCATCATCGGCTCCGGTCCCGGCGGTTATGTCACGGCTATCAGGGCTGCGCAGCTCGGCTTCAAGACCGCGATCATCGAGAAATCCTATCTCGGCGGCATCTGCCTGAACTGGGGCTGCATTCCGACCAAAGCGCTGCTGCGTTCCGCTGAGATCTACCACTACATGCAGCACGCCAAGGATTACGGCCTGTCTGCCGAGAAGGTTTCCTACGATCCGAAAGCGGTCGTGCAGCGCTCGCGTGGCGTCTCGAAGCGCCTGAACGACGGCGTTGGCTTCCTGATGAAGAAGAACAAGGTGACCGTTATCTGGGGCGATGCCTCGATCGACGCGCCCGGCAAGATCACCGTGAAGAAGTCCGCGGTCGAAGCGCCCAAGGGCGCGCTTGGCGAGGGCGCCTATCAGGCCAAGCACATCATCATCGCGACTGGTGCGCGCCCGCGCGTGCTGCCGGGACTGGAGCCGGACAAGAAGCTGGTCTGGACCTATTTCGAGGCCATGGTGCCGGAGAAAATGCCGAAGTCGCTGCTCGTCGTCGGCTCCGGCGCAATCGGCATCGAGTTCGCCTCGTTCTTTCACACCATGGGATCGGACGTGACGGTGGTCGAAGTCTTGCCGCAGATCCTTCCCGTCGAAGATGCCGAGATCGCAGGGTTGGCTCGCAAGCGCTTCGAGAAGCAGGGCATCAAGATTCTCACCAATACCAAAGTGTCGAAGCTTGAGAAAAAGGCTGACAGCGTGCTCGCCACCATCGACGATGGCAAGGCGCCGCAGACGGTCGAGTTCGATCGGGTGATTTCCGCGGTCGGTGTCGTCGGCAATATCGAGAATCTGGGTTTGGAGAAGCTCGGCGTCAAAACTGACCGCGGCTGCATCGTGATCGACGGTGCGTGCAAAACCAACGTGCCTGGCATCTACGCCATCGGCGACGTCGCGGGTCCGCCGATGCTGGCGCACAAGGCCGAGCATGAGGGCGTCATCTGCGTCGAGGCCATCAAGGGGATGCATCCCCATGCGATGGACAAAAACCTGATTCCCGGATGCACCTACTGCAATCCGCAGGTGGCGTCCGTTGGCCTGACGGAAGCGAAGGCAAAGGAGGGCGGGCGCGAGATTCGCGTTGGCCGTTTCCCGTTTGTCGGCAACGGCAAGGCGATCGCGCTCGGTGAAGACCAGGGACTCGTCAAGGTCATCTTCGACAAGAAGACGGGGCAACTGTTAGGAGCCCACATGATCGGCGCGGAAGTCACCGAATTGATCCAGGGCTACGTGGTGGCGATGAATCTCGAGACCACGGAAGAAGAACTGATGCACACCGTGTTCCCGCATCCGACGCTGTCGGAAATGATGAAGGAAGCGGTGCTCGATGCGTATGGCCGGGTGCTGAATATCTAGAGTGCCGAATATTTAGCCGGAATCGCTTTTGACCAATAAGTTTGCTCGCCGCATCGTGATGCCGGCCGCGGTACCGATGGTGGCGAGCGCGATTATCTCCCGAAAATAGCAGCTAGCGCAGGACGCCGGGTTCTGCGCCTCGATTGCTAGGGAGAAGAAAAATGAAGAAGACTGTTCTTGCGATCGCCGGTTCGGCGTTGATTGTTTTTGCTGGCGTGCAATTGGCGGCCGCCGCCGAGCAACATCGCGGCAAGGTTCATCATCGCGCTTATTCCGAGTACCGCGACAGCAACGCCTATGCCCAGCCGCCTGTTGGGTATGGCTATGGCTATGGTTCAGAGGCCGAGCCGGAGGCGTATCGGTACGGCGGCGGCTATTCGGACATGGCCGGCCACTGATCGCGGTTGCTGCGCCGGAAGGGCCGTTTCTCTCGAGAATTGGCCTTTCCGATAATACCGGTGAGGGTGACTTTGCGGCAACGATTGTGTCGCCGTTGCAACAGTACCTGAAGATTTAACCCTCATCCCGGCTCCTGCACAGCTACGCCGCTTTTTGGCCACACCCCTCCATGAGATCATTATGGGAGAGATTTGAAGGCTGCGGCGCTCGTTAGCAACGGGAAGGCCGGAGGAAACAGGTTAGCGATGGACGCCAAGACCAACATCAAGAAGCGGCTGCCGAGCCGCCACGTCACGGAAGGCCCGGAGAGGGCCCCGCATCGCTCGTACCTCTATGCCATGGGACTGACGACCGAGCAGATCCACCAGCCGTTCGTCGGCGTGGCGTCCTGCTGGAACGAGGCTGCGCCTTGCAATATCGCGCTAATGCGCCAGGCCCAGGCCGTGAAAAAGGGCGTTGCGTCGGCCGGCGGCACGCCCCGCGAATTCTGCACCATCACCGTCACCGACGGTATCGCCATGGGCCATGACGGCATGCGCTCGTCACTGCCATCGCGGGAATGCATCGCCGATTCCGTCGAACTGACCATCCGTGGCCACGCCTATGACGCCCTCGTTGGTCTCGCTGGCTGCGACAAGTCGCTGCCCGGCATGATGATGGCCATGGTGCGGCTGAACGTGCCCTCGATCTTCATCTACGGCGGCTCGATCCTGCCCGGCAATTTTCGTGGTCAGCAAGTCACAGTGCAGGACATGTTCGAGGCGGTTGGCAAGCACTCGGTGGGTGCGATGTCGGATGCCGACTTGGACGAAATCGAGCGAGTTGCCTGCCCCTCGGCTGGCGCGTGCGGTGCACAATTCACTGCCAACACCATGGCGACGGTATCTGAGGCCATTGGCCTAGCCTTGCCTTACTCCGCTGGTGCTCCAGCACCGTACGAAATCCGCGACTCCTTCTGCATGACAGCAGGCGAGAAGGTGATGGAGCTGATCGCCAAGAACATTCGTCCGCGCGATATCGTCACGCGGAAATCGCTGGAGAATGCCGCCGCTGTGGTGGCCGCGTCCGGCGGTTCGACCAACGCGGCGCTGCACCTGCCGGCGATCGCCAACGAATGCGGCATCAAGTTCGATCTGTTCGACGTCGCGGAGATCTTTAAGAAAACACCATATGTCGCGGATTTGAAGCCGGGCGGCCGTTATGTCGCCAAAGACATGTTCGAAGCTGGCGGCATACCGCTTCTCATGAAGACATTGCTCGATAACGGCTACCTGCACGGCGACTGCTTGACGGTCACGGGGCGGACCATTGCCGAAAACCTCCAAGGCGTGAAGTGGAACCCGCACCAGGACGTGGTGCGGCCTGCCGACAAGCCGATCACCGTGACTGGCGGTGTGGTCGGCCTGAAGGGAAACCTCGCGCCGGAGGGAGCGATCGTGAAGGTTGCGGGCATGGCCAACCTGAAGTTTTCAGGCCCCGCCCGCTGCTTTGACCGTGAAGAGGATGCCTTCGAGGCGGTCCAGAAGAAGACTTACAAGGAAGGCGAGGTCATCGTCATCCGCTACGAAGGGCCGCGCGGCGGCCCCGGGATGCGCGAAATGCTTTCGACAACGGCAGCGCTGACGGGCCAGGGAATGGGCGGCAAGATCGCCCTGATCACGGACGGCCGGTTTTCAGGCGCAACGCGGGGCTTTTGCATCGGCCATGTCGGGCCGGAAGCCGCCGTGGGGGGCCCGATCGCGCTGTTGCGGGATGGCGACCTGATCGAGATCGACGCGGTCGCCGGGACTCTTAACGTAAAATTGACCGACGCGGAACTCGCCCAGCGCAAGACCGAATGGAGGCCTCGCGCGACTAACCATACGTCGGGTGCTTTGTGGAAATACGCCCAGCAGGTGGGGCCGGCAGTGGCGGGCGCTGTCACCCATCCTGGCGGGGCCCACGAGAAGTCGTGTTATGCAGACATTTAGGCGCACCATTATTGCTCTGATTGTTGGGACCGCATCGGTGGCCTCTCCCGGGTTCGCCTTTGATGGCTCGCCGGTGAATCAGGATTCGACCATTCCGGTGCTTTCGACGCCGCCGGGTGTGACGGCGCCCCTGTCCGTGAAAAAGGGCGCGGCAGCCGGTGTCGATACCTCGGCCTCGGCCTATGCGGCCGAGACGGTCACGCAATGGAAGCTCGGTCGCATGTACGCCGACGGCAACGGCGTGGCGCAGGACGATCTGCGGGCGTTCGAGTATTTCAGCGGCATCGCCAATGCCCATGCGGAAGACAGTCCGTCGGCTCCGCAGGCCGCAATCGTCGCCAACGCATTCGTTGCGCTTGGACGGTATTACCTGAGCGGCATCCCGAACTCGAAGATCAAGCCGGATCAGGAACGTGCGCGGGAGATGTTCTCCTATGCGGCTTCCTATTTCGGCAACGCCGACGCGCAATACGATCTGGCGCGCCTCTATCTGAAGAGCGCAGGCGTTTCCCGCGACGATTTCCGTTACGGCACGCGCTGGCTGTTCCTAGCTGCGCAAAAGGGCCAGCATCAGGCCCAGGCGCTGCTCGGCCAGATGCTGTTCACCGGCGATCAACTGCCGCGGCAGGCTGCGCGCGGATTGATGTGGCTGATGCTGGCGCGCGACAGCGCGACGCCGGACGAGACCTGGATCAGGGACAGCTACAACAAGGCGGTAGCCAAGGCGTCCGAGGACGACCGCTCGATGGCGCTGCAAATGGTCGAGCGCTGGGTGCGCGGCGGCCGGGAGTAAGCGGGGATCGCGGTGCGTTTCCTTAGTCAATGGGAAAACGCCAGTGATTATCCGGGATGCGACGACAGCCGATGCGGTGAAGGCTTGTGAAGCCATCCGCGCTTCCATCACCGAACTCTGCATCGCGGACCACCAGCAAAATCCTGACATTTTGCGACGCTGGCTTGCCAGCAAGACGCCGGAGAATGTTGCGGCGTGGGCCGTTGCCATGGGCAGTTCGCTGCTTGTGGCTATCGAGGGCAATTCCGTTCTGGCCGTGGGCGGCGTCAAGGACGACGGCGAGATCACGCTCAACTACGTCGCGCCACCCGCGCGGTTTCGCGGCGTCAGCGCGGCGCTTCTGAACGCGCTGGAGGCGAGGGCGGTCGAGCGCGGCGCCATCGAGCTCACGCTGCTCAGCACCGAGACCGCGCATCGCTTCTATCTGTCACGCGGCTATCGGGATGCCGGACCATCACTTGGAAAATTCGGCACGGCAGCGTCGTATCCGATGACGAAGGTACTCGACACGGCGACCAGTTGAGCGCGCTCACGCTGCCTCGAGATCCAGATCGATCCAGACCGGCACGTGATCGGACGGCTTCTCCCACGCGCGCACGTAACTATCGATGCCGACGTCGACGAGGCGGTCGCTTGCCTGCGGCGACAGCAGGAGATGATCGATGCGCAGCCCCATATTCTTTTGCCAGGCGCCAGCCTGATAATCCCAGAACGTATATTGGCCGGGCGCGTCGCTGACGGCGCGCAGCGCGTCCGTCAGGCCAAGGCCGAGCAGCGACTGAAAGCTTTCGCGCGTCTGTGTTCGAAACAGTGCATCGTCCACCCACGCGGCCGGATTGGAAACGTCTTCAGGGCGCGGGATCACGTTGAAATCGCCGGCCAGTACAAGCGGCTCTTCTGCTTTAAGTCGCTGCCTCGAATACTCAAGAAGCCGCGACATCCATTTGAGTTTGTAGGGGTATTTGTCAGTATTCGGCGGATTGCCGTTGGGCAGATAAAGGCAGGCGATCCGGACCACGCCAGATTTAAGCGTCACGACGCCTTCGACAAATCGCGCATGCGCGTCTTCGTCGTCACCGGCGAGCCCCGACTTCGTTTCATCGAACGGAAGCTTTGATAACAGCGCGACGCCGTTGAACGTTTTTTGGCCGTGCGTGACCACGTTGTAGCCGAGGCTTTCGATCTCGAGCCGAGGAAACGCGTCATCGGTGCATTTGATTTCCTGAAGGCAAACAATGTCGGGCGAGCATTCCTTCAGCCAGCTCATCAAATTCTCGATCCGTTGCCGAACCGAGTTGACGTTCCAGGTGGCGATGCGCATCGATGGTTTCTTCAGATAGAGAAGCTGGTGCCGCAGCCGCAGGACGCGGTTGCGTTTGGATTGTTGACGCGGAACGAAGCGCCAATCAGATCGTCGACGAAGTCGACTTCCGATCCTGTCAGGAACGGCACCGAGGCGGGATCGACCAGTACGACGGCGCTATCGCGGGCAATCACGAGGTCATCCTCGGCCTGCGCGTGTTCGACGTCGAATTTGTACTGGAAGCCCGAGCAGCCGCCGCCTTCCACGCTGATCCGCAGCATGGCGCCGTCGCCCTCCTTGCGGAGGATTTCTCCAATGCGGCGGGCGGCCCGCTCGCTGATGGTGACGGCTTCAGTCATCACAAAGCTCCGAAGGTCAAGCGCGTATTTATCTCGTAACCGGCCTATCATAGTTAAGTGCGGGAATGGCGGGAATCAAACCCGCTTCACCCGTTTAATGACAGGATATCCCGTGTCGGTTGGAATGGCTGCCCCTCGCTCGGTCTATGCCTGCGATCCCGACCGCAGCCGCGGCCGGCAATTCGTCGAGCCGCCGAGCCGGACCCGCAGCCCGTTCCGGCGCGACTGTGACCGCGTCATTCATTCTACGGCCTTCCGGCGATTGAAGCATAAAACGCAGGTCTTCGTGTTCCACGAAGGCGATCATTATCGCACCCGCCTGACCCACTCCCTGGAGGTCGCCCAAATTGCCCGCGCGCTGGCCCGTCAGCTTGGCCTCGATGAGGACCTGACCGAGACGCTGGCGCTCGCCCATGACCTCGGTCACCCCCCGTTCGGCCATGCCGGCGAGCGCGCTCTCGACGACTGCCTGCGTGTCTCCGGCGGCTTTGACCACAACGCGCAGACCTTGCGGGTGGTGACGTCGCTCGAGCACCGCTATCCCGAATTCGACGGGCTCAATCTGACCTGGGAATCGCTGGAGGGCATCGTCAAGCATAACGGCCCTTTGACGGCGCGCGATGGCGCAGCGATCGGGCGCTATAGCGAGCACGGCATTCCTGTCGGAATCTCGGAGTATGTCAGGGCCTACGACCTCGAATTGTGGAGCTTCGCCTCGCTCGAAGCCCAGGCGGCGGCGATCGCCGACGACATTGCCTATGATGCGCATGACATCGACGATGGATTGCGCGCCGGGTTGTTTCAGATCGACGACCTCAAGGAGATTCCGCTCGCGGCCGCAATCATCGCCGCAATCGACGCCCGGTATCCCGGACTTGACGAGGTCAGGCGTGGCGCCGAACTGGTGCGCGAGTTGATTTCACATCTGATCGGAGCGGTCTTCCTCGAAGCCCAGCGCCGCCTGGCGCACGCGCGGCCAGTTTCGGCCGATGACGTGCGCAGCCAGAGCGAAGCGCTGATCGCTTTTCCGCCCGAGACGATGCTAGCCGAAGCCGCGATCAAGGCTTTCCTGAAGGTCAGGATGTACCGGCACGAGCGGGTGATGCGGGTGATGCGGGATGCCGAACAGCTCGTGTTCGATCTTTTCGCGCGCTATCAGGCCGATCCAGCCGCTCTTCCGGCCGAATGGCTGCCGTCCGACGACCAGGCCGAGACGGAGGCGGAGCGGGCCCGGCGGATCGGCAACTTCATCGCCGGGATGACCGATCTTTTCGCGCTGACCGAACATCGGCGGCTCTTTGACTCGACCCCGGATTTACGTTAGGCGGCGGCCATGTCCGATGCATCCCAGCCACATCTTTTCGCCCAGGTCCTTGCGCGCGTTCACGCCATTTGCGCGGCGGAACTCGGGCCTGGTATCGACGTGTCGCGCGTGGTGGTCGAACCGCCGAAAGACGCGACCCATGGCGACATGGCAACCAATGCCGCCATGGTTCTGGCCAAGGAGGCGAAGGCCAAGCCGCGCGATCTCGCCGAGAGGATCGCCGGACGGCTGCGCACTGAGGATATCGTTGCCTCGGTCGACGTGGCCGGTCCCGGCTTCATCAATCTGACTTTAAAGACAGCGGTCTGGACCGAAGCACTCCGCGCGATCCTGCGTGCCGGCAGCGCTTACGGCCAAAGCGCAATCGGCGCGCGCGAGAAGGTCAATGTCGAATACGTCTCCGCCAATCCGACCGGGCCCATGCATGTCGGCCACTGCCGTGGCGCGGTGTTCGGCGATGCGCTCGCGAGCCTGCTTCAGCTCGCAGGCTTCGATGTGACCCGCGAATATTACATCAACGATGCCGGTGTTCAGGTCGACGTGCTCGCCCGTTCGGCGTTTCTGCGTTACCGCGAGGCGCTCGGAGAAAACATCGGCGATATCCCGGAGGGTCTTTATCCCGGCGATTATCTGAAACCTGTTGGACAAGCGCTGGCTAAAGAACACGGCAACGCGCTGCTTGCGATGCCGGAGGCCGAGTGGCTGCCTTCGGTACGTGCCAAAGCCATCGACATGATGATGGAGGCGATCAAGGGCGATCTCGCCGCGCTCAACATCAAGCACGACGTGTTTTTCTCGGAGCGCTCACTGACCAGCGGCAGCAACGATCGCGTGGCCGCGACGATCGATTTCCTGCGCGCCAAGGGCGATGTCTACGAAGGGCGCCTGCCGCCGCCGAAGGGCGCGCCGGTTGACGATTACGAGGACCGCGAGCAGACACTGTTTCGCGCGACCGCTTTCGGCGACGACGTCGATCGGCCGCTGCTGAAATCGGACGGCAGCTACACTTATTTTGCGTCCGACATCGCCTATCACAAGGACAAGTTCGACCGCGGATTCCGCAATCTCGTCGACGTCTGGGGCGCCGATCACGGCGGCTACATCAAGCGCGTGGAAGCGGCGATCAGGGCCGTAACGCAGGGAAAAGCAACGCTCGACGTCAAGATCGTGCAGCTCGTCAGGCTGCTCCGCAACGGCGAGCCGGTGAAGATGTCGAAGCGCGCGGGCGATTTCGTCACCCTGCGCGAGGTGGTGGATGAGGTCGGCAAGGACGCCGTCCGCTTCATGATGCTTTACCGAAAAAACGACGCGCTACTCGATTTCGACCTCGCCAAGGTCATCGAGCAGTCGCGCGACAACCCGGTGTTCTACGTGCAGTACGGCCATGCGAGGGGGCACTCGATCTTCCGCACGGCGCGCGAGGAGGTCTTGCACGACCTCCCTCAGGAGGAGGGCGCGCGGCTGGCCACCCTGGCAGGCGCTCCCGTGGAGCGCCTGACCGACCCGGCCGAGCTCAGCCTGCTCCGGAAGCTTGCCGTCTACCCCCGGACGGTCGAGGCGGCGGCGTCGGCCCACGAGCCCCACCGAATCGCTTTTTACCTGTATGATCTCGCGAGTGAATTCCACGCCCTATGGACGAAGGGCCGCGATTTGCCCTATTTACGCTTTATTATCAATAATGATGCCGAGATGACCACGGCCCGGTTGGCGATGGTGCAGGGCGTAGTCACGGTTCTGGCGTCCGGCCTCGGGGTTCTCGGGGTCGGTGCTCCTAACGAGATGCGCTAATTGCTAATTGCAATGCCACCGCCCCGGGGGGATTTTGAGAGTGGCAGCCGGCGGGGGCCGGTTCGATTCTAAAAGCGGGTTGGCGGTTTTCCCTGTGGGGACGCATCACAACAATGGCTGAGCGATATCCGAACAGATCTTTTCCGGCCGGTAGCGGCTACGATCGCGACGCGGGCTCGCGCGACACCGAAAGCGATCCGCTTGCGGAACTGGCGCGGCTGATCGGCCAGACCGATCCCTTCGGTACCAAGCCGATGAGCCGGGCCAATTTGCAAGTCCAGCCGCAAGTAAGGCCGGCCGATCCGCCGCCAGCTCAGGACAGCTATCGAGAGACTTATCGAGACGGCTATCAGGACGATTACTACGACGATTCCGAGCCGGCCGAGCAACCGCCTCCCGCGCCACCCTCGTGGATGCAGCGTGCGGCAAGGCATGAGGCGCCGCCACCTCCGCCTCATCAAGAGGACTATCCAAGCACGGTGCATCCGCTGCATCGCTATGCGGCCGAGCAACCGCCGGCTGAGCCTGATTATCATTCGGACGAGCTGTACGCCGACACGGGTCACGAGCCGGATCCATCGCGCTATGACGATGCGCTTTATGGCGCCTTCGATTCAGGCGCGCAGCAGGCGCAGCACGATCAGGCTTACGGCGACGATTACGCTTACGATGAGGATGAACGCTTCGACGCGCAGCCTGAACCAAAACGGCGCGGTGGGATGATCACCGTCGCGGCGGTGCTGGCGTTGGCCGTCTTCGGGGTCGGCGGCGCCTTGGCCTATCGCAGCTATACGGGCGGCGCTCGTGGCGGCGATCCGCCGATCATCAGGGCGGATGCGGGGCCGACCAAGATCATTCCGGCACCTGCAGATGCGAGCGCCAAGGTACCGGATCGGATGGCGGTCGGCGACGGCTCCGAAAAGATCGTGTCGCGTGAGGAAACGCCGATCGACCCGAGCACGAGACCGGCCGGGCCCCGCGTCGTATTCCCGCCGCTCACACCTTCGGCAGTTGTGCCAGGCGCTGCGCCCACGAGCAGTGCCGGCACCGGAACCTTTGCGAATAACGACCCGCGTCAGGTCAGGACGTTCTCGGTTCGGGGCGACCAGTCGACAGCAGGCGCGCCGGCAGCGGTGACACCACCGCAGGCAGCACCGGCAGCACAAGCTCCAGCCGCGGCTGCTCCGCCGCCTGCGAAGCCATCGCGGGCGGCTGCAGCGCGTGCACCGGCAACCAATCCGAATGCCGCCAATGCCAATGGGCCGTTATCGCTCGCGCCGCAGCCGGACATCCCGGCGGCGCCGGAGCCGGTTCGCGTCGCTGCGACCAATCCAGTCGCGCCGGCCGCGCCCGCTTCAAGCGGTGGCGGCGGTGGCTACCTTGTGCAGGTTTCCTCACAGCTGAGCGAGGCCGATGCCCAGGCCTCCTTCCGGTCGCTGCAAAGCAAATACCCAAGCGTTCTCGGCTCGCAGTCGGTGATCGTGAAGCGTGTCGATCTCGGCGAAAAGGGTGTGCACTTTCGCGCGTTCGCGGGTCCGTTCACCTCGTCCGAGCAGGCGACGCAGGTCTGCAGCAGTCTGAAGGCCGCCGGTGGGCCACAGTGCCTCATCCAAAGAAATTAGCCGCCACGTCGCCCCAGCCTTGTTGACCCCCATGGGGCGAGGCGGCTAATCGGCGCTCATGCAGTCACGCGCCTTCATCACAGGTATTTCCGGAACCACAGTGAACGCCGATGAGCGCGCGTTCATTGCGGCTGAGCGACCCTGGGGTTTCATCCTTTTCAAACGGAACATCGAGACGCCGGCGCAAGTTGCCTCGCTGGTGGATGAACTGAAAACATGCGCCGGCCGCAGCGATGCTCCCGTCTTCATCGACCAGGAAGGCGGCCGGGTGCAGCGCCTCGGTCCTCCGCATTGGCCGGTCTATCCGGCCGGGAGCCTGTTCGGTGCGCTGTATGATATGGACCCCGCGATCGGGCTGAAGGCCGCAACGCTGAGCGCGCGGCTGATCGCGGCCGACCTTTCCGAGCTCGGCATCAGCGTCGACTGTCTGCCACTGGCAGACGTTCCTGTCGCCGGCGCCGATGCCGTGATTGGCAATCGGGCCTATGGAACTGAACCGGCCAAAGTGGCAGCGATCGCCCGTGCTGTAACGAGGGGGCTCGAAGAGGGTGGTATTTTACCGGTTCTGAAGCACATTCCTGGGCATGGGCGTGCCACGGCGGACAGCCATTTGCGGCTTCCGACGGTGGATACCCCGGAAGACGAGCTCGAAAAGACGGATTTTGCAGCCTTTCGGCCGCTTTCGGACCTGCCCATGGCGATGACCGCACATGTTGTGTTTAGCGCGCTCGACCCCGTCCATCCGGCCACGACTTCTGCGACAATCATCAGCCAGGTGATTCGCGGCGTGATTGGGTTCCAGGGTTTGTTGATGAGTGATGACGTGTCGATGAACGCACTCTCCGGATCGATTGCGGAGAGGACGAAGGGCAGCTTTTTGGCCGGCTGCGACATGGTCCTGCATTGCAACGGCAACTTTGAGGAAATGCGCGAGGTCGCCGCCGAGACGCCTGAATTGTCGGGGAATGCGCTCCAGCGTGCCGAGCAAGCGCTGGCATCGCGTGGGGCGCCGCAGCCGTTCGACAGGGTGGCAGGGCGTGCGGAACTGGAAGCTCTGATGAACAGAGCAGGGACTTGAGACGCGCATGACCGCTGAAATTCTCTCGTTCGAAACCGGCCGTCCGGCCGAGCTTGCCGAAGGCGAGCCGGCGCTGGTTGTCGATGTCGAGGGCTACGAAGGCCCGCTGGACCTGCTGCTCGCGCTGGCGCGGCAGCAGAAGGTCGATCTTGCCAAGATTTCGATCCTGGCGCTGGCGGACCAGTATCTGCAATTCATCGAGGCGGCGCGAAAGATCAGGCTTGAGCTGGCTGCCGACTATTTGGTGATGGCGGCCTGGCTCGCCTTTCTCAAATCGCGATTGCTGTTGCCGGAGCCGCCGACGGCAGACGGCCCGAGCGCTGAGGAAATGGCAACCGCGCTCGCCAATCGCCTCCGTCGCCTTGAGGCCATTCGCGAGGCGTCAAACCGGCTGATGAACCGTCCGCAGCTGCAACGCGATATTTTTCCGCGTGGTTTCCCCGAGACCATCGCGGAAATCCGTCATCCCAAATACACCGCGACCCTCTACGACCTGCTCGCAGCCTATGCCGTGCAACGTCAGCAGCGCGTGCTGGCGTCGGTGCATCTCGCCAGGCGCACCGTGTGGTCGCTCGCGGAGGCGCGGGCCTCGCTGGAGCGGCTGGTCGGCATGGCCGAAGAGTGGAGCCGGCTGGATGAATTTCTCATCCACTACGTCGTCGATCCCTCGCAAAAAGCGACGGTGTTTGCGTCGAGCTTTGCCGCCGCGCTGGAACTTGTCAGGGAAGGCGAGGTCGAGCTGCATCAGCAGGAAGCATTCGCGCCGTTGTTTTTTCGAAAGCGTCCGCCGCAACCGGCGCCCGACGCGATGTCTGCACCCGATGTAACGGGTTAAGTGAGTGGAAGAAGGAGATTGTGCCATGGCAAGCCTGGCGGAAAAGCGCATGGCCGACGCTGACGAGCAGTCCGATAACAATCCGCAAACGCGGCCCGAAGAGCTGCGTCTATTGGAGGCGCTGCTGTTCGCCTCGGCCGAGCCGCTCGACACCGCGACGCTGGCCAAGCGGATGCCCGATGGCGTCGACGTCAAGGTCGCGCTGGCGCAACTGCAGGCGGATTATGCCTCGCGCGGCGTCAATCTGGTTCGCATTGCCAACAAGTGGACGTTCCGCACGGCTGGCGACCTGTCGTGGCTGATGACACGCGAGAGTACGGAGACGCGGCGGCTGTCACGCGCGGCGATCGAGATGCTCGCCATCATCGCCTATCACCAGCCGGTCACACGCGCTGAAATCGAAGAGATCCGCGGCGTGGTCACGTCGAAGGGAACGTTGGATGTGTTGCTGGAGACCGGGTGGATCAGGCCGCGCGGCCGCCGCAAGACGCCCGGGCGTCCGTTGACCTTCGGAACCACCGAAGCCTTTTTGTCGCAGTTCAGTCTTGAGGCGCTCGGTGACCTTCCGGGCCTTGAGGAACTGAAGGGAACGGGCTTGTTGGACACGCGATTGCCTTCCGGCTTCACCGTTCCGAGCCCCTCCGATGATCCGGCGTTGCGTGAAGATGAGGATCCGCTGGAGCCGGGCGATCTGGAACTGTCCTTGTCGCCGCCCGTCGAACCGGAATCTGGTCCCGAAGGCCAATAAACGCCGATTTCGGGCCATTGCAGGGACCGCTACGCAAGTCGCGTAGCGTGTTAACGGTCAGCCGCGTAACACCGATTTTACGCTGGCCAAGTCCTTGTTTTCGGCACCTCTTGAGCCTAGGTTCGCTTAAAGGGTAGTCCGGGGCCTTGAGGGTCCCGCATTGGCGTGTTTGGAGGATTGCAGGATGGGTTCGCTTAGCATTTGGCACTGGATCGTGGTGATCGCAGTCGTCCTGCTGCTGTTCGGTCGCGGCAAGATTTCCGACCTGATGGGTGACGTCGCTCAAGGCATCAAGGCCTTCAAGAAGGGCATGCAGGACGACGAAAAGACGGTCGAAAAGACCGAACCCGTGAAGTCGATCGACCACAACGCCTCGCCTCAGGCGGCGCGATCGGATGTCGGCAGCAAGGCGGTTTAATCCACCGCCCTCATGAGTCGAAAAAGATATTCCCCGATCGAGCGGTGCGGGCGCAGGACCGTTGAAACAAGACCGGTGGAATAAGAACGCGAACGGCTTGGTCTTCGTGACGCAAAACCTTGGCCTCGCGTGAGCGGAAACTTTCATGTTCAACATCGGCTGGAGTGAGTATCTCGTCATCGCCGTGATCGCGCTGATTGCGATCGGCCCGAAGGAGCTGCCCGGTGTTTTGCGCATGGTCGGCCAATGGGTCGCCAAGGCGCGCAAGATGGCAGCCGAATTCCAGGGCCAATTCCAGGAAGCGATGCGTGAGGCCGAAATGGCCGACCTCAAGAAGAGCTTTGACGAGGTCAAGGAGGCGGCGACCGGATTTGCGAGCGGCGACGTCATGACCTCGCTCCACAAGGACGTTACGTCGGCCTTGAGCATTGACGACAAGCCTGCACCTGCTGATGCGAGTTCATCGCCTGAAACGGTAAATCCGGCCACTGAAGCTGCCGCTTCGGAGCCGTTGGCAATTGCGCCTGTGAATGAGCCCGCACCGGCAACACCGGAAGCTCACCCGGCTGTCGTCGAGACGGCTGAACCCGAACGGGATGCCAAAGCGTCATGAGCGACGACGACATTGAGGCCAGCAAAGCGCCGCTCATGGATCATTTGATCGAGCTGCGCTCGCGCCTGATCAAGGCGCTGCTCGGCTTTGGCGTTGCTTTCATCCTCTGCTTCTTCTTTGCCAAGACGATCTACAACTGGCTGGTGTGGCCGTTTGTCTGGGTCGCGGGGCCGGAAAACTCGAAGTTCATCTACACCGCGCTTCTGGAATATTTCGTCACCCAGCTGAAGCTTGCGCTGTTCGGAGCGGGCTTCATCTCGTTTCCGATCGTGGCCGGACAAATCTACGCGTTCGTCGCGCCGGGCCTCTACAAGCATGAACGCAAGGCGTTCCTGCCTTATCTGGTCGCGACGCCGATCTTCTTCGTGCTCGGCGCGCTGCTGGTTTATTTCGTGGTGCTGCCGATGCTGGTGCGCTTCTCGCTCGGCATGCAGCAACTGGGCGGGCCGGACAGCGCGCAGATCGAGCTTCTACCCAAGGTCGGCGAGTATCTGTCGCTGACGATGTCGCTGATCTTTGCCTTTGGCATCGCCTTCCAGCTTCCGGTAATCCTGACCTTGCTTGGACGGATCGGCCTCATTACCTCCCAGCAGCTGCGCGACAAGCGCCGCTACTTCATCGTGGTCGCCTTCATTATCGCAGCCGTCCTGACCCCGCCGGACGTACTCAGCCAGGCCTCGCTCGCCGTTCCCTTGCTGCTGCTGTACGAGGGTTCGATTTGGGCCGTTCGGATCGTGGAAAAGAACGCCGCCGCCAGGCAGGCCTCGACCGGCGCGACGCCGCCGGCACCGACCACGCCGACACCGGCGGAGTAGGCTTCATTCTCTGGAAAGGTGGATCACCCGCTTTCGCGGGGGATCACTGCTGTGGTACTTGGGCGCACACCGTGTGCCCTAGAAAGTCCCGCCATGCACGACATCAAGTGGATCCGCGAGAATGCCAGCGCCTTTGACGCCGGCTTGAAGCGGCGCGGCCTTGCGCCGCTCTCGGCTTCCTTGCTTTCGATCGACGAGAAGCGCCGCGCCGCGATCCTTAAGTCGGAACAGGCGCAGGCCCGGCGCAATGCGGCCTCCAAAGAAATTGGCGAAGCCAAGAAGGCGAAGGATGAGGCGCGTGCCGCCAGCCTGATGGCCGAGGTTGCCGAGCTCAAGACGACGATGCCGGAGCTCGAAGCCGCAACCAAGGCAGCCGATGCCGAGCTTGAGACGACACTGGCCGCGATCCCGAACTTGCCGCTCGACGAGGTGCCAGACGGCGTCGATGAGCATGGCAACGTGCAGCATCACGTCTTTGGCGCGGCGCGCAACTACGCCTTTGCGCCGAAGCCACATGACGATCTCGGCCAAGCGCTCGGCTTCATGGACTTTGAAGCCGCGGCGAAATTGTCGGGCGCTCGTTTCGTCGTGTTGAAAAAAGGCCTCGCGCGGCTGGAGCGCGCGATCGGGCAGTTCATGCTCGATATGCACACGGGCGAGCACGGTTATGTCGAAATCAACCCGCCGCTCCTGGTGCGCAATGAGGTGATGTTCGGCACAGGCCAATTGCCAAAATTCGAAGACGACCAGTTCTGGGCCATCAAAGGCGAACTGCTCGCGACTGTGGCGAGCGATGCGACAGGCGGCCAGGAGAATTTGAGAGGTGGGCGACTGGGCCTCATCCCGACCGCCGAAGTCTCCCTCACCAATCTCGTCCGCGAGTCCATCGTCGATGAGAAAGAGCTGCCGATGCGCGTGACCGCGTTGACGCCATGCTTTCGTGCGGAGGCGGGCGCAGCGGGGCGCGATACGCGCGGCATGATCCGCCAGCACCAGTTCACCAAGGTTGAGCTCGTCTCGGTCACGACACCTGAGGCGAGCCGCGATGAGCATGAGCGCATGCTGTCCTGTGCAGAGGCCGTATTGCAAAAGCTCGACCTGCATTACCGCGTGATGACGCTGTGTGCCGGCGACATGGGCTTCTCGGCGCAAAAGACCTACGACATCGAGGTCTGGATGCCCGGACAGGGCGAGGGCGGCGCATTCCGCGAAATTTCCTCCTGCTCGGTCTGCGGCGAGTTCCAGGCGCGGCGGATGGATGCGCGTTATCGCGGCAGCGACGGCAAGCCGCGCTTCGTGCACACCTTGAATGGGTCGGGCACGGCAGTCGGCCGCGCCCTGATCGCAATTATGGAGACCTACCAGCAGGCCGATGGCTCGATCGCCGTGCCGGACGTGCTCCAGTCCTATATGGGCGGTGCCAAGGTCGTCGCGGCCGAGTAGCCCGATTTGTTTTGACCGGTCGCCTCGTTGCGGTTGCGAAGCGCGGGCGCGGGAGTATCCTTGTTTCCGATTGTTCAAGTGCATTTTTCGGAAGCAACCAATTCCATGGCCCTGCACCGCGACATTTACTGGGTGGGCAAGCAATGGGCGGTCACGGGCCTTGGCATCCAGGCCTGCAATCAGAAGCAGAGGAGCCAGTTCGATATCCAGGCGTCGCTATTGTGGGAGGACGGCGTTCAGGATGCCGTCCGCAATCTCGACTGGGTCAACCGCGAAGATTTCGACAAGGCAGTCGCCGCGGCCCGCAAGCATTATCCCGAGCCGCCGCGAAAGACACCGCCGCCGCCCGCGCCGGTGGACTCGCCCGCAACGCACATGGCGGCTGCGCCCGAACCTGAGCCGTCGCGGCTCGCTGCACCCAAATTCGACATGCGGGTCGAAGGCGTGCCCGCCAGGTTGCGGCCGATGTGGCGCGTCCGCACCCGCGGCAACGGAGGCCCGGACGGGCCATAGGTCGTGTCCCGTGGTACGCGGTCGAGGAAATTTTACAACCAAAACAACGGGTTTGCCTCGAGACGGAGAGCCGGATAAGACGGCTCGTCACAGGTTCGCGGCAAGAATCGAGCAGACTTGAACTGCGATACCAGCTGGGCCGTTGAACCGACCGAAAGAGGACCGCGCGATCGATGCGAATTTTGTGCACCAATGACGATGGCATCCACGCGCCCGGCCTGAAGGTCGTCGAAGAGATCGCGCGGAAACTGTCAGACGACGTCTGGGTGGTCGCGCCCGAACTCGATCAATCCGGCGTGTCACATTCCTTGTCGCTCAACGACCCGCTTCGCTTGCGCGAGATTGGTCCGCGTCATTTCGCGATCCGGGGTACGCCGACCGACTGCGTCATCATGGGCGCGCGCCATATCCTCGGCGACAAGATGCCCGATCTCGTGCTCTCCGGCGTCAATAAGGGGCGCAACGTTGCGGAGGACGTCGTCTATTCCGGCACCATTGCCGGCGCGCTCGAAGGAACAATTCTCGGCTTGCCGTCATTCGCGCTGTCGCAGGAGTTCACGGTCGAGACGCGTGACAAGCCGCTGTGGGACACGGCGTTGCAGTTCGGCCCGTCGATCCTGCGCAAGGTGATCGACGCCGGTGTGCCGAAAGACACAGTGATCAACGTCAATTTTCCAGCCTGCACGCCCGACCAGGTGGCGGGCGTTTATGTGACGCGGCAGGGCAAGCGCAATCTCGGCTTCCTGAAAGTCGACCAGCGGCGCGACGGCCGCGGCAATCCGTATTTCTGGATCGGCTTCGAGCGATTGTCCAAGGTTGACGTGCCGGCCGAGGGGACGGACCTCTGGGCGCTGGCTGCGAGCTACGTTTCGGTGACGCCGCTGCGGCTTGACCGGACGGACGAGGCCTTTTCCGCCGCCCTCGCATCGACTCTGAGGTAGAAGTCAAGTCGCCCGTGAGGACGCATTGCGCTTGAGCGCCTGCTCGATGGTGCGAGCCAGCGTTTCGATCTGGAAAGGCTTTTGCAGCGCCGGCCGATCGCGATATTCGGCCGGAAGGCCCGACGACCCATAGCCGGTTGCGAAGATGAAAGGGCGTTTGCGCGCCGCGATGAGGTCCGCGACCGGCGAAATCACCTTGCCGTTGACGTTGACGTCGAGGATCGCGAGATCGAATTCAGCCGATTGTGCGAGCTTCATGGCTTCGCCGATCTCGCCGGCCTCGGCGGCAACGCTGTAGCCGAGCTCTTCCAGCATGTCGGTCACCATCATTCTGATCATGACCTCGTCCTCAACGAGGAATACCGATTTGCCAGACGTCCGCGCCGCACCCATCCATGGAATCCTTGAAATCCGCAGCGCAAAGGATCGCAAAAATCGCCATCGGGCGCAATCTTGACCTGATTGACCAAAAAGACCGGCGGAGGTCACGGGAACACAGGCCAGAAGTGATATGTTTCGCTGGAATCGGGGTGGTTACGCCATCACATACTCGCTTGCCCACAAGCCAGCAGACGAACTCAAATGCCCGAGCCGCAAAACCCGCCACCGAAGATGATGTTTCAGCTGAACCTGCGGCGGCGCGGCATCAGCGACCAGGCGGTGCTGCGCACCATGGAAGACGTGCCGCGTGAAGCGTTCGTCGCGCCGGCCGATCGCACCGATGCCTATCGCGACATGGCGCTAGGCATCGATTGCGGGCAGACCATCAGCCAGCCCTTCGTGGTGGCCTACATGACCGAGCGGCTGAACTTGCAGAAATTCCATCGGGTGCTCGAGATCGGCACCGGCTCGGGCTACCAGGCGGCCGTTCTGTCGCGGCTGTGCGGCCATGTACTGACGATCGAGCGCTATCGCACGTTGGCTGACCAAGCCCGGGCGAGGCTTGCCCGGCTTGGCTATGACAATGTCGAGGTGATGCTGGGGGACGGCTTCGACGTCCCGGAAGCGGCCGGCAATTTTGACCGGATCATCGTGACCGCGGCGATGGAGGAAATTCCCGACGCGCTTGCCCGGCGGCTCGAACCGGAGGGCATCCTGATCGCGCCGGTCGGCCCGCGGCACGGCGTCCAGACCCTCATCCGCTTGCTCAGGACCGAAACAGGATTCGAGCGCAAGTCGCTGGTCGACGTACGCTTTGTGCCGGCGTTACCCGGCATCGCGCGGGAGCTGTAAATTCCGGGATCAGCTTTGCCGCCAACGCCTTATTGCACAGCTTAAGCGGTTATTTACTCGGCACGTGTTTACTCAAATCAGTATTTTGTTGCGTACGAGTGAGTAACCATGTCCCGAGCCGTCGAGTTGCTTTGCTCGCGCCGCGCGCCGCACGTCGCGGTGCTGGCGCTGATGTCGGTTGTTGTTGCTGGATGCAGCTCGAGCACGCAGACCCGGCTTTCGGAAAATCCCTTTGCTTCCAATGAATCCACGGCGTCGGTGCCACAGGCCCCGGTCGAGCGCCGTGAGCTTCCGCAATATGCTCGGCCGCAGTCGCAGGTTCAGTCGCAGTCTCTTCCGCCGCCGATTACTGCGCCACAGTCCTATCCCTCGACCGGCTCCGGCGTGTCCGGTGGCGGGCGTGGAGTAGCGTCCTATGCGCCGCCCGCCCGTCCGATCGAGGCGACTGGCAGCGTTCCGCGTTCGGTTGCCGCGGTCCATCCGGCGCATGCCACAACCATCATTGTCGGCACCAGCGATACGCTGGAAATTCTGGCCCGCCGCTACAACGTGACGCCCGCTGCGATCCTTCAGGCCAACGGCTACAAGGGACCCCGCGTGCTGTCGCCGGGACAGCAGTTGATCATTCCGCGCCCGAGCGCGGTCGCGGCCGCGCCCACAACGCCAGCTATCGCCAGCAGGCCGGTTGCGGTCGCCGCCGCGACGTCCGTCCATGTCGTCAATCACGGCGATACGCTGATGGGCATTGCGCGCCGCAACCATATTTCGGCAGCCGAACTCGCCCGGGCCAACGGCCTCCAGCCGAGCACCCCACTGCGGATTGGCATGAAGCTCAACGTGCCCGTGAGATCATCTGCGGCAGCAAGCCCGATGACGGCGCCGGCGGTGGCTCAGACCGCGCCGGTCTCGACCGCGCCCGCAACCAAACTGGCGGCCGTCACGACCGACCCCCAGCAAAAGGCGAGGCTGGCGCAGACGACTGACGTCGCGGACGCTCCTGCGGCCGAGACCCCGGTCAAGGCTGCCGAGGCAACCGGTGCGTTACCGACCTTCCGCTGGCCGGTTCGGGGCAAGGTGATCACGAGCTATGGCGCCAAGACCAACGGCAAGTCGAATGACGGCATCAACCTGGCTGTTCCGGAAGGCACGCCGGTGAAGGCGGCCGAGGACGGCGTCGTCGCGTACTCCGGCAACGAGCTCAAGGGCTACGGCAACTTGGTCCTGATCCGTCACTCCAACGGCTACGTGACAGCCTATGCCCATGCCAGCGAGCTGCTCGTGAAGCGCGGCGACACCATCAAGCGCGGCCAGGTCATCGCCAAGTCAGGCCAGTCGGGCGAGGTCGCCTCACCCCAGCTTCACTTCGAGATCCGCAAGGGTTCGACGCCGGTCGATCCCCTGCAATTCCTCAACGGAGCCTGATCCGCACGCCGAGCCGGCCTGCCAGTTCCTGCGTGAACTGCCAGGCCACGCGGCCGGAGCGGGAGCCTCGGGTGGTCGACCATTCCAGGGCCTCACGCTCGAGCTCTTCCTCGGGAAGCTTGATGCCGAAATGGCTGCAATAGCCTTTCACCATCGCGAGGTACTCGTCCTGGCTGCAGCGGTGGAAGCCGAGCCAAAGGCCGAAACGATCCGAAAGCGAAACTTTCTCTTCGACCGCTTCTCCGGGATTGATCGCGGTTGAGCGTTCGTTCTCGATCATCTCACGCGCCAGAAGGTGGCGGCGGTTGGAAGTCGCATAGAGGATGACATTCTCGGGGCGCCCCTCGATGCCGCCCTCGAGCACCGCCTTCAGCGACTTGTAGGAGGCGTCGTTGCCGTCGAAGGAAAGGTCGTCGCAGAACACGATGACATTGAACGGCGCCTTGCGCAGAAGCTCCATCAGGGCCGGCAAGCTCTCGATATCCTCGCGATGAATCTCGATCAGCTTGAGTCGGTCGTCCGGCTTGCGTTCCCTGTTGATGTTGGCGTGCGTGGCCTTCACCAGCGAGGATTTTCCCATGCCGCGCGCGCCCCACAGCAGCGCGTTGTTGGCAGGAAAGCCGTTGGCGAAACGTTCGGTATTCTCGATCAGGATGTCGCGCATCCGGTCGATCCCCTTGAGCAGGCCGATATCGACCCGGCTGACGTGGGGAACGGGCGCAAGCCTTCCGTCGGGATGCCAGATGTAAGCGTCGGCCTGATGCAGGCCATTGCCGTCAGCCGAAGCCGGTGCCGCAGCGGCCAGATGGGTCGCGATGGTCTCGAGCGCCAGCGCAATTCGTTCTGCCATATCGTCGCGGCCGGAGGACGGGCCGGCCCGCTTGGGGGCCGGTCTTGCAGCGACCGGCCGCTTGGCCTTCCGGGCGGGGAGCGAGGCTTTCTTCGCGGTCTTTTTCGACATCTCGGGCCTTTCTGAGGGCGAAGCCTTAACGGGCCTTGCGGGGGCTCGCAAGCGGCCCAAATGAAGGGTCTGTCAGGGGGTTGGCGGCGTTGCAATTGGGCCGCTGGCCGCTATAGTCCGCGCAAATTTGCCCCCCGGATCGGCCGGGCGCGTGGGACGCGCGCCGTGCGGCCAACCCGCCACGAGGATTGAACGAATGCTGATTACCCCTGCGTATGCCCAGGCCGCAGCCGGCGGCGATGCCAACAGCATGTTGATGTCGCTGCTGCCGTTCGCCCTGATCTTCGTGATCATGTATTTCCTGATTCTTCGGCCGCAGCAGAAGAAGGTCAAAGATCACGCGGAGCTCGTGAAGAACATACGCCGCGGTGACACCGTGGTGACGTCGGGCGGACTGGTCGGCAAGGTGACCAAGGTTGTCGACGACGATCAGATCGAGTTCGAGATTTCTGACGGCGTCCGCGTCCGCCAGATGCGCCAGATGATCTCCGGCGTCCGCGCCAAGGGAGAGCCGGCCAAGGAAGTCGGCAAGGACGAGGCCGCCGCGAGCTGATATCGGGCGACGCTTTCTTTCGGATCTGACGAGTCAATTCAATGCTGTATTTCACACGGTGGAAAGCGCTGGCGATCATCCTGACCGCGCTCGTGGTGTGCCTGTGCGCCGTGCCGAATTTCTTTCCCGAAGCGCGGGTAAAGACCTGGCCGGCTTGGGCGCAGCGCCGCCTGGTGCTTGGTCTTGACCTGCAAGGCGGCTCCTACCTGCTGCTTGAAGTCGACTCCAACTACATCAAGAAAGAGAAGCTCGACGCGGTGCGCGACGATGTTCGCCGCGTGCTGCGCGAGGCCAAGATCGGTTACACGGGTCTCAACGCGCGCAACGATGCGGTCGAAGTGCGCATCTCGCGCGAGAATGAGGTGCAGACCGCGCTCTCGAAACTGCGCGAGCTGTCACAGCCGCTCGGTGGCCTGCTCGGTTCCAATGGCCAGCGCAGCCTCGAAGTGAGCGATGCCGGCAACGGCTTGATTCGTCTGACTGTTCCTCAGGCCGCCATCACCGAACGCATCCGGCAGACCATTGAACAATCGATCCAGATCGTGGAGCGCCGTGTCAACCAGCTCGGCACCGTCGAGCCGGTGATCCAGCGCCAGGGCAACGACCGCATTCTCGTGCAGGTTCCGGGCCTGCAGGATCCGACCCGGTTGAAGGAACTCCTTGGCAGGACCGCCAAGATGGAATTTCGCATGGTCGACGAGTCGGTGTCGCCTGACGCTGCCGCGCAGGGAACGATACCGCCGGACGACGAACTCTTGTCCGAAGTCAACGGGCCGAAACTCGTCATTAAGAAGCAAGTGCTGGTCTCAGGCGGAGATTTGAGCGACGCACAGACCGGGTTCGATCAACGGACCGGCGAGCCCGTTGTGAATTTCAAATTCAACTCGGCCGGCGCGCGCAAATTCGCGCAAGCTACGACCGAGAATGTCGGGCAGCGTTTTGCGATCGTGCTGGATAACCAGGTGATCTCCGCGCCCGTGATCCGCGAGCCCATCATCGGCGGACAAGGCCAGATCTCCGGCAGCTTTACGGTTCAGTCTGCCAATGACCTGGCGATCCTGCTGCGCGCTGGCGCGCTGCCGGCGCCTCTGACCGTCATCGAGGAACGCACGGTTGGTCCGGGTCTCGGCCAGGACTCGATCGAAAAGGGTGAACTTGCCGCCTATGTCGGTTCGATCATGGTCGTGGTCTTCATGCTTCTGACCTACCGCCTGTTCGGCTTGTTCGCCAACATCGCCGTCTCCATCAACGTAGCGATGATCTTCGGCGTGCTGTCGCTTCTCAATGCCACGCTGACGCTGCCAGGCATTGCCGGCATCGTGCTGACGGTCGGCATTGCGGTCGACTCCAACGTTCTGATCTACGAGCGTATCCGCGAGGAAATTCGCGGCGGCCGTAACGCGATCTCGGCGATCGATGCCGGGTTCAAGCGGGCGCTCGCGACGATCCTCGACTCCAATATCACCACCTTCATCGCCGCCGCGGTCCTGTTTTATATCGGCACGGGGCCGGTTCGCGGTTTCGCCGTGACGCTTGGCATCGGCATTCTCACCACTGTTTTCACCGCGTTCACGCTCACCCGGCTGATCGTTGCCTGGTGGGTTCGCTGGAAGCGGCCGCAAAGCGTGCCGATCTGAAGGAAACGCGGCCGTGACTCATTACGTCCTTCTCGGGCTTGGCATTCTGATCGTTGTGCTGACGGTGGTCAGCATTTTCGGGATTCTGCCGCCGCTGCGTATCGTTCCTGACAATACGCATTTCGATTTCACGCGCTTTCGTCGCATCAGCTTTCCGATCTCCGCGGTGCTCTCGATTGTCGCGATCACGCTGTTCTTCACACACGGCTTGAATTTCGGCATCGACTTCAAGGGCGGGACGCTCATGGAGGTGCGGGCCAAATCAGGGACGGCCGATATTGGTGCCATGCGCACGGGACTGAACGGCCTTGGTCTTGGTGACGTCCAGTTGCAGCAGTTTGGCGGCCCCGAGGAGGTCTTGATCCGGGTTGCCGAGCAGCCAGGTGGCGACCAGGCGCAACAGGAAGCCGTGCAGAAGGTGCGCGGGGCGCTGGGTGATACCGTCGAATACCGGCGCGTCGAGGTGGTCGGGCCGCGCGTGTCGGGTGAGCTTCTGGCCTATGGCATGGTCGGCCTGATGTTGGCGATCGTCGGCATCCTGATCTACCTCTGGTTCCGGTTCGAATGGCAGTTTGCGCTTGGCGCCATGATCGCCAACGTGCACGATATCGTGCTGACGATCGGCTTCATGTCGATCTCCCAGGTCGACTTCGACCTCACCAGTATTGCCGCGCTTCTGACAATTCTCGGTTACTCCTTGAACGATACGGTCGTCATCTATGACCGAATCCGGGAAATGCTCCGCCGCTACAAGAAAATGCCGATGCCGGAGCTGCTCAACGAGTCCATCAATTCGACGCTGTCGCGCTCCATCATCACCCACGTCACGGTGACCCTCGCGCTGCTGGCTCTGCTTCTGTTCGGCGGCAATGCGATCCACAGCTTTACGGCCGTCATGATGTTCGGTGTCGTGCTGGTCGGCACCTATACGTCGATCTTCATTGCCGCACCGATCCTGATCTATCTCGGCGTCGGCACAACCCGCGCCGATGCGCCGGATACGCCCGCGAAGAAGGGGTGATGGTGGATCGTTCGGAAGCTCCACATCTTCCGAGGTCAGCGCCGATTGACGCATACGGGAAGGGCGGCTTTGCCTTCGCCGATATGTCGCATCGGGGTTCGCTGCTCTGCTTGCCCGATGCCATCTGGGCCTGGCCGGTAACGCGGGCGGCCGATATCGACGAGCATTCATTGGCACGGGCTTTTGCAGCCGCAAACTTGATCGACACGTTGATCGTCGGCACCGGCACCGACGTCTGGATAGCGCCGAATCGGCTGCGCGAAGCTTTGCGCGCCGTCCATATCGGCCTCGACGCGATGCAGACTGGACCCGCGATCCGCACCTACAACATCATGATCGGTGAGCGGCGGCGAGTTGCCGCAGCGCTGATTGCGGTGCCATGAACGCGGCCGCGGACGACAGCAGCGCGGCTGGCCATTGCGCCGAGCTCGTGCGTGCGCAGGATTTCACCCGCTACGTCTCCTCGTTGTTCGTGCAGGCGCCGGAGCGGCGCGCGCTGCTGGCGCTCTATGCCTTCAATGTCGAGATTTGCCGGGTCCACACCCAGGTGAGCCAGCCTTTGCCAGGCGAGGTCAGGCTGCAGTGGTGGCGCGACATGCTTGCTGGCCAGGACCATGGCGGCGTTGAGGGCAATCCAATAGCAGCCGAACTGCTGTGGGCGATCCGCAGCCATCGATTGCCGGTTGAGCGCCTCTCGCGGCTGATCGAGGAGCACCAGTTCGACCTCTATAACGACCCCATGCCGACCATGGCCGCACTGGAAGGCTATCTCAACGACACCTCATCGGCGCTGTTCTCGCTTGCGGCAATGGTGATGGGACCTCCTTCCGCTGAGGCCGAGCATCTGGCGCGCCACGCGGGATTGGCGCAGGGGATCGTCCAGGTGATGACCACGCTGCCGCTTGACGCCTCGCAACGCCGGCTGTTCGTGCCGCAACAGGTACTGGCCAGGCACGGTTGCAATCCGGAAGACGTCTTTGGCGGCAAGCAAACGCCTGATCTGCGCAAAGCGCTGGACGATGTGCTGGGCGAAGCGCTCAAGCATTTCGACACTGCCCACACACTGCTTGCGTCAGTCGCGCCGGACATTCGACCGGTCTTTCTTCCGCTTGCGCAGGTCAAGCACGACCTTGCTGTGCTGATGCGTGCCGATAATGATCCATTCGTGGTCCGACAACCGTCGCGCTTGAGGACGCTGTGGACGTTATGGCGCGCGTCGCGCTCGCGCGCTTTCGTCGGCTGATCGGTTCAAATCTGTCGAATCGAAATTGAAGCGATCCTGGAAGTTCTTCCGGGTATCGAAAATATTCTTCAAGAAGGCGCGGTCGGGCTCGCTTGTCGCCATGGTCTCGATCAGATCGAGCTGGTTGGTGGCGACCAGCTGCAGAAGCTCAATGCGCGGCCTGCCGGTCGCATCGCGCGGCAAGGCTTTGACGATCTGGATATGCTCCGGTGGCTTGGGACCGCCGGCCGCAGCGAGCGTACCCTTCAACTCGGTCTCGAGCGCAGTCTGATCGGATTCGACAAAGGCATAAAGGCCGACGCCAACGCGGCGATCCGGAAAGGCAACGATGGCAGCATCGCGGACGGCGGGGTTTTTCCGGATCTCCTGCACCAGCACCGGCGCGTCGTTGACCAGCCGCCGCCCGCCGCCTTCGCGGTCGGTGAAATTGAACAGGCCTCGCGTGATCGCCTGATAGACTTTCTTGCCGGTTGCGAGCCAAACGCTCGCGACCATCGATTTGCGCGCTAGGATCTGGCGCTCTTTCGGCGTCAATGCGTCGCGCGCGTAGCTGCGCTTGTGCTTCAGCAGATGCCGAAGGTCTTCGTAGGCCAGGATGCGAAACAGCCGGTTGCGCTTTCGAAAGCAGGCCGCCAACTGGAAATCCGTCAAATAGGCGCGGCCGTCGCGTCCGACCAGCCAGTTTTGCTCCTTGGCGAGGTCGTTGTGGCAGACGCCGGCGCGATGCAGCCGCCGTAGCGCCTGTTTGGCCGAACGAAAATAAGCGACGTCGCCGGCCGGCTTGACCAGATGGAGCGCGACGCCGTCGATGAAACCGCGCACCAACGCTTGCCGGCCGCCCCACAATAGTTCCGGCCCGACGTTAAGGCCGCGCGCCACGGCAAGGGCGTGCCGCTCACGCCGGAACAGATGTCGCGCGAGCAGGTACGACCACCAGGGCACTTGATCGGTCCGGCGCAGGATAGCGTCGACCTCGCCGTTCGCCGTGCGAAAACGGCCGCGCTCGACCGACGAAAAAACGTCGCGCTTGAGCAGGACACCTTCGGTCCATTGCGCCGACAAGATGTCGGCGTCGTCGCTTGGCAGGCTCATGAAATACTCACGCGGCTGCGGGTAGTGCGGCCAATTTGATGTTCCTATCAGTTTCGCCGCAAGTTCGTCTTAGGAACATCAAATTCCAAGGCCGCACTAAAGACTGACATTTGCTAGAGCTCCGTCGATCCCGAAGTTCGCATCAGAGGTTACCGCAAGGGTTTGCGAACTTCGGAATCGGAGCTCTAGCCGCAAGTGGTCGGCGATCCATCGATCGATATCGGTTAGCGCCCGCGCACTGAGGGCCTGACGCTTGGCAATCGCCTTTTCGTTGCCGCGCAGACGCGTGCCATCAGCCTTTCGCGTGGTCGGATTGGCGAGCGGCGGGAACAGTCCGAAATTGATGTTCATCGGTTGGAACGAGCGTGGACCGTCGTCGATCGTCTCCAGATGACCGCCGGTGATATGCCCAAGCAACGATCCCAGCGCGGTTGTTGGAGGCGGCGAGGGCAGCGCACGGCTGCGGGCGTCGGCCGCAGCATAGAGGCCCGCGATCAAGCCGATGCTGGCCGACTCCACATAACCTTCGCAGCCGGTCATTTGGCCAGCAAAGCGCAATCGCGGCGCAGCCTTCAGGCGCAACTGGCCGTCCAACAGCTTTGGCGAATTCAGGAACGTGTTGCGATGCAGACCGCCGAGCCGCGCAAATTCGGCGTTCTCAAGCCCCGGGATCATCCTGAAGATGCGCTGCTGCGCGCCGTACTTCAGTTTGGTTTGAAAACCGACGATGTTGTAGAGCGTGCCGAGTTTGTTGTCCTGGCGCAGCTGCACGATCGCATAGGCTTTGACGGTTGGATTGTGCGGGTTTGTGAGCCCGACCGGCTTCATCGGGCCGTGGCGAAGCGTCTCGGCGCCGCGCTCGGCCATCACCTCGATCGGCAGGCAGCCGTCGAAATACGGCGTGCTGGTTTCCCATTCCTTGAAATCGGTTTTCTCGCCCCCGACAAGCGCTGCGACGAAGTCGTCGTACTGTTCCTTCGTCATCGGGCAATTGATGTAGTCGGCGCCCGTGCCGCCGGGGCCGACCTTGTCGTAGCGCGACTGAAACCACGCTTTCGACATGTCGATGCTGTCGCGGTGCACGATCGGCGCGATCGCATCGAAAAACGCCAGCGCGTTCTCGTCGGTCAGCTCGCGGATCGCTTCGGCCAGCGGCGCCGAGGTGAGGGGACCGGTCGCGACGATCACTTGGTCCCAGTCTGCCGGCGGCAGCCCTTCGATTTCGCCGCGCCTGAGTTCGATCAGCGGGTGATCCTCGAGCGCTTTGGAGACGGCTGCTGAAAAACCGTCGCGATCGACCGCAAGCGCGCCGCCCGCCGGGACTTGATTGGCGTCAGCCGTGCGCATGATCAGCGAGCCGAGCCGGCGCATTTCGGCGTGAAGCAAACCCACTGCGTTGTTGGCGGCATCGTCGGAGCGAAACGAATTCGAGCAGACGAGTTCGGCGAAACCTTCCGTGCGATGAGCCTCGGTCATCCGCTGCGGGCGCATCTCGTGAAGGATGACGCGAACGCCAGCATTGGCGGCTTGCCAGGCCGCTTCCGAGCCTGCGAGACCGCCGCCGATGATGTGAATGGGTTCCAATGAAAGAGTGCCTGTCATGAGGCACAGAGGTAGCGCGTTTCGTTTGCGAGTGGAATGCGCGGGATGGTCTACACACGACAACGCCCGCCGGCGGCGGGCGTTATCCGTTTGCAGTCAGCTAATCGAAACTCAGGCGGTGTAAGTGCCGGCCGCAACGCGCGGAATGTCCGAGCGGTCGAGCCCGATGTCGGCCAGTTCCCGATCGGTGAGCTGGGACAGTTCGGCAACGTTGCGCTGATAATCGCGGAACGCTTGGATCATTCGGATGAGCGAGAGCAGCATGGTAGTCTCCTTGAATTCTTGATTCACCCTTTGGGAGAGGGCTGAATCATCAAGGTCGAATATAGGTTCCTATATCGCAGTGCAGAAGCATAATTGCTGCGTTGCAGCTAAGCTTTTTACGCATGGCTTGGCAAGGATTGATTAACCATTCGTCGATTGCCTTTGTGGAGGTCGCAGACCGCTTTCGAGCAAACTGTGGGGTTTTGGCATCCTCACCTTGAAAAACTGAAAATATGGCGTGGCTCAAGCGCTTTGGCGCTGATAACTAGGCGGGCCTATGTATGAGTCATCAGCATGCATAGAAATGAATAATAAATCAGTTTATTAGAACCCGATCGCTACGGCGCGTGGGTAAGCTGCGTGGCGAAATAGGCCACTGTCCGCGCGTAAACGTCGCTCTTGTTCCACTCTTGGATCGCGGGGAAGTTAGGGCTTCCCGGCTGCCAGTCCTTGCCCTTCTGCCAGCCATGGTTCTGCAAGAAGTTGGCCGTGGAGGCCAGAACGTCGGCGGGGCTCTTCAAGAGGTCGCGGCGGCCGTTGGCGTCGAAGTCGACCGCATATTTGATGTAGTTCGACGGCATGAACTGGGTTTGACCGATTTCGCCAGCCCAGGCGCCGCGCATTTCCGCCGGCGTCAGGTCGCCACGATCGATGATGCGAAGCGCGTCCAGCAGTTCGCCGCGAAACATCTCGGAGCGCCGGCAATCGTACGCCAGCGTCGCCAACGACCTCAGGGTCGGAAACTTTCCGATATTGACGCCGAAATCGGTCTCAAGCCCCCAGATCGCGACCAGCACTTCGCCGGGCACGCCGTAGGTTTCCTCGATCCGCGACAGCACCGATCCGTATTGCTTCAGCATGTTGGCGCCGCGCGCGAGACGGGGCGGCACCATGCGGCCGGAAAATTGTTCAAAGCTCTGATCGAAAACCTTCTGGGAGTGATCGCGCGTGAGCACGCTTTGATCGAGCGTCACGCCATTCAGGCTGGATGTAATGGTCGCCTGCGAAATCCCTTTTGACGCCGCCTCGGTCTTGAAATCATCAAGCCAGGCCTGAAAGCTGCCCGAGCCGCACGGCACTGCCGCGTTCGACACTGTTGCCGATATCGCCAAGGCAAAGCTCGCAGTCAGGGCGCAACCAAAAAACCGCAAATGTCGCAAGCGAATCGCCTTCCGCGCTGGAGAAAGGATGGGCGTTATGTCGGGCGCAACCTCGGCCAAAACAAGGCTGCGATGCAACACGCGGAACTGCCGGGCAGCAATGCCGGGCTGCCGGTTCATTGCTGCCGGCAGTCCGGCCGCTCGATTTTATTGATGCGCCCTTATGTGCCGTCCTTGCGCCGCCAGGGAAACAGGTTGGCCGGAAAATCCGCGGCCGGGCGTTTCTCGCGCGGCGGGCGCGGCGGGTCGGGCCGGCGATTGGGATCCGGCGCGATCACCTTGCGATAGAGATGCCAGGTGGCGTGACCGAGCAGCGGGATGACGATGGCAAGCCCGAGGAAGAGCGGGATCGATCCCGCGACCAAAAGCGCGGCCACGATCAGGCCCCAGGCGGCCATCGCAACCGGATTGGCCGCGACCACGCGCAGCGACGTGACCATCGCTTCGCCGGTCGTGGCATGGCGGTCAAGCATCAGCGGGAAAGAGACGACGCTGATGCAGAGCGCCACCAGCGCGAACAGGAAACCGACACCGCAGCCGACGACAATCAGCCACCATCCCTGGGGCGTGGTTAAAACGCGCCGGATGAAATCAGGGATTTCGGCTGCAGACGCATAGCCGAACGTCGCGACGTAAATCGCCTGCGCGACCGCAATCCAGACGACGAACAGTGCAAGCAGCAACGTACCGAGGCCGAGCATCGCACCGAAGGAGGGCGAGGAGAACACATCAAGCGCATCCCAGGCGGAAGCTTCCTCGCCGAGCTCGCGGCGACGGCTGAGTTCGTAAAGGCCGAGCGCTGCGAAGGGACCGAGCAGGGCAAAGCCCGCGGCTAGCGGAAACAACAGCGGCAAGACCGAGTAGCCGAGCACTGTGCGGGCGAGCGCAAGGCCGAGGACCGGATAGATCACGCAGAGAATGATGGCGTGGCTCGGGACAGCCTTGAAATCCTCCCAGCCCAGCCGCAATGCGTCATGCAAATCGGACAGGCCGATGTGGCGGATGACGGGACCGGCGGTATCTTGAGCTGGCTGGGCCAGCGGTTGGGCATTGCCCGAGTATGGGTTGGCCATGGTCGCACTCTCCCTTGACGCGGCGGTCTGCCTTGACGTCGAAAGAGGACGTTCGGGACCGTCCGCGCAGATATGATCACGATCAGGCCAGACGCGAAGACAGGGAAGCCACTGGCCGTGTCGCGAACTGATGGTTGATGGTACTCCGATTTGCTCGTTTTGTCTCTCACGGCTGAGTGACGCGGGTGCGAAGCGTGCCGCACATATTCGCCTCAATTTGAATGCTCTTGATTTGAATGGTCTTGCGCCGACTTTCGTGATGGCTTGTTGTTCGCTTTGCGGCGCAACAGAAGCGCTGCGTTTTTCGTCGGTGTTCCGCTTGCTGTCCCCTGTCATTCCGCCGTCATTGCCGCGGTGTTCAGTCAAATCGTCGTGGCGGTCCCGCATTGGCAAGGTTGGCCGACGAGACTAAGCTTCCGTTGATCCGGCCGGGGTGCTGCCGGAATTTAGCAATAACCAGTTCACGTCGTCATCAAATCCAGCATTCACCAGGAGCGAGCGATGAGTATTTTCGGAAAAATCATGAGCGCGATCTTCGGCAGCTCGGCAAGCGCGACCCCTGCGAGCGGCGGCGCGGCCGCTCAGGCCTCAGGCGGCGCGGCATCATCGAGCGCATCCGCATCCACGTCGGCCGCTGCGCCTACGCAGACTGTCGATGTCGCGGCGATCCTGGACAAGGCTGTCGCGGCACAAAAGGAAAAGCTGGAGTGGCGGACCTCCATCGTCGATATGATGAAGGCTCTTAACATTGATTCCAGTCTCACCGCACGCAAAGAGCTTGCCCACGAGCTCGGCTATACCGGCGATACCAACGATTCCGCCTCGATGAACATCTGGCTGCACAAGCAGATGATGGCCAAGCTCGCCGCCAACGGCGGAAAGCTGCCGTCGGACGTCAAATGGTGACGTGACTTTTCACAGGATGCCAAAAGGCCCGCGATTTCGCGGGCCTTTTTCATGCCGTCGTTGCAGTGGCATTGGCTTGCCCGACCTCCAGGCGGGCGGTAGACAGCGTTATCGGGAATGACACAATCCGGGAGCTAGGCGCATGGACACCGTCGATCGCAGGACCCTTCTCGCGACAGGTGCGCTGGCGCTGGCGGGGACCGCTGCCGCAAGCTGCCCGGCCGAGGCGCAATCGGGCTCCAGGCCGATCTTCGACGTGCCGGCGGTGACGGTCCCGATCGCAGGCGAGAAAGACGTTTTTCCGGTTCGCCGCATCTATTGCATCGGACGCAATTACGCAGCCCATGCGATTGAGCGCGGCTCCGACCCGACGCGCGAGCCGCCGTTTTTCTTCCAGAAGCCGACCGATGCGATCCAGTTTGTTGCGGCGGGTACCGTGATGGATCATCCCTATCCGTCGCTGACGAAAAACTATCACCACGAGGTCGAACTCGTGGCCGCGCTGAAATCCGGCGGCACCGATATTGCGGCGGAGAAAGCGCTCGATCACGTCTACGGCTATGCGCTCGGTCTCGACATGACGCGGCGCGATCTTCAGAACGGCATGGCGGCGGAGAAGAAGCCGTGGGAGATCGGCAAAAGCTTTGACCATGCGGCGGTGATCGGGCCGATCCATCCCGCCGGCAAGACCGGGCACTTCACCAAGGGCGCGATCTCGCTTGCCGTCAACGGCAACGTTCGCCAGTCGTCCAACCTCGACAAGATGATCTGGAGCGTCGCTGAGCAGATCGCGAAACTCTCGGAAGCCTTCGAGCTGAAGGCCGGCGACATCATCTATTCCGGCACGCCGGAAAATGTCGGCCCCGTCGTGAAGGGCGACGTGCTGCTCGCCAAGCTCGATGGCCTGCCGGACATGTCGATCCGGATCGTGTGAGAGCTTTGTCGTCCCCGCGCGCGGGGACCCATACACCGCGGCTTTTCCGTTTTCGTAGCCGGTTGCCATTCTTCGCTACGATCGGCTTCCATGGTTATGGGTCCCTGCTTTCGCAGGGACGACGGCGAGCCAAATCATCACCCGACCAAATCCTGATATTCCGGATGCTTGTGCAGGTAGTCGACGACAAAGGCGCAGGCGCCGATCACCTTGCGGCCGTCGGCGCGGATCAGCGCGAGCGCGCCTTCGACCAGCCGTGACGCGATGCCCTGACCGCGCAACGCCCGCGGCGTTTCCGTATGGGTGATGATCACGGCCGCCGGTGTCAGGCGATAATTGGCGAAAGCCACGCCGCCGTCGACATCAAGTTCAAAACGGCTCAGCGCCTTGTTGTCGCGGATGTCAGTCATCTCAACTCTTCAGCAGATCGGTAAACTCGGGATGCTTGCCGATCCAGGCTTTGACGAAGGGACATTGGGCAATGACCTTGAGGCCGTCGGCGCGCACCTGGTCGAGCGCCCCTTTCACCAGCCGAGAGCCGACGCCCTGTCCACCAAGTTCGGGCGGCACTTCGGTGTGGATGAAGGTGATGACGCCGTCGTCGATCTTGTAGTAGGTCGCGGCGAGATGACCGTCGATCACGAGCTCGTAGCGATGGTGCGCCTTGTTGTTGACGACGTCACTCATGGAGTTTTCCCGCTGCAAGCATTTAATTCGTCCGTCCTGCCATTAACAAAATGTCCTGAATCTGGTTCAAGCCCTAGTGTCCCGGTTCTGGCATTCGTATCATATCGCGGCAGGCACTTTTACGAATGTCAGAACCAAAGGGACACTAGCAAAAATATGATTCTGGTGAAGCTTTGACTCTGACGTTCCTTGGTCGCGGTCGCTGCGAAACTGAAAGGAACGTCAAAGTCGCTTCACTAGGCCTGCGCGGCCGCCTTTTGCATGTCGGTCTGAACCCTGTCGTAGAGCACGCGCCACGACGCCAACATGTCAGGGGT
>NZ_DASREO010000106.1:0-27858 GCF_035652035.1 Bradyrhizobium sp.
CCATGCGACTGTTCGATCAGACAAAGCAAAAACGGAGACGCCCATGCCGGGACTACGACCTCGAGCGGCCAGGAATCCAACGGGCTATCTCCGCCTGCCCGCCACTATGACAGTGACAGCCATCGAGATACAGGAATCCATGGCGCCGCAATTCGAGGAAAAATGGATTCTCAGGTGCGCAATCGCGCACCATAGTTCGCGCTTACGCGCGCCCCGGAATGACGTCTGAGGAGTCCCCCATGAAATCCACGCCCTTCGATCTCACCGGACAAGTCGCCGTCGTCACCGGCTCGAGCCGCGGCATCGGCCGTTCGTCAGCCGAACTGCTCGCAAAGCTCGGCGCCAAGGTCGTGATCTCGTCGCGCAAGGCGGACGCCTGCGAGGAGGTCGCCAGCGGCATCCGCAAGGCCGGCGGCGATGCGCATGTCATCGCCTGCAACATCTCGCGGCGCGAAGAGGTCGAGGCGCTGATCTCGGGCGCGACGAAGCATTACGGCAAGATCGACATTCTCGTCTGCAACGCGGCGGTGAACCCGTATTACGGCCCGCTGCTCGATATCAAGGATGAGGCCTTCGACAAGATCATGGCTTCCAACGTCAAGAGCAATCTCTGGCTCTGCGCGCTGGCGATTCCGCAAATGGCCGCGCGTGGCAAAGGCTCGGTCGTCATCATCTCCTCGATCGGCGGATTGCGCGGCTCGACCGTGATCGGGGCCTACGGGATTTCCAAGGCGGCCGATTTCGCATTGTGCCGCAGCCTTGCCGGCGAGTGGGGACCGAAGGGCGTACGCGTCAATTGCGTTGCGCCGGGCCTCGTCAAGACCGATTTCGCCCGTGCATTGTGGGAAGATGAGGAGCGGCTGAAGCGTCGCTGCGCGACGACGCCGTTGCGTCGCATTGGCGAGCCCGACGAGATCGCGGGCGCGGTTGCCTATCTCGGCTCGGACGCGTCGAGCTTCATGACCGGGCAGACCATCGTGGTCGATGGCGGTGTGACGACGGCGGCGGTGTAAGCTCTTCTCTCACGAAGCGGTCTTTCCCCTCTTCCCTCGCCGGAGACGGCGCCGAGCCAAAGGGTCGGCGCTGCGCGCCGCCCGCTGACAGGCTCTGCGGAGACGGGTGAGGGGCCGTTGCGCCAGAAGTAGAAGCCCTCACCCGGCTCAATCTCACTTCGTTCGATTTTGCCACCCTCTCCCACAAGGGGAGAGGGTAAGAGCCAACTGCGCCTCCTCCGAACGAGCTGCGATTTTGGAACCAACATTTGGCCAGGGCGTTCCGCCCTTGCCGGAGGAGTAGTCATGAATGAGCTGCGAGGCAGACAGGGCGGAGGAAGCTGGTGGTACTTGCTTCTGATCATCCAGTTTGTCGCGGTGCTGTGGCCAGCCTTCTACAACAGGGCCGAGCCAACACTCGCGGGTATGCCGTTTTTTTATTGGTACCAGCTTGCCTGGGTCCTCATTGGCGCGGTCTTGACCGCCATCGTCTACTTCGTCACCGAGGCGGAAGCCCGTAACCGCTAAGGAATACGGGTTTCGCGCACGGTGGCGTGCGATCCGGCAAGCGGCATTCGGTCCTTGAGCCGAGGAGGCGCTGTCGTGCCCGACGTGAACTGGGTTGCACTGACGGTTTTCGTGCTGCTGTTCGCCTTCATCACGTGGCTGGGCTTCGTCGCCGCCCATTGGCGCAAGGGCGATCTCGATCTGTTGCACGAATGGGGCCTTGGCGGCCGGCGCTTCGGCACGGTCGTCACCTGGTTCCTGATCGGTGGCGACCTCTACACCGCCTATACTTTCGTCGCCGTTCCGGCGCTAGCCTTTGGGGCCGGGGCTGTCGCGTTTTTCGCCGTGCCGTACACGATTGTCGCCTATCCGATCCTGTTTCTGGTTTTTCCGCGGCTGTGGTACGTCTGCCATAAGCAGGGCTACATCACGGCCGGGGACTTCGTGCGCGGTCGCTTCGGCAATCGCTGGCTCGCGCTGGCGATCACGATTACCGGCATCGTCGCCACCATGCCCTACATCGCTCTGCAGCTCGTCGGCATCCAGGTCGTCATCGGCGCGCTCGGCATCTCCGGAACAGGATTCACCTCCGACCTGCCGCTGATCATCGCCTTCATCATTCTCGCGGCCTTCACCTATTCGAGCGGGCTGCGCGCACCTGCCTCGATCGCGATCGTCAAGGACCTCCTGATCTACGTCACGGCGTTCACGGCCATCATCGCCATTCCGATCGAGCTCGGCGGCTTCGGCAAGATCTTCGCGGCCGTTCCTGCCGAGAAGCTGCTGTTGTCGGCGCCCGGCGCCGGTACCACCGGATCTTACGGCGCTTATGCGACGCTGGCGCTCGGTTCGGCGCTGGCGCTGTTTCTTTACCCGCACTCCATCACCGGAATCCTGAGTGCGAACAGCGGACGCGTCATCCGGCGCAATGCAGCGCTGCTGCCAGCCTATTCGTTCATGCTCGGTCTGCTTGCGCTATTCGGGTTCTTTGCGATTGCCGCCGGCGTCAGCACCGATCCGCAATTCGCGGCCGGCTTCAAGGAATTCGGTAACAACTTTGCGGTGCCGGCCTTGTTTCTGCACTCGTTTCCGTCGTGGTTTGTCGGCATCGCCTTCGCGGCGATCGGCATCGGTGCGCTGGTGCCCGCCGCGATCATGTCGATTGCCGCCGCCAATCTCTATACCCGCAATATTCACCGCGAGTTCATCAACAAAAATCCGACCGACCAGCAGGAAGCGCAGATGGCGAAATGGGTCTCGCTGATCGTCAAGGCCGGCGCGCTGGTGTTCATTCTGTTCGTCCCGACAAAATACGCGATCTACCTGCAGCTCCTTGGCGGCATCTGGATCATCCAGACGCTGCCCGCGGTGATGCTTGGCGCCTATACCCGCTGGTTCAATGATTGGGCGCTACTCGTCGGCTGGGCGGTCGGCACAGCGGTCGGCACGGCGATGGCGGCTGCCGCGCACCTATCGCCGACCTATCCCCTTGCCATCGCGGGGTTCACCTTTCCCGGCTACAGCGCGCTCTACACCGTGATCCTCAATCTCGTTGTCGTTGTCGTGTTGACGCCGGTGTTCAACGCCCTCAGCGCGCACCGTGCGCCGGCGGACGAAACTGCGGCAGCGGATTACTTTGCTTGAAGTGACGGCTAGATATTCAGTCGCACGCGCTTGTCACTTGCGGCAATGCCTAAACCGCGCTTCATTTTACCCTCCCCTGGAGGGGGAGGGTCGGATCGCGCAGAGCGAAGCGGCGGCGCGATCCGGGGTGGGGTGAACTCCAGATGATTTCAACGTCGATCCGGCGCAGCGCGGCACGAAAACTGCGGGCTAATACGACACCTCATGAGCGGTTGCTTTGGCGCGCGCTGAAAGAGCTTCCGCGGAGCGGTACTCATTTTCGGCGGCAGGCGCCGCTTGGTCCCTATATCGTCGATTTTCTCTGCCCAGCAAAACGTCTCGTCATCGAGGTCGACGGCGGACACCACAGCGATGGCGAGACAGCGAGGCACGATCGCGCGCGGCAGCGGTGGCTGGAGAAGGAGGGCTATCGTGTATTGCGTTTTTGGAATTCCGAGATAGCTCGTGATCTCAAGGCCGTGCTGGAGCAAATCTATGTTAAGATGCATGGCTCGCGTGAAGCGGACATAACGCTCGCTAAACACAGGCGTCGCCTGAGATCTTCACCCCACCCCGCCGCTCCGCGGCGACCCTCCCCCTCCAGGGGAGGGTGAAACCACAAACCTTGACCTTCTTCCTTCAATCCGCTTGCTTGCGAGCATACAAACCGGGGGGAACGCCAATGTCCTTCGTGCTCGCCATCGATCAGGGCACCACGTCGTCGCGCGCGATGGTGTTTCGCGCCGACCTTTCGGTCGCAGCCATCGCGCAAGCCGAGTTTCCGCAGCATTTTCCGGCTTCCGGTTGGGTGGAGCACGACCCGGAGGACATCTGGAATTCGACGGTTGCGGTCTGCCGCGAGGCGCTGAAGAAGGCGGGCCTCACGGCAAAGGACATCGCCGCGATCGGCATCACCAACCAGCGCGAGACGACGCTGGTGTGGGATCGCGCCACCGGCAAGGCCGTTCATCGCGCCATCGTCTGGCAGGATCGCCGTACCGCCGATTTCTGCGCGCGACTGAAGGACGAGGGCTTTGAGCCGACCATCACGGCCAAGACCGGCCTGATCATCGATCCCTATTTTTCCGGCACCAAGGTCGCCTGGATTCTCGACAACGTTCCGGGCGCGCGGGCGCGCGCGGAGCGCGGCGAACTGTTGTTCGGCACGGTCGATTGCTATCTCCTGTGGCGCCTCACCGGCGGCAAGGTGCACGCGACCGACGCCACCAATGCCTCGCGCACGCTGCTGTTCAATATTCATACTGGCGCCTGGGACGAGGATCTCCTGAAGCTTTTGAACGTGCCCCGCGCGATGCTGCCGGAGGTAAAAGACTCTTCGCATCGCTTCGGCGAGACGATCGCGGACCTGTTTGGCGGCCCAATCGCGGTGGCCGGTATTGCCGGCGATCAGCAGGCCGCGACCATCGGGCAAGCCTGTTTTTCGCCGGGCATGATCAAGTCGACCTATGGCACCGGCTGCTTCGCGCTGCTCAACACCGGCGCGACTCCGGTTGCGTCAAAGAACAAGCTGCTCACCACGATTGCCTATCAGCTTCAAGGGAAGCGCACCTACGCACTCGAAGGCTCGATCTTTGTTGCCGGCAGCGCCGTGCAGTGGCTGCGCGATGGGCTCGGCATCATCAAGCAGGCGGCCGAGACGGGGCCGCTCGCCGAAAAATCCGATCACGCCCAGAGCGTCTATCTCGTGCCCGCCTTTGTCGGCATGGGCGCACCGTACTGGAATCCGCGCTTGCGCGGCGCGCTGTTTGGGCTGACGCGCAACACCGGTCCCGCCGAGCTCGCCCATGCCGCGCTGGAAAGCGTCTGTTACCAGACCTTCGATCTGCGCGAGGCGATGCGCGCCGATTGGCCGGGCGGCACGGCCGCCAACGTGCTGCGCGTCGATGGCGGGATGACCGCTTCCGACTGGACCATGCAGCGGCTCGCCGATCTGCTTGACGCGCCGGTCGACCGTCCCGTGATTCAGGAGACGACGGCGCTGGGTGCGGCCTACCTCGCAGGGCTTTCCGCCGGCGTTTTTCCGGAACCTGCAAAATTCGCCGATCACTGGCGGCTGCAACATCGTTTCGAGCCAAAGATGAGCACGGCGACGCGCGAGCGTAAACTCAAAGGCTGGGCGCGCGCCGTGAAAGGTCTGCTCGCAAGCGATGGGGGGTAGCGAGTTGCTCGGCCGCGCAGAGTGGCGCGTACGGCCCGGCGACCGTGCGCTTAGCTGTGGTTGCGGCGTCAAGATCGCGTAATCACGACTTCGAGGTACTCGCCAGGAATAATGAGGGTTCCGCTGCGGCCCCAATTCGACCTCTCCAGAAGATCGAGGATGTCAGCCTCGAGCGCCGCCGCCTTCGTCGCATCAAGTGCTGCAAAAGCTCGGTTCGTGGGACCATAATATTTGCGGAAAACCTCGAGCCAATGTTCCGGAGATTCGTACCGGAAGGTGAACGTTTGCGCTGAGCTGTTGATCTCGTGTCCCTCGAACAGCTCCTGAAGACGCTCCGCCGTTCCCCAGACTGTAGGTGGCTTCAAGCCGGCTGGGGGTGGCAGGTAACGCCCGACAATTCTCAGGATCTGGCCAATAAAGCCGTCTGGCGTCCAGTTGGCGAGCCCGATCTTCCCGCCCTTGCGCACCACGCGAACGAGTTCGGCGGCTGCCTTACCCTGGTTCGGGGTGAACATGACGCCGAATGTGGACAGCGCCACGTCGAAGCTTTCGTCGGCAAAGGGAAGGGCTTCAGCGTCGGCCTCTTGAAATTTAACGGGAAGGCGTTCTGCGGCAGCGCGTTCCCTGCCTCGCTCGAGAAGGTCGGGGACATAGTCGGTGGATGTGACCCGTGCGAACCGGCGGGCAGCGGCTAGCGTCGCATTTCCGTTACCGGCTGCGACATCGAGCACGCTGCTGCCGGCGCAGATGTCGACGGCCTCGCACAGTCGCTCGCCGACAATCTGGAGGGTCGTTCCGATCATTGCATAGTCGCCCGCCGACCAGACGGCCTGCTGGCGTTGCTTAATGGCGGTGTAGTCCAGCGGTAGTGTCGCAACCGACATGACGATCTCCTGTGTTTTCCGAACTCTCCGCCCCAGGCGGGCTGGAGTCGGGGAGAAGCCTGTCACGGCGGCATCGGAAACAGCCAGTTCAGCATCTGAATCCAGCTGGTACAGATTTTGAACTGGCCCCGCGGGACGGATCGGAGCATCCTTTCCGAGGGCTGCGGGCGGAAGGAATTCGTCAATGTCGGATGGTAGCTACAGCCAGTTCTGTCCCGTCTCGATGGCGGCCGAGATTATCTGTTCGCGCTGGACGCTCCTTGTCCTGCGCGAACTCGTCCTGGGATCGACTCGCTTCAACGAACTGCGGCGCGGTCTGCCCAGCATGTCGCCGGCGCTTCTGTCGAAGCGGCTGAAGGATCTCGAAGCCGCGGGCATCGTCGTGCGCGCTGCCGCCGAGCGCGAGCCTGGTGTGCTGGAATATCGTCTCACCGAGGCTGGAGAGGAACTGCGTCCCGTCATCGAAGCGATCGGCGTCTGGGGCCATCGATGGGTGACCACCGAGGCGACGCTGAAGAATCTCGATGCCAACCTGCTGATGTGGGATATCAGGCGCAACATCAATGCCGATCCGATGCCGCGTCGGCGCTCGACGATCCAGTTCATCTTCAATGACCGGCCGCCCTCGGAGCGCAATTACTGGCTGATCGTGGAGCCGGGCAGGGATGTCGATCTTTGCCTCGTCGATCCCGGATTTGATGTCGACCTTTACGTATCGACCGATCTGCGGACGCTGACCGAGATTTGGCTCGGATATGCGGCTATCGGCGTCATGTCTGATGCCGGCCGACTTGTGTTGACGGGAGACAGAAATCTTGCCGCCGATCTGCGCGCCTGGCTGAAACTCAGCGTGTTTGCAAAAGTCGAGAAGAAGGTTGCGTAGTGCCTGGCCGGGGTGTTCGACAGTCATGTTCGAAACCAAGCCATTGCTAACCCCGGCAACTACCTAAGCTACTTTCGATGCGCGCTGGGCGAATGAAGCTCTGCGCGTAGCGGTATCGCGCCGCCAAGTTTCAGCCCACATGCCGACATGTTTGCCGGATGCTCTCGCGCGCGGGCAGGGGATTTCCCATGAGGAGTCCTCCGCAATGCATAGAGCTTTCTGTATCGTAGCCGCTTGTATCGCAGCCACGCTGCTGCTCCTTCCCTCCCAGGCCGAAGCGCGCCATTACCATCGCACCTACGCCCATCACTCATATTCCCACCAGGCCACGGCTCGCACCCCATACTCCCATCGCGGCTATGTCTATCGCGCCGCCACCCGCCATGCCTATTCGCGCCGTGCCTATGTTCACCACGCGTATGGTATGCAAAACTTCCGCCAGGCTTGGGCCATGGCCACACCTGACGGCGGCGAGAGGGTCATCGGCAGCCGTCCGGCAGGATGTCCCAATCGCTTCTGTGGATGCGAAGCCTCCCTCTACAAGTTCGGCCGGATCATTCCCGAATTGAATCTCGCGTCCAACTGGTACCGCTTCCCGCGCGCTGCGCCGTCGCCCGGCATGGCTGCGGTCCGGCGAGGCCACGTCATGATTCTCGAGAGCCAGGTCTCGGGCAATGTCTGGAATGTCCATGACGGCAATTCGGGTGGCCACGTGACGCGCGAGCACGCGCGTTCGCTTGCCGGCTACACGATCGTCAACCCCAATGGTGGCGCGAACCGGTTCGCAGCATCTTCCAGGTTCATGTAGGCTTTCTATTCCGTCTGTTGCGTGCGGCTCCGGCGGCTAGTGTCCCGATTCCGAAGTTCGTAGTCACTCGCGGAGTCACAGTTCGAACTTCGGAATCGAAAGGACACTAGCAAACTTATTATCTTAGTGTGGCTTTGGTTCAGAAGTCCGCATGACGAACCCGCGGCACAAATAATGCGGACTCCTGAACCGCCACACTAGGGCCGGAGCGCGCACCTGCTTTGCTGCTCTTCCGGTTGCAGCGGTGAGGCGATCCGTGTCAGCGTAGCCAGAAGCTGGGACGGAGATGATTGACATGAAGGTTGCTCGCCGCACGATCCTGCGTCTTGCGGGCGGCGCTGCAATGCTTCCGGCCTTGTCAAAGGCGGCGAGGGCGCAGACCTATCCGGCGCGGCCGGTGCGGCTCATCGTCGGCTTTGCCGCCGGAGGCGGGAGCGACATCGTTGCGCGGTTGATTGGCCATCATTTGTCGGAGCAACTCGGCAAATCGTTAACCGCACGGGCGCCGCCAGCAACATTGCGACCGAGACGGTCATCAACGCTACGCCGGACGGCTACACGATCCTGATTGCCACGACCGCAAATGCGGTCAATGCAACGCTCTACGACAAGCTCAGTTTCGACTTCATGCGCGATGTCGTTCCGGTCGCCGCCTGCGTCCGCCTGCCGAATGTGCTGGCCGTTCACCCTTCGGTGCCTGCCACGACCGTCGCCGAGTTCATTGCTTACGCCAAGGCCAATCCGAACAGGCTCAACATGGGGTCAGGCGGTGCCGGCGGTCCGGTCCATATGACCGGCGAACTGTTCATGATGATGACCGGCGTCAAACTGGTTCACGTGCCCTATCGCGGCGAGGCGCTGGCGCTGACCGACCTGCTCGGTAACCAGGTTCAGGTGGTTTTTCCAAGCCTCGCGGCGTCGATCGGCTATGCTCAGGCCGGACAGGTGCGTGTGCTTGGGGTGACAACAGCAGAGCGATCGAAAATCATGCCCGAGCTTCCACCCATCGAGGAGACAGTGGCGGGTTATGAATCGAGCACCTGGTACGGCATCGCGGCGCCCAAGGGCACGCCCGTCGCGATCGTCGAAACGCTCAACAAGGCGGTCAACGCGGCGCTGGCCGATTCCGGCTTTCAAGCGAAGTTTGGCGAGCTTGGCGGCAAGACCATTCCCGGCTCGCCGGCGGATTTTGGCAAGCTCATCGCCGACGAGACGGAAAAGTGGGCTGATGTGGTGAAGTTCTCTGGTCTTAAGCTGGAGTGAGACTGCGGCCAGCCGCGCCACAGATGAAGACGACAATGAAGAGATCGCGGGTCGAATGCGATCCGAAAAAAGGGGCAGGAAAAAACAGGATGAAGAAGATCACCGGCCGCTGCTTGCTGATATCGGCGCTTGTCGCTGCGGCGACCACGACAGCGTTCGCCCGCGATAACGACAGCGCACCTTCCGCCGCACGCCTTTCAACCGCGCAAGCCGCGGGCTTGCAATCGCCCGGCAAGATCCTGATCGACGTCTGGGGCATTCCCCACGTCTATGCCGAGAACGAGCACGACCTGTTTTTTCTGCAAGGTTTTAATGCCGCGCGCGACCGCCTCTGGCAGATCGATCTCTGGCGCAAGCGCGGGCTTGGCCTGTTGGCAAAGGATTTCGGCCCGGCCTATGTCGAGCAGGACAAGGCGTTGCGGCAGTTTCTCTATCGCGGCGACATGAATGCCGAATGGGCGTCCTACGGTCCCAAGGCGAAATCCTACGCCGAAGCGTTTGTCGCCGGCATCAATGCCTATGTCGCTGACGTGCGGGCTGGTCGCCGCGCGCTGCCGATCGAGTTTCGCATCGCCGGCACCATGCCGGACAAGTGGTTGGCCGACGACGTGGTGCGGATCAGGAGCCATGGCCTGACGCGCAATGTCGCATCTGAAGTGAAGCGCTCGCTGGTCGCATGCGCCGCCGGTCTCGATGCGGATCGCTTTCGGGTGAAGCTCGAGCCGGCATGGACCACGAAAATTCCTGATGGCCTCGATCCCTGCAGCGTGCCCAAAGGCGTGCTTGCGGCCTATGACCTCGCCACGCGCCCGGTGAAGTTCGCCGCACCGAAAGACCAGAAGGCGATGCTGGAGCACGATCCGGATCGGTTTCTCACCGAGGCCGACCAGCAGCGCGACACCATCGGCTCCAACAACTGGGTGATCGCGCCATCGCGCACGGCGACGGGACGCGCGATCCTCGCCAACGATCCGCATCGCGAGCACAGCGTGCCGTCGCTGCGTTATATCGTCGGCCTCAACGCGCCCGGCATTTCCGTGATCGGCGCCGGCGAGCCGGCGCTGCCGGGCATTTCGATCGGCCATAACGAGGTGATCGCCTTCGGCCTCACCATCTTCAACGTCGATCAGGAGGATCTCTACGTCTACGAGCTCAATCCGGCCGATCCGAACCAGTATCGCTATCGCGACGGCTGGGAAGCAATGCGCCTCGTTCACGAAAAGATCGATGTGAGGAGTGAAGCGCCGCGCGACGTCGAGCTGAAGTTCACCCGGCACGGTCCGGTGATTTATGTCGATGAAGCCAGCAAGCGCGCCTTTGCCATTCGCTCGGTCTGGTTCGAACCGGGCACCTCGGCCTATTTCGGCTCATCGGATTACATGACGGCGAATGACTGGAACGGCTTTTCCGCGGCGTTGAAGCGCTGGGGCGCGCCGTCGGAGAACCAGGTCTATGCCGACGTCAAGGGCAATATCGGCTGGATTCCCGCCGCCAAGACGCCGCGGCGCGTCAACTATGACGGGCTGATGCCGGTGCCGGGCGATGGCCGCTATGAGTGGCAAGGCTTTATCGAGAACGATCAGTTGCCGCGCGCCTTTCGGCCCGAACAGGGCTTTTTCGCAACCGCCAACCAGATGAACTTGCCGGCCGATTATCCCGTCACCGAGCGGAAGGTCGGATTTGAATGGGCCGATCCGGCGCGCTGGCAGCGCATCGTCGAGGTGTTGCAGTCCAAACCGAAGATGACACTGGCCGATGTCATGGATTTGCAGAACGACAACACCTCGATGCTGGCGCGGCGTCTTTTGAAGCTGCTGCGACCGCTTCAGTCCGAAGACGCCAACGCCAAAAATGGCCTGGATCTCCTTAAAAATTGGGATGCGCGCGACGATGCCGACAGCGCCGCCGCTGCCGTCTTTGAGGTTTGGATATCAAATCATCTCGGCGCGGCGCTGCTCAAGGCGGTCGCGCCGAAAGCGGTAGACTTGATCGCGCCGGAAGCCTCCAGCATTTCGCCCATCGTCGCCTATCTCGAAGCGCCTGATGCCGCGCTCGGCGCTAGATCCCAAAGCTGCGCGCGACCGCATCCTGAGCGAGAGTCTCGGGCGCGCGGTGGCTGATGTCACTGACAAGCTGGGCCCAGACTCCTCGATGTGGCGGTGGGGAAGGCTGCATGTCGCGATGTTCGACCATGCGCTGGAGCCGCTCACTGACAAGGCGACGGCCTCGCAACTCTCGGTCGGGCCGCTCGCCTTTGGAGGTGCCGCCAACGTGCCGCGCGCGGCGACCTATCGCCGCTCCGACTATCATCTGACGGCCGGCGCCTCGTTCCGCATGGTGCTCGATGTCGGCAACTGGGATGCTAGTCGCGCCATCAACACGCCGGGCCAATCAGGCGATCCCTTCAGCGGTCATTATCGCGACCTCGCGCCGTTGTGGGCGAGCGGTCAATATGTCCCGCTGCTCTACAGCCGCGCCGCGGTCGAAGCGGCGATGGCGGAGGTGATCACGCTGACGCCGAGGTGATACGGTCAGCGCAAGTCTAGGCAAGAATGCGCGGCGCGGCGGTCGCCTTGTCACCGCTGTTCGGGGTGCCCGTCGGCTCGATCAGCAGGATGTGCACCTCGCCTCGCGCCACGGGCTTATGTTCGACGCCCTTGGGAACCACAAAAACCTCGCCAGAGTTGAGGGTTACGGTGCGGTCCCGAAGCTCGATGTCGAGCGTGCCCTTGAGCACGAGGAAGAAGTCATCCGTGTCATCGTGCTTGTGCCAATGGAACGGACCCTCGAGCTTCGCCACCATGATGTCGTTGTTGTTGTAGGTCGCGATCGTGCGTGGCGAGAAGCGCTCAGTGAACGTCGCGAGCTTCTCGGCGAGATTTGCGGGCTTTGTCATTTTCATTTTCCTTCGGAAATGCTCAAGCGTCGAATTTCACCGCTGTGGTGTTCGCCCCGCACAGCAGAACGGCGACGCGCTCTCCAGGCGCAGGTTCGTAGCGTCCCGAGAGCAGCGCGGCGAAAGCGGCCGCGCCGCCGGGCTCGGTCACGACGCGCAAGCGCGACCACAGCGTTTCCTGCGCCTGGCGGATGGCGTCGTCGGTGACCAGCACCACGCGATCGATATTGTCGCGCGCGATCGGAAACATCAGTTGCCCAACTCGGCGCGGCGCAAGCGAGTCGGCGGCAAGACCGCCGGCAGGCGCATCGACGGGTTCGCCGGCGGCGAGCGCGGCATGCAGGGTCGGCGCCAGCTCCGGTTCGACCGCAACGATATTCACCCGCCGCTCGAACCACGCCGCGATGCCGCCGATCAATCCACCGCCGCCGACCGCGACCAAAAGCGTATCGATGTCGGGCGCATCCTGCTCCAGTTCCAGTCCGACCGAACCCTGACCCATCAGCGTCTCGGCCTGATCGTAGGCGTGGACCGGCATGGCACAGGTCGCGGCGATATGCGCTTCGCTGGCGGCGAGAGCATCCGCATAGAGCGATCCTGATATCACGAGCTTGGCGCCGAGGCCGCGGATCGCCGCCTGCTTGGCGGGTGAGGCGACATCCGGCACGAAAATGGTTGCTGGTACCCCTAAGCGCTGCGCGGCATAAGCGACCGCGACGCCGTGATTGCCGCCGGAGGCCGCAACCACGCCAACCGCCGGCGGCTTGCGCAACAGCAGATTGGCGAACGCGCCGCGCGCCTTGAACGAGCCGGAATGCTGCAGGAATTCAAGCTTGAAGGCGAGCGGGGCGGAGGCGAGGCCGAAGTCGGCCGCGTCGAGCCGCAGCAGCGGCGTCCGCCGGATGTACGGGCGGATGACGGTTTCAGCCGCGGTGATGGCCTCGCGTGTGATGGTGTAGCGTCTGTCATCGAAGCCTTTTCCGCGTGGCAAGACTTTCCGTATTCGTCATGTCCGGACGTGATCCGGGCATCCATCTCTTTTGAAGGATGGATCATGGGTCTCGCGTCAACCAAGTCGGCTGTTGCCGACTTGGCTTATCGAATTTGTCGATCTCGAGTAGACTCGAGATCGACGGCGCGGCCCGGTAATGACGCAAGAGCATCTTGACACAAGTTAGGTAATTAGCAAAATGGCTAAATGAAGATTGCGATTGCGTTGCGCGCCCTCGCCAACGAACGGCGCCTCCTGATCCTGGATTGGCTCCGCGATCCCGAGCGGCATTTCAGGGCGCAGGTCGATGGCGACCTGGTCGAAGACGGGGTCTGCGGTCTGCTGATTGCCGAAAAGCTCGGCGTAAGCGCGCCGACCTTGAGCGAGCACATGCGCGTCTTGATCGAGGCGAAACTGGTGAAGGCCAAGCGCATCAAGCAATGGACGATGTATAGACGCGACGAGGACGCCATCGCGACGGTCAAGCGCGTCATTCGCGAGAAGGTTTGAGGCAGGGGACATCTTCATGATTCTCATCGGGCAGTATGACTCTCCCTTCGTTCGTCGTGTCGCAATCGCGATGCGGCTTTACGGCTTCGCCTTCGAGCATCGGCCGTGGTCGACCTTCGGCGATGCCGACAAGATTGCGCCGTTCAATCCGTTGCGGAGGGTGCCGACGCTGGTGCTGAAAGACGGCGAGGCGCTGATCGAAAGCACGATCATTCTGGACCATCTCGACGAGCTGGCCGGACCGGACAAGGCGATGATTGCGTCCAGCGGATCGGATCGCCGCCATGCCTTGAAGATTTGCGCGCTGGCGACCGGTCTCGCCGACAAGGGTGTCAGCCTGCTCTATGAACGGGTGCTGCGAAAGGATCATCAGTCGAAAATCTGGGTCGAGCGCTGCGAAGCCCAGATCGGCGGCGTGCTGGACGTGCTGGAAAAGGAGCGCGCAGGCATCGCCTCGCCGTTCTGGTCAGGGGTGAAGATCAGCCACGCCGATATCGCGGTCGCCTGCGCGCTGCGCTTCACCAGCGAGGCGCATCCGCGGCTGTTTGATCCCGCGCGCCACCCGGCGCTTGCCGATCACGCCGCGCGTTGCGAGGCGCTGGAGGTGTTCAAGGAAATCGTGCAGCCGCTGATTCCGCCCGCAGGATGATGTTGGGGTGTCGTATCACTCCAGGGCGTTCGTCCCATTTAGATATCTCTAACCAATCCCCCCGAATTTCCCGTGTTTTGGCCCCGTGGTATTCCGGGGTGTTGCGTATTCTTAATGGCTCCGCGCGCAGATTTTGCTGGATTAAATCCGATCGCAGTTCACTTCATCAAGCCGCACACGGATAGACCGCTTCGTCATGATCGCGAAGAGCCTGATTGGAATGGCGGAACCGAACATCCGCCGCTTGGCAATCGCCGTCGCCGGCTTGACGGCGCTGCTGCTGGTCGCCCCTTTGCTGCCGGCTGCGAGGTTCTTTACACCGGTTTCCTATCTTCCGTGGCATACCGCGTTCGAATTCATCGCGATGGTCGTATCGCTGATGGTGTTCGCGCTCGGCTGGAATCTGCGCCGCGAGAAATCGAACAGTCATATCATTCTGCTGGCTGCTGCTTTTCTCGCCGTTGCCATCATCGATTTCGCGCATGCCATGACCTATCCCGGCATGCCTTCGGCATTTGGCGAAAGCGGACTGCAGCTCACGATAGATTTCTGGTTGGCCGGTCGCGCTATTGCAGCGCTGGCGCTATTGGCCGTTGCCTTGCTGCCGCTACGTACGTGGCCGCCCGGCGCCGCCGTGGCGGCGCCCGGCGCCGCCCTGGTTATCACGGCGCTGGTGTGGTGGATGAGCCTTGCCCATGGCGACTGGCTGCCTGCCAACGTTACGCCGGACGGCGGCTTGTCCGTGTTCAAGATCAACGCGGAATACGTGCTTGCGGCCACCTATTTCGTTGCCAGCCTGCTGATGCTGCGCCGGCGTAACAACTGGCATGATCCCAACCTGTGTTTTCTGGCCGCCGGCACCTGGGTGCTCGGGCTTGCGGAGCTGCTGTTCACCCTCTACACAACCCCGAGCGATCTCTTCAACGTTTTCGGTCACCTTTATAAGGCGGCCGCTTACGCGATGCTGTATCGGGCGCTGTTCGTCTCGAGAATCATCGCTCCATATCAGGCGCTGGAGCAGAGCAAGGCGGAATTGGTCCACCTTGCCAACCACGATTCGCTGACTGGCTTGCCCAACCGCCGGATGATCGAGAGCCGCACCACCGCGCTGCTCGAAGACGCCGGCGCCAGGGGCTGCTTGATGCTGCTTGACCTCGACGCATTCAAGGATGTCAACGACAGTCTCGGGCATGCGGCCGGCGACGAACTGTTGCGACTTGTTGCCAAGCGGCTTCAGTCGCGACTTCCGCGTGACGCGCTGCTCGGACGCATGGGCGGTGACGAATTCGTTGTGCTGGTGGCCGATGTGTTTGAGAGGGCCGACGTGGTGACCCTGGCCGAGCGTCTGACCGGGGCCCTCAAGTTGCCGTTCGTGCTCAGAGGCGGGCAGGAGCTTTATGTCGGGACCAGCATCGGAATATGCCGCCTGCCCGATGAAGGAAACACCGTCGATCAGTTGATCCGCAACGCCGATGCGGCGCTTTACGAAGCCAAGGAGGCGAGCCGGGGCAGCTTCCGCTTCTACAGCGCTTCGCTCACCGAGGCAGCCAACAAGCGGATGAGCCTCGAAAGCCGGCTGCGCCGTGGCTTTGAGCGAGGCGAGTTCGTTCTGCATTACCAACCTCTCGTCAACGTCATCGACGGCCGCATCGCCGGCGTCGAAGCTCTTCTGCGCTGGGCACCGCCCGGCGAGGCGCTCGTGCCGGCCGGAGCGTTCATCAAGGTCGTGGAGGATGCCGGCCTGACCATTGCGCTCGGCGAATGGGTTGTTCGGGAAGCCTGCCGCCAAATGGCTGAATGGCACAAAGAAGACCTGCGGCTTGAGGTCGTCGCGGTCAACCTCTCCTCACAACAGTTCCGCCACGCCGACATTGCGGGGACGATTACGGAAGCGCTTACGTTCAGCGGACTTGCGCCCCAGGCGCTGGAAATCGAGATCACCGAGGGCAGCCTGATGGGGGCAGGACCCGATGTCGAAGCAACGCTTGCCGCGTTGAAAAGGATCGGCGTCAAACTTGCGATTGACGATTTCGGGACCGGTTATTCGTCGCTTGCCTATCTGAAACGCTTCCCCGTCGACAAACTCAAGGTGGATCAGAGCTTCGTGCGCGACATTCCGCACGATGCCAAGGGCATGCAGATTTGCGAGGTCGTGGTCAATCTCGGCAAGACGCTGGGGCTTGAAGTGCTGGCGGAGGGTGTCGAAACCGAAGCCCAACTCGCTTATCTGCGTGGGCTCGGTTGCGATTACGTGCAGGGCTACCTCCTTGGCCGCCCCATGCCGGCCGCCGAGCTCGAGGCGCAACTGCGCGGCAATGCCGCCGCGCTTGACCGATTCAAGATCATTGCCGCAGCTACCGCGCGGCAGCCACTGCAGGCCTCAGTGACCCGCGCTCGAAAACGGCGGCCTCCAACGGTGGCGTAGGGCTCGCGGCTCGCAGGCTGGGCAAGCCGCACCGCGTCGGCCGTTGCGAGCCGCGCGTTGCGAGGCGCTGGAGGTGTTCAAGGAAATCGTGCAGCCGCTGATCCCGCCGAAGGGGTGAGGGCCAATACTGTCTGATGGTTGAGCAAAGCGGCTTGAACTTCCACGCCTTTGACCGCGACTAATCCCCCGGACCGCCATGGCGTGTGCGGTCATCAACACAGGGGGCATCGTCATGGCCAATCCTCCACCATCTGCAGCGCAAGGTGTCAACCGCTCGCCCACCGCGGGTTTTCTGCTCGCCTGCTTCCTGATCGCGCACTTCTTCTGGAATCTTATGGTCCCGGCGCACGAGTACCCGATGCGCACGGAGCAGGTGCTGACGATGACTTTCGATTTCATGATGGTCGTCGGCCTGTTCGGCTTCCGCCGCGTGCTCCCGGCGCCTTTGTTCTGGATTGCGCTGCTTGCGGGTATCGGCCTGTTCGCGTTTCGTCTCTCGGCGCACGGCTGGTGGACCGGCCATCTCACCTACTCGCTCTTGCCGCGCTAGCCGTGGTGAGCGGTTGAACTCGCGGACGAGGCCAAGGGTCTAACGCGAGCTATCGGCCAGCCAGGCGGCGAGCACGGCGCGCTCGTCAGATGTGATTTCCGTGATGTTGCCGGGCGGCATGGCGCTCGACCAGGCCGCATTGCGGCCGATCAGGCGGCTGTTGCGCTTGATCGCTTCCGCATCGTCCAGCCGCACGCCCTTTGGCGCCGCGGTGATTCCGTCGAATACGGGTTCAGCGGCGTGGCACATGCTGCAACGGGACAGCACAATGTCCTGCACGGCCGCGAAGTCGTGCCTTGATGTCACGGCGCTGGCCTTGGCATCGCGGGGCCCGGCGGTCGTGAGGAATGCGATCGCGATCATGCCGATCGTAGCCACCCCCCAGACCCACCACGGCGATTTGCGGCCCGCATGCCGTTCGTTGAAGAAATGGCGGATCACGGGGCCGAGCGCGAGCACGATCGCCGCGATCACCCAGTTGAAGCGGGTGCCGAAGATCAGCGGGTAGTGATTGCTGATCATGAGAAAGACGACCGGCAGCGTCAGATAATTGTTGTGGACCGAGCGCTCCTTGCCCTGCTTGCCGTATTTCGGATCCGGCTTTTGCCCGGCGAGCAGTGCTGCGATCACCTTTTTCTGGTTCGGGATGATCAGCGTGAAGACGTTTGCGACCATGATGGTGCCGATGATCGCGCCGATCTGGTTGAAGGCGCCGCGTCCGCTCAGCACATGGGTGAAGGCGTAGGTCAGCGCGACCAGAAAAATGTAACCGCCGATTGCAAACGGCAGCTCGTAAGCGGAAAGGCCGCTGCGGCAGGCCGCCTCATAGAGCAGCCAGGCGAGCGCAAGGCTGAAGAAAGAGAACAGCGCCGCCTGTGTCGGCGTCAGGTCGAGCACCGACTTGTCGACCAGAAACAATTCGGCATCGAGATAGTAGACGATGACCATCAAGACGAAGCCGGAGAGCCAGGTCGTGTAGGCCTCCCATTTGAACCAGGTCAGCTCGCTCGGCATCTTGCTAGGGGCGACCAGGAACTTGACCATGTGATAGAAGCCGCCGCCGTGCACCTGCCACGCATCGCCATGGGCGCCCTCGGGCAGGCCCTCGCGCGGCTTGAGCTCGAGATCGAGGTGGATGAAATAGAACGAACTGCCGATCCAGCCGATGGCCGCGATCACATGCAGCCAGCGGAAAATCAGACTGGCCCATTCCGACAGTATCGATGCCCACATCGCCGGCTCCCCGCGCGCCTTCCCGGTCAGCCCTGCTCGGTCAGTCCTGGCCAGATGCCTCGACCCTGTGTCGCATTGATCGCAAGTCTTTGCCAGCGCTTCCGATTGGCAGTTTCTTCGGGTCACTTGCCCAAAATTGCAGCATGTGGACTTCGCCCGTCCAATCCGGTTCAATGGCCTCGTGGAGTGGATTTGACATTCGCTACCCGCCCGGCCGCGAGTTCGAACTGCGAATGTCAAATCCAAAACTCCACTAGCAAACCAAGTTTGCTAGTGGTCCTTTGATTCTAACATTCGCCAAAGTGCCAGCTGAGAAGGGGCAGCGAATGTTAGAATCGGACCACTAGGGGCAGATTTTGAGGTTTAAAAAATGAAGAGGGTTCTTTTGTGCGCGATGCTGGTGGCGGCGGCGACGCCGGCCTGGTCGCAAACCAAGCCCAAGGCGGGACGCGCCGACCCCTGCGCGCCGATCGGCCAGACCGCCAACCGCGAGCTGGTCTATCCGATGAACTGCAACAACCTGCCGGCGCCGCCTCCGCTGCCGCCGCAGGCCGAAGTTCAGCAGGCGCCCGCGCCGGCCCCTGAGCCTGAGGTGCGGCGCGGCGGTCTCTTCGGCCTGTCCTTCGACGCCGGGAGCGGGAATTCGCAGTCCGCACAGGGCAGGAGCCCGTAAATCGGGTCGGCGAGGCTAGTGAAGCGACTCTGACGTTCCTTTCAGTTTCGCAGCAGCCTCTTCAAAGGAACGTCAGAGTCAAAGCTTCACTAGAACTAGATATTTACTGGTGTCCCTTTGGTTCTGACATTCGTAAAAGTAGCCGCTGCGAAAGGATACGAATGTCAGAACCGGGACACCAGTCGCAGAAGCCGCTTGAGGAGCTGAACGCTTGCACGCAAAGCGATTTCGTTGCCGTGCTCGCCAACATCTTTGAGTATTCGCCCTGGGTTGCCGAGCAGGCGTTTGCCGCGCGGCCGTTTGCAGGCGTCAATGAGCTGTTTGCGGCGATGACGTCGGCGGTCGAGCGTGCGCCAGAAGATTTGCGTCTCAAGCTGATCAAGTCGCATCCCGATCTCGGCGACAAGACGCAGCGCGCGGCCGGGCTCACGGTCGAATCCACCGCGGAGCAGACCAGCGCCGGCCTCGACCGGTTGTCGGACGCCGAATACGAGGCGTTCGAGCGCGTCAACAACGCCTATCGCGCAAAATTCGGCTTTCCCTATATCGTTTGCGTGCGCCGCCACACCAAAGATTCGATCCTGAGGGATTTCGAGCGGCGGCTGCCGAACGATGCGGCGACCGAGACAAAGACCTCGATTGCGGAAATTTGCAGGATCGCGGCGTTGCGGCTTGATCAGCTCATCGTTGCGGGCGATCGGCTGCCGGTTCACGGGCGGCTTTCAACCCATGTGCTTGATACGCATAGCGGCAAGCCCGCCGCGGGCATCGCGGTCGAACTGGTCGAGCGGTCGCTGCTTGGTGCAAGCCGCGTGGTGACGACGGCGGTGACCAATTCGGATGGCCGCACCGACCAGCCGTTGATCGGCGGACGGCCGGTACCGATCGGCCGCTATGAGCTCAACTTCCGCGTCGGAGACTATTTTCGCGCGCGCAACGTCCCGCTCTCCGATCCGCCGTTCCTCGACGATATTTCCTTGCGCTTTGCGGTGAGCGATCCGGAGGGACATCTGCATGTGCCCCTCCTGGTCACGCCCTGGAGCTACGCCACCTATCGCGGCAGCTAGAGTTCCTCATGGTGAGGAGCCCCGGGCGGCGCCTTCGCCGGACGATGCTATGCATCGCCGGGTGAACCATGAGGCCATCCTTCGAGACGCGGCCTTCGCCGCTCCTCAGGATGAGGTCAGTACCTAGACATGTTGTGCGGTTGAGGACGCCGCCACCGCGTCGGTCTTCGCGCTCGCGCCGGAGCCGATCCCGTTGAAGAACGCGTTCAGGGCGACTGCGACCACGGCGCAAAGCAGGATGCCGGAGTCCAGCAGCGGCTGCAGGTCCTTCGGAAGATTGTGGAAGAAGCCGGGGGCGGCGAGCGGAATCAGTCCGAAGCCGACGGAAATCGCGACCACGAACAGGTTGAAGCGGTTGGTCCTGAAGTCGACCGCGGTGAGAATTCGCGCGCCGGTCGCCGCCACCATGCCGAACATCACGAGCCCCGCGCCGCCGAGCACCACTTGCGGCACCGCTTCGACCAGCGCGGACAGCTTTGGCACAAGGCCGAGCAGCAGCATGATGATGCCGCCAGTGATCGTGACCCAGCGCGAACGAACCCCGGTGACGCTGACGAGGCCAACGTTCTGTGAGAACGACGTGTAGGGGAAGGTGTTGAAGATGCCGCCGATCAGCGTGCCAACGCCGTCGGCGCGCAGGCCGCGCGACAATGCTTCGCGGTCGATCGTCTTGCCGGTCATGTCACTAAGCGCGAGGAACATGCCGAGCGATTCGATCATCACCACGATCATGACGATGCACATGGTGATGATCGGGACGAGATGAAATTGCGGCAGGCCGAAGTGGAAGGGGATGACGATGTCGCCCCATGGCGCGGCAGCAACTTTCTCGAAATGCATCACGCCCAAAATGCTGGCGAGCACGGCGCCGGCGATGATGCCGAGCAGCACCGAGACATTGGCGATAAAGCCCGAGCCCCATTTGACCAGTCCGAGGACAATCAACAGCACGAAGCCGGCAATGCCGAGCCCCTGCAACTGGCCGTAAGCCGGATTGGGAAAGGCGCCCTTGACGCCGTCCAGCTCCCTGAGCACGGTCGGCAGGCCGCCGCCGGCCCAGTTGATGCCGACCCGCATCAGCGAAATGCCGATGATCATGATGATGGTGCCGGTGACAACAGGCGGAAACAGCGGCAGCAGCCGACTGATGAAAGGGGCGGCAACGATGCCGAAGATTCCGGCAGCGATGACCGATCCGTAAATGCCGAGCAGCCCAATATCCGGTGAGGCCGCCATCGACAGCATCGGGCCGACGGAGGCGAAGGTCACGCCCATCATCACGGGCAACCGAATTCCGACTGACGGAAATCCGATGCACTGCACCAGTGTTGCAAGACCACAGGCAAACAGGTCGGCGCTGATCAGATAGGCGACGTCTTCCGGCGGCAATTTCAACGCCCGCCCGATGATCAGGGGAACGGCGACGGCGCCGGTATACATCACCAGCACATGCTGCAGTCCCAGCGCCAGGAGGCGCGGAACGGGCAAGACTTCGTCGACGGGATGGATTTCGGTACTCATGGCTAGCCCCCCGGCTTGGCCAGGTATGTCCCGGCCGATGTCACAGCTTTGCAGCAATTCAAGCCCTGTGCCAGAGCCGGTCCCGCGTGACGCACAGCCTAGCTGCCGAACTTGTCCTTCAGCGCGGGAAACAACCGGTCGGGCTTGAACGGGGTTGACGTAAAGCGGATGCCGGTGGCGCTCGCTATCGCATTGCCCATCGCAGCCGCGACTGGATTGTAGGGGCTTTCGCTCATCGACTTCGCGCCCATTGGACCGATCGTGTCGTAGGTGTCGGCAAAGAAGACCTCGGTGCGCGGCACGTCGGCGAAGGACGGCAGGTGATAGTCGCGGAAGCGAGGATTGACCATGCGCCCCGCCTCGTCGATCACGAGTTCTTCGTAGAGCGTAGCTCCCAGCGACTGCGCGACGCCGCCCTCGACCTGGCCGCGGCACTGCATCGGATTGGCGACGCGGCCGGCATCGGCCGCCTGCACGCTTTTGAGGATTTTCACCTCGCCGCTGCCCTTGTTCACGGCGACGCGAAAACCCTGCACATTGAAGGCGACCGAACGCGGCGTGCCGCCGGAGCTGCCATGGCCGTCAAGCGTCTTGCCTTGCGCGCGGGCCGCGTGCGCGATCTGTGCAAAGGACAGACGCGTAGCTCCGCAGACGAGATGATCCTTTTCGAGCACGGTTGTCGCGGCATCTGTGCCCATCGCAGTTGCGGCAAAGGCCTTGATGGCGGCGGCGAGATTTTCCGCGGCGACTTTGGTGGCAAGGCCCGCGACGAACGTGCCGGCCGAGCCATAGGCGCCGGTGTCGTGACCGCCATGGGCGGTGTCGGATTGCTGGAGGCGGATCTGGTCGACTGATGTCGTAAGCGCCGTCGCCGCGATCTGGCGATGCACGGTGGACGTGCCGTTACCGAATTCGGCGGTGCCGACGGTGAGATCGAAGCCACCGTCATCGCGCAGGGAAACAAAGCAATCGGCGATGTGGCCAGCCGGCGGCACGGTGTCGATCATGGTCAGTGCAATGCCATCGCCGATCAACCATTCGTCGGACAATGGCGGCTTCGCTGCATCGGCCTTCATCGCGCGCTCGACAAGGTCAAGGCACTGGTCGAGCCCGTAGGAACCGTAGATCACATCGTGATATTCGCTATCCGGCGGCGTCAGCATGGGGTCGCCCGGTTTGACGACGTTGCGGCGGCGCATCTCGAACGGGTTGATGCCGAGTTGCCTTGCGAGTTCATCGATCGCCGCTTCGATCGCGATCAGCGTTTGCGGCAGGCCATAGCCACGGAAGGCGCCAGCCGGCACCGTGTTCGTATAGGCGGCGATGGCATCGACCTTCTTGTTCGGGCAGTCATAGACGCTGATGCACTCCTGGACGGCGTGGAACAGCACGGGACCTGCATGGTTGCCGTAAGCGCCGGTGTTCGAGAGCACGTCGATTTGCAGGGCGGTCAGCTTGCCGTTCTTGTCGGCGCCGGCCTTTACCGTCGCTCGCATCGGATGGCGGGTCGAGGTGGCGACGAATTGCTCTTCGCGCGTCAATTCGAGCTTGACCGGGCGCCCGGTCTTGAGCGCCGCGAGCGCCAGCACGTCCTCGACGAACATCTCCTGCTTGCCGCCAAAACCGCCGCCGACGCGCTCGCAGTATACGCGCACTTTTTCTGGCGGAAGATTGAAGAGATCGGCCAGCGTTCGTCGCGTCAGGAACGGCACCTGCGTCGACGAGCGGACGGTGAGGACGCCGTCGGCATCGAGAAAGGCGAGCCCGCCATGGGTCTCCAGCGCCGCGTGCTGCACACGTTGCGTCGTGAACGTGCCTTCGTAAGTCACGGCGGATGCAGCGAGCGCGGCTGCGACGTCGCCATACTCGCCGTGCGTTTCCGCAGCGATGTTGCGCGCGGCGTCGGCAATGCGATGATTGGTTTTGCCGGGATGAATCACCGGTGCGCCCTCAATGATCGCGGCGGCGGGGTCGACCACGTGCGGCAGGATTTCGTAAGTTACCTTGAGGCGCCGGCAAGCTTCCTCGGCGGCGGCTTCGCTCTCGGCCACGACCGCGGCGACCTTCTGCCCGACGAAGCGTACGACGTCGTCGAGCACGCGCGTGTCGTCGGGGTCCATCCAGTCCTTTTCGTGCCGCGCGGTCGAGAATAACCTCGACGGTGCGTCCTCATGCGTCAGCACGGCATGAACGCCCGGCATCGCGAGCGCGTCGTTCTTGTCGATCGAAATGATCCTGGCGTGCGGATGCGGCGAGCGAAGCATCTTGATATGGAGCAGTCCTTCGATCGCGGTGTCGAAGGTGTAGCGCGCCGCGCCACGCACCACCTGCGGGCCTGCCGGTGCGCCAAGGCTGCGGCCGAACGCGTCGCCGGCGGCAGCATCTTCGATGTTGGTCTTGCCGTTGAGCGCATCCTCGATTGCGCGATAGCCGGTGCAGCGGCAGATGTTGCCCTTCAGTGCCGCGCCGAGATCGCGCTGCTGCGCCTGGTTCAGCGACGCGCAAGTCAGGATCATGCCGCCGGTGCAGAAGCCGCATTGGAATCCCTGCGCATCCAGAAACGCCTGCTGCATCGGGTGAATGGCGGCGTTCCCCGCAAGACCTTCGATGGTGGTGATCGTGTGGCCTTCGGCGCGAAACGCCGGTATCAGGCAGCTATGCACCGGCTCGTTGTCGAGCAGCACCGTGCAGGCGCCGCAATCGCCGGCGTCGCAGCCCTTCTTGACGCCGAAATGGCCGAGCTCGCGCAGGAACGTGCGCAGGCATTGCCCGGCGCGAGGCGATTGCGGAAATTCCTTTCCATTGATCGAAAAGCTCATGCGAGTTCGTCGCGAATTTCGGACGCCAGCCGCAGCGTCATGTGCTTGCGCCAGAACGGCTTGCCGTGAACGTCATCGTGATAGAGAGCGTCGGGAATGGTTTGCAGGATCGCCTCGCGCAGTTCGTCAGCGTCAGGAATTTTCGTGAAGGCGAGCTTGACCGGCCGCTTGGTCGAGGCCGTTACTGTCAACGCGAACGCGCCGTCATGCGCGATGCTGCCGATCAAGAGCGCCGCCGAGCGCCCGACCGGCGTCAGCGAGATCTGGCGAAACGCCGAGCGGCGCTTCAGCGCGGCAAGCGGAATATCGATTTGCCGCAAAAGGTCGCCGGGCTTCAGCACGTTGGTTTGATCGCCGGTGACAAAATCGGCCACCGCGATTTTGCGTTCGCCACCGCCGGCCTGCCAGATGGTGCAGACGCCCTCGAGCGCCGCTGTCAGCGAGATCATCGGCCCCGCCGGCAGCGACATGCAGATATTGCCGCCGACAGTTGCCGTCTTCCAGATCTTGAAGGAGGCGAGAAAGGCGCGGCAGCATTGGTTGATCAAGGGTGCTGCGAGCCAGTCCGGCGGGCAGGTGAGCGCATCGAGTTCGGCGACGGTGCAGGTCGCCGCGATCGACAGTCCATTCGCATCTGACGTCAGCGCGGGCCATCCCAGCGTGGCGAGATCGATCAAGCGATTCAGGTGTGCTTGAGGTTCCGAAAATAGCCACGTGCCGCCCGCGAGCCAGGCATCGCCTGCCGTCCAAACGGGCAGTTCGGAGCGCGCTTTCGGGCGGGCTACCGCCGTGATCGTGTTCAGGTCCATGAACGCTTTTAACGCCAACACCATTTCTGTAACAGTCTTGCAGGACTGGTGCCAATTCGGCCTGATCCTTGAATTGCAAAACACTGTCATTCCGGGGCGCCTCGTAGAGGCGAACCCGGAATCTCGAGATTCCGGGTTCGATGCTATCGCATCGCCCCGGAATGACGGTCAATCAAACTGGGACACTGCGCTATGGGCTCAACACAGGCGATCTGGATCAAGGACCCCCTGGGGATTCTGGCCGAAGGTGCCGACCGCGGTATTGTCGTGCGTGATGGGCGGATCGTCGAGAAGGTCGCCGCCGGCGCGACACCGTCGACGGAAGCAGCGGTGTTCGACGCCTCTGACCATGTGGTGCTGCCCGGCCTGATCAACACCCATCATCATTTTTACCAGACACTGACAAGAGCCGTACCGGCGGCGATGGACCGCGAACTGTTTCCCTGGTTGCAGGCGCTTTATCCGGTCTGGGCACGACTGACGCCCGAGGCGCTCGAGCTCGGCGTCACCGTGGCGACGTCTGAGCTCATGTTATCCGGCTGCACCACCACGACCGATCACCACTATGTCTTTCCGGCCGGGCTGGAAGAGTCCGTCGACATTGAAGTGGCGGTCGCGCAGCGTCTGGGCCTGCGCGTGCTGCTCACGCGTGGGTCGATGAACCTGTCGCAACGCGACGGCGGCCTGCCGCCGGACAGCGTGGTGCAGGATGAAGACACGATTCTCGCCGACAGCGAACGTGTCGTCGCCAAGTATCACGAGCGCGGCGAAGACGCGATGGTGCAGATTGCGCTGGCGCCTTGTTCGCCGTTTTCGGTGACGACCTCGCTGATGACAAAGACCGCTGAACTCGCCGGAAAGCTAGACGTTCGCCTGCACACCCATCTTGCCGAGACCGAGGACGAGAACAAGTTCTGTGAACAGCTCTATAAATGCCGGCCGCTCGATTATCTGGAAAATTGCGGCTGGCTCAATGCGCGGACCTGGCTGGCGCACGGCATTCACTTCAATGCCTCCGAGATGAAGCGGCTGGGAAAGGCCAAGACCACCATCAGCCATTGCGCGTGCAGCAACCAGATCCTGGCCTCCGGCGGCTGTCCGGTTTGCGAGATGGAGGAGGCCGGCGTCGGCATCGGGCTTGGCGTCGACGGCTCGGCGTCGAACGACGAATCCAACCTGATGCAGGAAGTCCGCGCGGCGTTTCTGCTGCAACGCGCGCGCTATGGCGTTGGCAAAGTGAGCCACAAGGACGCGCTGCGCTGGGCCACAAAAGGCTCGGCGGCCTGCGTCGGCCGTCCTGAACTCGGCGAAATCGCGACCGGCAAGGCCGCTGACCTGGCGCTGTTCAGGCTCGACGAGCTGCGTTTCTCCGGTCACGGCGATCCGCTTGCGGCGCTGGTGCTGTGCGGCGCGCATCGCGCCGACCGGGTGATGGTTGCCGGAAAGTGGACCGTCATCGACGGCGCGATTCCAAGGCTGGATGTCGCTGAGCTGATCCGCCGCCACAGCGCGGCGGCGCGCAAGCTTCAGGCGGGATAGTTAGAGTTCGGGCCGCAAACTTGGTTTACCCTCTCCCCTTGCGGGAGAGGGTGGTTTCGAGCGTAAGCGAGAAACCGGGTGAGGGGTTTTCGTCATGCTGATACTGACCCCTCACCCGGCTCGAATTTCGCTATCGCTTATTTTCGCCACCCTCTCTCGCAAGGGGAGAGGGAACGCACCGCCGCTGCGGTCGATATAGCAACCAGAAGCAACTGGGAAAACAAAAAAGGCCGGGCGTTTCCGCCCGACCTTCTGCCGCCGCCGCGATGCGTTTCTCGGGCTTACTTGCCCGGGATCTTGTCGTCGATACCCTTGACGTAGAAGTTCATGCCGAGCACCTGACCGTCGTCGAGATGGTCGCCGCCCTTGCACTCGACCGTCTTGCCGTCCTGATCGACGATCGGGCATTTGAACGGATAGAGCTTGCCGGCGATGATGGCGGCTTCGGTATCCTCAGCCATTTTCTTCACGTCGTCGGGCATGTTGGTGTAGGGCGCCATCACGACCATCTTGGCCTTCAGGCCGTCCCAGACGTTGTCGGTTGCCCACTTGCCGTCGAGCTCGGCCTGGACGCGGCGGATGTAATAGGGCGCCCAGTTGTCGATGATCGAGGTGAGTTGGGTCTTCGGCCCGAATTTGATCATTTCGGAGTCCTGGCCGAACGCCAGCTTGCCGCGCTCGGATGCGATCTGCATCGCGGCCGGCGAGTCCGTGTGCTGCATGATCACGTCGGCGCCCTGATCGAGCAGCGCCTTGGCAGCATCGGCTTCCTTGCCCGGATCGAACCAGGTGTTGGCCCAGATGATCTTGACCTTGATGTTGGGATTGACGCTCTGGGCACCGAGCATGGTGGCGTTGAAGCCCATGATGACTTCGGGAATCGGGAACGAGCCGATATAGCCGAGCACGCCGGCCTTCGACATCTTGCCCGCGATCACGCCCTGGATGTAGCGGCCCTCGTAGAAGCGGCCGTTATAGATGCCCATGTTCTTGTCGTGCTTGAATCCGGTGGCGTGCTCGAAATGCACGTTCGGATA
>NZ_DASREO010000107.1:0-27196 GCF_035652035.1 Bradyrhizobium sp.
CCCGCATTGACCCGCGGCATCACTTTTTCCGCCATCAGGATCATCGACTGGCGGCCGAGCTCGCGGTCCTTCCAGTCCTTGCCGGCATAGAGCAGCGTGCCGAAGGTGCCGACCTCGTCCTGGAATGCGAGCAGCTGATCGGCGACGCTTTCCGCTGTGCCGTGGATGATCAGCCTGTCGCAGATCGATTCCAGCGTCACCTCGTCGTCGGGCTGATCGCGCCGCGTCTTGAACAATTCGATGCGGCCGTTCTTCACCAGCTTGGTGAAGAGCGAGCGATAGTAATAGACGTAAGGCCCATCGGGATCGGTCGCGTAGGCTTTGGCCGTCGCGGCGTCCTTGGCGACGAACACGCTCTTCGCAACGCGCCAGTTGGCAGGATCGGCCGGACGGCCAGCGCGCTCACAGCCCTCAACATATTTCGGCCAGTGGCTCTTCACCCAGGCCGGCATCAGGAAGTTCGCCGAGATCGGCTCCCAGCCACGCGCGGCGGCCTCGGTCACGCCCTTGGAAAACGGCGCGACCGCCGTGACCACGATGGGCGGATGCGGCCGCTGCAAGGGCTTTCCGATGAAACCTTGCCCGACCTCGGCCATCAGCGTGCGCTCGACCGAGAGGTTCCAGTATTTGCCCTTGATGTTGTAAGGCGGCTCGCTCGCCCAGATCTCGAGCACCTGGTTGATCGCTTCGAGGAACATCGCGTTGCGATCGGCGTCGAGATTGCCGAACACTTCCGCATCCGACAGCAGACCGCCCGGGCTGATGCCGAAGATCAGCCGCCCGTTCAGCATGTGGTCGAGCATCGCAAGGCTCGCAGCGGTCGCCGCGGGATGGGTGTTCGGCATGTTGACGGTGCCGGTGCCAAGCTTGATCTTTTTGGTCGCCGCCGCGATCCACGCCAGAAAGGCAATGCAGGACGTGATGTTTTCGGCGCGGTCGGTGGTGTGCTCGCCGACATAGGCTTCGGTGAAGCCGAGCTCGTCGGCCAGGATGAATGCCTCGCGGTCTTCCTGAAGCGAAACCCGCCAATCCTTCTCCAGCGGATGGATCGGCATGGTGAAGAAGCCCAGTTTCATTCGCGTGGCTCTCCCTGAAGCGGTGACCGCGGGTAACGCTTTCATCCCTTATGCCGATCCGCTCGCCTAGTCATCAGAAATAATCGGTCGATAAACAAACTTGACCTTTGGCGGGTCGGCTCGTCTAATCGCTCGAAATTCGTGAGGGAGAATTTCGCCTTATGAAAGCGCCGGCTTTCGACTACGCCCGCGCGACCAGTGTCGCCCATGCGATCGCGCTTCTCGCCGAGCACGGCGAGCGGGCGAAGGTGCTTTCGGGCGGTCAGAGCCTGATGCCCGCGATGAATCTGCGGTTGCTGGCACCGGACCTGATCGTCGATATCGGCGCGCTCGACGAGCTGCGCGGCATCAAGACGCAGGGCGACGTGCTCTCGATCGGCGCGCTGACGCGCCATGTCGATCTGCAACATTCGGGCGAGGTTGCAGCGCACGCGCCGCTGCTGAAAGAATCTATCACCCACGTTGCGCATCCGGCGATCCGCAACCGCGGCACGATTGGCGGCAGCCTCGCCCATGCCGATCCTGCTTCCGAATTGCCGGCCTGCGCCATTGCGCTCAATGCAACCATCGTTGTGCGTGGGCCCCAAGGCGAGCGCCGGATTCCGGCCGAAGAATTCTTCCTCGGAATTTACGAGACGGCGCTGTCGTTGGAAGAGCTGCTTACTTCAGTTGAAGTGCCGCTGCCGCCGCCGCATTCGCAGCATTACTTCTGCGAGTTTGCCCGCCGTCACGGCGACTACGCCATTGTCGGTCTTGCGGCTCAGGCCGTGGTGAAGAACGGACGGCTCACCGATCTTCGTCCTGTCTTCTTCGGCGTCGGCGACAAGGCGGAGCATGTGCAAGTGCCGGCGCTGCTCAACACGGAGGTGACGCGAGAGACACTGTCCGAGGCGCTGCAGGGACTAGAGCAGGCCCTCGATCCGCCCGAAGACCAGCAGGCAAGCCGTGCGATGCGATTTCATCTGGCGAAAGTGTTGCTGGCGCGGTGTGTCGCGGCGTTGTTGTCGAGTCCCGACCTTGCGGCGGGGGCGTCCGCATGACCGCGCCGCAGGCCATCGCGCTGCAGGTCAACGGCGAACGCGTCGAGGCGCATGTGCTACCCAGGATCAATCTGGCGGATTTTCTGCGCGAGCACCTCAAGCTGACCGGCACGCATGTCGGCTGCGAGCACGGCGTTTGCGGCGCCTGCACGGTCCGCGTCAATGGCGAGATCGTGCGCTCCTGCCTCATGCTGGCCGTGCAGGCGAACGAAGCCGTGGTCGAGACCATCGAAGGCCTCTCAGACTCCGGCGAGATATCGGATCTTCAGGAAGCGTTTCGCGCGCGCAATGCGCTGCAATGCGGCTACTGCACGCCGGCGATGCTGATCACGGCGCAGGAGTTACTCAAAGTGGAGGCCGAGCCTGATCGCGATCAAATCCGCGAACATCTTTCCGGCAATTACTGCCGCTGCACGGGCTATCAGGCGATTGTCGATGCGGTGGAGGCGACCGCCAAGGCGCGCAAGAACAAGGCGCCCAGGAACCGTGATGCGGGGCGCGCGCCATGAACAGGCCCGAAGGAAAAACGCTGTCCGAACTCGATCGGCCAAACTCTTACATTGGCAAGACGGTGCCGCGGCCGAATCTCGACCGGCTGCTGCAGGGGCGCGGGCTCTATGTCAGCGATATCGAGCTGCCGCGGATGGCGCATGTGGTCTTTGTGCGTTCACCGCACGCTCATGCGAGAGTTATCTCGATCGATACGCAAGGAGCGAAGAAAAAGCCCGGCGTCGTCGCTGTCGTGACCGGCGAGGAACTGGCCGCCGTGATCACGCCATGGGTCGGCGTGCTCTCGCACATGAAAGGTCTTAAATCCGCACCCCAGCGCGCGATCGCGACCGAGCGGGTGTGCTGGCAGGGCGAGGCGGTCGTGGCCGTGGTGGCCTCGAGCCGCGCCGCGGCCGAAGACGCCGCCGATTGCGTCACCGTCGAATACGAAGAACTCGAACCGGTCACGGATATGCGCACGGCGCTCGATCCGGCAACGCCGGTCATTCATGCTTCGCTCGGCGACAATCTTGCCTTCGAGCGCACGTTCGAGGCCGGCGCGGTCGATGCGGCGTTTGCCGAGGCGGATGAAGTTGCGGAAGCCGAATTCGTGTTCGGGCGTCACACCGGCGTGACGCTGGAGCCGCGGTCAGTGGTTGCGGACTGGAACGCGGCCGAAGAGCGGCTTACGATCTATCAGGGCACGCAGGCGCCGCACATGGTGCAGAACATCGCCGCGCTGCATCTTGGTCTCGAAGAGGCGCAAGTCCGCGTCGTCTGCAAGGATGTCGGTGGCTCCTTCGGCATCAAGGTGCATATCTATGCCGACGAGATGGCGACCTATGCGCTGTCGAAACACTTGAAGCGGCCAATCAAATACGTTGCCGACCGGATCGAAAGCTTCAACACCGACATCCACGCCCGCGATCACCGCTGCAAGGCGCGCATCGGCGTCAAGCGCGACGGCACCATTACCGCGTTCGAGATCGACGATCTCACCGGCATCGGTCCTTATTCGATGTATCCGCGCACCAGCGCGATCGAGGCAAACCAGGTCGTCAACCTCGTCGGCGGTCCGTATGTGACGCCGAACTATCGCGCCCGCGCCCGCGTCGTGTTCCAGAATAAGAACGTCATGTGCCAGTACCGCGCGGTCGGCCATCCCATCGCGTGTTCGATCACCGAGGGCCTGGTCGATCTCGCAGCAGGCAGGATCGGCATGGATCCGGTGGAAATCCGCAGGCGCAATCTGTTTGCGGACGACGCGTATCCTTGCGCCTCGGCCGCCGGCCTGCGTTTCGAACTGTTGTCGCATCACGCTTCGCTCGACAGGCTGCTCAAGATGATGAACTACGACGCGCTTCGCGCCGAGCAGGCGGCGTTACGTGCGAAGAACATCCATCGCGGCATCGGCATCGCGAGCTTCATCGAGGTGACCAATCCGAGTGCGGCGTTTTACGGCGTCGGCGGCGCGAAAATCTCCTCGCAGGATGGCGTGGCCATACGGCTCGATGCGCAAGGCGCGGTGGTCTGCCAGACCAGCATCACCGAGCAGGGACAGGGCTCGGAATCGCTCACGGCGCAGATCGTCGGCAGCGTGCTCGGCGTGTCGATGGAAAAGGTCCGCGTCATCCTTGGCGATACCGATCAGACGCCCTATGGCGGCGGCACCTGGGCCTCGCGCGGCGCCGGCATCGGCGGCGAGGCGGCGCTGCAGGCCGCCAAAATCCTGCGCAAGAACATCCTCGACGTTGCAGCCGCCATTCTGCAATCGACGCCAGCCGAGCTCGACATCGCCAACAACGCGGTGGTGAATGCGAACGACGGGAGCCCGAGGATCGAACTGCGCGAGCTTGCCCGCATCGTCTATTTCCGTCCCGATACCTTGCCGCCCGGCATTCAGCCCGAACTGATGGCGACGCGCCACTATGTGCCGCGGCAATATCCGTTCGCGTTCACCAATGGCGTTCAGGCCTCATGGCTCGAGGTCGATACCGACACTGGTTTCGTCAAACTGCTCAAGCACTGGGTGGTGGAAGATTGCGGTACCATCATCAATCCGCAGCTCGTGGACGAACAGATCCGCGGCGGCGTGGTGCAGGGGCTGGGCGCTGCACTGTTCGAGAAATGCATCTATGACGAGCGTGGGCAACTCACCAACGCCAACATGGCGGACTACTTGGTGCCGATGTCCGGAGAGATGCCGGATATCGATGTCGGCCACGTGGTGTCGCCGACGTCCGAAAGCGAACTCGGCGCCAAGGGCGCGGGCGAGGCGGGCACCGCAGGTGCTGCGGCCGCGGTCGCCAATGCCGTGAACGACGCGCTAAAACCGTTCGGCGCTGTGATTACCGAGATTCCGCTGACGCCGCAGCTCATCCTGACGGCGCTGAAGCGAATTTGAGCGGCGTCATCGAGCTCCGCTCCAATATCCTCATCCTGAGGGCTTGCAAAGCAAGCGTCTCGAAGGATGAGGCCCATCGCTGGCCTCACCCTTCGAGACGGCTGCTACGCAGCCTCCTCAGGGTGAGGACTACAGCTTGTCGACCGGCTTGAACGTGCCGTCACCCTGGATCAGCGTGAGGAACACCCGCGCCGACGCATCCCGCATCTTCTGTCCGACGGTGAGATGATCGCCGCTGATGTCGAACCGACCGACCTCGTTGATGACCCGCAGCAGTCCGGCGCGCGTCGGGTTCGGGCCGGCCATGTCGAGGGCGGCGGCAGCAAGCCGGCCGCAAATATAACCCTCGAGCGAAACGAAATCCGGCGGCAGGCTCGGGTCGATGGCTTTTTCCGCGGCCTGATAGTCCGCGACGACTTTCACCGACGTATCCCACGGAAACGGCACGACCTGCGAAACGATCACGCCATCGCCATCGGGCCCGAGCTCCTGCGCGAGCGCATCGGCGCCGACAAAGGAGACGTTGACGAAGATCGGGTAGAAGCCGCTTTGATGCGCGAGCTTGATGAATTCGGCGCAAGGGGCATAGGTGCCGATCATCACCACCGCTTCCGGCTCGACCCGCTTCAACACGCGCATCGCCATGCCGACCGCCCTGGTGTTGCGTTCGTAAGTCGCTTCGGCCGCAAGCTCCATGCCGCGCTTTTCGAGCGCGAGCTTGACGCCGGCGAGTCCGTCGCGGCCGTAGGAATCGTCTTGATAGAAGATCGCAATCCGCTTGATGTGGCGATCTTCGGTGAGATGCTTCACCCAGGCCTCGGCCTCGGCGCTGTAGCTGGCGCGAATGTTGACGACGTTGTCGAGATCCTTTTCCCGCAAGAAAGCCGCCCCGGTGAAGGGACCGATGAACGGAACGTTCTCGTCTCGCGCGATTGGCTCGGTCACCAGCGATGTCGGCGTGCCGACCGCGCCGATCAGCGCGAACACCTTGTCCTCATGCAGCAGCTTGACCGTCTGCAAGACCGAGCGATCTGGGTCGTAGCCATCGTCGCGGCTGACCAGTTGCAGCGTGCGGCCATGGACGCCGCCTTTGGCGTTGACCTCGGCAAAAGCCGCCAGGATCCCCTGCCGCATCTTCGTGCCCAGCGCCAAAGAAGGACCCGACAGCGCCGCCGCCTGACCGAACACAACACGGTCCGGCATCACGCCGATTTCGCCGGCCTGAGCCGGACCCGCCAGCGCTGACAGCATCAGGCCGCCGAGAATCTTGGATTGCATGAAACGCATGTCGGTTACTTCTGAACAATCGGCGGGAGGCGGAAAGCGGAATGCTAGCCGTTTGCGGTGAAGAGCTCGCTAATTCCGCCGCGGAGTTGCGGGTTCCACGCCTGGCGCTCTTCCCGCCGCGCCAAACCCTTGAGATGTCCCGCCGCGGCGTCGTTTTCCGTCGCATTTCTCGGCGATGTGGCAGCCGAGAATGATCTTAAACATCGTTAACTAAGGCCTCCGAACCCCCCGCTATCTATACTGATATTTCAGGCTTTTTAACCAGGCTCCGCGCCATAAAGGGCGACGATTGCGATGGTCGTTTCTTAAGGGGTGAAGATGAGCGGTCGAGGTCCCGGCGAGGTCAGCCGGGGTGACATGGTCGAGCGGAGGAAAAAGCCCGCATCCCGATCCGGGCCCAGTCGGCCGGTCTGGGTTGCGGCTGCGATCGGCCTGTTGCTCACGATCGCCGCGACCTATGCCGTCGCCCGCTGGGAGCGCCGTTCGATTTGGACGGAATTCGAGGCCGTCGCCGCGACCCAGCTCATCGAGATGCAGAACGGCGTCAACGAATATCTCGGCCGTCTGGTGACGCTGCGCACGCTGTTCGAATCCGCCAACGAGGAAGTGACGCGCAGCGAGTTCGAGGTTTTCGGTTCCAGGCTGTTCGAGAACCATCCCGGCGTTCTGCGCGTCAGCTGGTTGCCGAAGGTGTATCGCCGGGAGCGCGCGGAATTCGAGGTCGCTGCCATCAACGACGGCATTCCGGCCTATCATTTCAAGTCGCTGTCAGGCGGACTGGTCACCGCCGCACCGGAGGCCGACTTCTATTTCCCGATCCTGTTTTCGACCGAGCCGAAAACATCGTCGGTCTACGGCATGGATTATTCCACTGACGCGATCCGCTGGCCCACGCTCGAGCGCGCGCGCGACACCGATACGGTCGCCGTCGTGCCCACCCGCCTGTTCAAGCACGACCATGCCGGCGACCACGGTGTTCTCGTCGTCGTTCCCGTCTACGTGAAGGGAACCTCGCGCGCCACGGTCGCCGATCGCCGGCGCAACCTGACCGGCTTCGTGGTCGGCATGTTCGATATCGGCCCGCTCTTGAAATCGATCCGCAGCGCGAGTCCTGAATCCGCAGCCGTCATCCTCACGGCGTTTCCGCCTTCGCAGAACGGCAGGGAGCAGGTCCAGCCGGATTATGCGTCGATATCATCGGCCTCGCTTGCGATGCGAGCGCTGGCGCGCGGGCCGCACTGGTCCGGCACGCTTCACATCGGCGACGCGAACTGGCAGGTCAAGGGTATTCCCGCGGCCGGCGGCCATCTGACGGCACGCTACGACCGTGCGCTCACCGTGCTCACCGCGGGCTGCGCCGTCACCATTTTCCTCTGCGTCTATCTCGGCATGGCAAGCCGCAACTCGCGCGAACTGGCGCTGGCGAACAGCCGCGTGCTTGAACTGGCGCAGACCGACATTCTCACCGCGCTGCCGAACCGGGCCTTCTTTCTCGAACAGCTCAAGCAGGCCGGTACCGATCAGCAGCAGCATTTGCGCGGCGTGTTCTCGGTCTTGATGCTCGATCTCGATCGTTTCAAGAACGTCAACGACTCGCTCGGCCACGCCGCCGGCGATGCGCTGCTGCGGCAGGTGGCTGGACGGCTGCAATCCGCGCTCCGCGAAGACGACGTGCTGGCGCGGCTCGGCGGCGACGAGTTCGCAATCATCCAGGCCGGCCATCACGATCAGCGCACCAACGCGATGGATCTGGCAAGCCGGCTGTCAAGGCTGATCGCCGAACCGTTCGATCTTCCCGGCCATCAGGTCGAGATCGGCACCAGCATCGGCATTGCGCTGGCGCCAGAGCACGGCGACGACCGCGAACAGCTGTTGAAAAAGGCGGACCTTGCGCTGTATCGCTCCAAATCCGCGGGCCGCAACTGCTTCACCGTCTACGACGAGGCGATGTCGGCCGAACTCGAGGCGCGCAACACGCTGGAAGGCGACTTGCGCGATGCGATCGCGCGCTGCCAGTTCGAGGTTCACTATCAGCCTTATTTTGACGTCGAGAGTGGACGCCGGCGCGGCGCCGAGGCGCTCATTCGCTGGCGTCATCCGGAGCGGGGGCTGATCCCGCCGGACCAGTTCATCCCGCTCGCGGAAGAAACCGGGCTCATCGTCGCGCTCGGCGAATGGATCATCCGCCAGGCCTGCGATGACGCCACGCTCTGGCCGGCGGACACCAAGGTTTCGATCAATCTGTCGCCGGTGCAGTTCAAGCAGGCCGAGCTGTTCGAGGTGATCGTCACCGCGCTGGACAAAACGGGATTGCCGCCCGAGCGGCTCGAAATCGAGATCACCGAATCCGTGCTGCTGGAGCGCGCGGCTGAAAATCTCGCTTTCATGGAGCGGCTCAACATGATCGGCGTTTCGCTCGCGCTCGACGATTTCGGCACCGGCTACTCCTCGCTGAGTTGCCTGACCACGTTCCCCTTCAACAAGATCAAGATCGACAAGTCCTTCATGGGCAACCTCTCGGCGCATTACAAAAGCGCGGCGATCATTTCCTCTGTGGTCACGCTGGCGCGTGGCCTCGACATGTCGGTGACGGCCGAAGGCGTCGAGACGGCCGAACAGCTCGAGGGACTGAAAACCCTCGGCGTCAACTTTGCGCAGGGCTATTTGCTCGGCCGCCCGGTGACGGCGGGCGAGCTCGACAAGCAGCCGGCGATTTTCGGCTCCCTCCACGCCGCCTGAGGCGTGATTCCGGCTCGCTTTTCGAGCCGTGCGCGCGGGTCTGGGATGCCCTTGGCATGCCACCGCGGATGGTAACGGGATGGGTCAGCTCTCCCAGCGAGATGCCCACCCGATAGGCTGGAATCACCGCCGATCCCCCGCTCATAGAACGATTATGCTTTTTTCATGGAAGCTATTGCCGGGTGCGGAAATATAATCCTACCTGATAGATGGATCCCAAGGGCATCCTTGGGCGTTCATTGACGGGACAGTGGAGGGATTTTCACCATGGCTGCCGGGTCGCAAGGGCGTGATCGCACGCCTCTGCCAGGATTTGCAGGTCGCGCGTGATCGATCCTGTCTTCGTGGCATCCGGCTTTTTCGTCGGACTATTGGTCGGCCTGACCGGTGTCGGCGGCGGCTCGCTGATGACGCCGCTGTTGATCCTGCTGTTCGGCATTCACCCGTCCACCGCTGTCGGTACCGATTTGTTGTACGCCGCGGCCACCAAGGCTGGCGGCGTCGTCGTGCATGGATGGGAACGGACCATCCATTGGCGGGCGGTCATCCGGCTTGCTTGCGGTAGCATCCCGGCCAGCATCCTGACATTGCTCGTGCTGTGGCGGCTTGACCTCTCGACCGAGGCTGCGCGCGGCCTCGTCAACTCCGTGCTGTGCTTTGCGCTGATGCTGACGGCGACCTCGCTGATCTTCCGCAAGCTCATCATCGAAAAGCTGCGCGCGCGCATGGAGCGCGTCGACGACGCGACGATCGCGCGCTTGACCGTTCTGGTGGGCGTTGCGCTCGGCGTGCTGGTTTCGATTTCCTCGGTCGGTGCGGGCGCGGTCGGCGTCACCGCCTTGCTGTTGCTTTATCCGCAACTGCCGATGTCGCGCATCGTCGGCTCCGACATCGCGCATGCCGTGCCGCTGACCCTGATCGCCGGCATCGGGCACTGGGCGCTGGGCGCGATCGACTGGCAATTGATGGGCGTGCTCTTGATCGGCTCGCTGCCGGGGATCGTGATCGGCAGCCTCTGCGCGGTCCGCGTTCCCGAAACGGCGTTGCGGCTGATGCTGGCGGCGATCCTGATCGTGGTGGCGGGCAGGCTGGGCGCGGAACAGTGGCGCTCGGCGGCGCCGAACCTCGCCGCCGCCTCGTCGCACGCGGCCGCGCCCGCGCAAAGCGCGCCGCCGGTGGTGGTGCTGCCCGTTGCGATCGGCGCACGCCCGGCCAATTGACCTCAAGACATCTGCAAAGCCGGTGGCGCGGGCCACCGGTTTCGTTTGCCAAAGCTTGAAGTATAAAATATATCCCGATCTTGTCCTCCTTTGAAATCATTCGACGAGGTGGCGCATGGCGGGACTGCCGCATTCCCCGCACGCGGTCGTGACGGGTGCCGCGCGCGGCATCGGCCGGGAAATTGCCGCAACGCTGGCAAGAGCTGGCGCCGATGTCACCGTGCTCGGACGTCACAAGGCCGCGCTTGACGACCTCGTCGCCAAGGGCGATGCGCATTTTTCCATTGTCGCCGACGTCATCGATCAGGCCGCCGTCGATGCCGCGATGCGAGAAGCCGCAGCGCGCCGGCCGATCAATATCCTGATCGCCAATGCGGGCGCTGCCGAATCCGCGCCCTTTGCCAAATCCGATGCGGCGCTGTTCAAGCGCATGATCGACGTCAACTTCATGGGCGTGGTTCACTCGATCCAGGCCGCGTTGCCGTCGATGCGCTCGCGGCCGTTCGGCCGTATCATCGTGATTGCTTCGACCGCGGGCCTCAAGGGTTACGCCTATGTCAGCGCCTATGCTGCGGCCAAGCACGCGGCGATTGGTCTGGTGCGTTCGCTGGCGCTCGAACTTGCGCCAACGCGCATTACGGTGAATGCGGTCTGCCCCGGTTTTACCGACACCGATCTCGTCGCAGGCTCGATCGACACCATCATGAAAAAGACCGGCCGCGATCGCACGGCGGCGATTTCGGAACTGACCAAACACAATCCGCAGGGGCGGCTGGTATCGCCGCAGGAAGTCGCAGATGCCGTCTTGTGGCTGTGCGGCGAGGGCGCCGGCGCCGTTACCGGCCAGGCGATCGCGGTCGCCGGCGGGGAGATTTGAGAGGAAACCTTCATGAGCCAGCCAGCCAACCCGGTCTCGACCCCGCTCGCGCAATATGCGCCGCGCCATTTCCTGCTGAAGGTCGAAGGCGGCGTCGCCACGGTGACGCTGAACCGTCCCGAGCGCAAAAACCCGCTGACCTTTGAAAGCTATCGGGAGCTGACCGATTTCTTTCGCGCGGCCTCCTTCGACGATGACGTGAAGGCGGTCGTCGTCTCCGGCGCCGGCGGCAATTTTTCTTCCGGCGGCGACGTGTTCGAAATCATCGGCCCGCTGGTGAAGATGGACACCAAGGGCTTGACCGCCTTCACCCGCATGACCGGCGATCTCGTGAAGGCGATGCGCGCCTGCCCGCAGCCGATCGTGGCCGCAGTGGAAGGTATCTGCGCCGGCGCGGGCGCGATCATCGCGATGGCCTCCGACATGCGGCTCGCGGCGGCCGGCGCCAAGGTCGCATTCCTGTTCAACAAGGTCGGGCTTGCCGGCTGCGACATGGGTGCGTGCGCGATCCTGCCGCGCATCATCGGCCAGGCGCGCGCCTCGGAGCTGCTCTACACCGGCCGTTTCATGAGCGCGGAGGAGGGTGAGCGTTGGGGCTTCTTCAGCCGCATCGTCGCACCTAGTGACGTGTTGGCGCAGGCGCACGCTTTGGCCAGGGACATTGCCGCAGGTCCGACCTTCGCCAACACCATGACCAAGCGGATGCTGGCGATGGAATGGGCGATGTCGGTGGAAGAGGCGATCGAGGCTGAGGCCATCGCGCAGGCGCTGTGCATGACGACGGCGGATTTCACCCGGGCCTTCGAGGCCTTTGCGGCGAAGCAAAAGCCTGACTTCAAGGGGAATTGAGGGGCTGATTTCCCCCGCATCTCGGCCTTCATGGATCGAGACGCGCTAAAGCGCTCCTCACCATGAGGAACTTCGGACCTCATCCTGAGGAGCCTGCGCGCACCCGAGCAGGCCGAGCGAGAGCGAGGCCGTCGCGAATGGTGCAAAATGAGCGCAGGCGTCTCGAAGGATGGCATCGAGAACAGCGCTTGCCAAAAATTATTTTAGGTTTAAAATAATTTCCATGCTTGAACCCAAATGAGGTTCCCATGAAGGTCGCGATCATCGGCGGTGGACCGGCGGGTCTTTATTCGGCGATCCTGCTTAAAAAGCAGCGCCCGGAGGCCGACATCACGGTCTATGAGCGCAACCGCGCCGACGACACCTTCGGCTTCGGCGTGGTCTTTTCCGACGCGACACTGGACAATTTCGAGAAGTACGATCCGCCGAGCTATCGCCGCATCACCCAGGAATTCGCCTACTGGGACGACATTGCCGTGCACTTCCGCGGCACCGTGCATCGCGTTGGCGGCAACGGCTTTTGCGGCTGCTCGCGCCGCCAGTTGCTGTTGATCCTGCAGGAGCGCGCACGCGAACTCGGCGTCAAGCTGATGTTCGAGACCGAGATATCGGACGAAGCGCGCTTTGCCGATGCCGATCTCGTGGTGATCGCCGACGGCATCAACAGCCGCTTCCGCGAGAAACATGCCGCCCATTTCGAGCCTGACGTCGACTTGCGTTCCAACGTCTTCGCCTGGATGGGCTCGACGCGTCCGCTCGACGCCTTCACCTTCATCTTCCAGGAGACGGAGTGGGGGCCGTTCATCGCGCATGCCTATCAATACGAGGCGGGGCGATCGACCTGGATCTTCGAGACCGACCCCGAAACCTTTGAGCGTGCAGGCCTGACGGGCCTCGACGAAAAGCAATCCGCCGATCGTATGGCGGACATCTTCGGCTGGTTCCTCGAAGGACATCCGCTGCTGACCAATCGCTCGATGTGGCGCAATTTTCCGATGATCCGCAGCCAGCGCTGGGTCAAGGACAACATGGTGCTGCTGGGCGATGCCAAGGCGACCGCGCATTTCTCGATCGGCTCCGGCACCAAGCTTGCGATGGAAGACGCGATTGCGCTGGCTGACGCCATGCGCGGCGCGCCGACGGTCAAGGCCGCGCTTGCGACCTACGAGCAGGGCCGCCGTGAGGAGGTCGAGAAAACCCAGCATGCCGCAGACGTGTCGCTGGTCTGGTTCGAGCATGTCGATCGCTTCTGGGATTTTGATCCCGTGCAATTTGCCTTCGGCGTGATGACCCGGGCGAAGGCGATCACCTACGACAATCTGACCTTGCGTGCGCCGGAGTTCGTCTCCGAGGTCGACAAGGCCTTTGCGCGCCACGTGCGCGGCCAAGGTTTCGATGTCGACGTCGAAAAGCCCTCGGCGCCGATGTTCCAGCCGTTTCGGTTGCGCGAGATGCAGCTTGCCAACCGCGCGGTGGTGTCGCCGATGTGCATGTATTCGGCGAAGGAGGGCGTGCCGCAGGACTTTCATCTGGTGCATTACGGCTCCCGCGCGATCGGTGGCGCAGGCCTCATCTTCACCGAGATGACCTGCGTGGGACGCGATGCGCGGATCACGCCGGGCTGCGCAGGGCTCTGGAATGACGAGCAGGAGAGCGCGTGGCGGCGCATCGTCGAGTTTGTGCATGCGAACTCGGCCGCCAAGATTTGCCTCCAGCTCGGTCACGCCGGCCGCAAGGGCGCGACCAAATTGATGTGGGACGGCATGGATCGTCCGCTCGAGCAAGGCGGCTGGGACGTGATCTCGGCGTCGCCGATTCCGTATTTTCCCGATAGCCGGATGCCGCGCGAGATGGATCGCGCCGCGATGGATCGCGTGAAGGCCGAGTTCGTCGCTGCGGCCGAGCGCGGCGAACGATGCGGCTTCGACATGCTGGAGCTGCATTGCGCCCACGGCTATCTGCTCGCGAGCTTCATCTCGCCGCTGACCAATCAGCGCGCCGATGACTATGGCGGCTCGCTGGAAAATCGGCTGCGCTATCCGCTCGAAATCTTCGAGGCGCTGCGTGAAGTGTGGCCGTCGCACAAGCCGATGTCGGTGCGCATTTCCGCAACCGATTGGGCGGAAGGCGGCATCACCGGCGATGATGCGGTTCAGGTCGCGCGCGCCTTTGCGGAAAGAGGCGTCGATCTCGTCGACGTGTCAACCGGGCAGACCGTGCGCGATGCACAGCCAATCTACGGCCGCATGTTCCAGACGCCGTTCTCCGATCAGGTCCGCAACGAGGCCCGCGTCGCGACCATGTGTGTCGGCAACATCACGACCTCAGATCAGGTTAACACCATCCTCGCCGCCGGCCGGGCCGACCTCGTGGCGCTCGGGCGCCCGCATCTGGTCGATCCCGGATTTACGATGAAGGCAGCCGCCTGGTATGGCGCCGCCGACACCTTCTGCCCGCCGCAATATCTGCCTGGAAAGGAGCAGATTTTCCGCAACAGCGTCCGCGACCGGCAGGATTTCGAGGACCTGAAAATTAAGGCTAAGCCGAAGACCCGCGCCGAGCTCAAGGCGGAGGCCACAAAGCCGCTTGCGGCTGAATAGGCCGGGTGGCACGCTGGGTTGGCTCCCTCTCCCCGCAAGCGGGGCGAGGTGAAGTAGAGCGGTTGTGTGGAGTAGAGCGATGAAGGCGATTATCGTCGGCGGCGGCATCGGCGGCCTGACCACGGCCTTGATGCTGCGCACCCGCGGCATCGGCTGCGAACTGTTCGAACAGGCCGACACCATTCGCGAACTCGGCGTCGGCATCAACACGCTGCCGCATGCGATCCGCGAACTCGCCCAGCTTGGCCTGTTGCAAAAGCTCGACGACGTCTCGATCCGCACCGACGTGCTTTATTATCTCAATCGCCATGGCCAGGAAGTCTGGCGCGACGTCCGCGGCATCGACGCCGGCCATGACGTGCCGCAATTCTCGATCCACCGTGGCCGCCTGCAAAGCGTGATCCATCACGCGGTCGAGGAGCGTCTCGGCAAGGAATTCATTCACACCGGTCATCGCCTGGGTAGCTTCACGCAGGACGAGGGCGGCGTATCAGCGCATTTCTTCGACCGCTCGGGCCACCACATCAACACGGTCCGCGGCGACATCCTGATCGGCGCCGACGGCATTCACTCGCGCGTGCGCGAGACGTTATTTCCGAACGAAGGCCCGCCGTGCTGGAATGGCCTGATGCTGTGGCGCGGCGCGCGCGACTGGCCGATGTTCCTGACCGGCCGCTCGATGATCGTCGCCGGCGGGCTCAACGCGAAAGTCGTGGTCTATCCGATCGCCGAGGGCTCGAGCCCCTCGAACCGGCTGACCAACTGGGCCGTACTGGTGAAGATCGGCGACGGCAACGCGGCGCCGCCACGCCGCGAAGACTGGTCGCGGCCCGGCAAGCGCGAAGAGCTGATGCCGCATGTCGCGCGCTTCTCGGTGCCGCATGTCGACGTCGCAAGCCTCATCTCGGCGACGCCGGAGTTTTATGAGTACCCGACCTGCGACCGCGATCCCTTGCCGTATTGGTCGAGCGGCCGCGTCACGTTGCTCGGCGACGCCGCGCATCCAATGTATCCGGTGGGTTCCAACGGCGCCTCGCAGGCCATTCTCGATGCGCGCTGCCTTGCGGACTTGCTTGCGCGCTCCGAACATCCGCGCCAGGCGCTGGTCGCTTACGAAAAGCAGCGCCTGCCGATGACGGCGGAGATCGTGCGCTCCAATCGCCGCGGCGGACCGGAAGGCGTGATCGACGCGGTCGAGCAACTCGCGCCGGATGGCTTTACCGACATCGAGAAGGTGTTGAGCTACGCCCAGCGCGAAGCCATCGTGCGCGGCTATGCTACCAAGGCCGGTTTTGCCGCGGTGCCGGGACTGGCCGCGGTGCGGGGCTGAAATCACCTCGCCCCGCTTGCGCCGACCTCATCCTGAGGAGGCCGCGAAGCGGCCGTCTCGAAGGATGATCTGAGGATCGCCGCTTCGCCAAAGTCTGAAGCTTGTCGAAGTCGCCACGGATGAAGCGAGCTTCTTTGCCCGGGTCCATCCTTTAAGCTTTCTTTCGGCCGCAATGGCGTCCGTTATCTGGTCAAACCATTCGGAAAAGATCAATTCGACCGGACGCCGCGAGTGAGCACATCCGGCAAACGAGCCAGCATTATGCTGGGCAATTCTGGACTCTAGAGAGGCTCGCGTCGTGCCGACGTAGAGGGTGTCGTCACTGCACTTGACGACATAGAGATAAGCTCCGTCCGACATTCCGGGCCTTCATCCTTCGAGACGCGACCAAGAGGTCGCTCCTCAGCGATGAGGGGAAGGAGATGTCTGTCAAGCGCCTCTAACGCCCGGCCTCATGGTTCGAGACGGCGCAAGGGCGCCTCCTCACCATGAGGGTCTGGGAGAATGGACATCCGGCGGATATCTAGTCCTCATCCTGAGGAGCGGCCGTTAGGCCGCGTCTCGAAGGATGAGGCCGTCGCCCTCACGCCCCCGGGGGCGGGGGCAGGAAGTGGATGTTGTGTTCGGCGGCGAGCGCCACCACGGCTTCCGGGTTCTGTTCCTTCATGTTGTGGATGCCCCAAAACAGGTCGTAGAGCTTCTGCGTCGGTGACACCCAGAACAGCACCTTCACCACCTGATCGGACTTGTTGAAGATGCCGTGCGGAATGCCCATGCCGAGCCGGATCGTGTCGCCTGCCGTCGCCTGCGCATCCGAGCCCGCGAGCATGAAGTCGAGCTTGCCCTCCAGCATGTAGAGATATTCGTCCTGGTCGGGATGGATGTGCGGCGGCACGAAGGTGCCGGGCGGGAAGGTCGCATGCCATGAGAAGCAATGGTCGGTGCGGTTCTTCGGCACATAGGTCTGGCCGAGAATATTCCAGGAAATGCCCTGGATGCCCTCATTGGCGCGGGTGATGCCGGTGATCTCGCTCGTCATGCGTCGTTCTCTCCCTTTACCTAGTTGCCCGGCGTGCATTCCTTGGCGTAGCGGTCGCCGTAATTCTCGAACACCTTCTGCACGATCTCGGTCTCGAACTTGCCGTCGGGGCGCTTGGCCACTTTCGTCAAGTAGAAGTCCTGGATCGGATAGCCGTTGACGTTGAACTTGAAGTTGCCGCGTAGCGACTTGAAATCCGCTTTCTTCAGCGCTGCCGCGACCGCGTCTTTATTGGCAAGGTCGCCCTTGACCGCCTTCACCGCGCTGTTGATCAGGAGCGCGGTGTCATAGCCCTGCATGGCGTAGGTGCCTGGCACGCCGTTGTAGGCCGCTTCATAGCCGGCGACGAATTTCTTGCTCTGGGGATTGTTGAGGTCCGGCGCCCAGTCCGCGCCGCCGAACATGCCGACCGCGGCATCCTGCTGCGCCGGAAGCGTCGATTCATCGACGGTGAAGGCCGACAGCACCGGGATCTGGTCGGCAAGGCCGGCCTGGCGATATTGCTTGACGAGGCTGACGCCCATGCCGCCCGGCATGAAGGTGAAGACGGCATCGGGCTTCTGCGAGGCGATCTTGGAAAGTTCGACCTGAAAGTCGAGCGTGCCGAGCGGCACGTAGCTTTCCTCGGTGATCTCGCCCTTGTAGTCGAGCTTGAAGCCGGCCGCGGAATCCTTGCCGGCCTGATAGTTCGGCACCATCACATAGACGCGCTTGTAGCCGCGATCCTGCGCCACCTTGCCGAGGATCTCGTGCACCTGATCGTTCTGGTACGAGGTGACATAGAAGAACGGGCTGCAGGCCTTGCCGGCATAGCTCGATGGGCCGGCATTCGGCGAGATCAGGAAAGTCTTGTTGTCGATGACCGGGCGGTGAATCGCCAAAAGGATGTTGGAGAAGATCGGACCCACGACGAAATCGACCTTGTCGCGTTCAAGCAGGCCTTTGACCTTGGTGACGGCGGCATCGGGCTTCAGTTCGTCGTCGGCGACGATTACCTCGACGTCGCGGCCGCCCATCTTGCCGCCGAAATCCTTCACCGCGAGATTGAAGCCGTCGCGGACCTGCGCTCCCAGCGCGGCCGCCGGACCCGAAAGGGTGACGATCAGGCCGATTTTGAGTTTTTCCTGGGCATTGGCGGGGCTTGCGAAGGCCGCAGCGGCGGCCGCGATCGCAGCCCATTTTGTCAGATGACGCATAACTGATCTCCCCTCGATTGCCGGCATCGCGGCATTTTTCGCCAGCTTATGCCGATGATGGCGGCGGCGGCAAGCGACGACCGCATCCATAGGTCTTTCTAGCTAGACTGCGACGTCAGCATGCCAAAACGTCACCATTCCGAAACGTCTACATGCAAAGGCTGCGCCAATTGTTTGAAACCTAAAGAAATTTGCAAAACCTGCCGAACGAGCTGTGCCGCCGCGCGTTTTGACTTGAAGTGGCGTATCAATTACTTGAAGGTCAAAAGATCGGACGGAAGCGGTGCAGCGTCGGTCAACGTCAGGCGCCGGACGGGCAGGTTGTAGCATGATCCTCGATTCCGAGACCAAGGCGGTCGAACTTCCCGGCGAGCACGGCGACGAGCTGCGGCTTTGGCTGCGGCTTCTGACCTGCACGACCCTGATCGAAGGCGAGGTGCGAAGCCGCCTGCGCGAGCGCTTCGACGTCACGCTGCCGCGCTTCGACCTGATGGCCCAGCTCGACAAGGTGCCGGAAGGGATGACGCTCTCGGACGTCTCCAAGCGCATGATGGTCTCTAACGGCAATGTCACAGGCCTCGTCGAGCGGCTGGTCGAATCCGGCCATCTCGACCGTAGGACGTCGGCGAGCGATCGCCGCGTGCAGGTGATCCGGCTGACCAAGGCCGGCCGCGCCGAATTCCGCAAGATGGCGGCGGAGCACGAAAACTGGATCGCCGATATCTTTTCCGATCTGTCGCCGAAAGACGTGCGCGAGTTGATGCGGCTGCTCGCCAAGACCAAGGCGTCGGCGCAGAAATCCGCGCAGAGCAGGAGTTAGATTTTCCCGTGTCCGACGTCGACTACGAGGTCGAATATAACAACCGGGCACGGGTTCCGGAAAATCCGGCGCTGATGGCAGGTTGGGCAAGCGACGCGGCCGCCTATCGTGAAACGCATGCGCCGCGCCGGATCGCTTACGGGCCGGGCCCGCGCCATGTCATCGATGTCTTTGCGGGCCAGGATGATGGCAATGTCGAAGCGCCGCTCGCCGTCTTCATTCACGGCGGCTACTGGCAGGCGCTGGACGGATCGTGGTTCAGCCACATGGCGCGCGGGCTCAACGCGCATGGCATCAGCGTCGCGGTCCCGACCTATGATCTCTGCCCGCAGGTGTCGGTCGCCGACATCATCATGCAGATGCGCGAGGCGATGCGTGAACTGGCGAAGCTGTCGGATCGGCTTGTCGTCAGCGGGCACTCCGCCGGCGGGCACCTTGCCGCCTGCATGCTGGCGACCGACTGGAAGGCCTATGACGCTTCCTTGCCGCCAAATCTTGTAAGCTGCGCCTACGCGATCTCTGGCCTGTTCGAACTCGAGCCGCTGGTTCCGACCTCCATCAACAAGGCGCTGCGGCTCGACCAGGCGACGGCCCGCGCGACGAGCCCGCTGTTCTGGCAGCCGCCGATGTCTGGCAGCCTGGATGCGGTCGTGGGCGAAGCGGAAAGCGCGGAATATCACCGCCAAAGCCGAAGCATTGTGGAAGTCTGGGGCGATGCCGGTGTTATCACGCAATATGGCACGGTACCTGCCGCCAATCACTTCACCGCCATTGCACCGCTCGCCGATCCTGCCTCGTCGATGACCCTGCGGCTGAAGGAACTGGCAGGGCGCTAGTTCCCGCAAAAGGCCGCCGCAAGCCCACTTGCGCAAAATTGTTTTAAGTATAAAATGATTTCCAGCCATCCCGAAACCGGGAGACGACGGAAATGTCAGGTCGAATTGTCCCATCGCTTGGCCCATCGGGTCACGTCGATGATTTTGCCCGGCGAAACTTGCCACCCTTCGAGCTGTGGCCGGATATCCTGCTCGACCGCAGCGAGTTTCAGTATCCGGACTATCTCAATGCCGGCGTCGAACTCACCGATCGCATGGTTGAGAAGGGCTTTGGCGATCACACCGCGCTGATCGGCAACGGGCGCCAGCGCACCTATAAGGAACTCTCCGACTGGTCGAACCGCCTGGCGCATGCGCTGGTGGAGAATTACGGCGTCAAGCCGGGCAATCGCGTGCTGATCCGTTCGGGAAACAATCCGGCGCTGGTTGCGGCCTGGCTCGCTGCGACCAAGGCCGGCGCGGTGGTCGTCAACACCATGCCGCTGCTTCGCGCCGGCGAACTAAGCAAAATCGTCGACAAGGCCGAGATCTCGCTGGCGCTGACCGACAGCCGCACTGCCGATGAGCTCGTGGCCTGCGCGAAAACCAGCCGTTTTCTGAAGCAGGTCGTCAATTTCGACGGCACGTCGAACCACGACGCCGAACTCGATCGCGTGGCGCTCAGCAAGCCGGTGCGTTTCGAGGCGGTCAAGACCGGCCGCGACGATGTCGCGCTGCTCGGATTCACTTCGGGCACCACGGGCGAGCCGAAGGCGACGATGCATTTCCATCGCGATCTCCTGATGATCGCGGACGGCTACGCGAAGGAAATTTTGGGCGTTACGCCGGACGACGTGTTCGTCGGCTCGCCGCCACTTGCCTTTACGTTCGGGCTCGGGGGGCTTGCAATCTTTCCGCTGCGCTTCGGCGCCACCGCGACGCTGCTTGAAAACGCTTCGCCTCCCGAAATGGTCAAGATCATCGAAACCTATAAGGCGACGATCTGCTTCACCTCGCCGACCGCCTATCGCGCGATGATGAACGCGATCGACCAGGGCGCGGATCTATCGTCGCTGCGGCTTGCGGTCTCCGCAGGTGAAACCTTGCCGGCGCCGGTGTTCGAGAGCTGGACCAAGAAAACCGGCAAGACCATTCTGGACGGCATCGGCTCGACCGAGATGCTGCATATCTTCATCTCCAACCACGTCGGCAGCGCGGCAGCGGGTTCGACCGGCACGCCGGTCACCGGCTATGAGGCGAAGATCGTCGACGACGACATGAACGAATTGCCGGCGGGCGCGATCGGCAAGCTCGCGGTGCGCGGGCCGACCGGTTGCCGCTATCTCGCCGACGCGCGTCAGACCAATTACGTGCGCGACGGCTGGAACATGACCGGCGATTCCTTCACCCGTGACGAACACGGCCGCTTCTCGTTCGTGGCGCGCTCCGACGACATGATCATTTCATCCGGCTACAACATCGCCGGGCCCGAGGTCGAGGCCGCGCTGCTCAGCCATCCCGGCGTCGCCGAATGCGGCGTGGTCGGTGCGCCGGACGAAGCGCGCGGCATGATCGTCAAGGCCTATGTGGTGCTGACGGCAAAGGCTGTCGCGTGCGATGCGCTGACGTCCGAGCTGCAGGAGCACGTCAAGCAGGCGATCGCGCCGTACAAGTATCCGCGCGCGATCGAATATGTCGCGCAATTGCCGAAGACCGGAACCGGCAAGCTGCAGCGCTTTGCACTCCGGCAGATCGCGCAAGGCAAAAGCGCGTCGCCGGGCGTGGCGGCCGAATAGGAGCAATGTCAGTGAACCCTTCGAAAGGTCAGGCCTCCGCCGTTCGCTCCGAAAACGACGCGGGTGTCCGGATTCTGCAGCCGAGCGGCTGGCCGATGCCGAAAGGCTACGCCAATGGCATGACTGCCGAAGGGCGTGTCGTCGTGACCGGCGGCGTCATCGGCTGGGACGTTAACGGCCATTTGCCTTCCGACTTCCTCGCGCAGGTGCGCCAGACCTTGCGCAATATCGCCGACATTTTGGCCGAAGGCGGCGCGGGGCCGGAGCATCTGGTGCGCCTGACCTGGTACGTCGTCGATATGGACGAATATCTGTCGAGCCTGAAGGCGCTCGGGCAGATCTATCGCGAGATTTTCGGCGCGCATTATCCGGCGATGGCGCTGGTGCAGGTCGTGCGGCTCGTCGAGAAGGCGGCGAGGGTCGAGATCGAGGCGACGGCCGTCGTGCCGCGCTAGTATCCTCGGTCGCACGGCCTCACGGTTCGAGACGCCGCGTCGCGGCTCCTCACCATGAGGGTCTAGAGTGAGCCGCAAATTGCGGCCTCATCCCGAGGAGGCGCAAAGCGCCGTCTCGAGGGATGCCGTTGACTCAACCCTCCGCATCCTTCACAGCCTTAAGCCCGGCGAGATCGTCATAGGCATTGACGGCCTTTCGCAGCAGGCGCTTCTTTTGCCTCGCGTCGAGCAAAAGATCGCTGTCCTCCACCTTGTTTTCGCCTAGCGCAGCCGCGAGCGAGCGGCGCCGTTTGTCGTCGTTCAACTGGCCAAGCGACTTCTGCGCCTTGCGGAGCAGCTTTATGGTCGCAAGCTGCGCCGGCTTCTCGCCGGTGGGGCTAAGCTTTTCCGCCGCCTCGATCGCGTAATTGAGCCGCTTGTTGGCGAGCCGCAGGCGATGGCGTTTTCCCGCGCCCACGTCCTTGAGCCGGCGGCTCTTCTTCAAGAGCTTCTTGCGCCACTTCTGCAATTTTTCGGCGCAGTATTCGCTGGCAGACCGCGCGCGCCGCTCAGTAGCCTTTTGCGTCCGCTTGCGCGACCAGTCGCCGTCGTCGATCCATCTGACGAGGTCGCGGATCAGCCGGCGATACCGCGCCGAGCGCAGCGCGCGGGTCAAATGCCGCTGGCAGGCGGCGCGTTCCTGTTTCCAGGCGCGATCGTGGATGCCACCCGGCTGCTTGATCTTCGCCAGCCGCTCCAGCGCGACGTCGAGATCGCGCACGATGCCGAGATGCGCATGCAGCCATTTCAGCTCCGCGGCCAGCCGCATCTCGTCGTCGCCTTCAATCATGGGCGAGAACAAGGCAATCGTGGCACGCAGCCGGGTCAAGGCGACACGCATGACGTGCAGGGCCTCGGCTTCGCCCGCAGCCGTATCCTTATGCTGGGCTCTCAACTGATCGACATAGTAGGTCGCCGCAGTTCGGAAGGCTGCCTCGCAGGTCATCGTGGGGTGAAGCGGCGGGGGCTGCTTTAGCGAAGCTTTAACTATGGCGGTCGCGGTCATGGTAACAGGGTGCCCGGCCACTTTCGCATTGACAACAGGGCTTGTTCCCAAGCCTGCTTTGCGGCAGTACTCTAAAAAATTCCCAGAATCCTAGTATGGGACAAAGTTTTTTCCGGCTGCCACGATGCTGCCCCTGGCCGGACGATTGAATGGCCGTTGGCAGGGGTGTCACGGCGGCTTTCGTACCCGGAGAACTGGTAGGCCCGTGCCCCAGGACAAGACCATCGAACCCCGGCAGATGTCGGGCAAGCTGGCGGTGCTGCGCAAGCACCCGATTTTCTGCGACCTCGACGCGGAGGCGTTCGAACAGCTTTGCCGCTATGCCAAGCCTGCGACACTCAAGCGCGGGGCGACCATCGTCTCCAAGGGCGATCCCGGCAACAGCCTGATTGCGGTGATATCCGGCACTGTGAAAATCAGCATTTCCTCGCCCGACGGGCGCAACGCGATTCTCAATCTGATCGGTCCCGGCGAGATCTTCGGCGAGGTCGCCGTTCTTGATGGTCAGGCACGAACCGCCGACGCCATCGCCAACAGCAATTGCGAGATCTTCGTAATCGACCGCCGCGAATTCCTCCCCTTCGTGAAGAGCCAGCCCGCGCTCGCCATGAAATTCATCGAACTGCTATGTGCCCGGCTGCGCTGGACCTCCGACCAGGTCGAAGAGGTCATCCTGCGGGATCTGCCGGGGCGCCTCGCCAGCGCGCTGATCCGTCTCACCGACCGCCACAAGGCAGCATCGGACAGCCGCACCATCGCGGTGACCCAGCAGGAAATCAGCGAGATGGTCGGCATGTCGCGCGAAAGCATCAACAAGCAGCTGCGCGCCTGGGCCTCCCGCAACTGGGTGCGCCTCGAGCATGGCGCCATCGTCGTGCTCGACCTTGCACCGTTGCAGGAAATCGCGGGCGCGGGCGCCGAGGACATCTGATTTGCGGCCGTGCCCGGCCAGTGTGAACCAGGTCACACATATCTGACGCGCATCGAGTTAGGGTTTGCGTGGGGGACAACCTCGAAGTGGAGGCACCCATGCACGCTCCGTACGACAAGTCGCGTCACAGCTATCGCGCCGAACCGAAGAGCGGCGTTGGATTTTTCATCCTGCCCGCCATCCTTGCGTTTGCGCTGATCGCGTTCGTCATCGCTTACCCGAAGTCGTCGATCTGGATATCGCAAGCCGTCGATGCGGAGTTTGTCGGTGGCGGCATTGCAGGCGGCGCGCCGGTCGAGACGGCGCAGCCGGGCATGACGATGCCGATGCGAACCGTCCACGCTCATTGAGGCGGCGCATAGCGTTTTCGAGCGAAGTGGGTCCTAGTGCGGCGAATTTGAAGTTCCTATTGGCGTCGCCGCAAGTTCGTCATAGGAACCTCAAATTCGAAGCCGCACTAGAAACAAACAAGTTGCTAGAGCTCCTTTGATTCCGAAGTTCGCATCGGAGGTCACCGCGATGGCTTGCGAACTTCGGAACCGGAGCTCTAGTTCGCGTAAAGAAAACGCGTCAATACAGAAGACGCCGCGCTTGCCTTCAGAGATATCCTTCGCCGGCTTCCGCGGCGAAGCGGCCAGGATCGCCTTCCCAGACGATCCGCGCATGTTCGAGCACATAGACGCGGTCGGCATGCGGAAGCGCAAAGGTCACGTTCTGCTCGCCCAATAGCACCGTGATGTCGGTGGTCTGGCGCAATCGCTCCAGCGCCTTGGACAGCGTCTCCAGAATGACAGGCGCAAGCCCCAGCGTCGGCTCGTCGAGAATGAGAATCTTGGGCTGCATCATCAGCGCGCGTCCGATCGCGAGCATCTGCTGCTCGCCGCCCGAGAGCGTCTGGGCGAGCTGGCCCTGACGCTCTTTCAGGATCGGGAATAGCTCGAACAGCCAGGCGAGTTGCTTGGCGCGATCGTCGTCGGAGAGGTGCTGGCCGCCAAGGTCGAGATTTTCCCGCACCGTCATCTCGCCGAACAATTCCCGCGATTCCGGACATTGCACGATGCCACTGCGCGCGATCTTCGCCGGACTCGTGCCGCGCAGCTTTTCGCCGTCGCGCACGATCTCGCCTGAATACGGCAGGAAGCCGGAGATGGTGTTGAACAGCGTGGTCTTGCCGGCACCGTTGAGGCCGACGATCGAGACGAATTCGCCGTGGTGCACGTGGATCGACACGTCCTGAAGCGCCTGCGCCTTGCCGTAGAACACGCTGACGTTTTCGACCTGCAGCAGCGGCTCCTTGTCCTTGAACGAAGTCTCGGGCCGTGCCGAAGTCTCGATCGCGCCGCCGAGATAGACGCGCCGCACGGTCTCGTTGCGCATGACTTCGTCGGCGCGGCCAGTGACGATCTTCTCGCCGAGATACATTGCAAGCACGCGGTCGACCAGCGCCGCCACGCTCTTGACGTTGTGGTCGACCAGCAGCACCGCGCGGCCTTCGTCACGGAAACTTCTGATCAGTTCGGAGAAGGTGCCGACTTCGGCAAGCGTCAGCCCTGCAAATGGCTCATCGACCAGCACCACCTTGGGATCGCGCGCGATGGCTTTTGCAAGTTCGAGCCGCCGCAAGTCCGCAAAGGGCAGGGTGGGCGGACGGCGATCCATCACCGAGCCGAGGCCGACGCGATTGGCGATCCACTTGGCGCGCTCGGTCAGCGCCTTGTCCGGAAACAGCATGAAGAGTGAGTCCGGCAGCAGCGCCACCATGATGTTTTCAAGCACCGTCTGCCGGTTGAGCGGCCGCGAGTGCTGGAACACCATGCCAAAGCCCTTGCGCGCGATCTTGTGCGCCGGGAGCCCTGCGACGTCCTCGCCCTGGAACAACACCGTGCCGGCGGTCGGACGCTCGATCCCCATGATCGATTTCATCGCGGTCGATTTGCCGGAACCGTTGGGGCCGATCAGGCCGAAGATCTCGCCGGCATGAACCTCGAGATCGAGGTTCTTCACTGCGGTGAGGCCGCCGAAACGCTTGGTGAGGCCGCGGACTTCGAGGACGGGAGGATGGTTGGTCGTTGCATCCATTATTGGCGCCCCTCATGCGAAAGGGCAGCGCCGAGGAAGCCGCCGGGGAAGAACAGCACGACCAGAAGCGCGACCGCCGAGACGATGAAGGTCGCAAGCTCGCCGGTCGGGCGCAGGAATTCGCCGGCGACGATCAGGAAGATCGCGCCCAGCGCCGCGCCCAGCACGGTGCGCCGTCCGCCCAGCACAGCGGCCACGATCACGTTCACGCCGACCGCGATGTCGACGACCGTTCCGACCGAGGCGGTGCCGAAGTAAAACACCAAAAGCGCGCCGGACAGGCCGGAGAAAAACGCCGAGACGATGAAGGCGGCGAGCTTGTGCTTGACGATGTTGAAGCCGAGCGCGCCGGCCTGAACGGGATCCTGGCCGCTCGCCTGCAACACAAGTCCGATCGGCGATTGCGCCAGGCCATAGAGAATCAGCGCGCTGATGGTCATGAAGCCGAGCGCGATCCAGTAATTCGCACCGGCGTTGATGGTGATGACATCGGGAATCGTCAGCCCGATTTCGCCGCCGGTGAGATCAGCGAACACGACGACGAAGTTTTGCAGCATCAACACGGCAACGAGCGTGGTGAGGCCGAAATAGGGACCGCGCACGCGCAAGGCCGGCAGCGCCAGCACAACGCCGGCGACGACGGAAGCGAGCGCGCCGAGCACGATGCAGACATAGACCGACCAGCCGGTCTGCGCGTTCAGAATGCCGGCGGTATAGGCGCCGACGCCGATCAGGAAGGTCGGGCCGAAATTGACCTCGCCCGCAAAGCCGAACAGGAGGTCCCATGCCATCGCGAACACGCCGAAATAATAGGCGACGGTGAGAAGCCCGAGCACATAGCCGGAGACGTAGAGCGGCAGGGTTGCTGCGATCGCAACCACCGCGATGGAGATCAGGAACAGCCGTGATTTGAAGAAGTCGCCCATGCTCAGCGCCTCCCGAGCAGGCCTTGCGGCCGAACATACATGACTGCGACCAGGAGCAGCAGCGCCGGGATGGTGCGATAGGCCGGTGAAATCAGATAGGCGGTGACGGTCTCGAGATAGCCGACCACGAAGGCCGCGATCAGCGAGCCGGACACGCTGCCGAGGCCTCCCAGCACCACGATC
>NZ_DASREO010000108.1:0-5717 GCF_035652035.1 Bradyrhizobium sp.
TGCCTATGAGGCCGAGCGGCACCCGATCACGAGCCAGGTCTCGCGCTTTGCGATGTCGCACGCGGAAGCCGAGATCAAGCGGCGCGGCGCCGTGCCGGCAGAGATCGAGGAGGAGGGGCCGCGCGGCGAAGCCGTGCGACGCGAGGTCGGACGGCTGACCTACGAGATCAACGTCCAGCAATATGCCTGCGCCGGCCTCAATTTCGGTACCTACTACGATCGTTCGCCGATCATCGCCTATGACGGCGCGGCACCGCCGTCCTACACCATGAACAGCTATACGCCATCGACCGTGCCGGGCTGCCGCACGCCGCATGTCTTCCGCCACGACGGCAGTTCGCTCTACGACGCGATGGGGCCCGAATTCACGCTGCTGCGCTTCGATCCGGCGATCGACGTCGCGGCACTTTCCGTCGCGGCCCGCAACAGGCGCGTGCCACTCGAAATTCTCGACGTGAAGCAGCCGGATGCCGCCGACCGGGGCGACAGGCTGGTGTTGTCGCGCCCGGACCAGCACGTGGCTTGGCGCGGCGACCGGATGCCGACTGATCCGGTCGCGTTGATCGATCGCATTCGCGGCGCGGCGGGCTGATCTGCCGCGCGTCGAGGCGCGAAGGCTCGCGCCTATTCCTCGTTGGCGGCGATCGATTCCATCAGGGACACGAGCTGGCGCTGTACCGTCTGGTCCTTGATCTTGCTGTAGGCCCGAAGCAGGCGAAGGCTGAAGGCGCTGTCGAGGAACAGGAGGCTCTCGACCTCGCGGGCCTTGCTGTCGCCGTCGTAAAAGAAGGTGACGGGAACGTCGAGGGCCGTCGCGATCTGCTGCAGGCGCGCCGCGCCGACGCGGTTGACGCCTTTCTCGTACTTCTGCACCTGCTGGAAGCTGACGCCGAGCTTTTCACCAAGCTCTGCCTGCGAGATCTTCTGTTCGACGCGCCGCAGCCGGATTCGCTTGCCAAGCTCAATGTCCGGTTTGCCAGCACTGCGCTGCTTCATCTTCTTTGCCGCTGATTTATTCATTCTGGTGTCACCGTCCTTCGGTCGAAAAGCCCCCGAATAAATGGGTCAGGGGTGTGCCCATATACACCGCTTTGAGTTCCCGTGGATGGATGAACTCGTCTCTGAACCACGGGTATTTAGCGGGATTGAAGGCCTCTATCAGCCAATCGATCATCTGCCGCACGCGTGGGATGCGGCCGCTTGTCGGGTGATAGGACAGCCAGATGTCGAATGACCAGCGCAGGTCGACGTCGAGCGGTACGAGCTTGCCGCCGAGTGCGAGGGCGTAGGTGGGGAAGACGCCAATGCCGGCGCCGTTGGCGACGGCCCAATAGTTGGCGCTGGAAACGTTGGTCTTCATTACCAAAAGGTCACGTTGCGCATAGCCGGGGAAGACGCTCTCGAATGCTTCCTTCGCCGCCGCTTCGTCGGCGACCTGCAGCACTAGCCGGTGTCGGCGCATCTCTTCAAGGCTGCGTGGCGCCTCGCGCGTTTCCAGATATTTCTGGCTGGCAAAGAAGTTCATGTGCATGCGTCCGAGCCGGACCATCTTGACGTCGAGCGCCGAGGGCCGCGACAGGTGGATCGCGACGTCGGCCTCATGGCGCGACACGTCCGCCGACCGCATCGCGCAGTAGAGATCGACCAGGATGTTGGGAAAGCTCTGTTGGAATTCGACCAGCCGCGGCGCCAACCAGAACGTCCCGAGCCCTTCGGTGACAGCGACCCTGATCTCCCCGGACAGTGCGTTCGCAACGCCGTCGCTCGCGCGCAGCAACTCGAACGAGGCTGCCTCCATGCGCTCGACCGCGGACACCATCGCGGCCCCGTCTTCGGTGAGCCGTGCACCGTGCACGTCGCGCGTGAACAGTGTTGCGCCGGTCTGCCGTTCGAAATCGTCAATGCGTCGCCGCACCACGTTGATGGACAAGCCAAGTCGCTCGGCCGCGGAGCGGAAGCTGCCGCAGCGAACGACTTCGAGGAAGATGCGCGCCGCGTCCCAGTCCGGGAGACCGGCGGTCGTCGCCTTGCGTTCCTCAAGAGGAACGCCCCTTTCCACCGCGAGATGCATACAAGCCCTTTCTGGGTGCTAAACTTGGCAGAATACTGCCCCCACTACAACTACGACGGGTCCTTCTTCCCGCATTTTGACGCCTTATGATTACTTTTAGGCACGTTTTTTTTGACTGGCGGCGTCCATCGGTGCGGAAATAGTGCGAGATGATCTTCGGCCTCACTCTCGATATCCGGGCTTTTACGGGGGTCCACCATCCAAGCCGTAAGCGGCGCCGCAGCGAAATGGTATTCGTGTCCTCCCCCCGTTCATGCTATGGTTATTTGGTTGTGGCCGCGTGCCGCAAGCCAGGGAATGGAAACGGATCCGGTGCCTAATTCAGACGAACAATTGCTTGCGGTTCTTGCCATGCTGGAGGAATGCCGGTCTGCGCTGACCGCGACGGGCAACCGCGACTCGGCTCATCTTGTCTCCGTCGCCGCGCTCGATCTCAGGATGAAACTCAACTGCATCGGCGACGCAGAGCTCAAACTGCTCTGCGAGGCGATGGTGGCGAAGGAAGACGCCGAAGCTGCGCCGCGTGAAGTCAAGTCTTCCGCGAGAGCTAGACCTTCGTATGAGAACGAGTCTGCGCAAGCTGAGCCCCGGCGCCCGCTGCTCCGCGTGGTCAAGTAGGTCTCGCATTTCGGTGAAGCCGTTGCAGAGCAGCGGTGCCGCATTTGTGATGCTGTTTTCTCCGCTGTGGTGCGCTGGGGCGCTGGAGCTCGTGCGCTTCCTCCGCTAGCTGTTTTTCGCCGGGCCCCGCCGTCGACCTCCGCTGTTGCGCAAATCCCTTCATCCGCTACATGAAGTCGCCCAACGCCCGGTATAAGGTTGGCGGGCTGCGCACCTCGAGGAAACGACGTTAAGCGTATGATCCAGAATGTCTCGATACCGGCGGCGCTGATTGCGGGCCTTGTCAGCTTCCTGTCGCCTTGCGTATTGCCGCTCGTTCCGCCCTATCTCATCTATCTTACGGGCGCCAGCATCGAGCATCTCGAAAGCGAAGAGTCTGCCGCAGCCTCCAAGCGGGCGGTGATGATCTCGGCCGCGCTGTTCGTGCTCGGCTTCTCCACGGTGTTCGTGGCGCTCGGCGCCAGCGCCTCGCTGGTCGGATCGCTGATTCGCGCCTGGTCGGCACAGCTCTCCATCCTGGCCGGCGCCGTCATCATCGTGATGGGGCTGCATTTCCTGGGGCTGACCCGGATCGGGCTGTTGATGCGGGAAGGGCGCTTGCCGATTCCGAAGCCAGTCGGGCTGTGGGGCGCCTATGTGATGGGGCTTGCGTTCGCGTTCGGCTGGACCCCCTGCATCGGGCCGATCCTGGCGGCGATCCTGTCCATTGCAGCGGCGGAGGCCACGGTGACCAAGGGCGCGGGCCTGCTTGCGATCTATTCCGCAGGGCTCGGCATTCCCTTCCTGATCGCCGCGTTCATGGTCGAGCAATTCTCGGCGCTGTTTGCCCGGATGAAGGGACAGCTCGCCAATGTCGAGCGGGCGATGGGGGTTTTGATGATCGTGACCGGCATCGGCTTTCTCACCGGTGCGGTGTCGAATGTGAGCATCTGGCTGCTGGAGACGTTCCCGTCGCTGCAGAATATCGGGTGATGCGCAGCCTTTCGTAGCGTGGGTAGATCGGAGCGAAACCCACTTTCTGTCTCAATAATGGGTTTCGCGGCGCTCTACAGGTCTACATTTCTCCGCTACTCAGCCTGGTCCAGCGCGCAGGTGATGGTGTAGACCACGCCGCGTGGCAGGAAATCGACCGTGGCTTCGCCGCCGAGCTGGTCGCGCGCGCTGCGCTCGATCAGGCGCGAGCCGAAGCCGCGGTGAACGGGCGCGGTCACCGGCGGGCCGCCGCTCTCGGTCCAGATCAGGCGAAGGATCTTGCCCGTGGTGCCCGGCAGAACCTCCCAGTCGATCCCGATGATGCCGCCGTCGTTGGACAGCGCGCCATATTTTGCGGCGTTGGTGGCGATCTCGTGCACGATCATCGACAGCACCACCGCCAGCCGGGGCGCGAGCGGCACGTGCGGACCGAACATCTTGACCCGCTCGGGCGCACTGATCACGTAAGGCCGCAGCACGCGCTCGAGCACGTCCTTCAGCTCCGCGCCCTGCCATTTCTCGCTCGAGAGCAGGTTGTGCGCTTCGGCGAGCGCGCCCAGCCGCCCCTCGAATTTCTGCCGCTCCGCCCGCGTCGCGCTGCGGAAGGTCTGCACCGCGATCGCCTGCAGGATCGCAAGGGTGTTCTTGACGCGGTGGTTGAGCTCCTCGATCAGAAGATCATGCAGCATCTCGCCCCGGGCGATGGTGGTGGCCATGCGAACGGCAAACGCAAGCCCGGTCAGGAGCAGCACGCCGCCGATCGCGCTCGCAATGCTCAGGTTGCGCCAGAGCGGCGCGACGAGCGAGCTTTCGGAGATGCCGGCCGCGATCGTCCACCCCGTGAGCCGTGAGCGCGCATAGGCCGTGATCAGCGGCACGCCGTCCAGCGACGTGGCCGTGAGCGTCGCTTCGTCGGTCCGGAACATCTGGTCGAACAGGGACGGCGTTGCGTGCTTGCCGAAGGTTGCTTCCCGGTTGGGGGTACGGGCGAAGATGATGCCGTCACCGTCGAGCATCGCGATCGTCCAATCCGTGTTGGGGCGCTGCTTCTCGACGATACTTTGGAAAAGGTCGAGCGGAGGGCTGAACGAAACATCAAAGATCACCTTGCCATCGCGCATGACGGGCACGTCCACGGTGATGATCAATTTCTTTTTCACCACGCCGTAGAACAGGCTCGAATATTGCGGCTGCCCGGTCGCAAACACCTTGTCGATGATCGCGAGGTTGTTGCGTCGCTTGGGCGTCGGGCCGTCAGGCTCGGCCGCGGGGAAGAGGATGTTGCCGTCGTGATCGGCGACCAGAATGACCCCGTCCTTGCCGTATTGTTCGAGGAAGCCGGAGGCCATGCTGCCAAAGCGGATAAAATCCCCCGATCGCAGTGCGTCCGTCAACGACAGCACCTGCAAGCCGCCCGTCACGCGCCGCATTTCCGCATCCAGCGTCAGGCGGACGCTCCGCACCGTTTCCAGAACCCGTTGCGTCGCTTCCCGGCGGTCCTTGATGTAATCGTGGAAGACGATCCCGGCCGCGAAGATGATCAGCGGCAGCGAGGTCCCCGCCACCAGAAGGACAAGTCGCACTGGCAGTGAAGGTTTTGGCACGAACTCCCCGAACTCCCCGGATCGGCGCCCACGCCCGGGAAAGCAGCATATGAGAAGCGTTCGCTTGCGCCAAACACTTTGCGCGACGCCGCCTGCGCGCGCCGCTGCCGCTGCGTGCGCTGCAACAGGCGATGGTTCCGTCCGAACTGATTCCCGAGCCGAAGGGCCGTGTCGTCGCAAAGTGCATGCACCGCGCTTTTGTCAAAACATCGCGCTCAATCAAAAGGATAGTCGTGCAAATACCGCAACCTGATCTTGTCGCCCTGCTCTAGAGATTGCTGTCGGTGATCGCCGAATAGACCATGGTGCGCAACTCGCGTCGCACCGGATAGGCGCTGGATGGCAGCACCTGGGTCATGAAAATCGTAATCAACTCTTCGGCAGGATCGATCCAGAAAGAGGTGGTTGCCGCGCCGCCCCAGGAATATTCGCCGCGACTGCCGGGGATCAGC
>NZ_DASREO010000109.1:0-37384 GCF_035652035.1 Bradyrhizobium sp.
TGCGCGGAGCTTCGATTGCAAGATCTGGCCGCCGCCGTTCGATCAGGATCCAGACCGGAGGATTTCGGGCTCCGACGGCGGAGGATAACCGCCGCCGACGCCGTTTCATCTCTTCCAAGTCGCCTGGCGTCGGCTCGCGACCAGGATGATGAACTCCGGAGAGCGCGCGTCACATCCGGTCGCTATGGCCACCCGCGTCTCTATGAAAAGACCCGCGTGTCGCGGCAAGCCGATCTGGCCAAGCTCGTCGCCGGATTTGTCAGTCCGTTGTCGGTTTGAGGCTTCGTCATTCGGCGGCGTGAGTGCACACTCTCGTCGTCCCCGCGAAAGCGGGGACCCATAATCGCCGGCACTGATCATAGGCAGGCTCGTGGTTCCAGCTTTCCTGACGGAGGGCCGGTGGTTATGGATCCCGGATCGTCGCTCGACGACGTCGAATTATTTATCGGTCAGCGCAATTTCCGCCGTGTTTCTATATGCCTGGTCCTTCCGGGCATCGGCCATTTTTGACTTTCGTTGCCGATCATGAACACATGCGAACGCGCGGACGGCGGCATCTTTACATGTCTTGCGTCCGCCCGTTCAGGGGATATTCAGCGAGCGTCCGCTCAAGCTGTTTTTGTTTAACGGTGAGGGAAAACATCATGCGATGGGCGAGGGTTTTTCTGTTTTCACTTTCTCTCGGCGCGCTGGCATTTCCTGCGCTTGTCGACTGCGCCGTCGCCCAGCAACAGCCGCAGGAAAAGCGCATCGCGCTCGTCGTGGGCGACGGCAACTACGAAAAGGCGCCGCTTCCGACGGCGGCCAATGACGCCGGGCTGATCGCGCAAACCCTTCAGGCCGCGGGCTTCGACGTGATCGGAGCGCGCGACCTCGATGCGGACGCCCTGCGCAACAGCCTTCGCGATTTCATGGTGAAGGTTCAAGCCGATCCCGCCAACACGGTGGCGATGATCTATCTCTCCGGCTACGCCGTCCAGCTGGCCGGCGAAAACTATTATGTCCCGGTCGATGCGAAGATCAGCCGCGACACGGATATTCCGACCGAGGGCTTGCGGATCAGCGATTATACGCGCCAGCTCGCCTCCCTTTCCGTCAAGATCAGCGTTGTCGTGCTGGATTCTGCGGGGCCGCAGCCCTTCGTCGAAGGTGGCAACCCGATTGCCGGCGGACTTGCGCTGGTCGAAGCATCGCCGAACATGTTGATCGCCTTCAACGCCGCGCCGGGCACGGTGGTGCCGCCCCAGACCGGTAACTACGGCGTCTACGCCCAAGCGCTGGCGGAAATGATCCGCACCGGGGGATTGTCGTTGCCCGACGTGTTCGATCGCGTGCGGCTGCGCGTCAGCGAAAGCAGCAAGGGCGCTCAGGTGCCGTGGGACGACCAGAAGATCCAGGCGCCATTCACTTTCTTCGATCGCGCACCCGATGCGCCGCCCGTGCAAGGCTCGCCGGATCAGGTCGCGGCTATCAGGGACAAGCCGATCCGCGATCTCGGCGCGCAGGACGCGTTCACCGCCGCGCTGGCCCGCGACACCTTCCAGGGCTACGAGGATTTTCTTGCCGCCTATCCTCGCGATCCGCTGGCGAGGCGGGTGAGAGCAATCCTCGCCGCGCGGCGCGAGGCGATCACCTGGCGCCGAACTTATCTCGCCGATACGCCCGATGCCTATTGGTCGTATCTGCGCCGCTATCCGGACGGACCGCATGCATGGGATGCGCGTCGGCGCCTTTCGTACCTGTCCGCGGCGCTGGAGCCGCCGCCGTCCTTTGCCATGATCGATTATGGCGATGTGCCGCCGCCGCCGCCGGACGACTTCGTCTATGTCGACCGTCCGGTGCTTTACTTTGACGATCCCCAATTCGGCTTCGCGCCGCCGCCACCGCCGCCAGTGTTCTTTCTGCCGCCGCCGCCGCCGGATTTCGTGGTGCTGGCGCCGCCGATTGTTGCCGTGGGGATCGGGGTGGGCGTTGGATTATTCGTGCTGCCGCGTCCGGCGTTTGTGCCGATGCCGGTCTATTGCGCGCCGCCGGCCTATGTGCGGCCGCCGCCGAACAACATCATCTACAACAACATCCACAACACCACCGTCATCAATACGGTGATCAACAACCCCGCGCCGACGCCGGCTGCAATCGCCGCCGCGGCCGGCCCGCGGACCGGCACGCCGGGCCAGACGACGGCTGCCCCGACGACGCTTGGCCCGACTTTGCCGACGCATGTCCAGCAGCGCGCCACGCTGATCCAGCAGGGCAAGTTGCCGGCGCCGCCGAGCGCCTCGATCAATCCGCGGGCACCGGGGGTGACGCCCGCCAATCTTCCGGGCAATGCTCCGCGGCCGGGCACGGCTCCGGTGCAACCGGGCAATGTCCCGCTGCATCAGGAGTTGCCGAAGGCCAACGCGCTGCCTGTTCCCGGGCAAAAGGGTGCACCGCCGGCGCCTCCGGGCGCAGCTCCGAACCGGCTCTCCAACACGCCGGCCGAGCAGGGCCACCCCAATCTGCGGGAGGAAAAGACTGCGCCAAACGCACCGGGCGCTGCGCCAAACAAACTGACGACGCAGCCGGGCCAACCGAACCTGCGCGAGGAAAAAGGCGCGCCCAACGCGCCCGGCAAGCCGCCGGTTGCGCAAGGCCAGCCGACGACGCCGGCTCCGCAAGAGCACGAGCGGCGTGCGCCGCCGACGGCGCCGACTGCAGCGCCGTCGAAGCCAACGCCGCCACCTCCGCCGCCAAAGCCGGAGACACGGCGCGCGCCACCACCACCGCCACCGCCGAGGGCCGCGCCACCGCCGCCACCGCCGCGCGCGGCACCACCGCCGCCTCCACCGCGCGCTGCGCCACCACCGCCGCGGCCGCAACCGGCGGCACGGCCGGCGCCGCCTCCGCCGCGGCCTGCTCCGCCGCCACCGCGGCCGGCGCCGCCCAAACCACCACCGCCGGCGGCCAAGAAATGTCCGCCCAATCAGCCGCGGTGCTGATGAAGTAGCGAGAAGGCGTCATGGCCGGGCTTGTCCCGGCCATCCACGTCTTTGAATCGATGTGAAGGAAGGAAGACGTGGATGCCCGCGACAGGCGCTGGCATGACGATGTGGAGAAACCGATGGCTTCCCTGCCGATCGCCTCCCCCGAAACCATCCGCTTCTTCCATGCGTGGCTGGAGACATTTTCCGGTTACGTGCGCGACGTCGACTACGCCTCGGCAAAACCGCTGTTTCATCCCGACGTGCTCGCCTTCGGCACGCACAACGACGTCATCCCCGGTCTCGACAAATGGGTGCTCACGCAGTGGGATCACGTCTGGCCGAAGACATCAGACTTCCGCTTTGTGCTTGAGCAAACGCAAGTGCTGGCGTCGCCCGACGGCAACATGGCGATCGTGGTCGCGCCCTGGACCAGCCTCGGCTACTTCGAAGACGGCCGGGCGTTTCCGCGCCCCGGCCGCGCAACGCTCGTGTTCTCGAAGGATGGCGAGACGTGGCTGTGCACACACTCGCACATGTCGCTCAATCGCGGTGTGCCTCAGACAAGCCATGCCAATCGGCCGGTGAAGGCGTGGTGAGGCAGCTGCCGCAGCCTCGTCATTGCGAGGAGCCCGCGACAAAATTGCGCAGCAATTTTGCGCTGGAGCGACGAAGCAATCCAGAGTCTTTCCAAATGGTCATTCCGGGGCGATGCGCCAGCATCGAACCCGGAATCTCGAGATTCCGGGTCTGGCGCTTACGCGCCATCCCGGAATGACGAACGTTGGATTGCTTCGCTGGCGCTCGCAATGACGGTTAGAAAATTCCGCTCACCCGGCCGCGCGCGCCAGCGGCACACCGCACGGACGCGCCGGCAGCGTCGGGGCATCGACTTCGGCCGGTGTGAAATCGATGGCGCTGCCATCGGGGCGCAAATGCGCGGTGCCGGTCTTGATCTCGACCGGGGCGAAGCCGTTGTCGAACGACTGCGCCAAGGCGTAGATCGGCGGGATGGCCCAGCTGCCGTTCTTGTCGATGAATCCCCAATGTCCCTTGCAGCCCGCGGGCGCGAGGCCGTTCACGAACGGTCCCGGGCCAAAATGCTCTTTGTGGGGCCCAAGGCTTTCATAGCGCTCGCTGAGCACAAGCTTGCCTGTGCGGTCGATGAAGCCGTAATGGTCGCCGTCCGATGTGACCGCGGCAAGCCCCTCCTGGAAATCCTCGACGCTCTTGTATTTCATGGCAATGACGATCTTGCCGCTCGTGTCCATGAAGCCGCAGCGGCTGTTGAGACAGACTGACATCAGTCCGTCCACCACTGCGCCGATCGAATTGTAGATTCGCTTCGAAATCGGGCGCCCCTCGGCATCGACGAGCCGCACCAGAAGCGGCGGTTCTTCGCTGTCGCCGTGATAGGCGGGATCGATGCCGCCGATGCTCCAGAAGCTCTCGCTGACGCTGCTGATCTGTTCGTACTTGGGCTCGACGACGAATTTGCCGCTGCGATCGATCAGGCCGGCGTTCTTCCCATAATCGGCGCTGGTGCGCACGACGGCGCGGCCGCCGCGAAAGGGGTCGGCCTCCGCGAAGCGCGGCGGGATCACCATCTTGCCGTCGCGGTCGATGTAACCCCATTTGCCGTCGACCAGCACGGCAGCCAGCCCTTCCGAAAACAAACGCGCGCCGGCGAACGTGACCGGGACGACGACCTTGCCTGATGTGTCGATATAGCCGTGCAGAAACGTGTGGCCGCCCTTGTAGGACGTCACGAGGCCGCGGCCTTCGGTGAAAGCTTCCGCGGCGTCCCAGGGGCTGCCGACTTCTTGACCCTGCGGGTCGAGGTAGACCCAGAGACTGTCGACGCGCTGCACGGCCGCGCGCATCTCGCAATAAGGTCCCGCCTGCTTGAACTGGGCTGCGACCTTCCAGGCGCCATCGCTCGTCATATAGCCCTGCAAGCCGCTGCGCTTGGCCGTGACCGCGAAGACGCCGTCAGGGGATGCGGTTCGCGGCATGAACGTGTCGCCGGGCTCGCCGATCGGCCGCCCGTCCATCGCGAACATCTGGCATTTGCGGGACTCGTCGCAGCGCTGCGGAATGATGTCGGTCACGCCGGTATCGACACCCACGTACGAGCCGTCCATTGCCCGGCAGGTTTGCGCGAGCGACGGAGTGGCGCTGATAAGGATTGCTGCAGCTGTAATCGCGAACATCAAGCGCATGGTCATGGCTTCGGCGGTTGGGGTGAATACCGACTAACCTTTGTCGCCGAAGGCGTTGAAACGGTTCGAGGCTGCGTCGTCATTCCGAGGCGCGAGCATAGCGAGCGAGCTCGGAATCTATGGCGGCCACTGGAGATACTACTCAACTATTCTTCGTCTTCTTCGTCCTCGTCCTCATCAACTGGAAGGCCAGCCTTCTTTGCGGCTTTTTTAGCGGCCTTCTTGGCTGATTTCTCTGCTTCAACCTTCTCTTTAAGCGCGAGGTAAGCTCGTTCTCCATCGTCGATGAAATTCACTGGCTTGATCGCGAAGGTCAGGACAGGACAGCCACCGCCGCCGCCTCCTTCTACTTTCGGCCAAAGTTTCTCGTGGTGAGTCGTTGCCTTGCCGTAAGAAGAGCCTTTTCCGAGGCTCTTGAAAATTTGCTGCAACTCCCACGAGCGAGTAATCACGATTCCGACCTGGATCGCGCGAAGGTCGAACAGAAGGCGAAAGTTGTTCAGATCTCGATCGAAGAAAGGGTCTTTGTTGTTCCACTCCATTTCGACCGCAACGCCACCTTTAAAGCAGTCAACGGCGTGCGTCGGGCTGTCGATCTGATGTTCATCGACGATGATGGATGTGCTGAACTCCTTTTCTATCCAGCCTTTCGCATAAAGTGGTTCGTCAATGCGGCGGCTAATCAAAGATCGATTACCGCCACCGATACGAACTTCGGATTTTAGAAGTTTGAAATCCCGCAGAACTTGCTGGAGTTCGCCCCATTCGGTCGGGCAAGCTGTCTCTAATATGCCAGTAGCGTTTCTCCACTCCTTGACGTGGTAACGCTCCAAAAGATCGGCTGGGACAAGGTGCAATGTCGACATTCAACTCAAGGTCCGCTTAGTCGAAAGGAGCAACAACAGATCGGCAAGAATTATCCACTACGCATCTTGAGAACGTAACGTGAACATGATATCATGAATCAAACATAGCCCGTATATCGATATTCTTGCCTAACGTCTTGGAGTTACCGATGCTTTCAGCCGGACAGGATTTGCTGCGCTTTGCAGGAGGCCGGCACTTCAAGACGATACTTGCCGATCCGCCTTGGCAATTCACGAACAAGACAGGGAAAGTTGCCCCCGAACACAAGCGCCTATCGCGCTACGGCACCATGAAGCTCGACGAGATCTGCGCTCTTCCGGTGCCTGAGATCGTGGCGGCCACGTCGCACCTTTACCTATGGTGTCCGAACGCGATGTTGCCGGACGGTCTCGCGGTCATGAAAGCGTGGGGCTTCACCTACAAGTCCAACATCGTCTGGCACAAGATAAGAAAAGACGGCGGTTCGGATGGACGAGGCGTCGGCTTTTATTTTCGTAATGTCACTGAACTGATTTTGTTCGGCGTGCGCGGCAAGAACGCGCGCACGCTGGCGCCGGGCCGGAGGCAGGTGAACTATCTTGCGACTCGCAAGCGTGAGCATTCGCGAAAGCCGGACGAACAATACGACATTATCGAAGCCTGTTCGTCAGGACCATTCGTCGAATTATTCGGTCGTGGCCCGCGCAAAGGTTGGACGACCTGGGGCGATCAGGCCGCGGATTACAAATTGACTTGGAAAACCTACTCCAATCATTCGCAGGCAGAGTTGATACCAGCCGAGTAGCCGACCGGCCTACCTCCGCTTCCACCCGCCCCGTTTGCCCGGCGCGCCGCCGGAGGAGCGCGGGGAGGGACCGAACTCGGGACCGGATTGCTGCGAATTGGTCGGCTGGAAGATTCGGCTTTTGTCGCCGAAAGGCTTTTCCGGCAACGCACGGCCCGCGCGGTAAGGCAGCGATTCCGGCCCGTGCATCTCGTCGAGATGCGGTTTGTGAACTTTTGATCCACCGCGTCTTTCGTCCGCCGTCGGCAGCAGCGGATCGCGCTCGCGCGATCTGCCGCCGCGCTTCTTCATCGCGCCCGCGGGCAGGTTCGCCGCCTCGCCGTATTTCTTCGCGCCCGCATAGGCGCCGGCGCGGTTTGCGACAGCCTTCTGCTTGGCGGTGGGATCGTCGACCACGGCCATTTCGGTGGCGCGCAAGCGCTTGACTTCGTCGCGCAGCCGCGCGGCCTCCTCGAAGTTGAGATCGGCGGCGGCCTCGCGCATCCGCGTTTCCAGATCGGACAGCACGGCTTCGAAATTGTGCCCGATCGCAATCACGTCATCGGACCATCCAGACCCCTTGCCGCCATCGCCGACCTCGACCAGCACGTGGTCGCGCTCGTAGACCGAATTGAGGATGTCGCCGATCGACTTCTTCACGCTCTCCGGCGTGATGCCGTTGGCGGTGTTGTATTCGACCTGCTTCTCGCGACGGCGGTTGGTTTCCGCCATCGCGCGCTCCATCGAGCCCGTGACCTGGTCGGCATAGAGGATCACCTTGCCGTCGACATTGCGCGCGGCGCGGCCGATGGTCTGGATCAGCGAGGTCTCGCTGCGCAGAAAGCCTTCCTTGTCGGCATCGAGGATCGCGACCAGCGCGCATTCGGGAATGTCGAGGCCCTCGCGGAGAAGGTTGATGCCGACCAGCGCATCGAACGCGCCGAGCCGCAAATCCCGGATGATCTCGATGCGCTCGATGGTGTCGATGTCCGAGTGCATGTAGCGCACGCGAATGCCCTGCTCATGCAGATATTCGGTGAGGTCCTCCGCCATGCGTTTTGTGAGCACCGTGATCAGCGAGCGATAGCCCTTTTGCGCGGTGGCGCGGACCTCGCCGACGAGATCGTCGACCTGCGTGCGGGCGGGTCTGATATCGACGGGCGGATCGATCAGTCCGGTCGGGCGGATCACCTGCTCGACGAACACGCCGCCCGATTCGTTGAGCTCCCAGCCGCCGGGCGTGGCGGACACCGCAACCGATTGCGGGCGCATCATGTCCCATTCCTCGAAACGCAGCGGGCGGTTGTCCATGCAGGAGGGCAGGCGGAAACCGTATTCGGCGAGCGTCGCCTTGCGGCGGAAGTCGCCGCGGAACATGCCGCCGATCTGCGGAATCGAAACATGGCTTTCGTCGGCGAACACCAGCGCGTTGTCCGGCACATATTCGAACAGCGTCGGCGGCGGCTCGCCGGGAAGACGCCCGGTGAGGTAGCGCGAATAGTTTTCGATGCCGGCGCAGCTTCCCGTCGCTTCCATCATTTCGAGATCGAAGGTGGTGCGCTGCTCCAGCCGCTGCGCCTCCAGCAATCGCCCCTGGTTGTTGAGCTGGTCGAGGCGCAGTTTCAGTTCGCCCTTGATCGACTTGATCGCCTGCACCAGCGTCGGGCGCGGCGTCACATAATGCGAATTGGCGTAGATCTTGATGAATTCGAGTTCGTCCTGCTTGTGGCCGGTGAGCGGATCGAATTCCTCGATGTTTTCCACGCTGTCGCCGAACAGATTCACGCGCCAGGCGCGGTCTTCATAGTGCGCCGGAAAGATATCGATGACGTCGCCGCGGACGCGGAAGGTGCCGCGGGTGAAATCCGCCTGCGTGCGCTTGTACTGCAGGGCGACGAGGTCGGCGATCAGCTGCCGCTGGTCGATGCGCTCGCCCTTCTTCAGCGCAAACGTCATCGCGGTATAGGTCTCGACCGAGCCGATACCGTAGATGCAGGAGACCGAGGCGACGATGATGACGTCGTCGCGTTCGAGCAGCGCGCGCGTGGCCGCGTGGCGCATGCGGTCGATCTGTTCGTTGATCGAGGAGTCTTTCTCGATATAGGTGTCGGTGCGCGGAACATACGCTTCCGGCTGGTAGTAGTCGTAATAGCTGACAAAGTACTCGACCGCGTTGTCCGGGAAGAAATTCTTGAACTCGCCATAGAGCTGGGCAGCCAACGTCTTGTTCGGCGCGAGGATCAGCGCCGGGCGCTGCGTCGCCTCGATTACTTTCGCCATGGTGTAGGTCTTGCCCGAGCCGGTAACGCCGAGCAGCACCTGCGTGCGGTCGTTGCGCTGGATGCCTTCGACCAGTTCGGCGATCGCGGTCGGCTGGTCGCCCTTGGGCTGATAGTCGGACTTGATCTCGAAGCGCACGCCGCCTTCGGATTTTTCCGGGCGCGGCGGACGATGCGGCGTCCACACTTTCATCGCGCCGTCGGCGCCGCGAAACTCGGGGCGGCCGTCGCGAATCAGGTTTTCCAGCGCTTCGGCGGTCGCCTTGACGCCAAGCGCTTCCATCTTGCTTTTCGGTGGGCGCGCAAGATCCGCCTCATCATCCTCGGCGGTCGGCAGGCCCAGTTGCCGCGCCAGTTCCGGGTCGAGCGTGGGAATGGTCGCGGAGGTGCCGTAATTGGCCGGCGCGAATTCGCGCTGTGGCGCTTCGTCAAATCCCTTGGTCGAGGCGCGGGCGCGGTGGGCCGCCGCCTCGCCGCCGGCGCGGCGATCCCAGGAATTATCCGGCGGCGGCTGCAAGCCGGTACCGGATCCCATGCCGGCGTCGCCGCGATTGATCGCGGGATTGAGCAGTTCGGCGAGCGCCGGGCCGATCGGCTGCACCTCGGGACGGTGTGCTTTCGACTTGGGGGCTTTGCCGGGCTTTTTCGGGGAGTTGGGGGTCTTCGCCATGGGCGGAATATGGGACGAGTTGAGCCTTGAGAAAAGGGCCGTAGTGCCGTCAGGAACTGCTTGCACGATGGCCGGTTGCGATGTCAGCAGTTGTCAGTGCCGGTGAGGTTGGCAACAATGGAACGGATTGGCAATTCGTCATTGCGAGGGCGATGATCCCGGACTTGACGGATTGATTTAGACATGGCACACTCCCCCTTGTCGATAGGGAGAGCCATCATGGCCCGCGCAAAGCAGCCGAAACAAATCACCCAACTGACCGTAGGCCAGTTTGAGCAGATGTTTCCGAATGAAGAAGCCTGCGACGCCTATCTGGTGGCGCGCCGCTGGCCAGATGGCGTCCGTTGCCCGCGCTGCGGCTCTGATCGGCCTTACGAACTCAAGACTATGAAGTTCAAATGGGAGTGCCCCGATTGCAGCCCCGGCGGCTATCGGTTCTCCAACATCGCAGGAACGATCTTCGAGAACACCAATGTCGATTTGCGACGCTGGTTTCAGGTCATCCACCTTTTGCTGACCAGCAAAAAGGGAATGAGCGCACGCCAAATCCATCGCCACTTCGGTTTCGGCTCCTATAAGACGGCTTGGTATATGTGCCATCGCATCCGCGCCGCGCTCGTCGAAAAGGACTTCGACAAGCTGGGCGGGATCGTTGAGGTGGACGAAACCTTCATCGGCGGCAAAGCCAAGAACAAGCATAGGGGCAATGGACGGGGTGGTCCCGGCCGTGGCGGTATTGGCTCCGGCAAGACGCCCGTTGTCGGCGCTGTGAGCCGCAAAGGGAACGTCGTAGCGCGCGTCATTGATACGGTGAGCGGCGAATTGCTTACCAAGTTCGTCATGGACGCAGTAGACAGCAAGGTCAGCTTGCTCGTGACTGACGAATGGATTGGCTATCACCACGTCAAGAAGCTGTACCCGCACGAAGTCATCAAGCACACGCAGGGTGAATACGTCGTTGGTGCCGTCCATACCAACACGATTGAGGGATTCTGGAGCATCCTCAAGCGCGGCGTTGTCGGCACCTATCACAAGGTCAGCAAGAAGTATTTGCCGCTGTACGTCGCGGAATTCCAGTTCCGCTACAACCATCGTGAGAACGTCGATATCTTCGGATCGGCCATAGCAGGCTGCTGAGACACAAGCACTGGCAGGTGTCTCAGCTAGAGACGAAAGCCGCCAGCGAACCGGAATGGATGCAGTTGGAGCTACCATTTAGTTAGCTCCGCCGCCTTGTTGTTTCAGATAAGCTCCGAAACTGGAGCGCGCGGCAGCAGCGAACCCACCTAACTCGTACTTTCGCGCCTCTAGAGACGCTGAAAGCTCTTCGCTCGCCTGTAATGCGCGGTCGTCTGCATCAAGCCACGTTGCAAGTGGTTTACTGTTTCTGCTCAGATCATGTCCCGATAGGATAAGAAAAGAACGGAAGAAGGCCTGCGCTTGATTGTAGGATCGGTAGTAGTTTTTCAAATCGGTAGAAATTTTTTTCGGGTCTAGTTGCTCTATTGGCCTGTCAACATCCGCTTTTAGGGCATTTACATCATCAAGCACCTTTGAGCGGACAGCGGCATCAAATAAGCCAGCTGCAGCGTGCACAGTTTCCCCATCCTTATTAATAGTGCCGCCCGGATTACCTGGATTGATCACTATCGGAAATACGAGTTGCGCAAATGATTCTAATTGCTTGTCGATGTTTAAAAGAACGTATTTTTGAAGCTCAAACCGAAAGTGCTTTTCTTCCTCCGAGATGGGTGCAGCAGGTTGTTGCTCGTGTTGCTCAACAACTTTATTGGCGGGTGACGACGCTTGCTGGGTGGCAAGCATATAAATACCTGTTGCCAGAACAATGGCCCCAATGGTGATGAAAACGAAAGCCAAGCGTCGCCTCCCTTCGGGCTTGGAGAGGCCTTGAAAGGCCTTCCAATGAATTGCGACCCCGAAGGACACGAGGCAGAGCGCTAACGCTACGCCTGCCGTTTTATAATGTCCGTCAACCGCCCGTTCACCTGCGAGCAGCAGGAAAATCCACGGCGCATTTGCCAACGTAACATCGCGGGCCTCAGCCCACGATGATGGAAGTGATGCTTCGGACATTTGTACCCATGGCGGGGTTAAGGCAGCCCGGATCATTGGACTGCCTCAATTTCCGCCACTACAATACCGCCCAGAGCGGCATCCGTCAAGTAAGGGATCATCGCCATTGCGAGGAGCGAAGCGACGAAGCAATCCAGACCCATTCGATCCCGGATTGCTTCGCGGAGTTTATCATCGGGCGGGCATTCGCCCGGCCCGTTGGCTCGCAATGACGGAAAATAAGGACCCCTATGCCCGATAATCACCCGCTCGCAGGAAAGCCCGTTCCGTCCTCCATGCTGGCGAATATTCCGCGGCTGGTGACGGCCTATTTCGCTGGAAAACCCGACCCAAAGATCGCGACGCAGCGGGTGGCATTCGGCACCTCGGGCCATCGCGGCTCCGCGTTCAACCTCGCCTTCAACGAGGCGCATATTCTGTCGATCAGCCAGGCCGTCTGCGACTACCGGCGCGAGAAAAATCTCACCGGACCGCTGTTCATCGGCATCGACACCCATGCGCTCGCCGAGCCGGCGCTCGCGAGCGCGCTGGAAGTGTTCGCCGCCAACGGCGTCGAGGTGATGATCGATGCGCAGGACGGCTACACGCCGACGCCGGCGGTCTCGCACGCGATCCTCACCTATAACAAAGGCCGGCAAAACGGGCTCGCCGACGGCGTCGTGGTCACGCCGTCGCACAATCCGCCCGAAGACGGCGGCTTCAAATACAATCCGCCGAACGGCGGTCCGGCCGACACCGACATTACCAGTGCGATCGAGCGCGCCGCGAACCGCTATCTCGAAACCGATCTGGATGGCGTCAAGCGCATGGCGTACGAGCGCGCGCGCAAGGCGGCCAACGTGCACCGCCATGATTACATCACGCCCTATGTCACCGATCTCGCCGACATTCTTGATATGGAGGCGATCCGCTCCTCTAGCGTAAAGATCGGCATCGATCCGCTCGGCGGAGCGGCGGTGCGCTACTGGGCGCCGGTCATCGAGCGTTACAAATTGAATGCGACGCTGATCCGCGACGAGGTCGATCCGACCTTCCGTTTCATGACGCTCGACTGGGACGGCAAGATCCGGATGGATTGCTCCTCGCCTTTCGCGATGGCGCAGCTCATCAACATGCGCGACAAATTCGATGTCGCCTTTGCCAACGATACCGACGCCGACCGCCACGGCATCGTCACCCGTACGGGCGGCCTGATGAATCCGAACCATTTTCTGGCCAGCGCGATCGCGTACCTGTTCGAACATCGCCCGCAATGGCGCAAGGACAGCGCGATCGGCAAGACCATCGTGTCGAGCGCGATCATCGACCGCGTTGCCAATAAAATTGGCCGCAAGGTGGTGGAGACGCCGGTCGGCTTCAAATGGTTCGTCGACGGCCTCGTCAGTGGCGGCTTCGGCTTTGCCGGCGAGGAAAGCGCGGGCGCCTCGTTCCTGCGCAAGGACGGTTCGGTGTGGACCACCGACAAGGACGGCCTGATCATGGGGCTGCTTGCGGCCGAGATCACCGCAAAAACCGGCCGCGATCCAAGCCAGTCGTTCGAGCAGCTGACCGATGAACTCGGAAAGCCTTTCTATGCGCGGGTCGATGCCCCGGCCACAGTGCAGCAAAAGAGCGTCTTCAAGACGCTGACGGGCGAAAAGCTCGGGATGAAGGAATTGGGCGGCGAGAGGGTCACGGCCGTGTTGTCGGCGGCGCCGGGCAACAACCAGCCGTTCGGCGGCATCAAGGTTACGGCGGAGAATGGCTGGTTCGCGGCGCGCCCCTCAGGCACCGAGGACGTCTACAAGATCTATGCGGAGAGCTTTAAGAGCGAGGCGCACCTGAAGCAAATCCAGGACGAGGCGCGAACTGCGATCGCGCGGGTGTTCGCTGGCTAGTGGAGCGGATTTGACATTCGCTACCCGTTGGCAGCGCGTTCGACAAGCGAATGTCAAATCCAAAGCTCCACTAGAAACCGATATTTGCTAGTGGTCCTTTGATTCTAACATTTGTAAGAGTGCCTGCTGAGAAGGGATACAAATGTTAGAATCGGACCACCAGGTCCGGCTTGAGCGGCTGTTAAGCCGCCGGCGCCGGGGCAGGCGCGGGACCGTTGACGATGTCAAGGTGGATCCCGCCGCAGCGGGTGCATCGCATGGTCCAGTATTCGGCGCCCGCGCGTCCGCCGATCACGCGCAGCACCCGAAGGGTGCCGTCGCAATCAGGGCAGTTGGATCGTACGTCGGCGGAGGCGTTGGTTTTGGATTCATGCATGAGCAGTCTTCCGCTTTTGTTCTGACGTCACGGATCGCCGGTTCAGATAGTCGATGCGGGTCTTTGCGTCGGCGACAGCCGCTTCCTGATCGGACCAGGCGAAACCGACCTCAAGCTCGGGAAACGAAACACCGTCGATGACGACGGGCTGATAGTCCTCCCGCCTGATTCGGGCGTGCCAAAGGCCTTTGCCGGCTTCGAAAGCCTCGATCTGAAAGCCGTGATAGGTCATGTCGCGTCCCCGTTAATTCCGGAGAGACAGCAAACCACGTCCGGCTCCAAACGAATGTGAAGTGGTTCACAGTTTCGGGAGAAGTTCGGCGCTATCCCCTTACGCCGCCTATATAAGCGGCGCGAAACAGGGCGATTTGGGTTAGCGATGGTCTTTGGGGGCAGCACGGTGGATTTGGCGCGTGTCACGCGGGCAAGGGCGGTCGCGGCCGCCTTGGCGATGGCGGTATTCAGTCCGGCTTTAAGCTCGAGCCGGGCGCACGCGGCCGAGCTGGCCTACGATCCGCCGATCGGCAGCCGCTGGATCGTCGAGACCGAGATCCGCAGCGAAGAGACGAGGCCGGAGGGGTCGACGACGTCGCTGGTCAGAACGCGCGCGGAACTCACGGTCGAGGCGAAGACGGCGGACGGTTTTCGCATCTCCTGGGTCCAACGCGGCTCGATGGTCGAAGGCAATGCACGAAGCGTCGCGCTTCGCCGCGCCTACGCCAACGTCCCCGAGAATATCGTGATCCGAGCCTCAACGGATGCCTCCGGCAAGCCCTTGCGCATCGACAATCTCGACGAGGCAAGGGCGGCGATGCGCCGCTCGGCCGACACCCTTGCGGCGCAATTTGCCGAAAGGCCGGCGGCGCGCGCGCTGTTCGACCAGTTGATGTCGGAGTTGACCGAGGCCGATGCCGAGAATGCGGCATCCGTCTACATTGATGCGATGGTCTCGCTGGCGGCTGCTCAAAATGCGGGAATGAAACCCGGCGAATTCCGCTGGACCTCGAAACCTGCGCAAAATCCGCTCGGCGGCGACGCGCTGATGGCGAACGAGCGGTTCGAACTGACTGATGTTGATTCGGCGGGCCGGCTCACCTTCGTCAGCGCCACCTCAGTCGATCCCGTCGCGATGAGCGATTTCATGCAGTCTTTTGCAAAGAGCTTGCTCGCAGCTTCCGGCGACAGCGTGACGCCGGCGCGGGTCGATCTTCTGGTGAAGTCGATGCTCTTCTCCTTCGACAAGCGCGCCGAATTTCAGGTCGAAGACGGCATGACGCGCAAGGTCGCGGAAAAATCCACCACCGTGTTTCGCAGCATGGAGCAGAATCTGACGCAAAGCGAAGCGCGGACGATTGCGGTGTCTCGCGCGCCTTAGGATTGACGTCGTGGCTCAATCGGCCATCTGTCGAACCTTGCTCGCCTTGCCGCGCCCGGCAGGTCGCGACGCCGCCTGGATGATCCAGCGGCGGAAGGCGGCAAAGTCACGCTGGCTGGTGCGAAAGCTGCGATAGACGAGGTACCAGCGCATGCCCTTGGGCACGCTTAGCGAAAACGGCGCGACCAGTCGCCCCGCAGCAATGTCGTCGTCGATATAGGGCCGAATGCCCATCGCCACGCCAAGCCCGTCGGCGGCTGCCTGCAGCGCCTGGCCATAAAACTGAAACTCCGGTCCGCGCGCGGTGAGACGTGAGGCGCCGGCGGCTTTCAGCCATAGCGGCCAGTCCTCAGCCGCGTGCGCGACCCGCAGCAGGTTCGGTCCCCTGAGATCGGCCGGCCGCTTGAGTTGCGAGGCAAGGCGCGGCGCGCAGACAGGCTGAAGATCGGCTGCGAATAAAGGCTCGGCGACGAGGTCCGGCCATTCGCCGCTGCCGAGCTTGATGCCGCAACTCCAATCGTCGGCAAAGGGCGCGGCCGCGCCGCCGGTCGTGATCCGCACCTCGATATCGGGCTGCTCCTTGCGAAAATCCGCAAGCCGCGGGATCAGCCAGCGCATGGCGAAAGTCGGACCCACGCCGATGGTCAAAACCCGCGTGCCCGCGGATGCGGTGACTTGTGCAGTGAGGCTCGCCAGCGCATCGAAGATCGGCGTCAGCCCGCTCTGATAGGCGCGTCCGGCTGATGTCAGCGCGAGGCGATTTGCCTTGCGTTCGAACAGGGCAACGCCGAGCCGCTCTTCGAGCAGATGCACGAGACGGCTGACCGCGGCTGCGGAGACGTTGAGCTCGCTGCCTGCGGCGGCGAAGCTTCCGCTTCGCGCCGCCGCCTCGAAAGCCTTGATGCCGTTGAGAAACAACAGGCGCCGCATGTGCCCTCAGTTCGGATAAGGAATTCGCCACCTGACCCACCCTCAGGAAAACTGGGGGCAGGGCAAACTAACTCAGTTTGTCCGAAGCGTCCAAGAGGCGCAGGTTTGATGGCGTGGAGATTGCGATGAGCACGCCCCAACCTGCCGACCCGCTGGTGCTTGATTTCGTCGAGTGGATCGCGCGACAGCCGCGGCTTTACTCCGAGGTTATCGCCACCTGGCGCACGTCCTGTCCGCGGCTGACGATCTGGGAGGATGCGTCGGATGCCGGCTATGTCATGCGCGAAGCGGTGGCCGGTGTCGGAATGATCCTGGCCGTCACCGATGCCGGCGAACAACTGCTTCGCGACAACGGCCGGATTGCCTAAAGCTGGTTCAGTTCCCACGCATCCCGCACATTGCTGCCAATCACTTTCGCGAGCACCGGGCGCTGCCGCCATTGACCTCGCGCGCGCGCTGTGGCGAAATTCATGCATCCGCATCCATTTCCGCGCCCCCGCCGGAAGCGACAAGGAACGCCCCCATGATCGATCTGCACTACTGGACGACGCCGAACGGCCACAAGATCACGATGTTTCTCGAAGAGACCGGGCTGAAGTACAAGATTTTCCCGGTCCACATCGGCAAAGGCGATCAGTTCAAGCCCGAGTTTCTGGCGATCGCGCCGAACAACCGCATTCCCGCCATGGTCGACCACGAGCCGAAAGGCGGCGGCAAGCCGATTTCGATTTTCGAGTCCGGCGCGATGCTGCTTTATCTCGCCGAGAAGACCGGCCAGTTCCTCCCCTCCGATCTCTATGGCCGCTACGATGCCATCCAGTGGACGTTCTGGCAGATGGGCGGCCTTGGCCCGATGGCCGGACAAAACCATCATTTCCGCAATTACGCGCAGGACAAGATCCCGTACGCCATCGATCGTTACGTGAACGAGACCAACCGTCTTTATGGCGTGCTCAACAAGCGGCTGAAGGATCGCGAATTCGTCGCCGGCCAGTATTCGATCGCCGACATGGCGAGCTATCCCTGGGTCGCGGGGTACAAGAACCAGGGCCAGGACATCGACCAGTTCCCGAACCTCAAGCGCTGGCTGGAGACCATCCGCGATCGGCCGGCCACGGTGCGCGCCTACGCGCTCGCCAAGGAGGTCAATCCGAATTTCGGTCAGCCCGCGATCCGCACCGAGGAAGAGCGCAAGCTTCTGTTCGGCCAGACCGCCGCGGTGGTAAAATAGTTTTTTAATAGTCAAACGCCCGCACGCAACTTTGCGTTTGCGATCGAAGCCCGCTGCTATAATCCAATATGGATCAAGCGGCGGGCTTTCTGTTTCTGTTTGTTGCGCTGCTATCGATTCTGCTGAAGGCAGCTGGCGAGAGGAGTTACGAATTTGCGCAAGGGAATATCGAGGCTTCGTATCGGCGTCACCTTGGCGATGCTTCTGGCCGGCAACTCGCTCGGCGTGTCTCTCGCTCGCGCAGAAGACCCCATGCTGAACAGTTCACCGGCGTGGGACGCCAATCACGACGGCGTCTATACCTGCGAAGAGTGGAAGAGTTTCATGGACCGGCTGTTCGTCTCGGCCGATAAAGGGCGCAAGGGTTTTCTCACCCGGCAGGAGTTCGATGCCGTCAAGAAGGCCGATCCTGCGCTCGCGCAAGCCGATTTCGGCTACTTCGACGAAAACCAGGATGGCAAGATCTCGCGCAAGGAGTTCGTCGACAAGCCGAGCGTGTTCATCGTGCGCTTCGACAGGAACGGCGATTGCAAGGTGACGCCGGACGAATTGAAGGCAGCGAGCTCGCCGCAATCGACGGGCGCTCCGCAGGAACGGCCGCGCGACCGGTTTCACTGAGTCAATGCCGCCTGTGTGTGGAAGCCGATCGGCGGCTTGACGAGGAACGCGGACCCGGCGGAGACCGTCGCTCACGCGGCGGCGAGCTCGAACCGTCCGACTGAACGCGCCGGCTTGCGCTGTGAAACAAGGTCGCCGATCAGGCGGCCGGAAGCCAGCGCAAGCGTGAACCCGAGCGCTCCATGACCGATGTTCAGCCAAAGATTATCGAAGGCTGTCCGGTCGATGATCGGCAGACCCTTTGGCGTTGCGGGACGTAGCCCGCACCATGCGGCTGCTTTGTCGAAGTCGGCAGCGCCAGGGAACATCGCCCTGGCCGCGGCGCGCAGCGTCGCGATACGCCGAGGACTGATGTCGGCGCGACGGCCGCCGATGTCCGCCATTCCGGCGATCCGCAGCCTGTCGCCGAGGCGCGCATAGACCACCTTGCGCTCGTAGTCGGTGACGCTCATGCGCGGCGCGACGGCTTTGCCCTGCAAGGGAGCCGTCAGGCTATATCCCTTCAATGGATATAGCGGCACGCGAATTCCAAGCGTTGCGAGCAGTGGCACGCTGGACGTTCCCGTTGCGATCACGACGTGATCGGCATCGAGATCTTCGCCCGCCGCGGAAGCGATCACTCTCCGTGCGGACGTGCGCCGCAGCCGGGTGACGGCGGTCCCGAAACGGAACGCCACGCCCCGCTTGCGCAACAGGCGCATCAATCCCACACAGAACCGATAACAGTCGCCGCTGTCTTCGCTCTCCGTGAAGATGCCGCCGCTCATTTCGCCCGCGAGATGGGCGAGCGCTGGCTCCTTCGCGATACATGCGTCGGCGTCGAGCGCCTCCTGCTCGCAACCCAGCGAGCGCTGATAGTCCAGAAGGCGGCGCGCGGCATCGAACGAGGCGCTGGTCCGATGAACGACGAGCTTGCCTGCGTTGGCGTGATCGAAGCTCAGGTCAGGCTCGCTGCCGAGCAGTTCGTTCATGAGATCGCGGCTGAGAAACGATAGGGAAAGCAGGCTGCGCGTCGATTCTTCGCTTTGACGATGGGTGCAGGCGCGCACGAATTGCAGCAGCCATCTCCACTGCTGGAGATCGACGCGAGGATGGTAATGAACGGGCGAATCCCGTCGCAACAGCCAGTTTGGCAGTTTTGAAAGCACGCCGGGACCGGCCAACGGCGCGACGTAGCTATAGGAAAGCTGACCGCCATTGGCAAAGCTCGTCTCGCTCGCAACATCGTCGTTGCGATCGATGACTGTAACCTGATGCCCGTCGGCCCGCAGATACCAGGCGGTGGTGAGGCCGACGACGCCGGCTCCGAGAACGATCGTATGCATGGTCAACCCAAAGCGATGAACAGGCCGCCAATTTCATCAATTTCAGGAAGGCGTCCAATATCGATCGGCAGGCGGGATATAGACGCAGGTTATAACGGCCGGACCGAACAAGCTGGGATGCTAGGGAACCTGGCGCAGGAATTTCATCAGCCGATCTGCGGTTCGCGGCGGCGGGCGCTCGTGCTGGGTCAGGGCATAAACCTTCAGACTGGAGGCAATCTCCACCGGCCGCACCTGGATGTCCCGGACATCGGGCGGATAGTTGGCTGTGAACCAGTCGACCAGTGCGACGCCGACGCGCGCCTGCACCAGCGACTTTGCGAGCGTATAGGTCTGTACCGAGATTGCGCTTTTGGGATGGGCTCCGGCATCCTCCAGCCAGTTGGAAAGAATGCCGCCGAGGTAATCTTCGGTGTCGATGGTGATGATCGGTTGATCGTTCAACTCATCGGCTCGCAAGGGTCGCTTCGTCAGTTTGTCGGGCCACCAGCCGGCGGGTGCAATTGCGCACAGGCCGCAGCTTCGCAACTCGGTGAGCACAAGGTTGGGGTGCGACACCGGACGCATCGTCAGACCGATCTCGATTTCATTGAGCAGTAGCGCCTGCTCGATTTCGCGCGTGTGCGCGACGGACAGTTCGCAATTCGATTGCGGGTATGCCCGGCACCAGAGAGCGACCGCCTGTGGCAGCAGGTGGTGTGCGAGCGCTGGCGTCGCCGCGATCCGCAATGGACGGGCCGAGCCAACCGAAAGACTGCTGGCGAGCCGACGGATGCGCCTCAGTTGCTCGTCGAACGGCGTCAACTCCCGCTGCAATTGCAGCGCTTCCTGGGTCGGCACCAGTTTTCCCCTGCTGCGCAGGAACAGCGGAAATCCGACCGACTGTTCGGCATGCTGGAGGATCTTGCTCACCGCGGGCTGCGAGATATTCAGGATCTTCGCCGCGCCATTGGTCGAGCCCGTCAGCATGATTGCACTGAATACTTCGATGTGTCGCAGGCGCACGGTTTTCCTCCAGCGTAACGCCCGGGTCCCGCGCGTCACCAGCCAGTCGACATCAATTCCGGCGTGCCTTGAGCTGTCAACCCTGCGGCGCTCCTATAACCCGCGGTTATATCGTGAGCCTGCCTTTTCATTGGGCCCGGCGAAAGCGCGACATCTACAGTCGACCACCGACCAGGCGGACGGTCTGGTGCAAACAGAACCGTCAAATCCAGATGGGCCACACAGGGGTGACGTCGTGCAATCCGGTTTTTCCAGATCGCAAAAAATTGCCGCGCTCTCCGGCCTGTTTCTGGCGTGGGCCGTCGGATATGCCGATCGCATTTTGATGAGCGTTGCGATCATCCCGATCAGCCGCGAATTCGCGCTCGACGCGAGCCAGGCCGGCATGGTGCTCGGCGCCTTTTACGTCAGCTATGCGCTGATGCAGCTTGCCGGCGGATGGCTGTCCGATCGCTATGGTTCGCGCATCGTCGTCGTGATTTGTATCGTGACCTGGTCGGTTTTCACCAGCGCCACCAGTCTCGCCTGGTCATTCGCTTCGCTGCTTGCAATACGTTTCATGTTCGGACTAGGCGAAGGCAGCTTTTCGCCGGCGAGTTCGGTGACGGTCGCCGAAGTCTTCCCAAGACTGGAAAGAGCGCGGGCGAAGTCGTTCCTGATTTCGACGGTGTTCCTCGGCAATGCCGCCGGCGCAGGCCTGATTGGCGCCACCGTCGCCTGGCTCGGCTGGCGTGGATCGTTTCATATCCTCAGCTGCCTCGGCTTCGTGGTTGCACTGATGCTTTGGCTTGTGCTGCGCAGCGGCATCACCGCGCAGCGCGCGCGTGCGGCCAGCCCCCTCGTCAGCCGTTGGCAGCACTGTTACGAAACCCGATGGCGTGGAAACTGACCGCGATCTGGTCTTTCACCAGTCTGCTCTACATCGGCGTTCAATCCTGGATGCCGTCGTACCTGATGAAGACCTACGGGATCGATCTGAAGCAGGTCGGTCTTGCCACCATGCTGCCGAACCTGATCGCTTTCGCCGGAACGAATGTCGTTGGGCTGCTCCTGGACAAGCACGGCAAAGGGCGCGAAAGGATGTTCATGGTTTTCGGCGCGTTCTTCAGTGCCGTATTTCTGGCGCTGATGATCACGACGGCCTCGATTTATCTGCTGCTCGTTTATTGGACGCTGCTCCTGCTGGCGTTCAACTTCGTCTATGCTACGGTTTTCGCCGCCCCGCTTCGGCACTTCCCCGAGTCCTCGATCGGCAGTACGACAGGCTTGATGAATTTCGGCGGACAGATCGGCGGTTCGGTCGCGCCCGCAGCCATGGGTGCGATGATCGCGGCGTCCGGAGGTTCATATCTCGCGGCCTTCTATCTGCTGCTGGCGTCTGCTGTCACCTCGGCAGTCGTCGCTTTCTACTGGCGAGCAACCGGCGATGCAGTCTCCGTCATCCAGCCGGAAGGTGTTCGATAAACTTAAGGAGTTACAATGACCGACCGTACAGGCGCTTTCGACCTCCTCATTCGCGGCGGAACGGTGATCGACGGAACGCGCCGTCCCCGCTTCAATGCTGACATCGGCATCCGCGATGGTCATATCGCCGCGGTCGGCGACCTGGCCGACGCACAGGCGCCCGTTGCCCTGGAAGCAAACGGAAAGATCGTCGCTCCGGGCTTCATCGATTCCCACACGCATGACGATCATGCGTTGCTGTCCGAGCCCGACATGACCTTCAAGATTTCGCAAGGCGTCACCACCGTGGTGACAGGCAATTGCGGGATCAGTCTCGCTCCCCTGAAGCCGGACTTGCCGCGTCCCATGCCGCAAAATCTCCTGGGTGCCGGAGACGCGTCTCCTCGCACTTTCGAGCGTTTTGGCGACTATCTGGAGACGTTGCGGCGCGCACCAGCGTCGGTCAACGTCGCTGCGATGGTCGGGCACACGACGATGCGCCTGATGACGATGGACTCGCTCGATCGGACCGCGACGCCAGACGAAATCGCCGCGATGCGCGGCTTGCTTGTCGAGGCACTCGATGCGGGCGCGATCGGCGTATCCACCGGCACCTACTATCCGCCGGCGGCAATGGCGACGACCGGCGAGGTTATCGAAGTCTGCCGGCCCATCACCGGCACCGGCGCGGTCTTCGCGACCCATATGCGTAACGAGGCGGAGGGCTGCGTCGAGTCGTTGAACGAATCCTTTGAGATCGGCCGCGCCCTGGATGCGCCGGTCGTGATTTCCCATCACAAGCTGGCTGGCGAAGCCAATTTCGGCAAATCGGCCGTGACGCTGCCGTTGATCGAGGCGACGATGAAGTGCCAGTGCGTTGCGCTCGACTGCTATCCCTATGCGGCCAGTTCGACCATGCTGCACACCGACGAGGTGAGGCTGCGCGGGCGTGTGGTCATCGCTGAATGCGAGTCGCATCCGGAATTTGTCGGACGCGAACTCGGCGATATTGCGGATGAATGGCAGGTGAGCCGGCTGGAGGCGGCGCGGCGCTTGCAGCCGGCGAGCGCCATCTACTTCATCATGAACGAGGGCGATGTGCGCAACATCCTGTCCTTCGAATGCACGATGGTCGGCTCCGACGGTTTGCCCGGCGGAACAAAGCCGCATCCGCGGCTCTGGGGAACATTTCCCAGGGTTCTCGGCCACTACAGCCGCGATGTCGGCCTGTTTTCGCTGGAGACCGCGGTCTGGAAGATGAGCGGCCTGACGGCGAAAAACTTCGGTCTGGCGAACAGGGGAACGATCGCCGTCGGACAGCACGCCGACGTCGTCGTATTCGACGCTGCAACGGTGATCGACAAGGCCAATTACGACACGCCGACAGGGCCGGCCGAGGGCATTGAAGCCGTGATCGTCAACGGCGCCTTGACCTGGCATCAAGGCAGGCATAGCGGCGCGCGCCGCGGTCAGGTCATCACGCGCATTGGGAGCCAATTGTGAAGTGACGGCGCCTGGCCCCGCAAGTGAGTCGTGCGCCGCTCAACCTTCACAGCCCTTTCCGGTGACGCGCTCGTCACGAACGACAACGTCGATCAATTTGCGAGAGAGCCCGTCGAAATCCGCGAGCTTCAAATAGCCTTTTGCGTGAGCGTCTTGGGTCAGCCGGTCGATTCTCCTGTCGTCGGTACTGGACCACTGCTTCGCAATATAGTCGGCGCCGGCCTTGCCAAAATTTTCGGGGTATCGCTCGCTCTGATTTTGCCGCTGATAGTAGTAGTGGCTGAGGCCGGCGACGAAGCTCTTGCGGCCGTCGCCCTGGCAACGAGATCCCCAGGGCAGTTCGAGCGACTTGAAGGCCTGTTCTCTCAGGCCAATCCGCGACTGCACATGGATGTCCTCGTTGGTGCCGAAGGCTCGTTCCTCACGAGGCTCATCCGTAGGTGACGGCTCTGGTTTCGCAAAGGCCCAGATTGCCACCTGGCCGACGACAACAGCCCAGACCAGGAACCAGATCGGTTTCATCGCGCACGCCTGGACGAAGCCTGCGCCGGCGGAAGGCAGACCGGCGACTCGTCAAACCAAAGGCCGGGGCCGGTGAACTGCAGCGCATCCTGCCGGACGTCGTCGGGAAAATCCGCTTTCACTATGCCCTGCAGATCGAACGCTTCACGCAGGGCTTCTTTCGCGTGGATATCGAGCGGTGTCGAGAAAGTCGCTGCAACTTTCTTCACCTTCTCGTCGCTGCAAAACATGAGCATGTTGGCCGGCCTCGGGCAGTCCATCCTTTTCTGCCACGCCCGCGCGTAGGCGATCACGGCGGCAATCAAATCGGGCTTGGTGGTCTCTCCGCAGGGCACCAGTTTATAGGCATTGGCCGCTCGCAACGCCTCCATCCGGATCGCATCGAGCTGCGCGTCGCCATCACTCTGCAACGTGTGTTGCGCTTCCCACATCTTCCGCTCGTAGTCCTTCGCGCTCTGATCGCCGAACGTTGCCGTGGTCCGCGACGATAGCGGGCCCACGACGACCGGCGGACCGCTGTTGATGACGACTGGAAAGCCGCGGGTGGCCCATGTCACGCCGACAAAGGCGGTCAGGAACACCATGAATACGAGAAGAACGAAGCGAGCCACAGGATTACTCTGGGTTGAGACGCCGCAGATTAGCACCCTGACCGGTATGAAAGGAGTTCGTCGGATCTTTTGGCGGGAAGAAGGTAATTGAAACGTAAATGGTTCCGTCAAAATGACGGCATCATCTCGCCGCGCGCTCTTTTTCGACGCGCTCTGTCACGTCGCGCGCGACGGCGACCGCGCCAAGCACCTCGGCAGGCGCTGCGCCCTTGACGATCGCAAATGTCATTTCGACGTAGAGTCTGCGCCCGCTCTTGTGCAAGGCGCGCGTCAGAGTAGGGCGGCCCTCAAGTTTCAGGGCGCCGCTCGTCATCGCGGCCTCAAAGCCGCGCCAGTGCGCGGCGCGTAAGTGCTCGGGAATGATCAGATCGAGGTTTTGGCCGAGCGCCTCGTCCTTCGAATAGCCGAACAAGGTGGTGGCGGCGGGATTCCAGCGGCCGATCGTGCCGGCGCGATCGGCATAGATCATCGCATCGGCTGTCTGATCGATGATACGTTCCGCCAAATCGGGATGCTCTTCCATGGGTGCACCTGTTTGCTTCGATGCCGCGGGCGGGGCCACGATCAAATGAACCCTGCGCCTTCGCCTTCGTGGGGACTAACGCAGCCGATTGCGCGGCGTTTCAGCTCGCGAGCGACTGGGCGAGCCTATCAGACGGCACCAGCATCCGGCTTTCGAATTCGGATACGGGGAGCGGACGCGCGAAGAAATAGCCCTGGCCTTCCTCGCAGCCCATGCTCGCGAGAAGATCGGCGGTCGGGCGGTTCTCGATACCTTCCGCGATCACGGTCAGGCCGAGTTGCGAGCTGAGCGTAATGGTCGAACTCACGATCGCCGCGTCGTCGTGATCGATCAGCGCGTTGAGCACAAAGGAGCGATCGATCTTCAAGCCGTCGAGCGGAAATTTCTTGAGATAGCTGAGGCTCGCATAGCCGGTTCCGAAATCGTCGAACACGATGCGGACGCCGAGTTGCTGAATTCGCTGGAACGTGGCGAGCACGCTTTTCTCGTCGAGCAACAGGATGTCCTCGGTGACTTCGAGCTCGAGCAGCGACGGCGTCAGGCCGGTCGCCGCCAGCACGTTCGCAACGGAGCTTGCGAGATCGCCGGAGTGGAGTTGCGACGGCGACAGGTTGACGCCGACGCGAAGGCGATGTCCAGACTTCTCCCAGGCCCGCGCCTGCCGGCAGGCCGTTTCCAGCACCCAGGCCGCGACGCGTTCCGAAACCGACGATGTATTGACGACCGGCATGAACTCGCCCGGCGAGAGCAGCCCTCGCGTCGGATGGTGCCAGCGAATGAGGGCTTCCGCGCCCACCAGGTCGCCGCTGCCGAGATGAACTTGCGGCTGGTAGTACAGCTCGAACTCGCCACGATCCGCTGCGAGCGCAAGCTCCGCTTCGAGCGTCAGACGCGCCTCGACCTCCTGGCGAATACCCGCCTCAAACAGCACGCAGCCGCCACGCTTGCTCGCCTTGGCCCGGCAAAGGGCGATGTGCCCGTTGGACAAGAGCTCGTCCGCACGGCTGCCGCTAGCCGGAAAGACGGCGGAGCCGATCGACGCCCTGACGCGGTGCGAACGGTTGCCGGTCATGACGGGCTTCTCGAAGCTCGCCGTGACGCGCCGGGCCAGATCCTCGACGCTCTCCGACATGTCGGCGCGGGAGATGGCGACGGCGAATTCATCGCCGCTCAGCCGCGCGACCAACCCGGCGCGGCCGACCTCGTTCTTCAGCCGATCGGACACGGCGCGCAGCACCAGGTCGCCATTGGCGTGGCCGAGAAGGTCGTTGATGTGCTGGAATCCGTCGAGGCCGATGATCAGAAGCGCGACCTCGGCGCCGTCGGCTTCGGCGGTCGCAATCATCGTCTCGAGCCGAGCCTCCAGCGTGTAGCGGTTAGCGAGGCCCGTCAGCGAGTCGTACTCGGCAAGGTAACGGATCTTTTCGGCCTCGCGCTTCCGCACCGAGATGTCGCGCAGGATGGCGCCATGCTGCAGACCGTCGGCGCCTTGCCAGCGCGAGAAGCTGGCTTCGACCGGAAACACTTCGCCATTGCGGCGCCTTGCGTCGAACTCGATCACCTTGCCGGTTCCGAGTGCGCTCGAATTCTGCATCGAGAATGGAGCTTCCGCGCCTCTGCCTGTCGCGCAAATCGTATCGAATGGCCGGCCGATCATGTCGGCCTGATCGTAGCCGAAGATGGCCGTCGCGCCGGGATTCCATACCGTGATGAGGAAATCGGAATCGGTGCAGACAAGACCATCGCCGAGCGACATCGCAATGCGCTGAAACCTGTTCTCCGCGATGCGGCCCAGCAGATCGCGAACATCGATCTCGTCGAGCCCGATGGCGGCGATATAGACGACGGCGGCGATGTGCAGTAGCGCCGTGTCGAGGACGAGCGGAAACCACATCTGGAGCAGATAGGCCGACAGTTCGACGGCCACTGCCGTTACGGCGAGCACGCCGACGCGTTTGGCGGCCGACAGCGGCTGCCAGAGCAGGATCATCGCAACCATGAGCGCAACGAGCGTCAGCAACGTCGTGGTTGCCGACGTCCAGTGCAATGCACGGCCGCGCGAAATCGATTCCGCGGCCAGCGCCTGGAGAACCGGTCCGGCGACGATGCCGCCATTTGGAATGCTGAAGCGATCGCCGAGCTCGAGCGCGGTTCCTCCGATGATGACCTTCTTGCCCTTCAGCCGGTCGAGCGCCGCCTGATTGCCGTTCAAGACGTCGACAAAGGATACGCGGGGGATGCTCTGGTGGTGGATTGAAAAGTCGATCAGGAACGGCCCGCTTTTTTCGTCGTATTGGCCGGCGAGAACGGCGCCCATCGACGGCATGAATTCGCCGTCGAGTTTCTGGCCGAACGGATAACGGCGGACCAGCCCGTCCGGTTCGATCGCGACATTGACGACCGCCGACCAGGCTTGCGCGCGGAAGGCTGCCAGCGGACGGTTGAAGAAGGTCGTGCCGTCAGGTCCCGGCTGCTTGAACGATGGGAGCACGACCGATCCGCCGGCCTGCTCCAGCGCATCGAGGAAGAGGCGGTCGGATTCCGTGTCCGAGGGCGTTGAGAAATCGACGTCGAACACGATGTCGCTGGCGCCGGCGCGCTCGAGCTGGCGCAGCAACTCGGCATGGAGCCGGCGCGGCCACGGCCAGACGCCGATTTTCTCGATCGAAGGCGCATCGATGGCGACGACGACGATGTCGTCGCCGGCCGGCTGCGACAACCAGCTGAAACGAAGGTCAGCGAGCGCGTTACGCAGCCCGCCGTGCCAGCCACCGGCCAGCACGACGGCCAAAACGGCCGCGACCAGAAGGTGTGGTCGGATATGCTTCACGTCCCCAATCCCCCGCAACGGACATTTGCGTCCGTTCCCCTTTGCTCAGTTAATGCTTGAGGTTTCCCTTGCCGTTGCCGTTGCCGACGCCCCCGTTACCGAGGCCGAGGCCGTTGCCGTTGTTGCCATTGCCGTTGGCGGCGTTGCCGTTGCCGTTGCTGCTTCCGGCGTTGGTGGCGGCGGCGACCGTGGCTGCGACCGTTGACGAGGTGCTGCTCGCCGAGTTGCCGGCAGCGCTCGTCGTTGACGACACGGTATTTGCCGTCGCCGTTTGCGACGAGCTCCATACCGTGGTGTTGTTCGCGAGGTTGCGGTTCGCCCAGCCGGCTCCATTGGAGCCGCGGGCGAGGCCACGCGTCACCTTGTGGACGTCGAGCTTCACTTCGCCGAGCGCCGAGGAGATCCGCAGCTTGTTGTATGCGCCTGCGTGACCCTTTTGTCCGTTGGCAGCGTTGCGGATCGCAGCGAAGCCGCCCTTCGGCACGGGAACGCGATCCACCGAGGATGGACGCGGCTTGCCTTGCTCGATCGGATTGAACGTGCCCGAACCGCTCAGCGAGAGGCCGGGCTTGCCGCGTTCGAAAGCGGTTGCCTTCTGGCCCGGCAGCACCTGGGCGATCTGGCCTGACTTGAAGTCGGTGACCTCGACCTGTCCGCGCGTGACATCGACGCTGGTGCTGTTTGCGCCGACGGTGACGCGGAATTGCGTGCCCTTGACCACGGCGGCGAGGTAGGGGGTCTCGACCTCGAAATGCTTGACGTTGCGCTTTTCGACTTCGAGCAGGATCGATCCGGCCTTCTGGACGATCGTGGTCGACAGTCCTTCCTTCGGCTCAGTAGGCAGGCCGACGACCGAATTCGGCGCGATCAGAATGCTTTCCTCGCCGCGCACCAGCAGCACCCGGCCGTTACGGCCGGTGCGAATGGTATCGCCAGGCTTGAGATTGTCCGCGGGGTTCAGCGAAGCCTGCTGGACCTCGCCGTTGGTAATCCAGACCTCGCCGGACGACTTGCTGACCGACCAGGTGCCGCCGTCGGCGGCAAACGCATGGGACGCCCCACTAAGTGCGAGCGCAGTCACGAGCACGTACAGGTAGTTGCGGGCGCGATGCATGACTCTTTTTCCTCAGCCTGAACTGACCCCAGGCTAAGGCGAAAAGTTCAAAATTGAGTATGTGAACGCCGCGGTTCCAGGGGCGGCCGTTAACCGTTCATTGACCATAAAATCCTATCAAAATTCATGCACCTGAGAATGCTGTGGCGGCCCGCGCAAGCGCATCTGAACGACCGGGGCGCCACCAGTGCAGTCGGCGATCGGCGGGCGCAACGCTTGGCCGGCGCATTTGCGGCCCTCCTTGCGCTGCTACCGGCGGCCGGCCGGGCCGAGCAGGCCAGCCCGGCCTACGATCCCAGGCAATTCGACCAGCGCTTTGGAGAGGGTCAGTTCGAACGCGCGCCTGCGGTCGGGCCCAACCTGCCGATGCCAAAGCTCGCCCGGCCTGCCGAGGCCGCGGCGGACCCGACCCCGTTGTTCGTGCTGCGCCACGTCTCGATCGTTGGCGCGACGACAATATCGCCCGGCCTACTGGCGGTTGCCTACCAACCCTATATCGGCAGGAAGGTATCGCAGGCCGACCTGGCGGCGATCGCGGGTAGCATCAGCGACATCTATCGGGCGGCAGGTTTCCACCTGAGCCGGGCGATCGTCCCGCCGCAGGACATCAGCGACGGAACGATCCGTATCCAGGTGATCGAAGGCAGCATCACCGAGGTCGATCTGAAGGGTGAGGGCGCAGAAGAGTTTGGCGTACGCCAGATGCTGGCGCCCGTGCTCGCCGAGCAGCCGTCGCGGCTCGCGACGCTCGAGCGCAGGCTGGTGCTGGTCAGCGGACGTCCGGGCGTGCGCATCCAAGACACCACGCTGGAGGAGATCGGCAACGCGAGCGGCCATTTTCGCCTGACCGTGTTCGTCAAGACCTGGCAGGTCTATGCCTCCTTCGGCATCGACAATCTCGGCTCGTCCTCGGTCGGCCCGTGGCAAAGCTATGCGACCGCGGCGTATAACTCCCTGGCGAGGCCGGGCGACACGCTGGCGGTCAATCTTTCGACCACGCCGAACGATCCGCGCGAACTCGGTTTCGCCCGGCTGTCCTATGACACCCCGATCGGGAATGACGGCTTTCGGGTCGGCGCCTCCGCCTACTACAGCGACGTCTGGCCCGGCGACTATCGTCACGCCTTCGCCGACAACACGACGACAGAGGGACTTCAGCTTCGCGGCAGTTTCGCGCCCCTGCAGTCGCAGCGCGCGTCGCTGATCCTGACGGCGGCACTCGACGTCAGCAATGTCTCGGAAAGCGATATGTTCGGACCGATCTACACCGATCGCATCCGCACCGTCAGCCTGACGGCGGACTCTCGTCTGCAGGACAATTTCGGCGGCAACAACTACCTGACCGTGACCTGGCGTCAGGGCCTCGACATCCTGGGGGCTTCGTCCTATGAGGACGCTTTCGTGTCGCACCTCGGCGCATCGCCAACGTTCTCGACGCTCAATGCCTGGTTCACGCGCTATCAGACGCTGGCGGATGCGTGGTCGCTCAAGATCGCCGGCGCCGGCCAGGTGGCGTCCGGACCGCTCTATCTGTCGCAGCAATTCTATCTCGGGGGAGCGGCCTTCGGCCGTGGCTACAGTGCGGCCGAGACCAGCGGCGACAACGGCATGGCCGGCACGCTCGAGCTGCGCTTCGATCAGAAGCTGAATTCGAAATACCTGAGCGGCTACCAGCTCTACAGTTTCGTCGATAGCGGCGTGGCCTGGAACTCCGGCTTTCGCTATACCGACGGCATCTCGCTGGTCTCCGTCGGCGGCGGCGTTCGCTTTTTCCTGAGCAACGCCACGCAGGCCGATCTCTCGGTTGCGGCGCCGCTGAGCTACCGCGCCCCCGACAATCCCGGGCGCGACGTGCGCGTGCTGTTCTCACTGACCAGCGCGCTCGAGCTTTGTCCGACAAAGGCATCGACGCACTGCCTCTGAGCGGAAGTGTCCGGGCGGTCCAACGGGCCGGAGCTGCGGTTCGGCAAATGGTCGTCATGCTTGGCCTGCCTCGCGGAGAAGGCTAAAATCCGAACCTTAAGGTGGCCCACGATGGGAACTGAGCGCAATCTCGAGGCCGTGGCCAACGAGGCCTTCGCCGCCATATCAGAGCATCGTCAAATCCAGACCTTCTCGTCGAGGCCAGGCGGCCTGTCGCTCGACGATGCCTATCGCGTCACGTCCTTGATCCGCGCCCGCTTCGAAGGGCGCGGTGAAACCATCACGGGGCGGAAGATCGGTTTCACCAACCGCGAAATGTGGAAGCGCTACGGCGTGGATTCGCCGATCTGGGGTTACACGACCAGCCGCACCACGCATGATCTCGCAACCACCGAGGCTCTTCGCGCCAGCGACTTCGTCGAACCGCGGATCGAGCCCGAGATCATGTTCGGTCTGAGCGCCTCGCCCGCGCCCGACATGAGCGCGACCGCGCTGCTTGACTGCATCGCATGGGTTGCCCTCGGCTATGAGGTGGTGCAGTCGATTTTTCCGGACTGGAAATTCGCAGCCTCAGACACCGTCGCTGCGAACGGCGTCCATGGGGCACTCCTCGTGGGCACACGCCACGAGATCGCCTCACGCAAGGCCGCGTGGTTGCTCGAACTGGCCGCCTTCACCGTTGGAATCTATTGCGACGGTACGTTGAGCCAGGAGGGAAGCGGGGCTCTGGTTCTCGACAGTCCTCTGCACGCGCTGCGCCATCTGGCGGAATTGACGGCGCATGACGCGCACAATCCACCGCTTGGTGCCGGCGAAATCATTTCGACGGGAACCTTGACGTTGGCCATGCCAATTGCCGCGGGGCAGCGCTGGACAACGAAAGTCGCCGGCATCCCGCTCGAACCAATCAATATCCGCTTCGAATAGCGCTTCGCTATTACACGATGGACGCCGCCGGCGTCATTGCACTTGCGCTGCCGCCTTGCGCAGGCATTCGCGGCAGAGGCAATCCTCGCCCTTGCGCGGCATCGGCAACTTTGCCTCTTCGGCGCACCAGCATGTTTCGGATTGCGTGCAGGAAAATTCCGTTCCGCATCGGGAACAGACGACGTGGCGCGGTGGGTCCATTTCTAAACGATTTGTCATGAACGGTAACGAAACTTCGCCGCGTTTTTCATATCCGGTTCATCGCGCGTGAAGCGTAATATACGCGTTGCTTCGCCCGTTAACAGCATGATGGGAAAAGTCCGATGGCCCGCGATCCGCAAGCTGCCCTGATGGCGCTCAACCGTTTCGGCTTTGGCGCCCGCGGCGGTGCGGCGGGCGATCTGGTCAACGCGGCCTCCGATCCGCGCGGCTTCGTCAAGGCCGACCTTCAGCGTCCCGCAACTGTGCGGCTCGAAATGCCTGGCCTGCAACCAACCCCGGCGCTGGCAGAAGCCGCGTTTGCCTATCAGGCCGAAGTGAAGGCCGAGCGCGAGGCCAATAAGGAAAACGCCAAAGAAAACGCGAAGGAAAACGCGAAGGCCAAATCCACAGGAGAGATGTCGGCCTCGGAAAAGCCGGCCACGATGGAGGCGCTCGGCAAGGCACCCGACGACAAGTCCATGGAAAGAAAATCCACGGGCAATCAAGCGTTGGAAAAGATCACCTACGTTCCCTTGAAGGCGAGCGAAGCCATGCAGCCCGCCAAGCAACTCAACGTGATCCAGAAGACGTTTCGCGCCGAGGCGCTGGCGCGCCTGCAACGCGGTCTGCAGGCCGATTGCGGGTTCGGCGAACGCCTGGTGGCGTTCTGGTCCAATCATTTCTGCATCTCGGCCGCGAAAGGACAGTTGGGACGGATCTGGGCTGGCTCGTTCGAGCGCGAAGCGATCCGCCCGCATGTGTTCGGACACTTCAGCGAGATGCTGATGGCGGTGGAGCAGCATCCGGCGATGCTGTTCTTTCTCGACAATCAGCAGTCGCTCGGTCCGGACTCCCGCGCCGGGCAAAACCGCAAGCGCGGGCTGAATGAAAATCTCGCGCGCGAGATCATGGAGCTGCACACGCTCGGCGTCGGCGGCGGCTACACGCAGGCCGACGTCACTTCGCTCGCGCGCATCATCACCGGCTGGACCTTTGCCGGCCGGCAAGCCAAGCTTGGCTCGCCCGGCACCTTCGTCTTCAACGCCAATGCGCATCAGCCGGGACCGCAGGTCCTGCTCGGCAAGACTTATGAGGACACCGGCGTCGCGCAAGGCGAAGCGGCGCTTGCCGATATTGCGCGCAATCCTTCCACGGCAAAATTCGTCGCCACCAAATTCGCCCGTCACTTCGTCGCCGACGATCCGCCGCCAGCGCTGGTTGCGCGGCTGCAAGAGGTGTTCGGCAAGACCGACGGCGATCTCCTGGCACTCGCCACGGCGCTGGTTGATTCCGACGAGGCCTGGCAGGCGCCGCAGACCAAGATCCGCAGCCCTTACGAATATCTGATCGCGACCGGGCGTCTGCTGGGCCATATCCCGGACGAACCCAGCCGCTATCTCGGCGGCCTCAACGCGCTCGGCCAACCGTTGTGGTCGCCGTCCGGGCCGAATGGATTCTCCGACACCAATGCGGCCTGGGCCGCGCCGGAAGGCATGAAATTGCGGCTCGATATCGCAGCCGAGGTCGCCTCGAAGGTCGGCGACAACATCGATCCGCGCGATCTGCTCGAGCTTGCGGTCGCCGACGCGTCGTCGCCGGAGACGCGGCAGACCGTCGCGCGCGCGGAGTCGCGGCAACAGGCGTTGGCGCTGCTTTTGATGTCGCCGGAATTCCAGAGGAGATAACTCATGGAAACGACCATGGACTGCTGTGAAAATCGGTTGGCCACATCGCGCCGCGGATTTTTGCTCGGCGGCGCCTCGTTTGCCGCCTGGGCCTATTTGCCGAAATTCGCCCGCGCCGCCGACGGTCGCGATCCGCGCCTGATCGTTGTCCTCCTGCGCGGCGCGCTCGACGGCCTTGCCACCGTCGCACCCGTCGGCGATCCCGATTACGCCGGACTCCATGGTTCGATCGCGCTCACCTCCGAAGGTCCGCACGCCGCGACCATGCTGGACTCGTTCTTTGCGCTGCATCCATCGATGCCGGAATTCGCGCGCATGTATCGCGAGAAGCAGGCGGCCGTGATCCACGCGGTGTCGACACCCTATCGCGACCGCTCGCATTTCGACGGCCAGGATGTGCTCGAGAGCGGCTTTGCCGGCCCCGGCCGCGTGCAATCCGGCTGGCTCAATCGCGCGCTCGAAGGCTTGCCGAAGGGCGAACATGTGACGAGCGGGCTTGCGGTCGGCGCGACCACACCGCTGGTGCTGCGAGGCGTTGCGCCAACCGTGGGCTGGGCGCCGGTGAACTTGCCGCCAGCCGCCGACGATACCGCTGCGCGCCTGCTCGATCTCTACCAGCATCGCGATCCGGCGCTGGCGTCAGCCCTCTCCCAGGGGCTGCAACTGGAAAAGACCGCGCTCGGCGACGACATGAAGGCAAGGCCCGGCGGCAATAACGTCGCGGCGATGCGGCTGGTGGCGCGCGGCGCCACCAAGGTGATGGCGGCCGACGACGGCCCGCGCATCGCCGCGCTGGCCTTCGACGGCTGGGATACCCACGCCAATGAAGGCGGTCCGGTCGGGCGTCTGGCGCAATTGCTGTCGGGCCTCGACGGCGCGCTCGGCGAATTCCAGAGCGGCCTTGGCGAGCGGTGGCGCGACACCGTCGTGGTGGTCGCAACGGAATTCGGCCGCACCGCGCGGATCAACGGCACCGAAGGTACCGATCACGGCAATGGCACGATCGCTCTTCTTGCCGGCGGCGCGGTGAAAGGCGGACGGGTGATTGCGGACTGGCCGGGACTGAAGAGCGCCAATCTCTACGAGGGCCGCGACCTCGCGCCGACCACGGATCTGCGCGCGGCTCTTAAGGGCATCCTGCGCGATCATCTCGGCATCGGCGAAACCGTGCTGGCGAAGAACGTGTTCCCCGACAGTGCGCAGGTGAAGCCGATGCAGGGGCTCGTGGGGTAACACATCGTCGTACCGGCCAAGCGAGCGGAGCAAGCGCGAGCCGGGACCCATAACCACCGGCTTTAGTATTCACGGGGCATGTCAGGCATCCCGCTTCAATAGAGAAGCCGCGGCGTATGGGTCCCCGCTTTCGCGGGGACGACGAAGGAAAATCATCCCTTCGTAATCTTTTCGATCTCCGCCATGTCGTCGGCGGAGAGGCGCCAGGTAATCGCCTTGGCGTTCTGCTCGACCTGCTCGACGCGCGTGGCGCCGGCGATCACGCTCGCCACCTGCGGCCGCGAAGCAAGCCAGGAGAAGGCGAGTTCGAGCATCGAGTGGCCGCGCGCCTGCGCAAGGGCTTCCAGCTTTTCGACGATCTCCTCGTTGCGCGGCGTGACGTAGCGATCGCGCAATCGCGGCACCTTGCCGAACCGCGAGTCGTCGGGCGCAGCCTGGCCCCGCCGGTATTTTCCGGTCAACAGACCGCTCGCCAGCGGAAAAAACGGCAGCAAGCCAAGTTTGTATTCCTGCGCGCAGGGCAACAGGTCCCTTTCGATGTCGCGGACGACGAGGCTGTATTCGTCCTGGCATGAGATGTAGCGGGTGACATTCATGGCGCGCGCGACATGCTCGGCTTCGGCGATCCGCCACGCCGGAAAATTCGAATTGCCGATGTAACGCACCTTGCCTTGCCGGATCAGATCGTCGAGGGCCCGCAACGTTTCGTCGATCGGCGTCAGCGGGTCGTAATCGTGTTGCTGGTAGAGATCGATGTAGTCTGTCTTCAGTCGCTTCAAGCTGGCTTCAACGGCGGACATGATGTAGCGGCGCGAGGCGCCTTGTTTGGTGCCATCGGTGCTCATCGGTTTTGAGAATTTGGTCGCGAGCACGATGTCCTTGCGGCGATCGCCCAGCACTTCGCCGAGGACCGTTTCGGAGCCGCCCATATCGGCATAGATGTCGGCGGTATCGAACAGCGTGATGCCGAGATCGATCGCCTTGTGAATGACCTTGCGCGAGGTTTCGAGATCCGTGCGCTGGCCGAAATTGTTGCAGCCAAGACCGACCGCCGAGACGCGCAGGCCTGAGCCGCCGAGGTTACGGATTTCCATGGATCAATCCCGTGCTTCCAGTGTGAGGTGAACGCTATTGTCACCTTAAGAAGCCCGGGCACAAGGCAACGCGCCGGGTGCAGCCATGCGGGAAACACTGCACAAAAAAGTGCGGCCCCGGTCAGACGCGGCGACTGACGGGGACCGCTGGGGGCGCGGATGATCATCGACGGGGGGCCTGATCAAACGCATTGGAAGGCTAGTCCCGCATTATAACGCAGTCGTGACAGGGAGACTTATCCACAACCTGTGTGTGCACGCCTTGGTTCGAATTCGCTGGCCGGAAACCCGTGCCTCAAAACAGCTTGCGGTAGACGATGAAGCCGGATCGCTCCGCGAGCTTGTCGTAAAGCATTTGCGCGGTGCGGTTGGTCTCATGCGTCTGCCAGTAGACGCGCGGTGCGCCGGCTCGTTGCGCCTCTCGATAGACCTCCTTGATCAGCGCGCCACCGACGCCTTTGCCGCGAGCGGCCTCAACGGTGAAGAGATCCTGCAAATAGCAGACGGGTTCGATTGCGGTGGTCGAGCGGTGGAACAGATAATGCGTCAGGCCAAGAAGCCGGCCGCCGCTTTCGGCGACCAGGCAATGAACGGGCTCATAGGCATCGAAGAAACGCGCCCATGTCATGCGCGTGATATCAAGCGAAAGCGCGGTCGAACCTGAGCGGCCGTAGAAGGCGTTATAGCCGTCCCACAGCGGCAACCATTGTTCATAGTCGGAGCGCGCAACGGAGCGAATAAGGAGTTCGTCGGGCATAGGCCTATCGAGCCAAGAGGAATGATCGCTCGATTTAAGCGGCAGCGTCGAATTGGATCAATCCGATTTATTTAGCGCCGCCATTCGGCCGCGCGCAAGTCTCGCGCCGGATTGCGCAAGCGATTCTTGCGCATCAGCCGGTAGTATTCGGCCAAGGCCGGATCGTCGGTGTGGCGAACCAGTTCGGTGACCGGCGTATAGCTCAGCATGCGTCCGCCGTCGGGCAAGGCCGTGCAGGAAAAGCGCAGCACCTGGCCGTCCCTGAGATTGATGTTGATCGGCGTCGAGTCGCCCGCCCGCATCATCTCGGTTCGTTCCGCGATGAAGGTGCTCAGCTCTTCTTCGGGCATCTCCCACGCGCCGGTGTCGCGGCCGTGATACATCAGCGCGATGAAGGGCGGCTTGCTGTCGGCCTTCGCGTCG
>NZ_DASREO010000110.1:0-42703 GCF_035652035.1 Bradyrhizobium sp.
GCGCTCCGCATGGAGCGTCATGTCGAGAACGGCCGCAAGGTCGCCGAGTTCCTGCGCGGCGACCCGCGCGTCGCCTGGGTCAATTACGCCGGTTTCCCGGAGAGCCCCTACTACGCGCTGGCGCAGAAATATCTCAACGGCAGCGCCTCTTCGCTGCTCACCTTCGGACTCAATGGCGGCCTCGAAGCGGGCAAAGCCTTTTATGACGCGCTGAACCTGATCAAGCGCCTGGTCAATATCGGCGACGCCAAGTCGCTCGCCTGCCATCCCGCTTCCACCACGCATCGGCAGATGTCGCGCGAACAGCAGAGGACCGCCGGGATCCTCCCCGAGACCATCCGCCTCTCGGTCGGCATCGAGCATGTCGCCGATATCATCGACGATATCGACCAGGCGCTGGCAAAGGCTTGCGCCGGTCAAGGCCGGCTCGAGGCCGCCGAATAGACGGTCGTAGCGCGATGCCTGTTCTTTTCGACCAGAAGCAGTCGATCGCAAGCCCGGCCCTTGCGCCGGGGCACGAAGCGTTCGAGCGCCGCGAACGAACCGAGCTCACGATCGGGCTTGTCAACAACATGCCGGACGGCGCCCTGAAGGCGACCGAACGGCAATTCGCGCGTCTCTTGAGCGGCGCCGCGGGAAATGCACGGATCGACTTCCACTGCTTTTCGCTGCCGTCCGTCAAGCGCTCGGCAGCCGCGCGCGCCCATATCGAGAAGGACTATTCCGACATCGCCGCGCTCGGTCGGCTGAAGATCGACGGCCTGATCGTCACCGGCGCCGAGCCGAACGGTTGCGCGTTGCCGGAGGAGAGCCTGTGGCGCGAGCTGACCGACATCATCGATTGGGCCAGGACCAATACGCGCTCGACGATCTGGTCATGCCTCGCCGCCCATGCGGCGGTGCTGCATCTTGACGGCATCGAACGGCATCGGCTGCCGGCAAAATGCTCGGGCATCGAGGCCTGCATCAAGGTCAGCGAGGATTGGCTGACCCGCGGTCTGCGCGGCCCCCTCAAGGTTGCGCATTCCCGGCTCAACGAGGTGCGCGAGAACGATCTGGTGCGGCACGGCTACCAGGTGTTGACCCGCTCGAACTCTGCCGGGGTCGATATCTTCGCCAAGCAATACGAAAGCCGCTTCGTCTTCTTCCAGGGCCATCCGGAATATGACGCGCTGTCGCTGCAGCGGGAATATATGCGCGACCTCGCGCGATATCTGGCCGGCGAACGCGAGGACTATCCGGCGATTCCAGCAAATTATTTCGACGCCGCGACGGAGGCGCATCTCAACGCCTTTGAACCGCGCGCCAGGGCCGAGCGCGATCCAACACTGGCCGCCGAGTTGCCCGGGCTGACCCTTCGCGGCGACATTGCCGCAGGCGTCGTCGCCCATGTCATCCTGCGAAACTGGCTGGCTTTTCTCGGGCAATCGCGCAGATAAGCCCATCAGCGTCCACGTCGGTCAAAAACGCTCCCGAGAGGGTGGCGGCGGCTCGCGAAGCTCGCTACATTGAGCGGAATCCGCAAGCCCCTGCTGCCGCCCTTCGCAAAGCCTTCCGACGCGTGTCCGAGACCGATCGCCTCCACTCGACCCTCAGCTCCGTGTTCGGGCTTACGACCTTCCGCGGCGCGCAGGAAGAGATCATTCGGCATGTCACCGCTGGCGGCAACTGCCTGGTGCTGATGCCGACCGGAGGCGGCAAGTCGCTCTGCTATCAATTGCCGTCGCTGCTCCGCGAAGGCTGCGGCATCGTGGTCTCACCGCTGATCGCGCTGATGCGCGACCAGGTCGCCGGCCTTATGGAAGCGGGCGTCAATGCTGCCGTACTCAACTCCACCCTCACCTATCAAGAGGCGTCTGAAGTCGAGCGGCGGCTGATCGCGGGTGATATCGATTTGCTCTATGTGGCGCCGGAACGGCTGCTCACGCCGCGCTGCCTGTCCCTGCTGGAACAGGCGCGCATCGCGCTGTTTGCCATCGACGAGGCGCATTGCGTGTCGCAATGGGGGCACGATTTCCGTCCCGAATATATCGGGCTGTCGGTTCTCGCGGAACGCTTTCCCGACGTGCCGCGGATGGCGCTGACCGCGACCGCCGACGAATTGACCCGGCAGGAGATCGTCGACCGGCTGTCGCTGAAGGATGCGCCACAATTCGTTTCGAGCTTCGACCGGCCCAACATCCGCTACGAGATCATCGACAAGAAGAACGCGGTCGGCCAGCTCAAGACCTTCATCGCCGAGCGCCACGCGGGCGATGCCGGCATCGTCTATTGCCTGTCGCGCGCCCGCGTCGAGGAAGTTGCGCTCGCCCTGCAGGACGCCGGCATCGCCGCCCTGCCCTATCATGCCGGGCTCGAGGCAGGCGTTCGCGCGCGGCATCAGGATCGCTTCATCAATGAGGACGGCGTGGTGATCGTGGCCACCGTCGCCTTCGGCATGGGCATCGACAAGCCTGACGTGCGCTATGTCGCCCATCTCGATTTGCCCAAGAGTATCGAGGCCTATTACCAGGAGACCGGCCGTGCCGGACGCGACGGCAAGCCCTCGACGGCCTGGATGGCTTACGGTCTGCAGGACATCGTGCAGCAGCGGCGCATGATCGACGAGTCGGATGCGCCCGATACGTTCAAGCGCGTCTCTGCACAGAAGCTGGATGCGCTGGTCGGACTCGCCGAAACCGTCAATTGCCGGCGCGCACGGCTGCTGGCCTATTTCGGCGAGACAATAGCTTCCGAAAATTGCGGCAATTGCGACAACTGCCTCCTGCCGCCGCGCGTTCGCGACGGCAAGATCCTGGCGCAGAAGCTATTGTCCTGCGTCTATCGCACCGGACAGCGTTTCGGCGCCATGCATGTGTTCGATGTGCTGGTCGGGCGCCTGACCGAGAAGGTGCAGCAATTCGGCCATGACAAGCTCTCGGTGTTCGGCGTCGGCCGCGAGCTCAACGAGAAGCAGTGGCGCGTGGTCCTCCGGCAGCTGATCGCGATGGGGCACTTGCGCGCCGATAACGAGGCCTATGGCGCGTTGAGACTGACCGATTCGGCCCGCGGCGTCTTGCGCGGTGAGACCGAGGTGTGGCTGCGCGAGGAAGCGGAAGGCAAACGCAACCGCGCCATCCGCGCCAAGTCACGGCGCGGCGATCTCGCGCCCGCCTCACCCGGCCAGACCAGGACCGCCGACCCCGCGCTCTATGCGGCGTTGAAGGCCTGGCGGACCGAGACCGCACGCAAACGCGGCGTGCCGGCCTATGTCGTGCTGCATGATTCCACAATGGACGGCATCGCCGCCGCCCGCCCGACCACGCTCGCCGAGCTGCGCGGCGTTGCCGGCATCGGGGACAAGAAGTTGGAGCACTATGGGGCGGAGCTGATGGCGGTGATCAACGCGAATCGGGCGACGGCGTAAGTTCGCGGCCGGCTTTCCTGCCGGGTTTTGCTTCGCTCTACCCCTGCTTGGCGAGACAGCACTTCTTGAATTTCTTGCCACTTCCGCACGGGCAGGGATCGTTGCGTCCAATATCACGCCATGGGTTCCTGACCGGCTCTGATGGTGTCCAGGCCAAGTCGAGATCGCCGCGATAGAAAATATCCTCGTCGGAGAGTTCGTCTTCCTCATCGAATTTCCGGTGGTCGCTCCAGGCGAGCGCCTCGGCCACGTCCTCGATATAACCGAGACCGAACTCCTCCATGCGCGAAACGTCGCCTGGCCGCTGCTCGGCCTCGGCGAGGATTTCCTCGAATTCCTCGCGACCGATGGCCCAGTCCAGGATGCGGCCGTCGTTCCATCCGCGGTGGACCAGCCCAACCATGTTGCGCAGGCCAAGCAGCGCGATCGCTCTTACCCAGCTTTCCCACACCGGATCGTCATCTTCGGCAAGCCTTTCCTCGTAAAACCGTTCGAGAAGACGCGTCAGCCGATCACGTTCGATGCTCCCGATCCAGGTCAGGAAAATCGCAGCATCCAGCGCCGCCTCTCGGGCAAACGGGTCGGCGGAGCGGTCAGCAACGAGCGCGAACAAGGCCTCGACATTTCCATCGAATACACCAGCGATGATGCGCGGCATACCTTCTGTGAGAGCATCTCCGAGCAGATCATCGAGCTCATCTTGGGGCAAACGCAACAGGCGCAGCAGAGGCTCGCACGATTGGATGTCGCGCGCACCGCCCAGAATGTACACGCCGCGGAGCAGCAGCATGCGCTGCTCCTCGGACAGCCGCTCGCCGTTTGCGGCTCTCGCAAGAATGGCACGCAGCGGAGGAGCTGCCTCCTCCATCCGGATGAGACACATCCCGATCGCGTAAGTCGGGACGTGCTCTTCTGTCGAAATCAAATGGAGGTAGTTCTCGATCGGCCCGACGTCTTCGTGACCAAGGACTGCTTCGGCCTCTTCCTTTTTCATCCACCTCTCCTGTGCCCGTCCGCCCACGCAGCTAGCGTGCCAACAGATTAGCGCAGGAGGGCGTTACAGAAAAACAGCAATGATCAGTGCCAACACCGATAGCCGTCAGGTTCGACGGCGAGGTTAGCCGTTCCGGAACGTATACGCATAGCCGTTGATCGCCGGCGCGCCGCCGAGATGGGCGTAGAGCACCTTGGAGCCGGCCGGAAAATAGCCCTTCTTCACCAGGTCCATCATGCCCTGCATGGATTTGCCCTCATAGACCGGGTCAGTGATCATGCCTTCCAGCCGGGCGCAGAGGCGAATGGCCTCCTTGGTCTCGTCGGAGGGAACGCCGTAGGCGGGATAGGCGTAATCCTCGACCAGCACCACATCGTCATCCTCGATCTCGCGGCCGAGTTCGACTAGCTTCGCGGTGTTGCGCGCGATGTCGAGCACCTGCGCCTTGGTCTGCTTCGGAGTAAACGAGCCGTCGATCCCGATCACGCGCCGCGCGCGCCCGTCAGCGGCGAACCCGACCGTCATGCCGGCATGGGTCGAGCCGGTCACCGTGCAGACCACGATGTAGTCGAACTTGAAGCCGAGCTCCTTCTCCTGCGCACGCACTTCTTCGGCGAAGCCGACATAGCCGAGGCCACCGAATTTGTGCACCGAAGCGCCGGCGGGAATCGCATAAGGCTTGCCGCCCGCAGCCTTCACCTCCTCGATCGCCTCTTCCCAGCTCCTGCGGATGCCGATGTCAAAACCGTCCTCGACCAGCCGTACGTCCGCACCCATGATGCGGCTGAGCAGGATGTTGCCGACACGGTCATAAACCGCGTCCTCATGCGGAACCCAGGCTTCCTGCACCAGCCGACACTTCATGCCGAGCTTGGCGGCGACGGCCGCGACCATGCGGGTGTGGTTGGACTGCACGCCCCCGATCGACACCAGCGTGTCGGCATTGGAGGCGATGGCGTCGGGAATGATGTATTCGAGCTTGCGCAGCTTGTTGCCGCCAAAAGCAAGGCCGGAGTTGCAGTCCTCGCGCTTGGCATAAAGCTCGACCTTGCCGCCGAGATGGCGCGAGAGCCGGTCCAGCTTCTCGATATGGGTGGGTCCAAAGGTGAGCGGATAGCGCGCGAATTTTTCCAGCATGCTGGCTGCTCCGAATGATGTGGTTGCTGGCGCCAGCTGTACCATCAAGCATCAGAAAGGTGCTCTCAAATTCAGTCAGGCAATAGCGCATCCGTTGCGCAAGCTGAGAATTATGCTATTATTTCTTTCGATTATGACCATAAAAGTGAAAGATTCTTCCATACCGATCGAAGACCTCGATCGCATCGACGTTAAGATGCTGCGTTTGCTGCAGAAAAACGCCCGGCTCAGCAACGCGGAACTGGCCGAGCTGGCCGGCGTGAGCCCCGCCACCTGTCATCGCCGGACCCAGCGCCTGTTCGAGGATGGTTTCATCACCGAGGCGCGCGCGATGATCGCACCGCGCAAGGTCGGCAAGGGCGCGCTGGTGATGGTCGGCGTCGTGCTCGATCGCTCCACGCCGGAGAGTTTTGCAACCTTCGAGCGGGCGGTGGCAAAATTGAAATTCGTGCTCGACTGCCATCTCGTGGCCGGCGATTTCGACTACTTCCTCAAGATCCGCGTCGGCGACATGGAGGGCTTCAACCGCATCCATGGCGAGCAGCTGATCGCGCTGCCCGGCGTGCGGCAGACGCGTACCTTCTTTGTGATGAAGGAAGTCGTCGACAACGCGCCGCTGGATTTCTGATCGCAGCAACCGCCTGCGGCGTGCGGTCGCAGGTCTTCGCGACCATTAATGCGAATTAATTCCGCGGCAAGCATAGTTTAATCGACCCGACAGGCCGCGGTAAGGCCGCGTGCGTTAACTCTCCGAACAAGGCCAACGGGCCTCACCCCATTTCGGAGATGCAAGTCAATGACAGATAACGCACGTTCCATTCGCAAGATTCTATCGACGCGGCGCTTGGCGCTGCTCGGCTCGGTCGCCGTGCTCGGCTCGGCCTTGATGCTGGGCGGCCCGCTCACCGGGAACCACCTTGCCACGCCTGCCCATGCCGCAATCCAGAGTGCACAGCAGGGCCCGACCGGCTTTGCCGATCTCGTCGCCAAGGTGAAGCCCGCAGTGATCTCCGTACGCGTAAAGATGGACGCCAACGCCATCTCCGGAGATGAAGGACAGAGCAGCGAGCAAGACGGCTCGCCCTTTGCCGGCACGCCGTTCGAGAAGTTCTTCCATCAATACGGTGAGAACGGCCCGCGCATGCGGATGACGCCGCACCGCGAAATCACGGGTCTCGGCTCCGGCTTCTTCATTTCCGCTGACGGTTATGCGGTGACCAACAACCACGTTGTCGACCACGCCTCCTCGGTGCAGGTGACGACCGATGACGGCGCCATCTACACCGCCAAGGTCATCGGGACCGACCCGAAGACGGATCTCGCGCTGATCAAGGTCGACGGCAAGGGCAAGAATTTTGCCTATGTCAATTTCGAGGACCAGACACCGCGCATCGGTGACTGGGTGGTCGCGGTCGGCAATCCCTACGGCCTCGGCGGCACCGTGACCGCCGGCATCATCTCGGCGGAAGGCCGCGACATCGGCTCCGGTCCGTATGACAGCTACATCCAGATCGACGCGCCCATCAACAAGGGCAACTCGGGTGGTCCGACCTTCGACACCAATGGCAACGTCATCGGTGTCAACACGGCGATCTATTCGCCGTCCGGCGGCTCGGTCGGCATCGGCTTCGACATTCCGGCCGCGACCGTCAAGAACGTGGTCGCGCAGCTCAAGGACCATGGCTCGGTGACCCGCGCCTATATCGGCGTGCAGGTGCAGCCGGTCACACCGGGCATTGCCGAGAGCCTGGGAATGAAGAAGGCGGAAGGCGCGTTGGTTGATGAGGCACAGGCGGATACGCCGGCGGCCAAGGCCGGCATCCAGGCGGGCGACGTCATCACCGCGGTCAACGGCAACGCGATCAAGGACTCTGGCCAGCTGGCCCGGGAGATCTCGGCCATGAGCCCGGGCTCCACGGTCAAGCTCGACGTGCTCCGCAAGGGCGAGTCGAAGACCTTCGACGTGACGCTTGCGACCATGCCGAACCATCGCGAGGCGAACGCCGGCAACGAGGAAGAAGGTTCTGCGGCGACCCCGCACCTCGGCCTCTCGGTCGCGCCGGCCGGTGAAGTCGCGGGCGCGGGAGCCAAGGGCGTCGTGGTCACCAACGTCGATCCCGACGGACCGGCCGCCGAGCATGGCTTCCAGTCCGGTGACGTGATCCTCTCCGTGGGCGGGCAGAGCGTCTCCAACGTCGGTGAGCTGCGCAAGGCGCTGAGGGATGCCAAGAGCCAAGGCAAGCACCAGGTGCTGATGCAGGTGAAGACCGCCGATAACACCCACTTCGTCGCCATGCCGATCGGCTGATCGGCCCGATCCATTGGCGACTCGATCCCGCCGTCCGCGCGTTCTCCAGGCGCGGGCGGCGGGCGCTTTTCGTTACTTGACGACAGCGCGGACTTGGAGGAAGCGCAACGTCTTTTGCGCCGTCTCAAGAGACAATCGCTGATAGTCGTTCTTCGCCAGATTGAGCACTTCGGCCGAGACCTGTTTCGGTCGCTTGCGATTGCGCAGGATGGCTTCGGTCGTTGGCCAGCTGAGACCGGCCGCCCTGCAGGGAACGAGCACGGCATCGTTACGGACGCCTGTCATGATCTCCGCGATGACGTCGATCTTGGATGAGGTCAGGACGGCAACTCCGACGATCACCTGCGGCATTTGACCGGCGGCGGCGAAGTTGCCGAGCGTCTCGTCATTGAGGCGCCTCGCCTTCTGCAGGCTTTGGATGGCCTTTCGGCATTCTCATACCTGATGTCCTTGGTCGCCCCGCTGATTGCCGTCGATATCTCGGCCAGGATTTGCGTGAGCTGCTCGCGCTGCTGTGGCGGGATCAGCGCGAGGAGCTTTGCTCGTACCGCCTCGGTGGCACGCGCGAGCAGGTCGCGCAGCAGACGGACGGGAATGTCGCGCCGGGAACCGACGGCCTCGGAGAGAATGTCGTCTCCATTCGCTTTCTCGACCAAAACGGAATAGCCGGTGTCTGAAAACCGTGCGCCAGCATTCTGGGCCAAGGTGTGGATCACCCGCCGGTCACCGCGTTCGAGCAGCACGTCCGTGACCGCAGTTTCCAGGCCCTCGCGTCTCGAGATCGCGACCAGATGCTCCTGACCGCGCACCTGGGCGATCTCCGTCAGATCGGTCGTCGTCAGGCGCTTGGATTCCGTCAGCACCGGTCCGGACACCGAAATCGCCTCATTCCAAGCCAGCCGCTTGATGGTCTCGACCGGTGCGTTGTCGATGGGAGCCAGGCACTGGCCAAGTTCAGCCAGCGCCTTGGTCTCGATTCTGGCCATCAACCGGCACAGGACATCGTCGAAGACCTTCACCTGCTCGTCCGTCAGCGAGGCTGAACCGGCAAGAAAGAGAGTGGTGACCTGACGGAGCTTGTTGACGCGCGTCTCCGAAGAGCCGCTGCGCACGGCAGCTTCAAGCTCGGAGATGAGCGATTCCTGAGGCTCGGCTTCAATGACAGACATTTTTTGCAATCCCAGCGGTTCTCAAAGGTCGCCGAGTCGACTCAAGGCGATCGTCGGAAAGCGGCGACTATTCAGCGCGCGTGACCGTTAAAAAGGTGGAAATTCGGCGAGGACTTCGCTGTCGAAATTTTGCATCACGTAATTCTACGTGAGTCCCCACAAGGCTGTGATCGCGGTGCGCTAAACCACCCCTATCGCGCGAGGCGCTCTTTGCCGGACCGCGGCTGCTTCAGCCATGGCTTGCTCCCATCGGCATCGCACCGGTTCTCAGATACTGGCCGGCGATCGATGAATTATGATGAGCGATCCAGTCCTCGGCGTATTCGGGCGTCAGGGACCTCGCGAAAACATAGCCCTGACCGATGTCGCAGCCAGCGCGCTGCACCCTCGCAAGGGTCTGCAGATTGTCGACGCCTTCGACGACGACTTTCATGCTGAAGGCCCGGGCGAGCGCGACGGAGGCGTCAATGATCTTCATCATATCATCGTCGGCCTCGCAGCCTTTGACAAAGGACTGGTCAATCTTGAGCTCGCTGAAAGGAAGCCGCGCCAGGGCCGAAAGCGACGAATAGCCGGTGCCGAAATCGTCCATCGCGGCCCCGATATTCTTGATCCTCAGCCTGACCAGGATGTCCATCGCCCGTTCAACATCGGACATCGCGGCGCTCTCGGTGATTTCGGCGATCAAGGAACTGGCTGGCATCGCCTCCTTGCGCAGGATGTCCTCGATCCGTCGGGCAAGGACAGGTCGGACATCAGCGAAGCGGAAATGTTGACGGCGATGGTAAAGCCCGGGTGTCTTTCGACCAGCCTTCGGCCCGTTGTGATCGCGAGCGAGAGAATATGATCGGTCAGTTCCGGCATGAGGCCGAATTGCTCGGCCATCGGAATGAAGACGGCCGGCGAAACCAGACCCAATTCGGAAGACCGCCAGCGGGCAAGCGCCTCGGCTCCGACGACCTTTCCGGAGCAAAGCTCCACCTTCGGCTGGAACTCCACGGAAATTCCTTTCGAGCCAGCGCAGCCACAATGCTTTCCCGCGTGAGGTCAAGCGAGGGCGCATCGCTGCTGCCAGCGATCCTCTTCGCCCGCGGCAGATGTAGCGCCTCCTTGAGACGGTCGAGATTGAGCGGCTTGGTCATGCATCCATTCAGCGGCAGCCCGAATCCGTCCGCAACCCTCTTGGCCGAGTTCAGGACACGCTCGTCGCAGGAGCTGATGATCACGATCTGCATGGTGTGGAGGCCGAGATCGGCCGCAAGCCGGAGCAGCTCAATCCCGTCGCGTGTGCCAAGCGACAAATCAAGCGTCATGACATCGAAGGACTCGTGGCGGAGAAGCCCCGCCGCCGCCTCGAAGGAAGATGCAAAGGCGGTGTCGTAGCCGAGGTTCGCGCCGATCCTGCCGATCACGGTGCGCTGCACCAGATCACCTTCGACGACCAGAAGCCGCCCCATCGATTCCGCCAGCTGACCGACAACAGCCGCCATCGTGCAATCCCCTGTCCGAGCTGGTCGACTTGTAGCGCAAGCGGATGGACGCGCGTGAAGGTCAGGTCCTTAAAACTTTCGCTAATTGCGAGCATTGATTAACCATAATTTGCCGGCCGCTTGCTGCGGCCCACCCGTTTGCAGGCACCGGAAGGGCTGCCGCCCCACCGCGATTTATGTCACAACAGGCACATAACGCCCCCCGGCCCGTCAGCGAGTCCAAAATGCCCGCGCCAAAGCCACCTGCGTTCGAAACTCTGAGCCTGCATGCGGGCCAGCATCCGGATCCCGCGACCGGCGCCCGCGCGGTGCCCATCTACCAGACGACGTCCTATGTGTTCCAGGACTCCGAGCATGCGGCGGCGCTGTTCAATCTCGAACGTGCCGGCCACATCTATACCCGCATCTCCAATCCCACCACCGCCGTGCTCGAGGAGCGGCTGGCGGCACTGGAAAACGGGGTCGGCGCCATCTGCACCGCGAGCGGTATGGCCGCGATGCATCTCTCCATCGCAACCTTGCTTAGCGCCGGCGATCACATCGTCGCCTCCGCCTCGCTCTATGGCGGCACCATCAATCTTTTGGCGCATACGCTGCCGCGCTTCGGCATCACCACCACATTCGTGAAGCCGCGCGACCACGAGGCCTTCCGTGCCGCGATCCGGCCGAACACGCGGCTCGTGATTGCCGAGACCATTGGCAATCCTGGCCTCGAAGTGCTCGATACACCGGTGATCGCCGACATCGCGCATGAGGCAAAAATTCCGCTCCTGATCGACAACACCTTTGCCACCCCCTATCTCAATCGCCCAATCGACCATGGCGCCGACATCGTCATGCACTCCGCGACCAAGTGGCTGGGAGGCCACGGCATCGCTATCGGGGGCGCCATCGTCGATGGCGGCCGCTTCGACTGGCGCGCCTCGGAGAAATTCGCGGTGCTGACCGAGCCCTATGCCGGCTACCACGGCATCGTCTTTGACGAGCAGTTCGGCACAGCAGCGTTCATCATGCGCGCGCGCACCGAAGGCTTGCGCGACTTCGGCGCCTGCATCTCACCGACCAATGCGTTCCAATTGCTCCAAGGCATCGAAACCCTGCCGGTACGCATGGACCGCCATGTGCAAAACACCCATGCCGTGCTTGCGGCCCTCAAGAGCAACAAGGCGGTCGAATGGGTGCTGCATCCCTCGCTCGAGGACCACCCGGATTATCAGCTGGCGAAGCGCCTGCTGCCGCGCGGCGCGGGCTCGATCGTCAGCTTCGGCATCAAGGGCGGCCGCGCGGCAGGCCGCAAATTCATCGAGTCGCTGCGCCTGATCAGCCATCTCGCCAATGTCGGCGACGCCAAGACGCTGGTGATTCATCCCGCCTCGACAACGCATCAGCAGATGGATGCCGAGCAGTTGAAAGCCGCCGGCATCGGCGAGGAGCTGGTGCGGCTCTCGGTCGGCATCGAAGCCGCCCAGGACATCATCGATGATCTCTCATCCGCGCTGCGCGCCTCGCAAAAGGTTTGATGCTCATGAATTTCCAGGTGAACGGCAAGCAGGCTTTTGTTGCGACTGGCGGCCGCGCCTTCGAAGCATCCCTGCCCGCGGTCGTCCTTGTCCATGGCGCCGGCTTCGATCACACGACCTGGGCGCTGCACAGCCGCTGGTTTGCGCATAACGGCTTTTCGGTGCTGGCACCCGATCTGCCCGGCCACGGCCGCTCGGCCGGCCCCGCGCTTCATAGCATCGCCGAGATGGCCGACTGGGTCGCAGCACTGCTGAATGCGACGAACGCGAGCAAGGCGCATCTGATCGGCCACTCCATGGGCTCGCTGATCGCGCTGGAGACCGCGGCGCGCCATCCCGACAAGGTCTCGGCGCTCAGCCTGATCGGCACTGCGGCGACCATGACCGTCGGCCCCGACCTGTTGAAGGCAGCCGAAGCCAATGACCCGGCCGCCATCGACATGGTCTCGATCTGGGGCCTCGGCTTTTCCGCTGAGCTCGGCGGCAGCCTCGCGCCGGGGCTCTGGATGCATGGCAGCGCACAGCGGACGCTCCAGCACTGCGCGCCCGGCGTGCTGCATTCTGATCTGGCCGCGTGCAACGCCTACGCGGATTCGCTGGCGTCCGCCGCCAAGGTGAAGGTACCGACCACGGTGATCCTCGGCGAGCGTGACATGATGACGCCGGCAAAAGCCGGCAAAGCACTGGCAGCGGCGATTCCCAATGCCCGCACGGTGGTGCTCGCCGGCGCGGGGCACATGATGATGTCGGAGCGGCCGGACGAGCTGCTGGGGGCGATCAGGGGATGAAGAGCTCGCGGTAACGCAATATCGAAGCAAAAAGCCGGCCGGCTCGTGGCCGGCGGGCTTGCTGGTTGCGAGCGTCGTTCAGGTCCGGCTTTAGTTGCTGGCGCCCTCGGCGAGAGTGTTGACCTTGTTGATCAGGTCCTGCGCCTGATTGCCAAGGCTGTCCACTGTGCCAAGATCGACGGGCTGACCCGCGAACGCGGCGGCGTGGAGCGTGTTCTTGATCTTGAACGCAAGGTCCTGGCGTTGCTGAATGATGCCGTCCATCTGCTTGAGATAGGCGAGATAGGTCTGGTTGGTGCCGGTGATGGACTTGTTCGCCCAGACCAGGCTGGCACGGCCGAGATCGCCGACCGGCGCGTCCAGCTGCTTGAAGACGGTCGCAAGTTCGGTGAAGTTCGCCTGCGCTTTGGCAATGCCTGACGGCAACGCCTGCGGCTGCATCCACTCCGCCACGACGCGGCCTTCATGCACATAGTCGTCCTTCAGGCCGAGCAGTGCCACGATCGTCGGCCGCACGTCGGCATGATCGGTGAACACGGCGTCATCGCGTCCAAGCCGCTGCACGCCGGGACCCGCGATCGCCACCCAGGTCCGGGTGATCTCCTGCTGGTAGTCGCCATGGTTCCAAGCGAAGCTCGGGCCCACGAACACGCAGTCCGACTGCTGCTGGCACGCGGTCGCCGGCGGCTTGCTGACGGTCTCGAAGAAGTAGTTGTCATTGCCGAACATCGTGAGCGTCGGCGCGCGCGCTGGGCTGGCCGTGAGCATGTGCAACAGCTTCATCTCCGCACGATCGGCCAGGAGCTGCGACAGCTGTGTCGCCGGATCGGAGGAGGCGAGCTCGCCCCGCACCGCGGTGTCGACCGTGGAGCCCGCACCATAGAAGGTGGTCATGTCGTCGGGCAGCCGCTCGAACTCGATATTGGCGACCGAGAAGGCGCCGACATCGCAGCCGGCACGGGTGTACGCCACCCACGGAGCCGGCGCGGTCTTGCCGAATTCGTCGAGCATCTGCGGCTTGCCGTCAGCGGCCACCGCGGTCCAGTACAGGAAGGAGGAGTTGAAGCCGACGCTGCCGTCCGGCTTGAAATAGCCGTAACTGTTGGCGACCGGAATGCCGTTGCGGTCGCCATAGACGCCGGTCAGCGCGGTGTCGATATCGTGCGCGGTGTGGGAGATCAGCGGATCGTGGTGATTGCCGCTGATGACACCGTTGTCATGCAGGAAATTGAAGAGGTTCGGCATCTGCTCCATGTGTGAGGGAACGTTGGGATTGTCCCGCCGCAGATGCACATTGTCGAAAACGATGTTGACCACCCGCTTGACCTTGCCGCCGGAGGAATTCAACTGGCATGCGGCGGACGCCGATTGCGTGGTGACGCCGAGAAGCAGCAAACCTAGCGCTGTCGCGCCGGAAAATGCCTTCAATAGTTTCGTCGCGCTCTCCTGATCGTCGGCGCAGATCTTGCGAAATACGCAAATTTTTCGCCGACCGGCACTGATCTAATGCGAGCGATGTTGCGCCCGCTTGACACGGGCATGACGCGTCTGCGGCAACTGATCGGTCAGAGGAAATTGCTGTGAAGAACGTGCTCGCCTAAAGCGCGATGAATCGTCATCGCGCTTTAGCTCTCTGATTGAGCATGATCATTTCGGAAAACCGCTTCACACTTTTCCGAATCATGCTCTATGGTAATCCCGGCGCCCAGCACAGCGCGAGATATTGGCCTTGCGCGATCTGCGCCGGGGACATCTTCGAGGCCACCGCGTTGCGCAGGCGCAGGAAATAGTCGCGGTCGTGCCGCGGGGCCCGGGAGGCGGCGAGATTGAGCCATTTATAGGCGAGCACAAAATCCTGCGGCACGCCATGGCCCTTGTCGTACATCAGACCGAGCATGGCCTGGCCAAATGGATTGCCGGAGATCGCAGCCTGGACGTAGAAGTCCGCCGCCGCGGCATAGGCCTGCGGCGCGCCGTAGCCATTCTCATACATGAATCCGAGAAAGGCCTGCGCGCGGGCGTTACCGTGCAGCGCCAGCGGCGTCAGGATTTTAACTGCGCCGATATAGTCGCCCCGCGCGTAAGCCGCATTCGCACTTCCCACCGCATCGGCCCGCGCAGAGGACAGCGACAGCGCGAGGCAGGCGAACAGCGTCAGTACGGAAGCGACGGCGCGACGCGCGCGACTCCGCTCAATGCACGGTGTGGATGGTGAGATCATCGGTGCTCGCTCCGACGCTGCCGCGCAGTTTCGACCGCAGCTCTTCGGCGACGTGATGCGCATCGGTGCCGTCGCGAATAATCTGGGGCCGAATGAAGATGATCAATTCGGTGCGGGTTCCCTTCTTGTCCTGATGCGAGAAGGCGTCGCCCAGTCCCTTGATCTCGTCCAGCAGGGGAACGCCGTTGCGGGTGCCGTCCTGATTCTCGCTGATCAGCCCGGCAAGCAGCACCGTTTGGCCGTTCGCAACCGAAATCGAACTCTTCACCCGCCGCTCAGAGACCGTCGGCGTGAGGCTTGCCGCGGTAGTCGGCGTGACGTTGCTAATCTCCTGTTCGACTTCGAGCCGGACCGTGCCGTTGATGCTGATGCGCGGCGAGACGCGCAGGATGATGCCAGTGTTGCGATAGTCGATGGTGTTGACCACCGTGTTGCTCGTGGTCAGTACCGTGGCGCTGCCGGTCGATACCGGCACGACGTCGCCGACTTGGAGCGTCGCCACCTGGTTGTTGATCACGACCAGCGACGGATTCGACAGCACCTTGACCGAGGTCACCGTATGCAGTGCATCCAGAATGAGATGCGGATTGACTTCCGATCCGAGCAGAAGGTTGAAGCCGGGGAAGGCGCGATTGATCAGGGCGCTGGTCGCCGTGCTGACGACCGAGTTGCCGGTGCTATCGGTCGAGGTCGTGGTGGTCGAGGTCGGGGCCGAAGTCGATTGCGTATTCAGCAGTGAGCCGACGCCGGTCTTCTGAAGATAGAACTGCACACCGTAGGAGAGCTCATTGGTCAGCGTGACCTCGGCGATGGTGGCATCGATGGCGACCTGCAGCGACGGCCGGTCCACCTGGTCGAGCGTCGCCTCGATGATCTTGTAGTTGGCCTGATCGGCATAGATCAGGAGCTCGTTGTTGACGACATCCGGGGTGATGCGGACGTTCTGCATGATCGGCTGACCGTTCGTGCCGCTTGTCCGAGCGTCGAGGGCACTGGAATTGGTGCCGGTGCCGCTGTTGGTGCCGTTATTGCCCGCCCCTGTCCCCGAGTTCTGCTGCAGCGCGCCGAAGGGCGAGGCGCCCCCGCTCGTGGACGCTCCCCGCGAGGCGAAGCCGTTAGCGGACGCCGACCCGTTGGATGAGTTCGAGTTCAGCGACAGACGATCGGCCACGCTCGAGGTCGAACTCAGGCCCGATCCCGGCGCGACCTGATTGTCGGAGCTGTCGAGCGATGATGATGAGCCGCCGATGAACATATCGGTAAGCACCTTCGAAATCTGGCGCGCCTCGCCATATTTCACGCGATAGACATGGACGCTGGTGCGGGCGGTGTCGGCCTGATCCAGCCGCCTGATCCAGGTCTGGGCCGTGTGCAACAAAGCGGGCTTGCGGCTGACCACCAGAATGGCGTTGAGGCGGCTCATCGGCTGGAATTTCACGAGATTGGAGCTGAGGCCGGAGTCGCCTGAATCCATGATCTTTTCCAGTTCCGCGATGATCGGCTCGGGCGCGCTGCAGGAAACCGGATAGATGCCGACCGACTGGCCGCGCATCCAGTCGACGTCGAAGGAGAGCGCGGTGTCGACCGCGGTGCGGCGCTCGGCGCCGGTGCCCTGGATCAGCAGAATGTTGCGGGTCGGATCGGCGCGAACGCTGCCCGGCTTGGTGGCGAAGGAATCCATCAGCTTCAGGATGGTCTGCGCCGATACATATTGTAGTGGCACCACCGAGACACCGTAGCCCGGCTCGGGAGACGCGGCTGCGGCATCGACGCGGCCCGCGCCGACCGCATCGCCAAGCGGCGTCAGCTTGTACCCGGCGGGATCCTTCAGCAGCACCACGCCGGAGAGGCGCAAGGCGCTTTCGAGCACGAATACGATGTCGGACTTGGCCACCGGCCGCACTGACACCAGGCTGACGGTGCCCTGGACGCGCGGATCGATGCTGTAGCCGGTTTGCAGGATATCGCCGAGCACGACCTTGGCGACGGTCGCCACCGGCGTGTTCTCGAAGTTGAGATCATAGCCGGAGCCGCCCGAGGCGGGCTGGGTCACGAGCCGGGAATCGCCGACATCCGTGACCTCGGTCCCTTCATAAACCGCAGCCTTGGCGCGTTGGCCGACATTGGTCTGCCCGCCGCCGACCATCTCCGGCTGGCGGGGCATGATGTCGGTCGAACGCACCTTGTCGAGCACGTCGATATCGGAAGGCGCCGTCGAGCCGCCCACCGTCGCCAGGTTGCAGGACGTCAGGATGCTGACGAGAAAGAGCGCAATCGAAATCGCGCCAAAGCCGCGTGCGGCTGCCCGGGATCGGCCCTGATTGCCGACGCGCACCATGATATTGCCGATCCAACTTTTGATACTGATAACCATAGGCAATTGCGCGCGCGAGGGCCCGGGCAGGCCCAGCGCTCACGCAACGTCGCCATGGGAGCTTACTTACCGGTGCTGTTTGATGACTTGATGACAGCTTTGTCATAAGCGGCGGCCGGGGGGCGGCCAGCTTCGTACGGGTGTCATATTCCGGACCGATAACCCTACGCAGGCTGAGGACCTGGACGCCCCGCCGCAACCCGCTCATTCCATGGAAAAGGCGCGAAGGACGCATGACCGGTCCGCAGTCATCGCAGTTCGTGGAGCACCTTCGCCGCGCCGGACACCTGAAGCCTGGCTCGGAAGCGTCTGATCAATCGCAAGGCAACAGCCAGCGCAGTGGGCAGCCCGTCACCAATGGCAAATTGTGGGAGCTGACCGAGCTCTCGCCGAACGACCTGGCCGACGAGATCGCCCGTTTCTACAAGCTCACGCGCATCTCGCTGCAGGACATGCTGCAGGCGACGTCGCTTGCGGCGTCGTTCTCGCCCCGTTTCCTGCGCGAGACGCTGGTATTCCCGTTCCGTACCGATGACGGCATGGCGCTGGCGATGGCCGACCCGGCCGACCTCGCCGCGCTTCGCGCCGCTGAAATCGTGCTTGGGCCGGAGATCGCCGTCAGGATCGCCGCCTTTGATGATCTCGGCACGGCCCTCGACCAGCGCCTGGCCGAGGACAGCGCCGAGGCAAGAGCCGATGCCGACGGCTTTTCCCAGCTGCGCGAAGACGACATCGAGAGCCTGCGGGACCTCGCGAGCGGTGCGCCAGTGGTCCGCGCGGTGAACGACCTCCTGGAAAAGGCTGTGGAGCTGCGCGCCAGCGACATCCACATCGAGCCATTCACGACCGGCCTCGTCGTTCGCTTGCGCATCGACGGCCTGTTGCGCCCGGTCGCAGCGCCCGCTGGCGTGCTGCCACAGGCGGTGATTTCCCGCATCAAGATCATCGCAAGCCTCAACATCGCCGAGCGGAGGCTGCCGCAGGACGGTGCGGCCCGCATCAAGGCAGGACGCGCCGACATCGATATCCGCGTCGCCATCATGCCGACGCAAGCCGGCGAATCCGCCGTCATCCGCATCCTGCCCAAGGACCGCGGGCTTTTGATCACCGACAAGCTCGGCTTTTCCGCCGCCGACGAGGCCAAGCTCAAGCGGCTGATCAAGCTGCCGCATGGCATGATCGTCATCACCGGACCGACCGGCAGCGGCAAGACCACCACGCTCGCGACCATCCTGTCGATCCTCAACGAGCCGAGCCGGAAGATCCTCACCATCGAGGACCCGGTCGAATACGAGATCCCCGGGATCAACCAGTCCCAGGTCAAGCCCGCGATCGGGCTGACCTTCGCCAACGCCTTGCGCTCCTTCGTCCGCCAGGACCCCGACGTCATCATGGTCGGCGAAGTCCGCGATTCCGAGACCGCCCATGTCGCGGTGCATGCTGCGCTGACTGGCCATCTGGTGCTGACCACCTTGCACACTGAAACCGCGGCGGCCGCGGTGCCGCGCCTGCTCGACCTTGGCCTCGAGGGTTACCTGCTGCGCTCGACTTTGCGGGCCGTGATCGCCCAGCGCCTGGTGCGCCAGCTCTGCGAGCGCTGCAAGACGCCGAAGCAGTTGAGCGCGGCCGACCTCGCCGACGACCCCCGCCTTGCGACGCTCGGGTTCAAGGCGGGCGAGACGTTGCATGCACCCTGCGGCTGCGAGCGCTGCAGCGGCACCGGCTATCGCGGCCGGCTTGGTGTTTTCGAGCTGCTCGAGCTCGACAATGAGCTGCGCGAATTGATCGGCGAGCGCACCGACGGCCTGAAGATCGACCAGACCGCGATCAGGAACGGCATGACCACGATGCTCGATGACGGTATCGCCAAATGCCGCGCGGGGCTGACCTCGCCCGCGGAAATCCTCCGCGTCACCACCACCCGCTGACAGGTGCACGTTGCCGAACTTCCGCTACCGCGCGCTCACCCAGAACGGCGAGATCGTTAACGGCACCATAACGGCGCCGACGCTCGCCGAGGTCGCCGCGCGGATCGAGTATCTGCACCTGTTGCCGATCGAGACCGTCGAGGACAAGCGCAAGCCCGCGAGCGCCGGCGGGCTCAGCCTCAGCCTGTTCAACCAGCCAGGCCCTGCGGAGGTCACCGTCTTCACCCGCGATATGGCCCTGCTGCTCAAGGCCGGCGCGCGGCTCGACGACGCGCTTGAACTTCTGGCAAGCGACGCCGATGTGGGGCGGCTGCGTCCCGTGGTCGCCAAGCTCCGCGCGTCGCTGCTCGCAGGCGAAAGCCTCGCCGAGGCACTGTCGGCCCATCCCAACCTGTTTCCACCGATGTACGTCGCCCTGGTGAAAGTCGGCGAGATCTCCGGCACGCTGGACCAGGTGCTGGAAATGCTCGGCGCCGAACGGGCGCGCTCCGAGCAGATGCGCCGCAAGCTGACGGACGCGATGCAATACCCTGCCTTCGTGCTCGTCGCAGCCTGTTGCGTGATGCTGTTCTTCATTCTGTTCGTGCTGCCGCAGTTCTCCTCGGTGCTGCAGGATTTCGGCGCCAAGTCGGATACCGCGCTCAGCTATTTCCTGCGCCTGTCCGATTTCATGCGCGCCAACGGCACCGCGCTGTCGCTCGCAGCGATGGCAGCGATCATTTCAGCCTGGATGGTGCTGCGCCGGCGCGAGGCGCGCGCGGCCATGGTCGGCGCCGCCGCGCGGCTGCCGGGTCTGTCGAGCGTGTTCCAGTTCTACCGGACCAGCCTGTTCTGCCGCAATCTCGGCGTCCTGCTTGGCTCTGGCGTCAGCCTGACCGCGACGTTGCGCATTCTCGTTGACATCATGGCGGTGACCGGCCGCCTCGACGCCTGGACCTTGGCCGCCGACCGGGTCCGGCATGGCGGCAAATTGTCGGAGGCGCTGTCGGCTTCATCCAGCCTGCCGCCGATGGCGCTACGGATGCTGCGGTTGGGCGAGGAGACCGGACAGCTGCCGGTGCTCGCCGGCCGCGTCGCCGAATTCTACGAAGCCAAACTGCAGCGCAGCCTCGACCGCATCGTCGGCATTATCGGACCGCTCGCCATCATCACCATCTCGACCGTCGTCGGCGGCCTGATCGTCTCGGTCATGACCGCGCTGCTGTCGGTCACGCAACTCGTCGGGTAAGTGGAAGGACCAAGGCCAATGTCGAACAAGAACAGAAGCGGATTTCTCGGCCTGCGCAGCGGCAGAGATACCAACCGGAACGGCGAGCAAGGCTTTACGCTGGTCGAAATGCTGGTGGTGATTGCCATCATCGGCCTGATCATGGGCCTGATCGGCCCGCGCGTGCTGAACTATCTCTCCGAATCCAAGGTCAAGGCGGCCAAGATCCAGATGCAGAGCTTTGCCAGCGCGCTCGACCTCTTCAATCTCGACGCCGGCCGCTACCCTTCGACCTCGGAAGGCCTCGAAGCGCTGGTGCAGCGCGCACCCGGCGTCGCCGCCTGGAACGGACCGTACCTGAAGGGCGGCAACGTGCCGATGGATCCCTGGGGGCACCCTTATATCTATCGCGCACCCGGCGAGCATGGCGCGTTCAATATCGTCTCGCTCGGCGCCGACGGCGCGGAAGGCGGCAGCGGCGTTGCGGCCGACATCTCGCTCGACACCATCACCAGCGCGAGCGCCAACTAGGACTGAACGGCCATGAACGAGGCGCAGCGCGGCTTCACATTGCTGGAAATGGTCTGCGTCATTGCATTGATTGCGATGATGGCCGCCGTGCTGCTGCCGCTCGTTCCGCGCCAGACCTCGCGCGCCCGGCTGCAGGCCTATGCGATGGAGGCGGCGACGCTGCTCAAGGACGACCGCAACGCGGCGATCGCACGCAACACCGACGTCGCGACCCTGGTCGATGCGCCCTCGCGCGCGATCCGTTCCGGCGCCTCGGGAATGATCCTCCGCATTCCCGCCGATGTGCGCTTCGATGCGCTGCTGCCCCAGAGCTGTCACCGCCGGCCTGCGCTGTCGAGCATCAACTTCTTTGCCGACGGCATGTCCTGCGGTGGCGCGATCACGCTGGCGCGGCTCGACACCGCCTATGAAATTCGCGTCAACTGGCTGACCGGGAGGGTCGAGATTGTCTCCCGCTGACCAATTGCGACGTGACCGGACCGATGCCGGCTTCACCATCCTGGAGGTGCTGGTCGCGCTTGCGATTGTCGCCGTGTCGATTGTCGCCATCGGCTCGGTGATGTCGACCAACTCCCGTGGCGTGACCGCGCTGGAAAACCACATCGCACTGGTCGAGACCGCGCAGACGGTGCTCGCAACCGAAATCCCACAGCGCAAGGAGCTAGCCCCAGGAAGCAAGGCCGGCCAGCTCCGCAATTATCGCTGGCAGGTCGATGTCTCCCCGGTCGGCGGCGACTGGGAGCCGCCCAACGATTCGAAGGTCGGCTGGACGCCCGAGCTTGTCAAAATCCACGTTCGTTCGCCGACCGGCGCGCAGGTCGATCTCTCGACCATCCGCCTGATGCCAAGGTCGCAGCAATGACGGCACCGGACCGACAGCGGACGAGCGAAGCAGGCTTCACCCTGATCGAGGCGCTGGTTGCGCTCGCGCTGACCGGCCTCGTGCTGTCGGCGCTGGCGACGCTCACCGCGCAATTCCTGCCGAATTGGAATCGCGGCATCGACCGCATTCAGCACAGTGAGCTGATCAGCATGTCCATGCAGCGGATCGCCGCCGATCTCGCTGCCGCCGAATTCATCCCCGCGGGGAGCGACGACAAGAGCGAGAAGAAGAGGAAGCCGCTGTTCGAGGGCACGCCCCTCTCGGTCACCTTCGTTCGCACCGCGATCGGCCCCAATGCCGGCATCGGGCTCGACGTGGTCAGGATCGGCGAGACCACCGATCGCGGCCATCTCGTGACGATACGCACGCGCGCTGGCTTCGTACCCTTGCCGCAAGGCGCCTCGCCCTCGGAGCAGCTTCGCTTGACCGATCCCGTCGTGCTGCTCCGCGCGCCGCTGCGGCTCTCCTTTGCCTATGCGGGCGAGGACAGGGTGTTTCACGAGGACTGGAACGATGCGGACAAGCTGCCGGTCGCGATCCGCCTCACCGTGCGCGACACGGCAAGCGAGCATGTGCTTGCGGTATCGACCGTCACGCCGGTTCATGTCGATGCGCCCGCCGGAAAATCCGGCGAGGGCGCCGACGAGAACAAGAATGGCGCGCAGGACAACAATGGCGACGATAGCAACGTCGTGGGCGGCAGCGGCAAGCGGGGCGGGTCGTGATGGCAGGGTCAATCCGCCTCAAATCGTCTGATCGCTCCGAGCACGGCTTTGTGCTCGTGGCCGTGCTATGGATGCTCGCCGCGCTGGCGCTGCTGGTGACGATCTTCACGGTCCATTTGTCGGCGTCGGCGCGTGCGGTGTCCCTCAACGACGATGCGCTCAAGACGGAGGCTTTGGTCTCGGCAGGCGTCGAACTCGCCGCCTATCGGCTGCAGCTCGCCGACGACAAGAAGCGTCCACCGGAAGGCGCGTTTCATGTCCGGCTGAGCGGCACGGACGTAGCGGTGTCCTTCATCACCGAAGCAGCGCGGGTCGATCTTAACGCCGCACCGAAGGAGCTGCTCAGCGGGCTGCTAACCGTGCTCGGCGCCGGCGACGACGCCGCCAAGGAAGCGGCCAACCGCATCGTCGGCTGGCGCACCAAGGCCTCCGCCGATGGCGACGCCTCCAAGGAGGTCGCGCTTTACCAGGCTGCGGGCCGCACCTATTCGCCGCGCCAGGCGCCGTTCGCCCATGTCAACGAGCTTTCGCTGGTGCTCGGGATGACGCCCGCGCTGGTCGAGCGCGCGCTGCCCTACGTCACTGTGTTCTCCGACAGCCCCGGCGTCGATGTGATGGTCGCCCCGGCGGAAGTGATCGCAGCGCTTCCCGGCATGACGCCGCTGAAGCTGAAGCAGTTTCTGGGCGACCGCAGCTCCCTGGTCAACGACACGGCCGCGCTGTCGTCATCGCTCGGAGGACCGAACGGCGGCCCCAATACGGGCGCTGAGCAGGGAAAGAGCGACGCCTACCGGATCCGGGTGGCTTTGCGCTTTCCCGACGGCCGCGAGACCATATCCGAGGTCGTGATCGGCCTCAAAGCCAGGGACGTTCCTTATCACGTGCTGTCCTGGCAGAACGACGTGCCGAGAGTTGCGCGCGCGCAAATGGAGTTTTGAGGCGTCATGTTGGCGGAGCTGAAGGAGCTGTTCGGGGTGTGGATCGCTGCAGTGACTGCGGCGGTCCATGCCATCATGACCCGCATCGTGCCGCAGCGGCGCATCGAGCTTGCCGAGGGCGAGGCCGGTCGTTTTACGGCCCGCATGATCTCCTCGGCCCGCAAGGGGGCGGCGCTTGCGCCATTCGCATTCGAGCTGACACAGGGTCACCCGCGGCCTGCGCCGAGTGGCGAATGGCAGGCGGCGCTGCGCGGCAGCCGCATCGATATCCTGCTGCGCCCCGAGCATGTGCTGTTCCGCCCGATCGATTTCCCCAGACAGGCTGCCGATTTTCTCGAGGGCATGGTGCGCGCGCAGATCGATCGGCTGACGCCCTGGGTCGCGAGCGAGGCGCTGTTCGGCACGACGGCGCCAGTTCCGATTGCCAATGAACGGATCGCGCTCACTCTCGCGGCAACCTCGCGGCAGAAGATCCAGCCGCTGCTTGCGTTCGCCGCCGATTGCGGCGCGGCCTCGATTGCAGGCCGGGTCGAGGCGCCGGATGCCGAGCGAGGGGCCGCGCCCATCAAGCTGTTCGAGCGGACGCTGACAGGCGCGGCGGGCGGAGCGATGGACGTGGCGCGCCTGCTCCGCATGACGCTGCTCGGCGCGGGGCTTGCCGCGGCGGCTTCGCTCCTGATCTCGGCCTATCTCGGCAGCGAATACGCAGCCGAGCAGCAGGAGCTGCAGCAAAAGATATCGCAGCGCCGGGCGGCGCTGCGCATCAACCGGGCCGACGGCGCGGAGATGCTGCTTGCCAAGCGCAAGCAGTCCTCGCCCTCCAGCGTCATGGTGCTGGAGGCGATCTCCCGCGTACTGCCCGATACCACCTATGTCACCGAGCTGCATGTCGAGGGCGACAAGATGCAGGTGGTCGGACTGACCCAGGACGCACCGTCCCTGATCAAGCTGATCGAGCAATCGCCGCAATTCACCCGGGCGACCTTCTTCGCGCCGACCACGCGCAGCCAGAATGATCCGGGCGAGCGGTTTCACATCGAGGCGCATATCACGCCCTATTTCGGACCGGGCTCATGAACCAGGCCGCGACCTTACGCAATTTCCTGAACCAGCCGCTGGCCGCCGCGGCCTGCTTCGCCGCCGTCGTGGCGCTGCTCTTGTTCACCATCATCTCCTCGCTTGCGGACGTACTCTCGCAGCGCGCCGAGGTCGTCGCGTCCGCGACAATGCTCGAGCAGTTCGAAGGACACAGGCCAGCCGCCACCCGCAGTGCAACCGGCGGCGTTGCTGCGCCGAGCGGCTCGCCATTTCTTGAGGGCGCCACCGTCACCGTCGCGGGCGCTGCCCTGCTGCAGCGCGTGACGGCGGCGGTGACGAAGCTCGGCGGCAGCGTGCTGTCGTCGCAGGTCGACCTGCAGGGCACCGAGGCCAAGGCCGGCTTCCTGAGCGTCATTGCAAGCTGCGAGATCGACCAGGTGGGCCTGCAACAACTGCTTTACGACGTCGAGGCCGGCATGCCATTCCTGTTCATCGATCAGCTCGTGGTGCAGGCGCCGTCGAACTTCAGCGCCTCGACGGACGGCAAGCTGCGCGTGCTCTTGACCGTGTCGGGGCAGTGGAAGGGTGGCAAATGAGGCTGCGCAACATGACGCATTGGCGGGCGATCACAGCCGCTTCGCTGCTTGTCGCCGCCCTCGCCGTTCCCGGCTCGACCGCCGCCGTGCCGACGGATGCCACCGATCTCGACGCAGCGCCACAGCACCGCGTCGACACGCCTGCGACGCCGTCGCTGTGGAATCGGCCCGCGGCGCCCGCACCCGTCGTGGTCAAGGTGACGGCGCCCGCAAAGCCGGCGGAGCCCGAGCGCGCCAGGAGCGCCAATCCCTTGTGGGCAATACCGCTTGCGACGCTGACGACGACGCGCGACCGGCCGATCTTCTCGCCGTCGCGCCGGCCGCCGCCACCGGCCGCGGTGCCGGCGCCCGTGGCGGTTGCTCAGCCGCCGCGGCCGAAGCCGGCCAAGGTCGAGCGGCCACAGCTTGCGCTGGTCGGCACCATCGCCGGCGCCGACCAGAGTTTCGGCATCTTTGTCGATCAGGCCACCAAAGCCGCACTGCGCCTGAAGATCGGCGAGGAATATCAGGGCTGGCGCCTGCGCGACGTCGCGCCGCGCGAAGTAACGCTGGTGCATGATGAGGAAACCGCTGTGCTGAGTCTGCCGCCGCCGGATGCAGCCGCGGCCCAGCCCGTGACGATGGAGGCGCAGAACACCGGCGCGATTACCGAGCCGCGACGCCTGCGTGGTGGAAGGCGTTAGACTCCATCGCCCGGCGTGGCTCGAAGCTCCGACTGCCGCTGCTTGGGACCTCACGAGACCATCCAGTCCAGCTGCTGCAGCGCCAGCGTCGCCAGAAGACCCAGTGCGAGAAATGGCCCGAACGGCAGCGCGGTTTGCCGTGTCATGGTGCGGCCCTTGGCGTGCAAGGCGACGGCCGCGATCAGCGCAGTCACCGAGCCCACCAGGAGCTGCATGGGAATGCCGGCCACCCCGATCCAGACCGCGGAGGCCGCCAGCAGCTTGACATCGCCGAGCCCGAGGCCATGGTGCCCGCGGAAGCGGAAATAGAGCCAGCGCAGCGCAACCACGATGGCGCCGATGATCACGCCGTCGATGACGGCTGCAAGCGCCGCGTCACGCCCATCGAGCAGCCAAGCCTGCACCAGGCCCGCGAATGCGATGAACAGATTGAGCCAGTCCGGGATGATGCCGTGCCGGAAGTCAATCCACGCCAGCACGAGACTGGCGATCGCGAGCAGGATAAGAAGAGCGGCGGCCATACGAGGATGAGGTCATACGAGGCAGGATCCACCCTGCCACGGTGGTACGAAGAAAGGGATAGCAAAAAAGTCCCCGGGGCCGAACCCCGGGGCCATTCTGACGCACTCTTTCTTGTTACCGAATATCTGTTTCTTGTTATCGAGGATCCATTTCTTGCAGCAAAGACTTGTTGCCAAAAAATCCATCTGGCGGCCGGATTATGGTCATTCCGCGATGACCTGCGTGTGACCGATTTGTTGAATCTTGCCGACGCTGCGGTCAGGATCGATACCGGATCACTGGGCACGTGCCTTCTCATTGTGTGCGAGAAAATGCCCGCCTGGGATTCTGTCACGCTGCTGTGAGCAACGACTGCTACGAGGCTCAGTCCGGCAAGGATTTCCGTCCGGCAATCCCCCTGCTTTCAGAGGATTACTTAATCATGACACGCTTGCGCTATGGCACTGCGGCAGCGATTACGTTGCTCGCGGCAGCATCGGCAGCAAAAGCCGATCCGACGCTCACCTCCGTTCCGAACAGCCTCACACAATCGTCCATCTTTTTCGGCCCGTGGACGCTGCACGAACACAGCAAGTTCTTCAATCACGACGCTTCGGGCATCGTGCCCCCGTCGAACCTGACGCCGCCCTACAATCCCACGCTCTACGGCACGCCTTATGCGGACTATTGCTCGGCCTCGGGCGAGCACACTGTGAATCACGAGAAAAGCGTGATGCAGCCTTATTACTTCCCGTTCGTCCGCGCGCATGGCGAGGTGCTCGAGGGCTTCTTCGACTATCGGCCGCGCAACGAACAGGAAGCCACCGTCTCCGCGGTCTCGATCGACAACGGCGCGACCTGGCGCTTCACCGGCAAGGCGCTCGCGCTCAATCCCTACTGTCCCTGGGATCCGACCGACCCTGACAACCTCAATGTCAACGTCAACGGCACCAAGACCGCCTACGGCTCCGACGCCAACAGCGCCGGCGACAACGGCCTCGGCCATGCCTTCGTGCTCAGCGTGAAGGGCGTCGAGCGAATCTATCATCTCAACCGTGCCAATGGCCACATCGACAGCGATCAGCTGGTGGTGCATGCGCTGCATCCGGACTCACTGGATTCCCTGTATGGGCTGCCCGTCTTCGGCTACGTCAGCCCGCTGGCGTCCGGCGGCTATCCGACGCTGCATCCGGGCTCCGGCGCGACCACGGGCCTGATCGATCCCGATGCGATCCTGGGGTCGGTGCACACGGGCAACCAAACCACCGTCGTCTATGTCTCCAAGAACCTGACGCCCGGCGACACCGGTTTCCCGAGCAATCAGCAATGCCCGAAGACGCCGGGCTTTGCCCTGACCAATCTGGACAATGGCAAGGCGCGAAAGGCCAATCATGACGTGATCACCATTCGCGTCGCGACCACCACCGACGGCATCAACTTCACCGACGCGGGGGCGGCCACCGGCCTCGAAGATCAGACCACAGTCGCGCTCAACGGCATTCGCTGGCTCGGCAGCGGCAGTCTCATTCGCATCAGTGACGGCCGCTACGGCATGTTCTTCGGAGCCGGCAACTGCCTGGACAATGATTCCGACGGCTTCCACTTCATCGGCTATGCAGAAACCACTGCGCCGGTTCACACCGCGGCCGACTTGCTGTCGTGGCATGTCGTGAACGGCTTTGACAATCCGATCCTGTCCACCGACACGGTGGTGGATACGTCGCAGACCCCGCCCCGGAAATATCCGCTCAATGCGCCGATCATCAATGTCAGCGGCGCGGACGTGGCGACGGCGGCTGAGGTGGCACCGTTCACGCCGCCGGCGGCCGGCTTCAACACCAACTTCTTCTCCGGTCGCGTCTATGATCCGCAAGCGGTCTATACCGACGAACAGACGGTGACGATCGTGTTTGCCGGCTACAACACGCCGCAGCCCTCCAACAATCTGGGCGACTATCGCTCGATTGGTCGCTTCCAGCTGCATGTGCCCCGCGGCTATTTCGCGCCGCCGTCATACGGCGAGTGACGACGGCTCGCTTCGCTTGACAAGCAATGTTGCGGGCCGACGGCGATGTCGGCCCGCAAACATATCGGAGGCTGTTCACCGGAAAATCTTCCAATCTGCCGCGCACAGCGCGCGACACCTCGGGCCGATTTTTCTTCCCGAAAAAAATTTCGATGGTATCCGATTTTTGTCTGACGGTTTCACAACACCGATACGTCTGCGTCATGTTGGCACACTACACACCGCCGCGCTAACGCAAACTCCCTGGGGTCTCAAATGACTTTCAACTTGAAGAAGACGTTGCGGGCGACAACCGCACTCTGTGTTGCATCCACCATTGTTATGACGAACGTCGCTTACGCCGCCGGACCCGACTCCGGCCCGGCCAGCGGAACCGATGCCGCTGCCAAGCTCGCCACCGCGTCTCCCATCAAACACGTCATCGTGCTGATCGGCGAAAATCGCGGCTTCGACCACACGTTCGGCATCTACAAGCCGAAGGGCAAGGGCGAGACCATTTCCAACCTGCTCTCCAAGGGCATTGTCAAGGAAGACGGCACGCCCGGCCCGCACATTGCCCAGGCGCAACAGTTCTCGGTCGCAGCCCAGACGTCGTACTACATCGGCGCGACGACGATCCAGAAGTCGCCTTATAGCCCCACCAACGTGATGCCGCAGCCGAACACCAACGGCACCCCCACCGCCCAGAGCGACACCAGCCCGCCGTTCAAGAGCATTGCGGAAGCGAGCGTCGAGAAGGACATGGAGAAGGCCAATCTCGACATTCTGACCACTGGCGCCAGCGGGCTCGCCACCGGTGTCACCGACACCCGCGTTCCCGGCGCAGGCTCGCTCACCGGCCCGTTCCCGCTGCAGGGCCCGCAGATCAGCGACGACGACTACACCGGCGACACCACCCACCGCTTCTACCAGGATTGGCAGCAGGAAGACTGCCGCGCCAACCGTGCGACCGCCGCCAACAATTCCGGCTGTCTGCACGACCTGTTTCCCTTCGTGATGGCGACCTATTCGGCCACCAACAAGAGCGAAGGCAACTCGATGGGCTTCTACAACGCCGAGCAGGGCCAGGCCCCGTTCCTCAAGGCGCTGGCCGATCGCTTCACGCTGAGCGACAACTTCCATCAGTCGTTCCATGGCGGCACCGGTGCCAACCACTTCATGCTCGGCACCGGCGATGCTGCGTACTGGAACGATGGCAAGGGCAATCCGACCGTGCCGACCGTTGCGATCGCAAATCCGAACCCGGTCTCGGGCACCGTCAACCAGTACACGGTCGACGGCAATTTCAGCGAATGCGCCAACGCGTCCCAGCCCGGCGTCGGGCCGATCGTCTCCTACCTCAACAGCCTGCCCTACGCGGCGGAGCCGAACTGCCAGCCGCAGCATTACTACATGCTGAACAACATCAATCCGGGCTACCTGCCGAACGGCGCGCTCGCCGGCGGCAACAACCTGCCGCCGCAGACGGTGAAGACGATCGGCGACGCGCTGATCGCCAAGAACATCTCGTGGGCCTATTACGGTGGCGCCTATAACGACGCCGTGATCCTCTCCAACGAGGCGGTCGCCGCCAATCCGACCAATCCGAACCTGTCGGCCGCAGCTGTCGCCGATCCGGCTCATGCGCTCGGCGTGGCCTACTGCCAGATCTGCAACCCGTTCCAGTATGCGACCTCGATCATGGCCAACCCGAATGTGCGCGCAGCCCACATCCAGGATACGGCCAACCTGATCTCCGCCATCAAGAACACCAACCTGCCTGCGGTGTCGTTCGGCAAGCCGGACGGCCTGCTCGACGGTCACCCGCAGAGCTCGAAGGTCGACCTGTTCGAGGCCTATGTGCAGAACGTTCTCGATGCGCTGGAAGCCAATCCCAAGCTGAAGGCCGAGACCGCCGTCATCATCACCTGGGACGAGGCCGGCGGCTACTGGGACTCGGGCTACATCCAGTCGATCGACTTCTTCGGCGACGGCCCCCGCATCCCGACCTTGATCCTCTCGCCCTGGTCGACCGGCGGCAAGGTCAACCACAACTACGGCGATCACGTTTCCATCCTGAAGTTCATCGAGCGCAACTGGAACCTGAAGCCGCTCACGACCCGCAGCCGCGACAACCTGCCGAACCCGACCTACGCGAACGGCAACAAGTACGTGCCGACCAACAGCCCGGCGATCTCGGACCTGTTCGACGCATTCGACTTCTCCAACGCGGTCAACATCCCCTACACCGAGTAATCGGTCAGGATATGTGAGGCGAATCGACAGATGAATTGGCGCCGGACGGACCCTCGCGGTTCGGCCGGCGCTGATGTTTTGGTCAGCGCTTTGGTACCGAGAGCAAACTGATGATCGAGCGCTGGACGATTTCGGCGGCTGCGGGTGGATTGCGATGCGCCCTGCTTGCGCTCATGGCTGCGCTGGCCGGCGCCACGCCGAGCCAGGCGCAGCAGTTTTCCGCTGATCTGGTGCGAACCCATAACGGAGTCACCACAGCAGCGGGGCGCCTGTACGTATCCGGCGGCAAAGTCCGTATCGAAAGCCCGGACTTTCCCGACGGCTTCTTCCTGATCGATGGTGCAGAACCTGTCGCCTATTTTGTGCGGCCGGCGCAAGCGGTCTTCATGGATGCCCGCCAATCAACTGTGCTGACGCGGCTGTTCGTGCCCGTCGACCCCGACAATCCTTGCCGGCAATGGCGGACCATGGCCGAGATCGCCGGGCTTGCCGAGCAGGGCGATTGGCGCTGCGAGGCAGCCGGTCTCGAAACGATCGAAGCGTCCGAAACAACGGCCTATCGCGCCACGCCTTCAACCGGCCGCGCCTTCATTGGCTGGATCGACCGCAGCAGGCGATTCCCGCTGCAAGTCAGGACCGACGACGGCGCGATCGTCACCATTCAGGGCATTCGCGACGAACGGCAGCCTGCAAACCTGTTCGAGCTGCCCAACGGCGCACGCAAATTCGATCCGCAATCGCTGATCGAGCAGATCAAGAAGAGCGACGTCTGGGTTGACGCGCCGAGGCTGGCGCCATGATACCTCGGCGACAGCCGCGTGCCATCATCCGCCTTGAAAGAGATACCTTTTTTACGGGCTGGGGGGCGCATTACAGGAATTTGCTCCCCGGATCGGCATGTAAAGACGAAAAAAATTTGATCAGTGTCTCCCGTGGGGACGTTTGTACAACCGTCACAATTCCGATAAGAATCGCGCCGGCGTTCCTCTCCAGCTCTCGTGCAAGCCTATGAAAATATCCGACGTGACGTGTGCGCATTGTGGTGCGCTGTATCTGTTGGCCGAATCCGTTTCGGTCGATAGCTCCCCGGGTGACGAGGCCTGCAAGATCTGCGGGAGGACCCTGGCGGGCGCGAACGACGGCAAGCTCCGCGCGTTTCGCCTGATGATCCCGCCCGCCTCACGGCTTCCGCGCACATCGCTCTCGCCAAGGACTTCGCCGTGAGCTTTTGAGAGGCGCTAGCAGTTGGCGGCACATGCGCCGGCGCCCTCTTCGCCCTGCGGCATCACGCCTGCTATTTGCCCTGAAAGTTCGGCTTGCGGCGCTCATTGAACGCGAGCACGCCCTCCCTGCGGTCGGCGGTCGGAATCAAGCGATTGTAAGCCTCGATCTCGAAGGCAAGACCGTCGGCGAGCGACATCTGCAGGCCGCGCTGGATCGCCTGTTTGGCCTGACGTACGGAGAGCGGGCCGTTGCCGGCGATACGCCCGGCGATCGCAAGGGCGGCGGCGAGCAACTCTTCCGGTGCCAGCACCCGGTTCACCAGCCCCCACCGCTCGGCCTCCTCGGTCGTGAACGGCAAGCCGGACAGGATCAGCTCTTTCGCGCGTCGCTCGCCGATCGCGCGCGGCAGGTTCTGTGTGCCGCCGGTCCCGGGCATGATGCCAAGGGTCACTTCAGTCAGCGCGAACCGGGCATTGCTCGAGGCGTAGACGAAGTCGGCGGCCGCGGCAATTTCGCAGCCGCCGCCATAGGCTGCGCCATTGACCGCCGCGATCACCGGAATAGGACAGGCCAGCATGGCGCGGAGCATGCGCTCGAAGACAAGATGCTGGGCCTGCCAGGCCTCGTCCGTCATGCCGTTGCGCTGCTTCAGGTCGCCGCCCGCACAGAACGCCTTGCTGCCCTGCCCGGTCAGGACGATCGCCCTCAAGCCTTCGAGATCGAGGGTCAGTCCCTCGAACAGCTCCATCAGGTCGAGCCCCATCTGGGTGTTCAGCGCGTTCGCCACATCCGGCCGGTTCAACGTGACAACCAGAACGTGGTTGTCACGCCGCTCGGTGACGATGGTCTCGAAGTCACTGCGCATCGGTCTAGTCTCCGTATACCGCCTGCGGCAGCCACATTGTCAGCGCGGGCACGTAGGTGATGATCATCAACACGATCAGCAGCAGGATCAGGAACGGCAGGACGCCGCGAATGACCTCGCCGATCGGCGCGCGCGAGATCGTCGACAGCACGAACAGGTTCAGTCCGACCGGAGGATGGACCAGCGCGATCTCCATATTGTGGGTGAAGATGATGGAGAAGTGAACCGGGTCCACGCCCAGCGCCGGAAGCACCGGCGCGAGCAGCGGCAGCACCAGCAACAGCGTGGCGATCACCTCGAGAAAGCAGCCCAGCACGAGCAGCAGCACATTGATGGCCAGCAAAAACTGCCAGGTGGCGAGATTGCGCGCCAACACCCATTTGACAAGCTCGGCCGGAACGCCCGAGGCCGTCATCCAGTGGCCGAAGGCCAGCGCCGCCGCGACGATCAGCATGATCGCGCCCGCGCTTTTGAGCGCGTCCGCCACCACCCACAAGGTTTCCGACCAATGGAAGCCTCGGTAGTAAACCAGGCTGACGACCAGCGACACCACAGCGGCGATGGCCGCGGCTTCCGTCACCGTCACGATGCCACCATAGATGCCGATGAGCACGATCACCGGGACCATGAGGGCCGGGATTGCCCGCAATGTCACGCGAACACGCTCCGCCCAGGGCAGCCGCGGCTCGACCGGGAATTTCCGCCGCCGCGCGTCATACCAGACCCACAGGAAGAACACGGTCGCCTGCAACAGGCCAGGCAACAGGCCGGCAAGGAACAGACGCGGCACCGACTGTTCGGCAACGATGCCGTAAAGGATGAGCGCAAGCGAGGGCGGGATCACGATGCCGATGGTGCCGGAGGCGCCGACCACGCCCAACGCAAAACTGCGCGGATAGCCCTTCTCGATCATCGCCGGCAGCAGGATCGTTCCCATCGCCAGCGCGGTCGCAACCGAGGAGCCTGAGATGGCGGCGAACAGCGTACAGGCCACCACCGTCACGAGCCCGAGCGAACCCCTGATGCCACCGAGCCAGGCGGCGGAAACATCAACCAGCGCCTTGGCAACGCCGCCGTAGCGCATGAAGGTGGCCGCCATCACGAACAGCGGCAGCGACATCAAGGTCGGCGAATTCAGGTGGTCGATGACGACTTGCGCGACGCCAACCAGCGGCTCGCCGGACGCAATGTAGAGAACGGCCGCGCACAGCCCGAGCACCAGGAAGATCGGCATTCCGACCGCCAGCAGGCCGAAGAACAAGAGCAGCAACAGGAATACCGACATAACCGCTGCGCCCCGCCTGCTCCGACGCCCTTAATCCGCCCCGGGCGGCAGAGCGCCTGATACGCCGGTTCGTTCGTGCTCGGGGATGTGGCCGACGGTCATCATCTCCGGATCAAAGGCGAAGAGATAACGGTAGAGCCTGGCGAGATAGCGCCCGGTCATCAGCAGCGCCCCGGTCGGGATTGCCGCGGAATAAAGCCAGATCGGAAACTGCAGGTCCGACGAGCTGCGCTCATCCAACTGCCAGGAGGTCGCAACGATGCTCCAGCCGTACCACGCAAGCCCGATGCAGAACACCAGCGCGGCGATGCAATTGAGCACCTCCATCCAGCGCTGCACACGCGGCGAGAAGGCCCGGAGCACGAGATCGGGCCGCACATGGCCGTCCGTGCGCACCAGTTGCGAGGCCGCCAGCATGATGCCCCAGACGATCAGGTAGACGATGACCTCTTCGGCCCAGGAAATGGCGTAGCGCGGCGCGATATAGCGCCCCGCAACCTGCACGACGCCGACGAGCATCGCAGCGAGGCCGAGCAGGCCGATCAGGAATCGCTCGGCCTTGTCCCACCACGCGTCCTGCAAGATCCGCCGGCTGTCGGATGAAGCCATCTCAGCTGTGACTGCCGACTGCATCGTTCACAAGCTTGACCATATCGGCCGAAAGCTTGGCGTCACGGATCAGATCGGCTTGCGCGGCGATCATGCGCTTGCGGTCGGCCGCGATTTGGTCCGGCGAGGGATCGCCGAAGGTGACGCCGTGCGATTTCATCGTCTCGCGCGCGTCGGCTTGCGATTTCGCCGACATCGCGCGGTAACGCTCGATATTCTCGGCCCAGACATCGCGCATCAGCTTGCGATCGGCCTCACTGAGCTTGGACCAGAATGCGTCGCTGATCATGGGGATGTAGTTGGCGAAGAACTGGTGGTCGGCGTAGGAATATTTCACCCCCGCGTCCCATAGCTTGGCGGAGGTGCAGCTTTCGTCGGAAGAGACGAATCCGTCAAACGTGCCTTGCGACAGCGCCAGCGGGACATTGGGCCACGGCGTCACGTTGGGGATGGCGTGCACGAAGGCGATGCGCCAGGAAATGCCCGCCCCGCCGGGGCTGCGGATCTTCAGCCCGCTGAAATCCTCCAGCGTGTGAATCTCTTTCTTGGTCGTGTACCAATTCTCGTTGCCGAGATCGAGCCAGTGACCGAGGATGTGCGAGCGCACCTTGGCCTCGATCTGCTTTTCGACGAGCTCTCCGGGAGGGCCGTCCGTACAACGGTGAACGACATCGGCCGTCTGGCCGTAGAGGGCGGGCAGCTGGGCGTAATCCGCGTCGGGGACGAGGCCGGTAATGGTCCAGGTGCCCGGGGCGGCCATGTCGACCTGTCCCTGGATCAAGGCCTTGGTGACATTGAGATCGGCAAACAGCTGGCCGGAATGAAACACCTCCGACTTGATCCTGCCTTTGCTCGCATCCTCGAGCTTGGCGAGGTAATCGACGATCGCCTGGTTGCGCGGGTGGGATGGCGCCGTATCGAGGGAGCAGCGCAGTTTGATGCTGTCATCTGCTCGCGCTTGACGCAGCAGGTATGGCGTGGCCAGCACCCCCGCCACGCTCCCCATGAAGACACGCCGATTCCATCTCGAAACCATCACTCTCCTCCCGACGTTCTTTCTTTGCGCTTTTTCCAACGATTGCGCCGGGGCGTGCTATTTGCAACGAAATTCAGGTGGCCAGGCCGTCGTCCATTAGGCCAAAGCACCTGTCTCACATGGTGGCATGCCGGCGATTGCCGCCGGTCGTCGCGGGTCCGGCTGCGGCAACCACGAGATGTCTGGAGGTTCGTGCACCCCGTGGGTCCTCAGAAGAAGCGGCTGGCGGAGAGAGTGTCAGCCAATCCCCATTGAAAGATCGGGAATTTTCGACCTTTCCAGACAAAACCCACGGGCAACAGCCTGAAGAGCCTGCGCCTCTTCCGGACGGTGCCGTCGCGCCGGTTCGCCGTAGCTGGCGCCAAAAATATCGAAAACAACCCCATGCAAAGTAGCCGGCGGGTTGGACCGAAAGCTTGCCTCGTCGGGCAAATCAGCGGCACAATTTCATCATCCACACAATTCGATGAACGACCACGGGCACGCACGGACGCTGTCCCCTATAAGGTGAGGCGCCCCTCTCACCTATGATCCGACGTTGCGTTGCGACAGCTTCAATGCATTGATGCGATCCTGTTCCGCGTGGCCGCTGAAGACAAGCGCCGACGTGAGCCGCGTGAACAGAAAGGTGGACGTTCTGATCCCCTTCCGCGTCACCGCGATAGAGATTTCTCCAAGTTCGATCGTTTCTGTCATCAGCAGCCAGGCTGGTTCTTGATGATCTCGAAAATGCTCTGCGTAGCTAAGCGATCATGCCCCATGATTGGATAGCTCTTGCCGAATGTCCGCTGCCGATCCCAAGAAGACATCGACGAGAACAAAAGCATAAAAGTGGAGATCGAACGGCTGACTGATAAGCTTTGATCGCAAAGCTTATCAGTCGCCAAAATTCCACAACATTCGATCTGCGAACATCGTGGCTCAAGTCGCCGCCATGGCGAGACGAAGAAGATCTATTGAGGCTTCTTGCGAGAACCCACACAGCACGCGCAGACAAACCTAGCGTCCCAGTTCGCGGGACCATTCTCGAAGGGATCAGGCACGCGCGCCTTTCTAGGCTCGCGTTTCCACGGCGATTAAGATGACCTGTCTAGGCCACTCTTGGCTGCGCAACGGGACGCTTCGAGAGGGTGGTGATAGCGCGACCGCAGACTTCAGGCGGTAGGCTGTCGCCGCCGGAGGATCGATTTGATATCTAGCCAGTGCAGCTTTATCGCTTTGGAGCTGCACGCGATTCCTAGCTCACGATACGCATCGAACTGTTCCGGTGAATAAAATTGGTTAGCTGTCGATTCATTTGGATATTCCGGGTGTTGCGCACGATATCCGCGCGCGCCGAACGGCGTCTCCTCAATCAGAGATGCCTTCACGTAAATTAAGGTCGTAGCGCGCTTAGGATCGTTGGCATAACGAATCGTTGCTTTGACACATGGAAGCGATGCAAACTGTGCGTCATTTGGGTAACGTGGTGCAGCGGACCGGAAAGGCATAATCGCATCAGGACTCGTGTCAAAGTCCATTGTCGCGCTGAAGTCCTCCTCGATCCTGCGAGACAAGTTCACTAGCGCGGGAAGGGCAGTGGTTGGATCGGCTTCGCCATCGAGCGCAATGATCAAGTCAACCTTTCGGCGGACGAGTTCATACACGCCAAGATTCTCAAAGTGTCCACCGTCACTAATCTCGACAAATGTACTTCGCGCGGTGTAGCCCCTTGAGAGGGGGCCATACCAAAGGTTTGGAAAAAATGGTGTAGGCTTCAGCAAATTTATTCTGGGCGAACTGGAGGGGCGGCGGAGCCATACCCCGAGCCGGATATTGAAAAGCGTCAAAACCAGCGAAACGGCCCTGTTTCGAGTGATGCCGGCGCCGGCGTATCCAGAGTTTGCATCTGCCGCTGCTCCCGATGCTGCAACGGCCGTAGCTAGCGAGACTTGTCTGTTCTTCCACTCATAGGATTCTAGGGTCTCCCAACCATGCTCGTGACCACCGATGTGAAGCGGCGTGACCGCAAAGCTCGCGCCACCTCGCCGCGAAAGCATTGGGTTGCGATCATTCACGAGGATTGCGTTGCAGTTCACGATCGGAAAAAGTCCGACGGACTTTTGACGCCGTTGCTGCCATGCATCCGAGACCGACAACCGATCAGCCCGGAATGAAAATGTGGATCGACCCTCTAACGTGCTCTTCTCGGAGGGCATGAATAGTTCCATCAGTCTATCGCGATAGAAACGATGGAGACCAGTTGTATTTGAGTTCGACGAAACTCCGAAGATGATGGAAAGGACGACCACGCCAGCAGCAATGAGGCCATAATTGTAGTGGACTGCGATCAACTGCGGATCATAGAGAACGACGTTCACATGGTACCCAAGCAACACTACGCTGTAGAGAAATACGCAGGCAACGATGGACAGACCAACCTGGGTTACAGCGCCAAAAATGATTTGTTTGGATTGAGACAGATGACCCATTAAGGCCGTGATCAAGCCGGAGATCGTAGACACGGCGCTGATAGGTATGGACGTCAGGCCAAATACGTATTTGTAGGCAGCCGGTATGCTCGCAAACACAATTGCAAACACGGTGAGTTTTAGGAGCTTGCCTCCGACCACCTCGCAGGTTCTTCGGAGACTGTAGTCAGCATTTCTATAGGTTTCTCCAAATATCAACATACCCAAGAGATTTAGGGATGGAATAAGGCTGATCGATCCAAGCGTAAGCAGGACTACAGCGAAGATGAAATCGGAGACTGTTATCCTCGTACTCAGGCTTTGAATAGGACTTTGCAGCCTGTCTAACAGGTCAGAGAGAAGCACGAACTCGAAAGCAAGGAGCAGAATTCCAATAACGCCCAACGTGACCGCGGCCAGTACGAATCGCTTTGTCAGTTGCTCTGGGAATTTTGTTACACTGATAAACGCTACAAATAGCGATAGAACCGCAAGCAACATGATGCCGATGCAGCCGATATAGAAGCTAGCTCCGTAGAATATCGAGATGCAACCTTGCTTGTCAGGCCATAGATGCTTCTCGTCCCCAAGCTTCACAAAGCAGGCCGAATCGCCGGTCCAACTTGGAGTCATGATACTGGAAGGAATGAGGTTCGCCGCGACGTAGGTTGCGCCTATATGCACGAAGATAAGAGACGCTAACAGTTGAAGGGCATAGAAGAATAAGACGATCAGGGGGAACCAAATAGCGACGCTCAAGAAGGCCGTTCGAACCACGACTGTCAGAGCCGAAAAGATGTCAAAACCCCTGCCCGGAACAAGATAGTTGGCGTGCCATCGCAGATATTGAAGGTTGCTCTGTCCTTTCAAAGGATGGACGGCTAAGTCAGCATCCACTCCATACGGAAAGTGCTGTTTTCCGGCGTCGCTCCCTGGATCCCTACAAAGCAGCCATTGCAAGCCTGCTCCGACATAACCGCCACCGGAAACCGTGGAAATGTAATCGATTCGAGAAAGTACTCCTGAACGCGCCAATGCTTGTAGCGCACCCAGGCAAAAAGCAGCCGAACGTATTCCTCCGCCGGAAAGCGAAACGCCGGTCCAGATTTTCTTCGAGCGGCTTCCTGTGCGGTTCTCGATGCTCTCGTGCTCTCGCGCGAGAATTTCAGCAAAACCATCAGCGCCGACCCACCGGCGCTTGCATCCAAAGCCGCTCGACATTTCGCTCCCTCCGCCTGTCGGTGAAGCATAGACTGAATAACTCTATTGACTAAAGCGAAATTTGTGATCGACTATCCCTGTGGTTGAAACGGAGGACGCGCGATGTTGCATCCTAAAGTTTTCGCGTGTGCTGTGATCGCTGTTTGTGCCTTCAGTGAACCTTTGTCAGCACAAAGTTGTGCCGATCTGGCCAGGGCTATGGGTAAAAGTCCGGACGAACTGGTCGACGGACTTACCTATGTCCGCGTCGGCTCGAGGTGGCGGGAGCTTACTAGTCCGACTGACTTGGGGCTGTCAGGACCGACGACTCTGGAGGGTATTCACGTAGTGAAAGACCTCACCGGCCAACCTCGTGTCGGGGTTGTAGTGATAAAAACCGGCCGGGTTGGCCAGATAACAAATGCTTCTGCTCGTCGCGTTGCCTTGGTGAGACGCGGTTACAATTCCTGTAATCCAAGCGTTTCCGTATCCTCTGTTTCGGGCGAAGTCTACGATGGTTTCCATGACTACGGCTACACCAACTACGACCGCAATGAGCTCGCCAAGTTAGAACGATTTCATACGGCGTTCGGAAAGGACTGTAGGCAGAAGACCGACGATGACCCAGGTGGCTTTGGTCGGCACTACAGCAACCGTTCGCAATTTTCTTCCACGGAAGATGTGGTCGACTATGGCTCGTACACCTCACTTCAAGCCGCTTGGAGTCGCATCCATTTCATCCAACCGGCAGTTGCCAGCCCAATAATTGGCAAAATCGACCGTGAGACTGAGATTAGGTCCTACACTACAAACGAGGTCGGATACGCGTGCCTCAAGGTATCGATACAGTACGTCGACGGAGGAAGCTTCTTTAGGACCAATGACCTGGGAGCACCCCTTGATCTTCAATTTCCCAGGGAGAGGCGGTACTGGAAGCGCGATTGACAGAATGTTAATCAAGTTTCGGTTTACTGCATCGGTCTGGTTTGTAACATGACTGCGTAATGGCCATCGCACACACTCTGCCGCACAGAGGCTCGCCCGCGGAGAGCGCTTTCCGTAGCCCAGGTCCGTATGGACTTCCTTGGCTAGTCGCGGGCCTTTTTTCCGAAGCAATGTTCGTTTTTTGTCGAGCCGCTGCACAAGGCTCTTTTAGCGTTGATGACGCAGCCTGTTGGATTGCCGGGCTTACGCCTTTCATTATCCAATTCAGTGCTAACCGCTTCTTTTCGGTGCGTTCAGCGAGCTTGGTCGAGGTTTGGATGCTCGCTCTCGCTACGCATCTGATCCTCCAATTGTCGGATGTGGCCCATTTCGTGGAGTACCCGATAAACTTGAGACTAGATTTGGGTCTGGGGCGTGGCCTCGTAACCGCTAGCGTGTACATCGCTCTTGCCTTGGTGCCTCTACTCACCCTTGCAATGGTTCGTGAGGATAGGGTAGTGCGTGCTCGCTCATACGCGTCAACAGCGTTGATCGCGATCCCGTGCATGGCTATAGCGCTGTTTTTGCCGTATTGATTAGGTGACGGTTACCCGCACCCGTGCCATAGCACATCTCCCGTGAGCTTGCAGATACTTGGCTTGTTGCCGACATTGAGCTCGAAGGACGTACCAGAGGTGCGCTGCGTCGGTCTTCCAGCTTTGCTGCTTTCGAAACCTGCGCGCTAGCAATCGCAGGGGCGCCGGCTGCGGATCGTCGATTCCGCCCACCTCGACGGGATTGCCGGTCGCAACGGCGCGGTTTGCCGACCGGCAATCGCGACACCGACAGTGCCGGCGCCTTCTCCACTGCCCTCGTTGTTGCGTCCTCCTGCGGAATACGAAGCAGCGATCGGAGGGAGCTTCTGATGGCGCGCACAATGAAGGCTACCGAAGTACCAATCGATCGGCTTGACGCTATGCTGGCGCGATTGCAACTCTCCGGCATCCGCGACCAGCTCGACAATCTGCTCGACGAGGCAGCTCGTGCGAACCTGTCGGCGCGTGAGACGCTGATCCTGCTGTGCGAGCGCGAGATCCCGCGCGATTCTGGCTGGTTACACGGTGCAGTTCACCGCGGCGACGACGCTGGTCGCTGGCCTCGCCAAGGCGCATGGCGAGCGGCGCCTGGACGAGAGACTGCTCGCGCTGGCGAAGCCAAAGCTGCTGATTGTCGACGAGCTCGGCTACCTGCCGCTGGAGCCCGACGCGGCGCATCTGTTCTTCCAGCTTGTCAGCCGCCGCTACGAAACCGGCGCCATGTTGATCACGTCGAACCGCAGCGTTGCCGAATGGGGGACTGTGTTCGCCGATCCGGTGGTCGCCACCGCGATCCTGGACCGGCTCCTGCACCACAGCCACGTGCTGACGATCCGCGGCGACAGCTACCGGCTCCGCGCCAAACGGAAGAGCGACCTCATCAAGGCGCCGCCCGCCGGTGACGGCCCTCCGCCGGTCGGCCGCATGCCATCGCGATCCAGCGCTGCGACGTCCGCGATCCGGACGGGATCTTCGTCGAACGCCCTTGGCAGCCGGTGAACACGCCCATTCACGACCGGGCTGGGCGGCTCGTGCTTCTGCTGCACCACGTACCAGCGTGGGTCCGCGCTGAACACTTTTGAGCGGCCCGAGACATAGGTGACAGAACGTACCGGACACATGGGTTACACTTTCCGCTTTTGTTCTGCGGGAGGTGTGGATGCCGTGGAAAGCGAGTTCGGTAATGGAAGAGCGCCTTCGCTTTGTCGCCCGGCTTCTGGATGGGGAAGCCATGACCGAGGTCTGCCGGGAGTTCGGCATATCGCGCAAAACCGGCTACAAGATTTTCGATCGCTACAAGCAACACGGCCTGGAGGCGCTTACCGATCACTCTCGGCGGCCAGTACGCTATGCCAACCAGCTCCCGCGGCAGGTCGAGACCCTCATTGTCCAGCTCAAGACCGGAAAGCCGCACTGGGGCGCGCGTAAGATCCGCGAGCTTTTGGTACGGCGGCTCGATGGCGACATCAAAGTTCCGGCCAAAAGTACCATCCATGCGGTGCTCGATCGTCATGGCCTGGTCAAGCGCGGCGGCGGGCCGCGCCACCGCGCGCGCGGCACGCCGCTGTCACAGGGGCTGGCTCCCAACGACCTCTGGTGCGCCGACTTCAAGGGCGAGTTCAAGCTCGGCAATGGCCGCTACTGCTTCCCGTTGACCGTCAGCGATCATGCAGCGCGCTTCCTGTTGCTTTGCGAGGCGCTCGACTCGACGCGCGAGGATCCCGCCATAGCCGCCTTCGAGCGCCTGTTCCGCGAGCGCGGCCTGCCGCTTGCCATCCGCTCCGACAATGGCGTTCCCTTTGCCAGTCCCAACGCC
>NZ_DASREO010000111.1:0-2993 GCF_035652035.1 Bradyrhizobium sp.
GCTGGAGGAGATGGGCTACAAGCTCGGCGCCAATCAGCTGGAAGATGCCTTCACCCGGATGAAGGCGCTCGCCGACCGCAAGAAGGACATCTACGACGAGGACATCGAGGCGCTGGTCGATGAGGAGATGGCGGCCTCGCATGATCGCATCAAGCTGGTGTCGCTCACGGTGATCGCGGGCACCCACGGCCCGCAACGCGCCACCATGAAGCTCGACGTCGACGGCCAGACCAGGATCGAGGAGGCCGAAGGCAACGGCCCGGTCGATGCGGTGTTCAACTGCATCAAGGCGCTGGTGCCGCACGAGGCCAAGCTCGAACTGTACCAGGTGCATGCGGTGACCGAGGGCACCGACGCGCAGGCGGAGGTGTCCGTCCGTCTCGCCCATGAGGGCCGTTCAATGACCTCGCGCGCGGCGGATCCCGACACGCTGGTGGCGTCGGCGAAAGCCTATCTCGGCGCGCTCAACAAGATCGTCATGAAGCGCCAGCGCGACACCGTGAGCACTGCCGCGGCGGGTTGACGCAAAGCGTCATTCCGGGGCGCCTCGAAGAGGCGAACCCGGAATCTCGAGATTCCGGGTCCGGTGCTTCGCACCGTCCCGGAATGACGGGAAGTTTGCACCGCACAAACAAAGCATAAGCCCCTGCTAAAGGGGCATTGGCGTTCCACCCTCGGCCTCTGTATTGGATGCCGCAGGTTGTGAGATAGGGGAGCGGCGAGTTGTTCGCGCGTCTTCCAAACGCGGGAGGAAACATGCGTCAACTCATCTTGGCCGCCGCATCGATCGCGGCGCTGGCTTTCGCCGGTCAGGCTTCGGCCGCCGATCAGCCAATCGTCATCAAGTTCAGCCACGTGGTGGCCGCGGACACGCCGAAGGGCAAGGCCGCCGACAAGTTCAAGGAACTCGCCGAGAAATACACCAACGGCAAGGTCAAGGTTGAGGTCTATCCGAACTCGACCCTCTACAAGGACAAGGAGGAGCTGGAAGCGCTCCAGCTCGGTGCGGTGCAGATGCTGGCGCCGTCAAACTCGAAATTCGGTCCGATCGGGATCAAGGAATTCGAGGTGTTCGACCTGCCATACATCCTTCCCGACCTGAAGACGCTGCGGAAGGTCACCGACGGCCCGCTCGGCAGCAGGCTGCTCAAGCTGCTCGATTCCAAGGGCATGACCGGTCTGGCCTATTGGGACAACGGCTTCAAGCAGATGAGCGCCAACAAGAAGCTGGTCGCGCCCGCCGACTACAAGGGACTGAAATTCCGCATCCAGTCCTCCAAGGTGCTCGAAGCGCAGTTCCGCACGCTCGGCTCGATCCCGCAGGTGATGGCATTCTCCGATGTCTATCAGGCGCTGCAGACCGGCGTCGTCGACGGCCAGGAGAACACCTGGTCGAACATCTACACCCAGAAAATGCATGAGGTGCAGAAATACGCCACCGTCACCAACCACGGCTATATCGGCTACGTCGTGGTGGTGAACAAGAAGTTCTGGGACGGCCTGCCGGCGGATGTCCGGCCGCAAGTCGAGAAGGCGATGAAGGAAGCCACCGAGTTCGGCAACAGCCAGTCGCAGAAGGAAAACGACGAGGCGCTGGATCTGATCAAGAAGAGCGGCAAGACCGAGATCATCACGCTGACCGCGGATCAGGACGAGGCGATGCGCAAGGCGATGATGCCGGTCTACAAGGACGTGGCCTCGCGCGTCGGCCAGCCGCTGATCGACGAGTTCCTGAAAGAGACCGGCCGCGGCCCGATGAACTAACTTGCGCAAATAGCGCTGCTGATTCACCTCTCCCCGCCTGCGGGGAGAGGTCGCATCGCGAAGCGATGCGGGTGAGGGGGAGTCTCCGCGAGCACATTTCGTCGTGTGTGCGGAAGAAGCCCCTCACCCATAGCCGATGCTTCGCATCGGCGTTCTTGGAATGAGGGAGGACGGCGGCCGTAGGCCGCCTACGCCTCTCCCCGTAAGAACGGGGAGAGGAAGACAACGGCCGGTGGGGCGGCCTATTGGGGATACGATGTTCTTGCGGATACTCGACCGGCTTGAGGAGATCATCATCGCAAGCCTGATGGGGCTGGCGACCGTGCTCACCTTCATCACGGTCGTCCATCGCTATCTGGTCGATGTGCCCGTCCTCTATCCTTATCTGTTCGGCATCAACCTCGCCTGGTCGCAGGAACTCTGCATCTACATGTTCATCTGGATGGCGAAGTTCGGCGCCGCCTACGGCGTGCGGACCGGCATCCATGTCGGCGTCGACGTGCTGATCAACCGCCTCAAGGAAGGCCCGCGCAAATGGGTCATCCTGTTTGGGCTGCTCGGCGGCGCGGCCTTCACCGCCATCGTCGGCACCATGGGCGCGAAATTCGTCTTCGAGCTGATGCACACCGACCAGGTCTCGCCCGACCTGGAGATTCCGAGCTGGATCGTCTACGCCTGCATTCCGCTCGGCTCATACCTGATGTGCTTCCGCTTCCTGCAGGTGATGTGGGCTTACTACCGCACCGGCGAATTGCCGCATCATGACCAGGCCCATGTCGAGGGCATCGAGACCTCCAAGACCGCGCCGATCGCGCTTGGAGAAGCCTGATGAGCGCGCTCTTGATCTTCGGGCTGCTGTTTGGGTTGATGCTGACGGGCATGCCGATCTCGATTTCGCTCGGCCTCACCGTGCTGATGTTCCTGTTCACGATGACGGAAGTGCCGATCGAGAGCGTCGGCCTGAAGCTTTTTTCAGGGCTCGACAATTTCGGCATCATGGCGATCCCGTTCTTCATCCTTGCCGGCACGTTTTTGACGCGTGGCGGCGTGGCGCGGCGGATGATCGCGTTTACGACGTCCCTTGTCGGGCATTTGCCGGGCGGCCTCGGCCTCGCCGGTGTCGCGGCTTGCGCGATGTTCGCGGCGATCTCCGGCTCGAGCGTCGCCACCGTGGTTGCGATCGGCTCGATCATGATGCCGGCCATGGTCGACTACGGCTATCCGCGCCG
>NZ_DASREO010000112.1:0-136883 GCF_035652035.1 Bradyrhizobium sp.
GATTCCGGTCAGTGGAAGCCTGCGAAGACGGCTGTAAATCCCCAAACGAGGGAAATGGTCGCATTTGACGGCAAGGACTGGCAGAAGGTCACAACGCATGGCCACGGTGTCCTTGGCTATATCGATGATGCCGTGCGCGCCCTCGCCAGCGGCATGACCTTTGGATATGCGGACGAACTCGCTGCCAAGATGGGTGAGCTTACCGGGGTCGGGGGCAAGAAGGGTGACTATGAAGGCAACCTGGCTCAGCAAAGGGCGAGGGACAAGGAGATACCTGCGGCCATTAGCGTGCCCGGAGAAATAGCCGGTAGCGTCGCCAGTACGATGGCGGCGGCTCCGGCAACTGCGGCGGCGGGAGCGGTGACGGGACTCTCCAAGCTCCCCACGGTCGCGAAGGCTATATCCAGTGGCGCCGGGGTTGGTGCTTTGTTCGGATCGGGACAGTCTGAGGGAGGTCTAGAAGATAGACTTAAAGGTGCGGCCGAGGGCGGCGCAATAGGTGCCGCTACAGGTGGCGTTCTTTCGTTGGCGGGTAAGATATTCGGCGCGGCCGGCGACAAGATCATGACCAGCGTAATTCGCCCGACTTCTCGAGATATTGCGGACGGATTCTCGTTGGACACAATCAAGCGGTTCGATCTCGGCGGAAGCCTGAACACCACTTATGAGAAAACCCAAAGCAAGCTTGGCGAATTATCAACCCAGCTTAGGGAAAAGCTAGCGTCTTCAAGGGAAACGATCAACCTTGAAGATATCGTTGATCAGACCCGGAAAGAACTTAATAGCTCCGGAAAACTGAAGGGTTTCGGCGCAAACCAGAAGATCGCCTCTGCACTGGATAGCCTTGGCGAGGAAGTAAACCTCGTTGGTAATAATCTCTCAATACCTGATGCACAGATCGTCAAGCAGGCTTCAGGATCGTTCGGAGCGTGGCAGTTTGGCAGACCCGATCCGGAATCAAAGGCGTCAGAGATCGTCTATAACGTATTCTATAACAAGCTGAAGACAGCGATCGAGAAGGCGTCTCCCGAAGGGGTCAAGGAAATCAATCAGGATATTTCCAAGCTGATCCCGGTCAGTAACGCTCTGATCAGGCGGATGCCTGTCGCGAGCCGAAACAACATGGTTTCCCTCACCGACATGGTAAGCCTTGCGGCATCTCTCGCAGACCCAAGGGCGATGGGATTGTCGGCTCTTAGCTTTATCCAAAAGAGCGGAGCGGCGGGTAATTCCCTGTCGAAGCTAGGCGCGAAGATACCAAGCGCAACCGTTCCTGCAACCGTTGGCAATACCTTGGGCGCATCTGCGTTCCAGCAATAACCTCAAACATTTCTAGTCTGAAAAGGATGGTGGCCTGATGGCTGCACCGTTTACGGTAACGTCTGTCTCGAATTACAACTCTAATCCTCCCTCGGATGACGGTTCTCAGACATCGGCCAACCGCGTCCAGTGGTCTACACAAAAGAGCAAGCTTTCCGATCCGATAAAGACGGCGTTCGATTCGAGCGAAACAAACACGTCAACGGCCTTCGGAAAGGTAGTGGGGGGTGCTGGCTTTACCAGCACTGCCGTAGACTACACGGTCTCGGCCTCCGATCAGGGAAAAATCATCAAGTGTACAGTCTCGGGGAAGACGATAACGACGCCTGATGCGACCTCTGTAGGCTCTCCCTTCGTCTTTTGCGTTTTGAACAATTCGTCCGGCGACATCACCTTCAAGGGAAACGGCACTCAGACCATTGATGGTCTGGCAAGCTTCACGATACCGGCTGGTTGCGGCTGTATGGCCAACACCGATGGAACTAACTGGTTCACGGATGGCCAGAACTTCAACAACGTGCTTCAGAGACCGCAGGGTTATCTAACCCTCACCTCTTTGACTCCTATCATAACGGGAGACGTTTCGGCGGCGACGGCTGTTTATTATACGCCATACGATGGTGATCGCATTCCGATTACCGTTGACGGCGCTAGTTTCAAGATGAGGCAGTTCTCAGAGCTAACACTGACTCTTGTTGCCAACCATCTTGCTAGTACCCTCTATGACGTGTTCGTGTTCGACAATTCGGGAACCACAACGATAGGAACTGGTCCCGCCTGGAATACGAATACCGCAGGATCATGCGCGAGAGGTACCGGAGCGGGTACTACTGAGCTACAGCGGGTTCACGGTCTTTGGACTAACAAAAACTCCATGACCGCAAGAAACGGTGCAACAACTTACACGGTTGCAGCCAACGAGGGGACTTACGTTGGCTCTATCTTCATTGACGGATCGGCAGGACAGGTCACATGCCATCGCACATGGGGACAGAGCCGAAAATGGGGAGTGTGGAACGCATTCAATAGAGTTCCAGTATACTTGAAATGCGGAGACTCCACAGCATCGTGGACTTATACAAGCACTACCATAAGACAGTCTGACGCGGCTTCAGGAAATACGCTTACTGTGTTTTCTGGCCTTGCTGAAAATGTCTTTGATCTGTCGTTCAAGCAGAAATTGCAATATATCAACGTCAATGCGACGAGCGCAAACTCTGGCGCGCAAATCGGTATTGGATGGAATAGTACAACTGCCATTTCCGGAACGGCTGGAGCGGCTGTAGAGAACTACGGACAAACGGCAACGCTTGCTTCCATCATGACGCAAACAGTGACCGCAGAATATATTAGCCCTCCTTCGATTGGCATAAACAATGTGAATGCGGTTGAGTCCGCTCTTGTGAACGCTAATGCCCAGACGTTCTTTGGAACGGAAGCCAATATGTCTCTAACTGCTCGATGGATGGCCTAACAGACACCGCAGCACACACCGTCCCTGCAAACTAGGGGTGGCGGCGGGTTCTTGTGTGAGGTCTCTCTCTTTTGGTCGCATCCAGAGAACATAACAATCAAGAGCATAGCTAAAATTAGTTTCATGATCTGACCGTATCTGAAACCCTAAACCGAAGATGGAATAGATGAAAAAGTCAGCCAAGGCAACGGCCGGGGCGGGAGCGATACTTCTTGCGCTATCATTTCTTCAGCCTTGGGAGGGGCTGTGGACAACGGCAAAAGTCGATACGATCGGTACCGGCGACCCTCCCACAGTTTGCTATGGCGCAACTCGCGCCGAGATTCCTGATCTCAAGCCCGGCGACAAATACACCAAGGCGCAGTGCATCGCGCTGCTGAAAAAGAGCCTCCCGAAATACTGGGCCGGGATAGCGGATTGCATCCATGTCGATCTTCCTGATGGTGCGCAGGCCGCATTGATATCAGCTTCCTATAACGCCGGTCCAAAGGCCGTGTGTCGATCTCCCATGGTTGAGCGCATGAACGCTGGCGATCTGTTCGGCGGCTGCGATGCCTTCTCTGGATGGTATGTCCGCGCAAAGGGACGGGTGGTTCAAGGTCTCGTCAATCGTAGAAATGCCGAGAAGGCGCTTTGCCTGCATAAACCAAAGTCTCAACCGCTTCCGTGGTGGAAGCAAATCTTTCTCAAACTGAAAGGAATTCCCTATGTTCGCATGGGTTGACGTTGCATTTTGGCTTCCTGGCGGAATCGCTTTGGGAGTCTGGCAGTATCAAAACATCATGAAATTGATACTTGGTGGAGAAGGATTGGCGGCCAAGATGAAGGCTGACGCCGAAGCCATCCTTGCAAAGATTGCGGCCGCAAAAGCTGCCGTTACCAAGTGAACTTCGATGGCATAGCTCCGGTCGTTCGCATCTTCTTGCGATACTTTGGAGCTACACTGGCGACCAAGGCCGGTGTTTCAATCGACGTTACAGACCCAGATATCGTCAATGTCATTACGATGGTTGTCGGGGCCTCATGTTCTGCGGCTTCCGAGACCTGGTACTACATCGCCAAGAAGAGGGGATGGCGGTGCTAGGGATCATCTTTAGTGGTCTGACCTCTCTCGCGACCTCCGCTGTTACTGCTTACAACAAGACCAAAGACGTTACTATCACGGCGATCCAATCGGCCGTTGGTATTGCAGCGTCACAAGCACAGGCCATGTCCCTGTGGATTGGCCATCCGCTTTCCCCGCCATCGATCCTCGCCTATTCCGTTGCTCTCTACTATAGCAAGGCGATTGCCTACGACAAAGTAATCAGCTTTTGGATAACCGGACACGACGGGTTCACCCCTCCGGTTACTGGCGCGACCTCTTACGTCGCCATGACGATCATTTCCGGAATGTTCTTCTCCGGTATCGCAAATATCATCAAGAGGTAGACATGAAAAAACTCGTCATTGTGAGTGCGTTGCTGCTTGGCGGTTGCTCATCGATGGAAAGACCTCAATTGGGTATCATCCATCATTCAAAACCAAAGGTGGAGGCGGAGCCTCCAGCGGCTGTTACACCCAACGATCAGGTCAAGAAGCGTTGGACAGATAAGTTCAAGCATCATCCGAAGTTCTTTCACTGAGCGGCAAGATGAATCACCACGACGCCATCTCCGTTCCTCTGGCTGTTATCAGCATATTTTCCCCGGCCTGGATTCATCACTTGCAGGACATCTGGTCAATCATACTGCCTGCTGGCGGTGCAATCCTCCTGTGTTTGCAGATCGTCTATTACTGGCGAATGATCTTTAAACAATGATCCGCGCGGTCATCATCGCCGCAACAATTTCAACCCTCTATTGCCTTTGGCTCGATCAACCCAAGCCGGTCATGCCGGTGCAGGTGGATTACTGCGTCATCGATATGCACGTAGCTGCGAAGGACGATTTCGGTCAATGGCACACAGGTTGGACAAAGGGATACGGACCTTGCTCTCTCCTAGATCGCTACGAGAACGCATAAACTGGTCCCTCGTGGGGGCCATTATTGTGATGGCCGTTCTTCTGTTCTTTCTCTACGGCGTTCAATTTGCTGTCGCCAGGGACGGGGGTCAATGGGAGCAAACCGATCCAGAAGTCAGGCAATGGTATCGAAGCCTCATGCAGCCCGACAATCCTTCAGTCTCATGTTGTGGCGAGGCTGACGCCTATTGGTGCGATGAAATCCATGTAAAAGACAGCAAGACCTTCTGCAATATCACGGATGATCGTGACAACGAGAAGCTGAGACGAACTCCTGTTCCTATTGGGACCGAGATCGAAATTCCCGACCGCAAGCTGACCTGGAAATACGGCAATCCGACCGGCCACAGCGTTGTGTTCCTGAGTTCTGGCGGGTCCGTCTATTGCTTCGTTCAGGGCGGGGGTGTTTGAAGTCCGCTAAGCGGCGATGATTTTCATCAACAAATCATTGAGGCTTAGATGCCAGAAGCAAGATGCTCAAACGAAGAGTTCATGCGTCTGTTCAGTTCGATTGGTGCAACGGCTTTATCAGAAAAGCTTGGAATAACAGAAAGAAATGTCTACAAACGACGCAGGCGCCTAGAGAATAATCTCGACAGTCTCCTTTCCGCTCCAAGCACTGCTTCAATTCAATATCCCGGCCGCGTTCCTCTTCAAATCGCTAATGGTCAAGTCCTCGTAGGAAGCGACTTCCATATCTGGCCAGGTGAACAATCTACCTGCCTTCGCGCCTTCAAGAAGTTTGTAGACGACATCAAGCCAACCGCCATTATCCTGAATGGCGACGTGATGGATTTCCCGCGCATCTCTCGTCACCCCCAGAACTGGGAGAAGGCGCCGGATGTCGTGGAAGAGCTAGAATCCGCGCAAGATCATCTGAACGATATTGTTATTCGCTCCAGGCGCGGCACACAGAAGATTTGGACGCTTGGCAATCACGATGCGCGTTTTGAGGCTCTGATAGCCAACTCAACGCCGCAGATGCGAGGCGTGAAGGGTGTTCACCTCTCTGACCATTTCGGTGCGTGGCAGAAAGCAATGTCCTGCATGATCAATGATGGCGTGGAGGGCGGAGCCACGATGGTCAAGCATCGCTGGAAAGGGGGCATGAACGCCACAAGAGCAAACACCCTCAATGCCGGTATCTCGATGGTCACTGGCCACCTTCATTGTCAGAACGTGCGACCTCTTTCTGACTATCGTTCTTATGATCGTTACGGCGTCGATACTGGCTGCGTGGCTGACAAGAACCATCGTGCGTTCTCTTATACGGAAGATTCTCCGCTTGATTGGCGGAGCGGGTTTGCGGTCCTGACATACCGGGATGGGCGTCTGTTGTTTCCTGAGTTGGTGACGAAATGGTCTGACAACGAAGTACAATTCCGAGGGGAAATCATCAGGGTATGAAAAACTATCGTCAGATCATCGATGGGGAATGGTACGAGGCGTCATGGACCGGGCAGCGTGATATGTGCTGCCACTGCGGTCTTGTTCACATCACGGATTATAAGGTTGAAAAGGGTAAGCTGTTCTTCCGCGCGAGACAGAGCGAGAGAGCCACCAAGGACGCTCGTAAGAGATTCAAGTTCGAGCGGTGAAAGTCTATATTGCCGGCCCAATGCGCGGGCGCGTTGATCTAAACAAACCTGCGTTTGCCAAAGCCGCAAACCGCTTCAGACTAGAGCATCATCAGGTCTTCAATCCCGCATCAGCCAATATCGAGGGAATGCCTCTCCGCGGGATCATGGCCTATGTCCTTGGCCAGCTCTGTGAGTGCGACGCTATCGCCATGTTGCCGGGCTGGTGGCGAAGCGGCGGGGCAAGGATCGAGTGGCTTCTCGCCAAATATCTCAAACTGAAAGTGATCTATCTATGACGTTTCTATACATGCGCTGGGAGTTGACATGAGCCTATTTGGCGGGCCGATGATCCCCGACTCTGGCGGCCCGATGATGCCGGTTCGTAGCCTTTCTACTTCCTATGTCGGTCACGTCGCGACTGGATGCCGAGTTCCTCAGTCCCTCAATGCGCCGACAGCGGCACAAATGATGTCGCGTTCTCGTCATCGCATGGCTGCGAGTACCCCAACAATAAGGATCGGCATTCCGCACTGGTTTATCGCCAATACCAATAGTTCCGCCATTGAAGAGACTGTTGCGGCCGGCGCTGCGTTATTCACCGGATCGCTGGAGTATCCGGCCGGAACATTTACACAGCTTACTTGGGATGGGCAGATCGAGCCTTTTCTAGTCCCTATTGGCACCTTTTTTTCTGATCCGGTCACGGCGCCGCCGCAAGGAGCATTCTTCTATATCCGGATATGGCGAGACACTACCGTCGTGGGTGGAGGCGCAACACTGCCTTGTATGAAATGGCCTAACGGTGTTGATACCGCAAACGGCGAGGCCTGCACCTATGGGGCTACTGGTATAGCTGATCAGACTATGGGAGGAACGATCACCAACACTACCAACGGTGTGATGTTCAGCCCGATCGCAATCATTGGCACGACCAACCAGCCATCGATCGGTGTGGTGGGGGATAGTCGAGCTTTTGGTTTGGGGGACACATTTACCGGAACGAGCGGCGGGATTGGGGAAATCGAACGAGCGGTAAATAGCAACTATGCCGTCATGAATCTAGGTGTTTCCGGCGACCAGGGGAATAGCTTCCTGTTCTCGAACGCCCTGCGTTTTTCTGCTCTGCGCTTCTGCTCGCACCTGATTTGTCAGTATGGAATCAACGATATCGTCACAGGCGGGGATTCTCTTGCGACCGTACAGAATGCACTGAAGAACGTCTGGAGCTACTGGCGCGATCCGACTAAGGTCTTTCAGACTACGCTTCCGCCATATACGACTTCGACCGATAGTTGGGCGACTCTAGTCAACCAGACGCCAAACGCGGCGGAATCAGTGCGGGTAGCTGTGAACGACTGGATCAGGACCATCCCGTCAGGGCTGCACGGCTTTTTCGAAGTGGCTAACCAAGTCGAGAACTCGCAGGACGGCGGTAAGTGGCAAGTCAACGGCTCCGCGTTCTTTTACACGCCGGACGGTGTTCATGAGAACAGCACGTCAAACATTGCGATTGCCAACAGCGGGTGCTTCCAGTTGGGAGCCTTTACGCTTCCGTAGTCTTCTCTAGACACTGCTAACGAGGCGCCAACGGATAATATGCCCCGTGAAGCTGTTCGTCTCGTACCGCTCCGAAAACCACTTCCACATATCGGCGTAGTCCTTGAACCCGTCAGCCCGAGCGAAGTCGTCAATGTCGCCGGGGAAGCGCCTGGTGTCGCCAAGGGTCACGCCGCGCGCCGTCAGCCCGACATAGGTGCAGTCGATACAGACCGCATCAGCGAGCTTCCGGCAGGCTTTGGTGCGCTGTCCGGTATAGAGCTGGATCGCTTGACCGGGATTAGCCCGCGCGTTGCGGCGGATCGTTTGCGTCTTGCGGCCGGCCGCGACCGCGTCAGCGAATTGGGCTTGGAAGTTGATGGCTACCATGACGGCGCTCTCTCAGGGAGACGGAGGAGCGGGTCGCTCCATCCAGTGCGTTACATTCCAGACCTCGCTTCGACAGTTCTCGGAATCGCTGGCGTACTTACTTTCGTCGTAAAGCCACCATTTCCCGTCCGAGAACCAGCAATCACTGACGCGCCCATAATCGCCAGTCGATAGGCCTCCCTTCGGCGTGGTGAGCCAAAGATCAACTTTGCTGCCGTCCCTCGGCGCGGTCTCGATCGGTTGCCATTCACCCATGATCGTCATCCTGGCTTAGGAATTCAACTTTGGCTTTGAGAATCCCCATCTTGCAAGCTCTTCCGAGGTTAGAGAATCCCATCGTTTCAATAGGTCAAGCGCCACAGCCAATGGTATTCCGCGAATGAAAAACTCATTCATGCTCGGCGGCTTCATCTCACGCTCCTGGCGTTCGCTTGCTCGCTGCACCATTTGCACCACTGGTAATGCACGTCCATCGGTACATACCACGATGGCACGGTAATCGGTCCAAGCGCGTCACGACCAAGCACCTGTGGCTCGCCCCTCTCGATAAGACCGCGCTCCAAAAGCTTCTTGAGCGTCATGGTGCCACCACGCGGGCGCTCATTGATAGCGATTAACTCAAAGTCGCGTCGCTGTGCTGGCGTCATGCCGGCGCATGGATGAGGAGTTTTTGTTCGGACCAACCACATTTTGAGTCTCTATTTAGGATCAGCGTTGACTATCTTGAGGCCATGAAGGCGAAGCGCTCTAGCCACTCGCCGCCAAACGTCAAGGGAAGTCATCTCTTGATAATAGTAGGTGGCGCCGATCAGGTCGCTCGGTCTATAGTTTTGTTTGTCAACAAACAGACCGCCGAGCCAATAGGCTAACTCTGCGATCTCCTCGTCTTCCCTCGTGAAAGGGGCGTCGGTATGGTGGTCATCGCCCATAGGATCTTCGATGGGGCGGAGTTCGTGCTTGGCCATGCACTCTCGGGAATGCTTCTCTAAGGGGCTCACGGTCTATCCCTGCTCAACTGTGCGAATGCGGTTGAAGACCCAACGCCGCTTGAAGCGCAAGCAGGCCAGTTCCTATGATCAGGAAGGCGAGGCCAACCGCTGTCACCGACCATGGCTTGATCTGACATAGGTTCATTAGCGGCGTATAAACCCAATCGTAACCGAGCATAGTCCATGCCGCTGAACACCAGCTCGTACCCCACCATGGCTTTCGCATCTCAGTTACTTTCTTCGGTCATCTCTGCGGTTATACTATTTCCGCGATTTGCGTATAACTCTCAAAGCATCCAATGCGCGATCAAGCACGATGCGGCGATGAAGATAATCATCCGCAGCGTTAAGCCGTGAAACGTATCCCATCTCATTCGTTGTTCCCATTCGAGACTGCGGGTCCGTAATATCTGAGGTTCGAACATCCGCAGTCGCCCCGCCGACAACATCGCCAGGCCCAATCAGATCCACCAGGGCAACGGACCAGCCAAAGTGGTCCTTGTAGCGCCGGAAACTTGACCAGCAAGACGGCGAACCATTGCGGGATGGCGATGCCTCGTGACCTGAAAAAAATCTGTTCCACCTGAACCTCCGTTGCTACTGAAACATGCGATCGCGGGTCACGGCTCTAATAGCCCGACACAGATCGTCAATTGTGATGTGATAGAGTGCGTCGGGATAGTCGATCACAACTCCCTGTTCCTTCGGAAGTCGAGGTCGCAGCGAACGATCAAAAACCTGACGCTGGCTAAAGTTTAGCGTATCCCTGAACGCCTTGGCCCTCGCCATATTCGCCGCCCATCGCTTGCGGGCAATCCAGCTTGCAAAGCCCATTTTCCAACCTCACTGAAGTGTGATCTTGACCTTAACCGCACGGTCGCCTTTGGCTCGGCACTTTTCCCAGCACTCGCGCTGCGTTTGACTGAGCACGCGATTAGACCACTGGGAGATTCCGTACCGAGCCTGGACATGCTCGGCGATGGCGTCGTTTCGGGTGAGACACTGACCGACATAAAGGCCGGCGTCACCCACGATCGCCCAGCGGATATATTCCTGCTTTCGAGCCATTTTCGCCCCTCACTGATAACTGTCGCTAGGCCATTCCTTCGGATAGGTGGCCTTGATGTATCCCAATGTGGCGAGGCGTGACCGCTCGTCCATCTGTTCAAGGGCCTTCAGGATCACGGCAAGCCGGTTTACGGTATCCTCGCCATAGTCCTTAACCACCACGGTTTGCTGCGACTTCGCAGGCTTCCTCGCCATCACTGTTCTCCCTGAAATGTCAGCCGACCACGACGCCGAGACTGGCGAGTTCTTGCTGGGTGCGGATCATCAGCGGCCAAAGTCGATTGCGGTGATCATGCTCCACCTTGTTGTAGGTTCGACATTGGCCGATCGCGATGTTCAGTCGCTCCCATCTCGGCGTGTCGTTCTTCAGGCTATCGCGCTTAGCGATCAGGCCACCGATGAATTCCGGGGTGAATGAAAGGGGCATTTTCATGGGAACATCTCCTGAACTTGATGTGCTTATTTTGTGCTCGTGACCGCCTAGGTTCTACCATTGTTCACGGCGGTTTGTTCTGGTTTTGCGAACTCTCCACCGACCTCTAACCCTATATTTTCAGTGGAATCCGGCCCCTGTTCTCCTTTAGCCGCCATCCTGCTGAAGGATGGCGAGGCCGGGCTCGAGGTTTCGCGCACCGGCCGCTACACCCAGAAATGGCTCGGGCAGGACTACTGGAATGTTCCGCTTGGCGAGCTGTCGCCGGATTGCGCGACTGTGCTTGCGGAGGCTGCATCCTGCGCGCTCAATAACAGCCGTCCCTATCTTTCGTCCGCCCACTGCGTGCGTGACGGGTTGGTTCAAACTTACAACGTGCTGGCCCTTCCAACCGCCTCGCGCTGGGGACATACCCTGGTCGGCGTTTACGTCAACGAGCGTGACGACAAATACAATCTGCTCGACGCAATTTTCTCCGCAACCGACGAAGGCGTGCTTTCGCTCGCGGCGATCCGCGACGGGGAAGGCCGGCCGTTCGATTTCCAGATCGTCCACCACAACGCCGGTGCGGCGCGATTGCTCAAACTGCCTGCCGCCGATCTGCTCTGGCAACGGCTCAGCTCAAAGGGCAATCTTCTGTGCTCGCGCGAGGTGGTCGAACGACTGCTTCAGGTGGTCAGAAGCGGCACGGGCGATCAGTTCGAGATCGACAGCGACGAGCGAAGCCTGCAATTGGGTGCGACCGCCTTCGGCGACATTCTCGCGCTGACGGTCTCCGACGTCACCGCGCTGAAGCGGCGCGAGGCCTCGTTCCGGCTTCTGTTCGACAACAACCCGATGCCGATGTGGGTGTTCGACGCCGAGACGGCGCGGTTCCTCAGCGTCAACGATGCCGCCGTTCAGCATTACGGCTACGCCCGCGAAAAATTCCTCTCCATGACGCTCGACGAGATCTGGCCGGAGGACGAGCGGATCACCCACAGGGAGGCGCTGGTCAATATCGGCGACGCCTACCAGTCGAACCGCAACTGGCGGCACATCAGGGCCGATGGCAGCGAGATCCATGTGCTGACCTATGGCCGACGCGTCACGTTCGATGGCCGCGACGGCTATCTCGTCGCCATTGCCGACATCACCGAACGCCGCAAGGCCGAAGCGCGCATTGCCTACATGGCCCATCACGACGGATTGACCGACTTGCCCAACCGCGAATTTTACCAGGAGCGGCTGAGCCAGGCGCTGCAAGAAGCGCAAGGCGCGAGCAAGCGCGTGGCGGTGCTGTGCGTCGATCTCGATCTGTTCAAGAACGTCAACGATTCCTTCGGCCACCCGATGGGAGACCGCCTGTTGCGTCTGGTCGCCGACCGTTTGCGCTTGCAGGTTCGCGGCGGTCATGTCGCTGCGCGTCTTGGGGGCGACGAATTTGCGCTCATTCTGACATCCGATCCCTCGCCGAAGGAGATCAGCGATTTTTCGACCCGCCTGATCAGCGTGCTGAGCGAGGCTTACGATATCGACGGCGTCGAGGTCGTGATCGGCGCCAGCGTCGGCATTGCTCTGTCGCCGAGCGACGGCAAGACGTCCGAGGAGTTGATGCGCAGCGCCGACATGGCGCTGTACCGGGCGAAGTCCGACGGTGGTGGCGTTCACCGCTTCTTCGAGCGCGAAATGGACCTGATTGCGCAAAAGCGCCGCGATATGGAGCTCGACCTGCGCCGCGCCTTCGCCAACGGCGAGTTCGAACTGCATTACCAGCCGCTCGTCGACATCGGCGCTAACAGCATCAGCGGCTTCGAATCGCTGCTGCGCTGGCAACATCCGGAGAAAGGCATGATCTCGCCGGCCGAGTTCATTCCGATCGCCGAAGATATCGGGCTGATCGTCTCGATCGGGGAGTGGGTGCTGCGCGAGGCCTGCGCCGAAGCCGCGAAATGGCCCGGCGACGTCAAGGTCGCGGTCAACCTGTCGGCCGTGCAATTCCGCAGCCGCAATCTGGTTCAGGCCGTGATCTCGGCACTGGCGCATTCCGGCCTGTCGCCGCTGCGCCTCGAACTCGAGATCACCGAATCGGTATTTCTGGCGGAGACGGAAGCCAATCTCGCCATCCTTCACCAGTTGCGCGAGCTCGGCGTGCGCATCTCGATGGACGATTTCGGCACCGGTTATTCGAGCCTCAGCTACCTGCGCTCGTTTCCGTTCGACAAGATCAAGATCGACCGCTCTTTCGTCAAGGACCTCGCCGAGCGGCCGGATTGCGTCGCGATCGTGCGCGCGATTTCGGGTCTTGGCCGCAGCCTGAACATCAGGACGACGGCGGAAGGCGTCGAAACCGTCGATCAGCTCGACTGGCTGCGCAACGAAGGTTGCGACGAGGTGCAGGGATTTTTGTTCAGCGCGGCAAAGCCGGCGAGCGAGATCGCCGCGCTTTTTTCGAGGTTCGGAGGCCGCGCCTCGCAGGCGGCGTGATCCTGGGTTTTAGCGCCGTCAGCTCGGAAAGATCAGACACGTCGTGGTGCCGTGGGCGAGCAGGCGGCCTTTGCCGTCGGTGACACGGCCCTCGGCGGTGCCGATGCGGCTGCCACGATTGAGCACTACGCCTTCGGCCCTGATGGGCCCCGTTTCAGGCGTGATCGGGCGCACCAGCGAAATTTTGAACTCAAGCGTCGTCTGCGCCTCGGACTTTTCGAGCATCGTTTGGACAGCCAGCCCCATGCAGGTATCGAGGAGCGTGGCCGTGAGGCCGCCATGCACCGTCCCAGATGGATTGAGATGATCGCCGGTTGGAGTGATGGTGACAACGACCCGTCCAGCCTCGGCTTCGCTGACATCATAGCCCAGCGTTCTGGCGATCGTGTTCAGGGGCAGGGTTCGGTTGGCGAGACCTTGCACAAACTCGAGCCCCGACATCTCCTTCCGCACCTCGAGGCTCACCGTCCCATAGCTTCTGGCGGTCATCGGATTTCTCCTTCGCACGATCGTTTGGTCATCTCATGCTTATCCGGTTGTAACCCAATCGCCGTTTTGAAGCCGCATCGGAAAGCAAGGTAAAGAATGCAAAACAGATCGCCCTCTATGCTTCGGGCTTCTTGTGCTTTTCCCAAAAGCTCAGCAGCAAGATCTTCGATCTCCAGAGTCTCTGCGTGTTTCCAGGCTTCCTCAATGTAGGTGTCATCAAGTCCATGAATCATCTTACGGTCGCTTCTTCCTGAACGCCGAAGGCGGCCGGCTAAAGAGGTTCACGAATGCTGCGTGCATGCGCCGTGGATGGGAAAATCCCGCGCGCTCGGCAACGTCGCTTATGGACAGGTCGGTGCTATCGAGCAGACGTTTGGCGCGCTGGATGCGGAGGCTGAGCGCGACCTGGAGCGGCGAAGCATCAAGATGGTCGGCGAACAGCCGCGACAGGTGACGCGGCCCTACGCCGAGCTTTGAGGCGAGGGCCGTCACAGCCTCACGATCGAGCGCGCCATCCTCCATCAGTTTGAGTGCGCGTTCCACCGTCGTTCGCGTGCCCTTCCAGGCAGGACAAAACGGTGCGGTCTCGGGGCGGCAGCGCAAGCACGGCCGAAAGCCGGCGCGCTCAGCCGCGGCCGCGCTCGGATAGAAACGGATATTGCGGGCAAACGGCGTCCGCACCCGGCATACCGGCCGGCAATAGACGCCTGTCGTTCTGACCGCGACGAAGACGACGCCGTCAAAGGCGGGATCGCGCCGCTGGAGCGCCTGGTATTGCGAGGCAAAGTCGAGCATATCCCAAGTTCATAGCTGCGCTCGCGATCGCCGGCCACCCGGAAGCCGATGACCTCGTCCGAAAACGACCGCTTCGCGGGCCGGCTTAAAACCGCGTCACGATATCCGACAGCACGGGCCGCGGGCGGTCGTCGCTCGGCTTTGAAACGTTGCCTATATGAACGAGGCCGGCGAGCTTTTCGTCTGCCTTCAGTCCGAGCCCGTCGAGCACGTCGCGATCGAAGGCGAACCATCCCGTCAGCCAGCATGCGCCATAGCCGAGCGCGGTGGCCGCCGTGACGATATTCATCGCGCTGGCGCCGGCGGACAATTCCTGCTCCCACGGCGGCACCTTGGGATGCGGCTTGGTGAAGCTCACGATCCCGATCACCAGCGGTGCATCGGTGAGACGTCGTTTCTCCACCTCGATATCGGCCGGCGAGGCATTTGGGTTTTTCCTTGCAAAGACGCCGGCAATGACCTCGCCGGCGCGAAGCCGCGCATCGCCCTCAAAAATAATGAAGCGCCAAGGCACAAGCTTGCCGTGATCCGGCACCCGCGCGCCGATGGTCAGGATGGTCTCGAGCTCGGCTGGCGAGGGGCCGGGCCCCGTCATCTCGCGCGGTTTGACGGAGCGGCGGGTCTTCAAAAGGTCTAAAGCGTCGGGCACGAAGTGGTCCTTGGGATATTAGCGGGTGCACCGCAGCAGATAGGCGCAGTGCCACGCCGATGGAAGCCGATTTAGAGCGATTATGACGAAGTAATTCGCCGCCAGGCTGAACCCCCGAAACGACTCGCTGGACAAATGGTTTTAGGACTGACGTGGCAGTGATCAAGTGGAGTGGTGAGATGATGCTGCGAACGGTAATTCTGGCAACCCTGGTTCTCACGCTTGTCGGCTCGCGACCGGTGCAAGCCCAGACGTCTCAGGTGCTGCAGATCGAGGACAACAATGAAAAGGCCGTCCTCGATGCCGAGGTCGCCAGACAGATGAATGCCGCTCGCTTCTTCAAGGAGAAGGGCAACAACCCGCAGGCGATCAACCGCTTCAGGGTGGTCATTGTCGAATATCAGATCTCGCCCTATGTCGAGGAAGCGCTGGCGCACATCACCCAGGCCTATCTGGCGCTCGGGATGAAGCCCGAGGCGCAATGCGCGGTGGCCGTGTTGCAGCGAAAATTTCCCAACAGTCCCTGGTCGCATCAAGCGCTCGACGCGCTGAAGGAGGCCGGTCTGGAGCCAGCCGAGGACCAAAAGAACTGGATTTTCCAGGCGTTCAACGGAACGCGTCTTTAGACTGGGCAGGCGGCGTTCACTGAACTGCTAGCTCGCGTGCGCTCCGTTCGCTGATGTCGCCCGCTTGATATCCGGCGGTGTCGCCTCGTCGACCAATGCTGCGATGGCTTCGTCAGTTGCCATCACCTTCTGTCCGTCGCTGCCGAGCCGGCGTACCGAGACCGAGTGCGTCTCGGCTTCCTTCTTGCCGACGACGAGCAGCGCAGGGATCTTCGCCAGCGAATGTTCGCGGACCTTGTAGTTGATCTTCTCGTTACGCAGGTCGATCTCGACGCGGAGGCCCGCGCGCCGCGCGGCAGCCGCGACCACCTTGGCGTATTCGTCGCCTTCAGAGGTGATGGTGGTGACGACTGCCTGGATCGGTGCGAGCCAGAGCGGGAAGTTGCCCGCATAGTGCTCGATCAGGATGCCGATGAAGCGCTCCATCGAGCCGCAGATCGCCCGGTGCACCATCACGGGGGCCTTTTTCGAGCCGTCGGCGTCGATGTAGAACGCGCCGAAACGCTCAGGCAGGTTGAAGTCGACCTGCGTGGTGCCGCATTGCCAGTCACGGCCGATGGCATCGCGCAGCACATATTCAAACTTCGGCCCGTAGAACGCACCTTCGCCCGGATTGATCGTGGTGCGGATGTTGTTGCTTTGCGACTGGATCTCTTGCAGCACCGTCGCCATCACGCGCTCGGCATGGTCCCACATCTCGTCGGTGCCGACACGTTTTTCAGGTCGGGTCGAGAGCTTGACCGTCAGTTCGCCCTCGAAGCCGAAATCGGCATAGGTCGACAGGATCAGCTCGTTGATCTTGAGACACTCTTCCGCAAGCTGCGCCTCGGTGCAGAACACATGCGCATCGTCCTGGGTGAAGCCGCGAACACGCATCAGGCCATGCATCGCGCCTGAGGCTTCGTAGCGATGCACGACGCCGAATTCTGCAAGCCGCAACGGCAGATCGCGATAGCTCTTCAGGCCGTGCTTGAAGATCTGCACATGGCCCGGACAGTTCATCGGCTTGAGCGCAAACCAGCGCTTGTCCTCGGCCTCGTCGCCTGCCGATTGCGCGGCGAACATGTTCTCGCGATACCAGTCCCAGTGGCCGGAGGTCTCCCACAACACCTTGTCGAGGATTTGCGGCGCGTTGACCTCGCTGTAATCGCCGGTGAGGCGGCGGCGCATATAGGCGATCAGCGCCTGGAAGATCGTCCAGCCCTTCGGGTGCCAGAACACGACGCCCGGACCTTCTTCCTGGAAGTGAAACAGGTCGAGCTCGCGCCCGAGCTTGCGGTGATCGCGCTTCTCGGCTTCCTCGATCTGCTTGAGATACGCGTCGAGGTCTTCCTGCTTGGCGAACGCCGTGCCGTAGATGCGGGTCAGCATCGGATTGTTGGAATCGCCGCGCCAGTAGGCGCCCGCCACCTTCATCAATTTGAAGGCGTTCCCGATCTTGCCGGTCGAGGTCATGTGCGGGCCGCGACACAGATCGAACCAGTCGCCCTGGAAATAAATCTTGATCGGCTCGTCGCCGGGAATGGCGTCGACCAGCTCGACCTTGAAGTTCTCGCCCTTGTCGCGGAACACCTGCTTGGTCTTTTCGCGATCCCACACTTCCTTGGTGAAGGGTTTGTCACGCGCGATGATCTCGCGCATCTTCTTCTCGATCGCGGAAAAATCTTCCGGCGTGAACGGCTCGTTGCGGAAGAAGTCGTAGTAGAAGCCGTTCTCGATCACGGGACCGATCGTCACCTGCGTGCCCGGCCACAGCGATTGCACCGCTTCGGCCAGTACATGCGCCGCGTCGTGGCGGATCAGTTCGAGCGCGCGCGGATCATCGCGCGAGATCAGCTCGATCTTTGCATCCGCTTCGATGCCGTCGTTGAGATCGGCAAGCGTGCCGTCCAGCGCCATCGCCACCGTGCGCTTGGCGAGCGAAGGCGAAATGCCTTTGGCGATCTCAAGGCCGCTGGTGCTTCTGGGATATTCGCGCCGGGCGCCGTCGGGGAAGGTGAGGGTGACCTTATGCACGGGTTCGGCCGGCTTCAAATTCGTGATGCTGTATTGGAATCCGGACGCGGGGGCATTCTTGTCAGACATGGTATCTCCTCAAAGCTCACTCCTGCGAACGAGCGCAGGTAAGCGGAAAACCCGTATAGCAGGGGATTCGGCACCTGCAATCCGGCAATATCAAGAAAATTGCGCCATATTGAGGAGTTCGCGTCAGGGTTGGGCAGCAGACCCTTGACACTGGAGGCTCGTTGGCGTTCCTCCCCGTGGCCGGAATTCCTGGGGTCTCCATGACGCTGCGTCGCGTTCTCGTCGCTGTCTTCGTGTTGTTATGCGGATCGGCGACGGCGCAGACGGCCGCGCGGTTGACTTCGCCCGTCCGCGCGCGGCTCGCGCCGCGGCCGCTACAGATCCACCCGGTCGTCTTCTATGTCGCCAAGGGCGCGGCAGATGCGTGCGGGCAGGGCTGCGACACCTGGATCGCGATCGAGGGCCAGATCGACGGCAGCGCGGCGGCGCGGTTTCGCAGATTCTTCAAACCGCTCAGGGATCGCCATCTGCCGATCTATATCACCTCGCCGGGAGGCAATCTCGAGCAGGCGCTCGCCATGGGGGCGTTCCTGCATGAGAAGCCGGCGGTGGTGCGGGTGGCCCGCACGATCGTGAGGGAATGTGGTTTCGAGGCGCAGGACAGCGACGTCTGCCTCAAGCTCAAGCAATCCGGCCGCGCACTCACCAGCGACCTCTGGACGCGCAACGCGATCTGCAATTCCGCCTGTCCCTATTTCCTGCTCGGCGCTTCGACGCGCGAAGTTGCGCCGGACACGGCGCTCGGCGTGCATTCGGCGAAAGTCATCACCCAGTTCCTCGGCGTGGTGCCGACGGCGGAGATGCTGGCTGCCGCGAACCAGCGGGGGCGGGCGCGCTCCGACGGCCTGCTGGCGAGCTATTTTGCGCGGATGGGCGCGGATAATGGATTGCTGAAGCTCGTGAGCACCGTGAAATTCGAGGACGTGCACGTGCTGACGCGCGACGAGATCATCCGCTTTGGCATCGACCGGCGCGAGCAGGTCGAGACGCCGTGGCAGTTCGAAAACGGCGGGCGCAGCATGGCCGGCAAGGTCGTCACGCAAAAGGCCGAAGGCGAAGCCTCCCATCGGCTGTTGCAATGGCGGCTGATCTGCATCTCCACCGAGCAGTTCGAACTCGATGTCCAGCGCCCCGCCACGAAGTCGGTCTTTCCCACTGTCGCGATCGGCAATGCAACCGCTGCGCCGCTCGCTTTCACGCAGATCGTCTCGAAGACGCCGGGCTCCGAGTTTTGGGGCGTGCGATTGACGCGTGCGACCGTCGACAAGCTTGTAGGCCAGCCGCAATTCGAATTCATTGAATCGTCGCAAGGCCCGGACCGCAGGCACGCCGAGCGTACGGAGTTGTCGACCGAGGGCCTGTCGCGCGCCCTTGACACGCTGCTGCCGACTTGCCCTTCGAAAGAGACGGTGGCCGCTCAGCGTCCATCAGGCCAGGCGGCTGCGAAGTAGCGCTGAGCAAGTTTTGCGCTGGTCAACATGGTCGCGTCGACTGACAGACGACTTTCTCTCATGTAGCGCGCGACTTTCTTTCATGGACGTTGCATCGCTTCCAAATAATTCGAATGGCTGCCCTTTCCATCGGCCGACTTGCACGTTAGATGCGGCCGCATGAAAAACCTGCCGCCTGAGAGTCCCGTTCATCGCCGTTTCGCCCCGACCGCGCTGATGTTCGGCAATCTCGTCACCGGCTGTTCGATCCTGGCGCCGGCGGGCATGCTGATCGAGCTCGCGTCCGATCTTCACATCACCGTCCACACCGCGGGCCTTCTTGTAACCTTCGGCGCAATCGTGCTCTGCATCGGATCGCCGCTGACGGCATGGCTCACAAGCCGGATCGAACGCCGCGCCTTGCTGACGGCGACGCTCGCCGTCCTCGTACTCGGCAATGCCGCATCCGCCTTTGCGCCCAACTACGCGGCGCTGCTGGTCATCCGCCTGATCATGCTGGCGGTTGGTGCGCTCTATACGCCGCAGGCCGCAGGCACCGCGGCGCTGATCGTGCCGGTCGAAAAACGCGGCGGCACCATTGCCTATGTGTTTCTCGGCTGGTCACTGGCCGCCGCCGTTGGACTGCCGCTGATCACCTTCCTGACCAGCCGTTACGGCTGGCGCGCGGCCTATGGTGGCATCAGCGTCATTGGGATGCTCAGCTACGCGCTATTGCTCTGGCGATTGCCCCGGGGCCTCGTGGGCGCGCTCGTCGATCTGAAGACGTGGGCCGATCTCGGACGTAACCGGGTGATCGTCGTGCTGCTCGGTATCACGACGCTTTTGATGTCGGGGCAGTTCGCCGTGTTCACCTATATGGGGCCGGTGTTGTCGCGGCTGACGCAGCTCGGCCCCGATGCGGTCGGGCTCGTATTCGCGATCTACGGCGTCTGCGGCTTTCTCGGGATCATAGCCGTCAGCAACATCGTCGATTCCTGGGGGCCGTTGAGGACGTCGGTGTTGTGCATCTCGTTGGTGCTGAGCGGCGTTGCGGGATGGGCGCTCTCTGCAGGTGTCTATCCGCTGATGGCGGTCTCCGCCGCGATCTGGGGGCTCGGTTTTGCCTCCAGCAATTCGATGCAGCAGGTTCGCCTGGTCGCGGCCGCGCCGCCGCTCGCTTCCGCCTCGGTTGCGCTCAATACGTCGTTTTTGTACGTGGGGCAGGCGATCGGGTCGGGGATCGGCGGAGCATTGTACGCGCACGAACTTATCTACGGCATCGGCTATGCCGGCGCGGCCTTCGTGGCTTTGGCGCTGTTCACCGTGATCCTGACTCGGAATCTTTCGGTCGCGAAAAGCTGAACGTGGCGCCTAGCGACTGATCGCCGTGTCCGAACTGCTGGCGGCGTATCGCGTCAGTGCCGGCGTCAATGACATCTTGGCGAGCACGTCGCGTACCGGCTTGTCGGTCCAGGCGTGGGTGACGTAGTCGCGGTGCGTGACGCCTTCGGGCGTCCTGACGAAGACGACGCTGCCCGGGCGCAACGGGCCGTCCATGTCGTCGGAAACGGCGATGCCCTTGTCGCGGATCATCTCCATCAGCTCGCGATCGCGCGGCTGGGTGTAGTGGGTATAGGCGCTGACGAAGAATCCGGAGCGGTTGTGCTCGACCCAGGAGGCGAACTTGTCCAGTTCGCCATAGACCGCATCGAGCAGCACGACGCCGCGGACGCGGTTGCCGAGGCCGCCGACGTCAAGGGCGTAGGCGGTGGGAACGAAGCCGCCGCTGTAACCGATGATCACGATCGGCATGTTGGCGAAAGTCTTCGCGGCGTTCGGGTCGCCGTAGAGCTGAGCGAGGTGATCGGCCGATTCATTGATGAAGCGCTTCAGCGCGCCGGGTTGCCAGAACTTGCCGGCGCTGGAGTCGGCGGCATCGAAGGCCAGCTGCGGCGCGAGCAGCACGGCATTGGCGCCGGACTCGGAAATCTGCTGCGGCACGCGCTGACGGTCGCGCACGTCGCGTTCAAGCGTCGCGCCGTGGCCGTGGAAGAACACGACGATGACGCCCGGCTTGTTGATGTCGAAATGCTCGGGAACGTGCATCAGCACGCGGTTGTCGTTGAAGGTCTCGTTCTGCCAGAACACGCGGCCGGAATAGCCGCGGTGGCCTTTGCGGTCGCCGTCGGAAACGTTCAGGAACGGCGCCTCGCTGCGCGGATTGTTGCCGTAATAGGGGAAAGCGGAGGATTTCAAACCGACCAGCGCGGTTTGGTCTTCATGCTGGGGACGCTGATAGGGCACGACCGGGGCCAGCGAGGCGACACGATAGGATTGCGTCTGCACCACGCGGCGGCTTTGCGCATCGGCGACGTTCGCCGGACGCTGCTTGAAGCTTTCCGCTGCGGTCGGGAAGCGGTCCTTGAATTGCGGTTTGGGGAAGCGGTCGTCTAAGCTGTCGCTGGCCCCGTGCACGTTGGCGGCGAGCGATCCCGCGCTGGGCGAGTTGCCGCATTGGGCGAGGGTGAGCGAGAGCGGGATGAGCACGGCGAGGAGAGGGAAGAAGCGCCGTGAAGCGACGCGCGAAAGCGCATGGCGTACCGTGCCCGGTATCCAGAACAAATTCACGCGACCATGACTTTCAGATTTCGGATTGGCCCCGACCATCCACCCCTTTTCCCCAACCACCGTCTCACGGCCGATGTCAGCGCGTATGTGTTGCGGTGACGTTAATTCTCCGGAAATCTTCCCCATTTCCGGAAAGGAATTAGACAACACGAAATCGTGTCGTCATTGTGGGAGGCGCGCGTTTCGTTGCTGCCAGCCGGATTTCTACGGTTGGGAATCGGTATTTAAACACCTAAAAGTATCAGATCTGAATTGTCAGGCGGCGTCCTTGAATTGGCCCAAGCCTGATTGCACGATGAAAATTGGCGGGCGTGGCGCCCGAAGCGCGGGCGAACATGGTGGCATCAGTGGAGTGGATTTGGCATTCGCGTCTTAATTGGCCGCGGGTTTGTAAGGCGAATGCCAAATCCCAAACTCCACTGGAATCGGTATTTGCTGGTGATCCTTTGATTCTGACGTTCGCTACGGTGTTCGCTGCAACGGGAGGCGAACGTTAGAATCGGATCACCAGCCACTGGAACTGCGACGTGGGGTGACCGGCCTCACGGCGGATCGACGGTCTCGGTTGCGGTTGCGACCGCCATCGTCGTCGCCGACATGGTCGGCGTCGGGGTCTTCACCAGCCTCGGCTTCCAGGTCAAGGACATCCCCTCGGGCTTTGCGATCCTCGCGCTCTGGACCGTGGGCGGCATCGTCGCGCTGTGCGGCGTGTTTTCCTACAGCGAGCTCGGCGCGATGTTTCCGCGTTCAAGCGGCGAGTACAATTTTCTGAGCCGCGCCTATCATCCGGCTTTTGGCTTCGTGGCGGGCTTTGTGTCGGCGACAGTCGGCTTTGCGGCGCCGGTGGCGCTCGCGGCACTTGCGCTCGGCGAATACGGCCGGTCGATCTTGCCTGACGCGCCGCCGATGGCGCTGGCGGTCGGGATTGTCTGGCTGGTGTCGCTGGTTCAACTTACCGGCGTCAAGCACTCCTCGACCTTTCAACTGATCTCCACCGTCCTCAAGGTCGTGCTGATCACGGCCTTCCTGATCGCGGGCTTTGTCATCGGCACGCCGCAACCGGTCACCTTCACGCCTCAGGTCAGCGACATCGGTTATATCGCGAGTTCGCCGTTCGCGATCGGGCTCGTCTTCGTGATGTACTCGTTCTCCGGCTGGAACGCCGCAACCTACATCATCGGCGAGATGCGCGACGCCGGCCAGAACCTGCCGCGCGCCTTGTTTACTGGGACGTCGATCGTGCTCGTGCTCTACGTGGCGCTGAACGCGGTTTTCCTGCACACCGCGCCGATCGACAAACTGGCCGGCCAGATTGACGTTGCCCGCATTGCCGGCAGCTATATTTTCGGCGAGTTCGGCGGCCGCATCGTCGGCGCGATGATCTGCATCGGGCTGATCTCTTCGATCAGTGCGATGATGTGGATCGGCCCGCGCGTGATGATGACGATGGGCGAGGACATCCCCGCCTTGCGGGTGTTCGCGCGCAAGTCGAAGCAGGGCGCGCCGGCCTATGCCATCCTGTTTCAGCTGACGGTCGCGACGTTGATGCTGTTTAACCGCAGCTTCGAGGCGGTGCTGGATTTCATCCAGTTCTCGCTGCTGTTCTGTTCGTTCTTCACCGTAGCTGGCGTGATCAAGCTGCGGATCATGCGGCCCGACCTGCCGCGGCCCTACCGCGCCTGGGGATACCCGGTGACGCCGGTCATTTTCCTGCTCGTTACCCTTTTCATGATGTACTATCTTGTCGTTGACCGGCCGTTGCAGTCCTTTTTCGGTGCTCTGATTATGGTGTCAGGCCTCCTGATCTACGTCGTTTTCCGCAAAAAGGACGATGCCGCTTCTGCGACCCCTTCACCCAACGCAGGTCGCACATAAAGGCAGGTCGTAGATAAAAATGTTTCGCCCCTTGAAAACCATCGTGGCCGCTGCGGCCCTGTTATTCGCAGCAGCGCAGGTGAGCGCGCGCGCAGCCGACGCCCCGACCGCCGACGACACTGCGAAGTTTCTCGCCGGCATGATGCCGTCCGCCGACTCGCCACTGATGCCGCTGACCAGGGATCCGGCCTGGCAGCATCATGCGCGGTTTTTCGATTCCGCTTTCGGTCAGCTCGAGCAGCGGCAGATGTCGAAGGTTCGTGCCTGGTCGGAGGCCAACATCTCCGCGCTCAAGCCGACCATGTTCTACATGTTTTCGGGGCCCGACTTCCTTTACGCCAACGCGTTCTACCCGAGCGCGACGACCTACGTGCTGAGCGCACTGGAGCCGCCGGGTTCCGTACCGGACATGACGAAACTGCCGCGCGGCAGCATCAGTGCGGCGTTGGCCAATGTCGAGCACTCGCTCGGCTCGATCCTGAGCTTTTCGTTCTTCATCACCAAGAAGATGAAGGTCGACCTGCATGAAGGCCAGCTCAACGGCACGCTGCCGCTGCTCTACGTGTTCATGGCGCGCTCGGGCAAGACCATCAAGAACGTCTCGACGGTTGCGCTCGACGCCAAAGGCACGGCGTATTTTGCGAACGAGAATCCCGGCGGCAATGCCGTGCAGGGGGTGCGGATCGTGTTTGCGGGAAGCGATGGCGTCGATCGCACGCTGTATTACTTCTCGACCGATCTGTCCGAATCCGGCGCCAGATCGAGCGGCTTCCTGAAATTCTGCGCAACACTCGCGCCCGGCAACAGCCTGATCAAGAGCGCCTCATATCTTCTGCATTCCAATAACTTCTCGACGGTGCGCGATTTCATCCTCGCCAACAGCGCAACCATCATTCAGGACGATTCCGGAATTCCGCTCGGCTATTACAGCGCCAGGAAGTGGCGTCTCTTTCCGTTCGGACGCTATGCCGGTCCGATCTCGGAATTCCCGAACAAGTATCAGCAGTCCTATACCGAGCTGTTCCAGCGCGCCCAGCCGATGGATTTCGGCATCGGCTATCGCTGGCGCTCGCATGAATCGAACCTGCTGCTCGCCGTCCGTCTGCCGGACGACGGCGCGGCGACCGCAGATGCGACATCATCGACCGAGGTGCCGCCTCCGGCGCCGCGGCCCAAGCGGCCGCGCAAGCCGCATCCGGCGCCACTACCACCACCGCCGCAGCCGTCGCGCGGATTTTTCTGGTTTCAGTGAAACTGAAGAGGCGCGCTACCAGCGCACGGTCTGGCTCGGCTCGACAAAGCTCGAGGTGAGATGCCTCTTCGGGTGTTCGGTCATGAAGTGGCCGACCGCAATGACGATGAGGATGATCGCGACAATCGCCAACAAATCGATCTGCCGAGGGTCGTGTCCATCAGGCTCGATCTTCCAGCGCATTGTTGACGTCCTCCGTGAAAAGAAGACACCAAGCTAACCTTGGAAAGGATATGCCGGTTCCCGCGTCACCGCAACGCAGTTTGGGTGATGCGTTGCAGCGCAAAGAGCCGTGCGTGTCACGCCGAATTGACGCCGCGCCAGCGTCCGTATTTCCACGGTAGATACCATCGCGCGCCGGCGGGTTTTGTCGCCGGCACATTGTCGATGCCCGAGGTGCCGAACGGCTGACAGCGGAGCAGTCGCGCCAGCGTCATCCATCCACCGCCCCACAATCCAAAGCGTCCGATCGCCTCATCGGCATAGACCGAGCACGTCGGCAAATGCCTGCAGTTATAGCCAACCAGCGGCGAGAGCGTGTGCCGGTAGAGCCAGATCATCGCGCGGCCCGCCTGCCGCGGCAACTGCTCGACATTGTGCGAACAGTTGACGCAACGCGCCGACAGGTTGAGCTTGAGGTGCGAATTCTTCAGGGGCATCGGCCTGCGATCTTAAGCGCCAATTGTCTGGTTCCAGCGCATGGAACTTCCATGCGTCAATAATTGTGCCACAGTTTTGGAAATATCAACGGTCTGCACCGCGGCGCAACAAGCCGTCTATGGACGATTCGGACAACTGCGTTTACGTTTCTTAACGTGGGGATGACAGAATCGTTTTCGTGTTGCCGCCCGTTGGCGATTGCGGGGAAGGAACCAAATTGAAACTCGTCAGACTTCGCTTCCGCGGCTTGGCACTCCTGGCTGCTGCCTTTGCGTGTATGGCCGTGCCGGGCATCCTGGCTGCGTTGACTGGTTTGGCGCACGCCGACGGAACGCTGGAGGAGCGCAAGCTTCCGATGCAGTTCAGCTGGGTGGCATGTCAGCCGCATTGCGGCGGATGGATCAGCGCAATCGGCATCGTGACGGCAGACAGCCCGAAGGATTTTGAGGACTTCTCGCACGGACGCGATCTTCGCGGCGCCACCGTCGTGCTGGATTCCTCTGGCGGCTCGGTCAACGACGCCATCACGCTGGGTCGCCGTTTCCGCAGCCTCGGTTTGATGACGACGGTCGGCACCAGCGTTTTGACCCGCAGCGCGCAGGGTGAGCGCGGCGCGATCGAGCCTGACGCCTATTGCGAGTCGATGTGCGTGTTCCTGCTGTTGTCCGGCAAGACGCGCTACGTGCCAGAGGCCGCGCATGTGCGCGTGCACCAGATCTGGATGGGCGACCGCGCCGAAGACGCGAAGGCCGCGAGCTATTCCGCGGATGACCTGATGATCGTCGAGCGTGATATCGGCCGGCTTGCGAAATACACCTTCGAGATGGGCGGCGCCGGCGAACTGCTCGCATTATCGCTCAGCGTGCCGCCTTGGGAAGAACTGCACGAATTGTCGCGCGAGGAATTGCGGCAGACCAATCTGGTGACGACGGATGCCGTGGCCGAGGTGCTGCCATCGACGGGCGGATCGGTCGCGCAGGTCGTTGCCATCAAGCCGGTCCAGGATCGCTTCGTGACCGCGGCGGCGCACGACGAGAAGCCCGCGCCGGCGGCCAAGTCGACCCGGACAGCCGAGGTGCTACCGACCGCGAGTGTCGCGGCCGCGCCGGCCCAGTGAAAGCGCTGAACAGTTTGTCGGACAGCTAACGGATCTAGGCAGAGGCGGGCTGCGCCGCTGCGCCGTTGGCCTTGTCAGGGGCTTTTGCTTCGATCTGGCCGATCGCGTCGACCACGGCGTCGAAGGTGAGCATCGTCGAGGCATGCCGAGCCTTGTAGTCGCGGACCGGTTCGAGCACGGCGATCTCGGCCCATTTGCCTTCCGGGGGCTTGCCGTTTTCCTTCAGCATCTTGCGAACAACCTCGCGCAACTCACGCAATTCGCTCGCAGTCGAGCCCACGACATTGGCCGCCATGATGGAAGAGGAGGCCTGACCCAGCGCGCAGGCTTTCACGTCATGGGCAAAGTCGGTGACGACGGGCCCGTCCATCTTCAGGTCAACCTTCACGGTCGACCCGCAAAGCTTTGAATGGGCGGTTGCAGAGGCGTCCGGCTGTGGCAGGCGGCCGAGCCGGGGGATATTGCCCGCCAGTTCAATGATCCGCTTGTTGTAGACGTCGTTCAGCATAGCCCAAACTCGTATTTCCCGGCCTTGGCGGCCACGATGCATGGTCCTATATATGGGTCGAGATGGTGGAAATACAGCCACCCCGATTGAGCAGGTGGTCCGAAATCGGTACCCATTCGGCCACCGCAAAGCCAGTAAAGTGGGGGGACTCAGGCGCCCGGCGGCAACTGTCCGCCCCGTCTGCCGGTGACACTCCGGTCTCAATGAGACCGGTCGAACGGAGCTGACATGGACGCAACGATCAAATCCCTTCGCCCAAAGACTTCTGATTCCGACCCCAAACCTTCCCAGACGAAACCTTCGGATGTCCGGCCGGCCGAGCTCGATCCAGCCGAATTTCTGGCGGCTGCAGTTCGCGCCGATCAGCCGCGTCCCTCGCGCGCCGAAGCGGAACGCGCGGTGCAGACGCTGCTCAGCTATATCGGCGAAAATCCTGCCCGCGAGGGCCTTTTGGACACCCCGCGCCGCGTGGTCGAGGCCTTCGACGAATTGTATCAGGGCTATCACCAGTGCCCGGCCGAGGTGCTCGATCGCACCTTTGGCGAGACCGCGGGCTATGACGACTTCGTGCTGGTGCGCGACATCGAGTTCACCTCGCAGTGCGAGCATCACATGATGCCGTTCTACGGCCGGGCGCATATTGCCTATACGCCGGTCGAGCGCGTCGTTGGCCTGTCGAAGCTTGCGCGTCTCACGGATATCTTCGCGCGGCGTCTGCAGACCCAGGAACATCTGACGGCGCAGATCGCGGCCGCCATCGACGAGGTCCTCAAGCCCCGCGGTGTCGCGGTCCTGATCGAGGCCGAGCATACCTGCATGTCGGTCCGCGGCGTCGCCAAGCACGGCGCGATGACCTTCACCAGCCGCTACACCGGCATGTTCCGCGACAATCCGGCCGAGCAGGCCCGTTTCATCTCTTTGGTGCGCGCGCCGCAGCGCTGAATAACTTCCGAAGAACTCTCGCGTCCTCGGAGCTCTCGCCAAAACCCTTCGAGGAATAAAGTCAGTGTCTACATCCGATAGCGACGACCGCGAAGAAGGGCTGATGCTTCAGCCCAAGTTCGACGCCAACGGCCTCGTCACCTGCGTTGCCGTCGACGCGGCGACGTCGGAAGTGCTGATGGTCGCGCATATGAATGAGGAAGCGTTGCGCAGGACCATCGCGAGCGGCGAGGCCTGGTACTACAGCCGCTCGCGCGGGGCGCTGTGGCGCAAGGGCGAAAGCTCCGGCCACGTCCAGCGGGTCGTCGAAATGCGGGTGGATTGCGATCAGGACGCGATCCTGATTCGCGTCGAGCAGACTGGCGCGGCCTGCCATACCGGCCGGCATTCATGCTTCTACCGCAAGGTCGAGGCGGTCGACGGTGGCGCGAAGCTGTCGTTCGTTGACGCAGATCGGAAGTTCGATCCAAAGGCGGTCTACAAAAAGTAACTCTGCTCGTCGTGCAACGACGCCGTCTCCGTCATGACCGGGCTTGACCCGGCCATCCACGCCTTTGTTACCGATGAAAGGAAGACGTGGATGCCCGGCACAAGGCCGGGCATGACGAGCCGAAGAATTGCCACGGCTGCTCACAATGACTAGGCCGGAACCGCCTTAACCCGCTCTTAACCATAATCACCGCACTGTGAGGCCGGCCAAAGCGCTGGTGGGAGCCTTCGCGTCGGCCATATGGAATAGGTCGTTTCGCGGGGAGCGAGACCAGACGATGTCGGTCGACAACTCGAATGCCTCGGCCGCGGCCGGTGTCGATCCTGCGCGCGTGCGCGTGGCCGGCGCCATCAAGCAGGCGGCCGGCGCCAGCGGCATGAGCTTCCAGTATCTGCTGACGACCGCCAAGATGGAGTCAGACTTCAATCCGACAGCGGGCGCTTCGACGTCTTCGGCCCACGGGCTGTTTCAGTTCATCGACCAGACCTGGCTCGCCACCTTCAAGGAAGCCGGCCCTCAGCTCGGCTACGGCGCCTATGCCGACATGATCAGCAAGTCTTCCGACGGCACCTATTCGGTTGCCGACCCCACGGCGCGGAAGACAATCATGAAGCTGCGCGACGATCCGGCGGTTGCATCCGACATGGCCGCTGCGCTCACCCAGTTCAACAGTTTCCGCCTGACCGGCATGATCGGCCGGCGTCCGTCCGACAGCGAATTATACATGGCTCATTTCATGGGCGTCGGCGGCGCGGCAAAGCTGATCGGCAATGCCGAGGATAATCCGCAAGCGTCTGCCGCGCGGCTGTTCCCGAATGCCGCGGCCGCCAATCGATCGATCTTCTACGACCGTGCCACGGGGCGGGCGCGCAGTGTGTCCGAGGTCTATTCGGTGCTGCAGCAGCGCTATGCGAGCGCGGCCTCCTCATCGGCGACCCAAAGCGCGATGGCTTCGGTCGGTGGCGACATCGTCAGGCCGACAATCGCGGTCGCAAGCGCGAGCCCGAGTCCAAGCACTGCCGCGCCGTCGGTCGACAGCGCGACTTATCTGTCGACCTTTCCGGACACTCGATCGGCCGCGCCGGGGACAACAGCCTCCGCCGCGCCGATCACGATGGCATCAGTCACAACGACAGCAGGTGTCGCGCCATCGAGCCCGGTGTTCCGTTCGCTGTTTCAGGATGGCGGTGGCCGCCCTCAGCCGGTTTCGCAGGCGGTGCGCGAATTGTGGGGCAACTCCGCCTCGCTGACGTCGGATCCGCCGGCGTCGTCCACTGGCGCTGCGCCTTCGACCACGGTCGCAGTCGCGCCGGCTTCAGCGACGAGTGGCGGGCTCGATCTCTTCTCAGATCGCAACGGCACCTTCAGCGGCTAAAGCCGCACAAGCGGCTCGCGCCGCAGGCCTTAACAAAAGGTCAATGAAACCAGCCGGTTATAGTGAACGCTTTGTTAAGCGTCGTGGTTTATTTTGTCTTGCACTGGCGCAAAATGACAGCGCCAGGGTTTTTTTGCGTAAGCCGGCAGGGCAATGATCGTTCGGCAGTTCATCAGTTGGATTAAGACCGCTCCCGCAGGCGAACGCGCCGAGGCGACACGAGCCTTGGCGCGGGCCTGGCTCATTTCCGACCTTTCCGAAGACGACCGGTCAGCCGCCGAAGGCGCGCTGCTGATGTTGCTTGACGACACCTCGCCGTTGGTGCGCCGGGCGATGGCGGATGTTTTCGCGCGCAGTTACGAGGCGCCGGCGGCCATCGTGCAGGCGCTCGCGCTCGACCAGCCGTCGGTTTGTCTGCCGATCCTCGAACATTCGCCGCTTCTGATCGATGCGGATCTCGTCGACATCGTCGCGACCGGGGACGGCGAGGTGCAGTGCGCGGTCGCGCGCCGCATGAATTTGCCGGCTTCGGTCTGCGCCGCGATCGCCGAGGTTGGTTCCGCGGCGGCGGCGCTGGAATTGATCGAAAACCCCTATGCGGAATTGGCCCCGTTTTCCTGGGACCGCATTGTCGAGCGCCACGGTCACCTCGCAGCGATCCGCGAATCGATGCTGGTGCTGGAAGATCTTCCCGCTGCGACGCGGGTGGCGCTGGTCGCCAAATTGTCGGACACGCTGGCGCAATTCGTCGTCGCCAGGAACTGGCTGAGCGCCGATCGGGCTGAGCGCATCGCCGGCGAGGCGCGCGACCGCTCGACCGTCAGCATCGCCGCGTCCTCGCGCGGCGACGACATGCGCGGACTGATTTCGCATTTGCGCGCGACTTCCCAGCTCACCGCGGGTCTGATCCTGCGCGCGCTCTTGTCAGGCAATCTCGAATTGTTCGAGGCTGCACTCTCCGAATTGTCCGGCCTGCCGCGCTCCCGCGTCTCTTCGCTGTTGCTCGATCGCGGAGCAGCGAGCCTCGCGGCGCTGCTGCGGCGTGCGGGCTTGCCGGAATCGACCTTTGCCGCATTCCGCGCGGCCGTTGATGTCATTCACGAGACCGGCTTTGCCGATACGCTCGGCGAGGCGGCACGGCTGCGCCGCCGCATGGTCGAACGCGTGCTGACACAGTGCGAGACCGATCATAGCGTGACCGACCCGCTGCTCATTCTGCTGCGGCGCTTTGCAACGGAATCGGCGCGGGAGGAAGCGCGCCTGTTCTGCGAAGAAGTCGCGGCCGAAGACGCGATCGAGCCGATGCATCACGACCTGATCGCGGCGTAGGCCGTATTCATTCGGAAGGGGCTCGGATTAGCCTCAGCCGGGGTTCACCTCACGAAGCTGAGATAGGATGCGAGCGCCTCGATTTCCTCGGGGCCGAGATGGCTTGCCACCAAGGGCATCGGCGAGCCTGCCGTGGAATGATAGCCCTTGTTCCATTGTTCCAGTCGCGCCTTGACATAGAAGTAGGCGAGCCCGCCGAGACGCGGAATTTCGCGGATGCCCTCGCCATTCGGGCCGTGACAGGCGTAGCAGGAAACGATGTTGGCTTCAGGGATGCCGTCCATGAAGATACGCTTTCCCTTGGCGGCGAGCGCACTGTCGCCGTCATTGGCGGGTTTTGGCTGGATAGAGGCGAAGTAATTGGCAAGATCGCGGGCGGTATTCGGATCAAGCGCGGCCACCGCATTCCACATGTACTGTCTGGAGAATGGATTGTCGCGCGTGTGCTCGTGGAAGCTCCGGATCTGGTTCAAGGTGTATTGCGGTCGCTGTCCTGCGAGCCGAGGCGCAACCGTATAGCCTTGTGCGTCCGTGCCGTGACACCAGGTGCAGTTGCGGACCGCGGCGCTGTCGGCGAGCGCCGGCACGGCTAAGACCAAGCATGCGGCGACCGCCGTGATCGCCAGTTTCAGCCCAATGCGCTTCATGACCCTGGTGCCCACTTTCCGAAGTTCGTCCCCCATTGCAGCACCCATCTTCACGAACTTCGGAAAGTCATGGGCACTGGCAAACTTATTGGTTCTGGTACCGCCTTATCGATCTGAAGTCCCCTGATCGAATCCGCCGCCTGTGGTGCAGGGACTTCAGATCGGCGGTACCAGGCTCTCGTGCTTCACCCGCTCGCCGATATGCCGCCGTATGCGGCAACAGCATTCATCGCAGATCACTGACATAGGCCGCCACCGCTTCAATCTGTGAACGCGTCAAGTTATGCGCTGTCGGCGCCATGATCGCCGACGTATCGACCGCGGTGCCCTGGCCGCGCTGTTTGCTCCAGCCGCTCAATTGGCCGACCATGTAGGGATAGAGCTGGCCCGCCAGCCGCGGAATTTCGCGTTGGCCGTGCGCGTCCGTACCATGGCAGGCCGAGCAGGCCGGAACGTTTGATTCGGGCAAGCCTTCCTCAAAGATCCTCTTGCCTTGCGCGACCGCGCCGTGCGGCGCGCCGCCAAAGGGCGCCGGGTTGAGATGGTGGAAATGGTTGGCCAGAGCCGAGATCATCGAGGGGCTCAGCACATGCGCGACATTGAACATGATCGGATTGGTTCGCCGGCGCTCGATGAAGGCCTTGAGCTGCGCTTCGATATAGTCGGGCTGCTGGCCCGCAAGGCGCGGCATGGGGAAATAGCCGAGATAGCCCTGGCCCGACAGGCCGTGACAGGTCTTGCAATATTCGAGTTTGGCTTCGAAGCCGCCTACGTTCGCGGCCGATCGTTCCTGCGCTCGGGCGGTCGCCGAGAAGGCAACCGCAATAACGGCCACCCGCAATACCAGCCTTAAGCCGATTGCCTTCACGCTTCGTCCCTCTCGCCCTCGATCGTTTTCATTCAAGCTGACGAACTGAGGCCATCACCACCCCGATGCCCCGATGTGAAAGTTGAAGCCGACCTTGATGATCTGAACGCTCTGCTTGACGTTCACAACGCCGGTGAGGGTGGAAACCTGGTCGGTCATCAGAACGTTGCCGTTGCCGAATCCGTAATAGTCGTATTCGACATTCATCGACCAATGGCGCGTGAAGGCCCAGTCGACGCCGCCGCCGGCAACCCAGCCATAGCGATTGTCCACCCCCTGGAAGTGGAACGGTCCACCGCCGTTGAAGTCGCCGCCGCTCACGTCGTATTTGTCGCCGGCCACCGCGAAGCCGCCGCGGGCATAAACGAGGACGGTGTCGAAGGCATAACCGATCCGCCCCGTGACGCTCGCCAGAAAATCATTGTTGGCCTGCACGAGCGCGGTTTGTCCCGTGAACGGAAGCCCGACCAGCGAACTCGCCTTCATGGTCGTGCCCGACGCGCTGCCCTCGATGCCGATGACGGCGCCACCGGCGAACTGATAGTCGCAACCAATCTGGCCGCCGACCACGGCGCCGGTCGGCGTCGTGGTGACGGTGGTGACACCGACCGTCGTGCCTGCGCCATTCAGCGTGTCCTGCACAAGCTGCACCGGATCGGTCATATCCTTGGTGCCCCTGCCGGCGCCGACATGCCCGCCGAGATAGCATCCCGTCCAGCTGAACACGGGAGCGACCGGCATTGGGGTTTTCATCGGCAGGTCCGCGGCGATGACAGGTGTGGCGAGGGCGCTCGCGAGTGCGGCCACCTGGAGGAAGAGAATTTTTTTCATCAGACCATCTCCGACTGCGGTCATGTCCGCCTACATCGCAAACCAGGCGTGGAGGAACAGGGTGTTGTTGTTGCTGGCCCCGACCGTGGTGCCGTTCAGCTTGTTGTAATAGGTGTATTGCAGGCCGATCCGCGCGTTGAACCACGGCCATCCGACCATCTTGCTGGCGCCGAACGGAATGTAGGCAAGCTCCGCCGTCCAGCCGTTGGTGTTCGGTGTGAGCGCAATGCCCGTTGCGGGATCGAGCCCGTACAAGCCGGCATCGGCTGTACCCCAATTGCTGAAATACTGTCCCGTGAAGACGACCCGGTTGTCGGCGCCGTAGGCTAGGGAGCCCTGCAGTTTCAGGCTATTGAGCGTGTCGTTTGCATTCGTCGGCAGTCCGGACGGCCCGAGGTTATTTGCGAATGTCGCGTCCAGCTGCTGAAATTCCCTGATGTAGCTGCCGCGCAGCGTCAGCCACCAATTGTCGCCTTGGTACTGATACTGCGCGTCGAAGCCGATGTCGGTGAACTTGTCGGTTTGCGGAAACACCGCGGTCGACCACGTCTGGAAGCTGGTATCGACCCAGGGATGGACGTTGAATTGGCCGCCGAAGGTGCCGATCATGAACGTGTTGCGGCCCCAGTGCGGCTCCAACGCCACGCGCCAATAGGGAGAAATGCCGCCGAGCTGGCCAGGTGCGCCAAAGGGGTCCGTGCCGAGATTGTTCTGCGTGCTGAAGCCTAACGTCTTGTAACCGGTCAATTCGAGATAAAGCAGGTCATTGATGAAGGCGTAGGCGCCGACACCGCCGACATGCGCGGCGAAGGCGCCTTCGATCACGGTGCCAGGGTTTTGCGGACCAAAGACATTCGACACCGCGTAAGGGAAGCTCCAGGCAGGCGTGGTGTTCCAGACGTCCTGCACCGTTGGATTATTGTTGGCGGTGATGCCGTAGATGATGTCGAGCGGGCCGAGATGCGCCGTATTGGCGTAGCGAACGTCGGTATTGTCCCAGGTCCATGTGTGTCGATCGAACGGGTCCGCCGAGGGGCCCGGCCCGATTGCATTGTAGGTCACTTGCGCGAAGGCGCCGATATGGTCGGTGATCGCACCGCCCCAGAATCCGCTGAACGGAGAAAGCACGACGTTATTGTTCTGGCTGTACGGATCGGGCGGGCCGATCAGAGTGCCGAGATCGGCTTGCGTATGCGTGTAGCCGACGACGGCCATCATCGAGACCGGAGGGACCCACTCCTTGTCCTCCTCGGGCTTCGAAGACACCTGAGGCAGCGACTTCACGTAGCCCATCATCTTGTCGTACTCGGCGCGCGCATCGCGCGCGATTTGCGAGGAGAACGGATTGGTTCGGAATTCGCCGCCGCCGGTGGTGTAGCCGAGCAATTTGAAGCGCCGGCCGTAAGGCGTCAGTGCGGGAAAATCAGTGTGGCAGGTGCCGCACGGCTGGCCGGTCTGGCGCGCGAAGCTGGGTAGCGCCCGCGCTGAGGGCGAAAACGCTATCGTCAGCGATGCCGCCAGGAAGATGATCTCCGCAAGCGCAACGATGCACGTCCGAAATCGAAGACTGCAATCAATCAAGTGTAACCGCATGGCGAATTCGTTTCCGCAACGCACGGGCCTGATTTGCGTCGCGCAGCAGTAGGCCAAGGATCGGACAAAACGCCAAGCGTTTCATCCCGTTCGCGTAACGATTGAAGATCGACGCGACAAAGCTGCAACGATCGTTGCAGCTACAACGCTCAGTGTCTCAACATGAAAAGTTTGGTGACGCTTGATTTAGATCGGTGGATCATAAAGATGGGCTGCGGCAAGGTTGCGCCGCTGGTCGAAGCGAGGGGGAGCGCATGCATTTCAGGTCATCGTTGTTGGGTGCGATCATTTTCGCTTTGACGAATCTGTCCACCACCACTGAGGCTCAACAGAAAGCAGCTGCTCCGGCGGAATCGCAAACTTTCAAAGCCAAGTTCGACTACTGCAAGACCTGTCACGGCATCCAGGGCCAGGGCTTTCGCGGCTCCTATCCGATGCCTCGACTGGCGGGACAGCAGCCCGAATATCTCGTCAACCAGCTGCAGGCGTTCATCGAGCGCCGGCGAAACAATCCGGTGATGTTCAACGTGGCCCATGTGCTCTCGCCGTCGATGGAAAAGGCGCTCGCCGAACAATTCAACGGGCTCAACCCGAAGCCCCTTGATGGCACGTCTCCCAAAGCGGACGTCACCGAGGGCAAGAGGATCTATCTCGAAGGTATCCAGAAATCCGATGTGCCACCCTGCGCGTCCTGCCATGGCGATGACGCCAAGGGCCGCGATGCGTTCCCGCGCCTCGCGGGACAGCTGCACGACTACGTCTACAAGAAACTGACGAACTGGGACAAGGAACGCGGCCAGGACAAGAGCAATCCGGACAATTCAGCGATCATGCAGCCGATTGCGCATAATCTCTCGGAAGCACAGATCAAGGCTGTCGCAGCCTATGTCAGCCAACTCGAATAGTTCGGAAGTCGGTCATTGGCGAGCATGACGCCGATGCTTGATGGGTCCTGGCTTCACGAGGTCGACGCTACTCCGCAATGAAACCTTGCTTGCGCAGCAGAAATTTGACCTCGTCCTGCGCAGCGAGCCAGGCCGATTGCGCATCGCTGAGCAGCTGTTTGCCGGCTTTTGTGAGAGCAATCGGCCTGCTTCGGCCATTTGCCCGTTCCTGCACTTCTTTGACCCACCCTTCCAAAAATATCGACTTCAGGTCTCGGGTCAGAGTCGACTTGTCCAGCTCCTGCTTCCGCGCAATGGCAGCGCGCGTTGTTGGCTCCATCCGGCCGATCATCTCAAGGAGAGAAAACTGCACTGCGCTGATGCCGAACGGCCGAAGCTTGATATCATAAATCTCCGTCACGGCCCTTGAGAGCCGCCTTGTTCTCATCAACACGTTATCATTGCTCTCGGCCACGATGCGATCGCCAAGCGCGGTCGATTCTTCGGATGCGGAGCTCACGTGCAATTCCCTTCGAATCGCATACTGATCCGAACACCGGCGAATGTTGTTGCGGTAAATCAACCTTTCTCGGGTCGCCCCGCCAAATGCAGATGTCGCATGCTCAAATAGCCGGAAAGGCCCCCTCGGAAGCGCAAAAATACATTGCGCCAGATCAAGGAAATCGTCTCGGACCTCTCTATTTTTGCTCGTGATTCAGAGGGAGTCGCCAATCATGACTGACAGAATTTCGCGTCGCCGCGTTTTGACCGTTACGCTCGGCGTGGCGGGAGCAGCCTCCAGCGCAGGGTTCCTCGGCTCAGTGACGCCAGCTCATGCAGCGAAGGCACCGCAAAAGGCGGTCAAATATCAAGACACGCCGAAGGGAGACCAGTCCTGCGAGAATTGCGCTCTCTTTGAACCCCCTTCCTCCTGCAAGACGGTCGACGGAACAGTTTCGCCGAACGGCTGGTGCATGGTCTACGCGAAGAAGGCGAGCTAGAGAGATATACTGTTTGTGATGCTGCTGCGGACGAGCGCCCAGAGCTGGCTAAAGGAGCCTCGCTAGAACTTATTGTCGCTCGGCCTCGGCCTCTTGCTCCAATTGCCAGGTGTAGTGACCGCTGTTCCTTCCGAGGCAGACACCGATCTGCCTTACGAGCAAGTCAGCTTTGGGCCAGCAGAAGTCGTGTCTCTATTCGATCACCTCATCGGCCAGCAATTGCAGAGAGTTCGGCACCTCGATACCCAGCGACTTTGCAGCTTTCAAGTTAATGACCAGCTCGAATTTGGTCGGCTGCAGCACGGGAAGATCCCCAGGTTTCTTGCCCATGAGAATTTGGCCGATCAGGGCGCCGCCTTGGCGATACATTTCCAGTGGGCTTGCGCCATAACTAATCAAACCTCCGGCCTCCACGAAGTTGCGTAGTTCGAACATCGTCGGAATCATATGCCGTATTGCGAGTTCGGCGATTTCAACACGACGATCGAGAAACAATGCGTCGGGCGTGACAACGAGCGCGCTATCCTGATGCAAGACGATCGCTCTAAAAACAGCGTCGAAATCTCTTTCGCTGCTGGCTTGCAGCAAATCGAGAGGCAACCCGAGTGCCTGAGCCGCTCGTTGCACCTCTGTTTTCTGCGCTTCCACTCCGGGCCTGGCCGGATTGACCAGGACAGCAATTTTTTTCATGGACGGAAGCAGGTCACGAAGAATCCCCAGCCGCTTTGACACCAGTTCGGAGCTAAGCAAGGTCGCGCCCGTTACATTTCCGCCTGGTCGGTTGAAACTTGTAACGAGGCCGATCGCCACCGGATCGGCGGCATTCATGAAGACGATCGGGGTTGTTGTCGTCACAGATTTTGCGGCCAAAGCCGAAGCTGGGCTACCGCCCGCAACGATGATCGAAACCTGACGCTGGACCAATTCGGCGGCCAGCATCGGTAACCGGGCCGTCTGGTCCTCCGCCCAGCGATATTCGATCACCAGGTTTCGGCCCTCGATATAGCCGACCTCCTTTAGGCTCTGACGGAATGCGCTCAGCTGCGACACATAGGCGTCCGGCGCAGCGCTATGGAGAAATCCTATCACTGGCGCTGCGGGCTGCTGTGCACGAGCAGCGAGCGGCGATGCCACTGCGCCACCGGCAAATAGGATAAATTGACGTCGCCTCATGGGTCGCCCGCGCTCCGTTAGAAAGACTAACATCGGCGGCAGCATTACGCATCTCAGCAAAGCGCAGCCGGGCGACTTCCGCATGGGTCACAAGCCGTCATCCGATCGAGTCCGCCCGATGTCCGCTTCCAAAACGGCGGAATCAGGTCTGGCGGGATGGCTCCGCGTTACCGCAGCGGCTAACGCGTTTCCGGCAGCTTGAAGCGCTCTTTCACGCGGGGGCGAACCCTATTGTCGCTCAGCCTCTGCCTCTCGCTCCAACTGCAAGATGCGCGTTCTTACCGCGTCGAATGTCTCTTCGACTGCGTCACTGAACAGCGGGTCTTTATGGCCGGTCAAGGCCGAAGCAATCTCCGTCCAATCCTGGGGCTCCAATGCCCTGCGCGCGGCTGGAAAGAAATCACGATCTTCCATCATGATGTGACGCCGTTCGCACTCTATGAAGTCGCGAATGATGTCATCGACGCTTTCCCGCAAAATTTCGCGATCGGCGAGGACGCTGGCTATTGCCTGATTGACGCGGCGCAAACGCTCGGACCCCTTCTGATGCTCCAGCGCGAGGGCACCGACCTTCTTGGCCGCGCCCGGATCGCGAACTTCGAGCTTGGCGAGGATCAAGTCTTCCTGCGGATGATGATACAACTCCGTATAAACCTCGAAATAGCTGATAATCGCGCGAATGACCTCATAGTCAGGGCGGTCGCTGCGATCGAAAAGTTCCAGTTCGCGCTCAAGCACGGAGAGTAGCACTTCAACGTTGCGATGCTCTTGGGATAACCGCTCAATGATCAACGTCGCCTCCAACGGATATCGACAAGTAAAGCTAATCGAAGCTGCCCGCCGCTCTTTGCGCTACATCAAATCTTGACTTTTCAAAGTTTCGGAATCGTGGATCGGTGCTGATTGCCCGTCGTGCCAATGTGTCGCAGGTGCTTTTCCTTGTGACGACGGGCAAATCACGGGCAACTATTTGCTCGTCCCGCCCGATCAAGAGGGGCGTTTCGCGATCGTCACGAACGTTGGGTGCGGGATGCGATGGACGCGAATCCACTGACAGACGAACGGTGGATATCGCGGAAGCGAAGTCGTGTGGGCCTGATCTCCCGACGCTGAGATCAACACGGCGACAACGCTAACGCGTTGCGCTGCGGACGGAGACAACAAGCCCGGTCTCCCGGGCGAGCACGAAGGAAACCGTAACACCATCGCCGCGGGAAATGCCGGGCTGATCCGGCTGCAACCGCAGTGACTTGTCTTGTGTGCTTTTTTTGCACGCGAGGCTGCGGGCGCAAACGGCGCCCGGTATTTCCCGCGCCCTCTTTTCAGGAGGGACGATACTTTGAAGAAGCCCGGACGCGTTTCGCGCCGCGGGGAGGAGACGGGCTGTCCGAGGGTGTCCATGCAAGCGCATTTGTCATGCCCGGACTTGATCCGGGCATCCATCAATCTTCAGGAGAGCATTTGTCGACGCGGGATGGATGGCCGGGTCATAGGCGAGCGGAAGCGGCGCCGTTCTTCAAACGATGCCCGGCCATGACGGCAGAGGCGAACTTGCGAACCTCAGTCCGCCGGCGCGATGCTCGGCGCCATCACGGCTTCAAGATGTTCGGGCCGGTCGAGGTTGACACGCGCCAGATAATCGTCGGCGACGTTGCGCAGACGCTGGCTGAGTTCATTCGAGATGACGATGGTGTCGAGCTTGGTGTGCTCGTGCACGATCGCCTGAATGGCGTTGATGTGATGGGCGATCAGGTCCGCCGGCACGCGCGCCAGATCAGGCGCGTGTTCGATGATCCGGCACAGGCTCTCGGCAACCGCGCCGGCCGGGGGAAAGCCGAAGGTCGCAGCGTCGCCCTTGATATCGTGGGCGGCGCGGAACAGTTCGTCGCGTGCTTTCGCCGTAAAGCCATCCCTGAGAATGGTAGCGTGGGCAGCCGCAAGCCGCCCGACCTCGATTTCCATCCACTGATTGAACTCGCCGGACAGGTCGGACAGCGCTTTTTCGGCGCGCGCGACCGGATCGTCGAGATCGTCTTCGGCGACGCGCCGCAACACCTTGCGCAGGGGATTGGGCTGCGTGATCACATGGTGATCGGTGAATTTCTTGACCTCGATGTCGGATTTGCTGTTCGCCATGTGCTTTGCTTCCCCGTTAAACGCCGGAACGGGCCTTGTCGAGCAGCGAGGGCTGCTGAAGAATTTCGAATTCGCCGCCGACGCGCCGCTCGGGCCCGATATAGGCGCCATTGGTGTTGCGCCGGCGGTCCGGGCCGAAATAGGTCTTGGTCTTGATGAAGGGACGCGGATTGGCGACGACGTTGAGGATGCGCTGATACAATCCCTTGGCGGAGATCGGCTTGGCCAGGAATTCGGTGACCCCGGCATCGCGCGCCACCGTGACGCGCCGCTTCTCGGAATGACCGGTGAGCATGATGATGGGCGCGTAGGGGTTGCCCTTGGATTCCGGCTGCCGGATCATCTGCGCCAGTTCAAGCCCGTCGAAGATCGGCATCGCCCAGTCGGTGATGACGATGTCGGGCACATAGTGCGTGTACATTTCGAGTGCGGTGGCGCCGTCTTCAGCTTCATAGGCTTCGCGTGCGCCGAACGAGTGCAAGAGCGTCCGCAGGATGCGGCGCATGTGCGGATTGTCGTCGGCAATGAGAAAACGGAGCTTGTTGAAATCGATACGGAACATGCCGGCGCCCTCGGGGACACGCATACAGGCGACACCGCAGGTATACGCGACGTTAACCATAGGCCTGCCGCGTTAAGGAATGGTTGCGATCGCGCGATCAGCGGTACGGATTTAGGGGCCGAACTGTTCGCGCAGGATGCGTTCTTCGAGGCTATGGCCGGGGTCGAACAGCATCCGCATCGAGATGGTCTTGTCGGACAGGATCTCGACACGGCGGACGTCCCGCGCCTCGTCGTGGTCGGCGACCGCCGCGACCGGGCGCTTGTCGCCCTCGAGCACCTCGATGACCACGAAGGCGGTGTTGGGCAACAGCGCGCCGCGCCAGCGCCTCGGCCGGAACGGGCTGATCGGCGTCAAGGCGAGGAGGGGCGCATTGATCGGCAGGATCGGTCCTTGCACCGACAGGTTATAGGCGGTCGATCCGGCCGGCGTTGCCACCAGGATGCCGTCGGCGATCAACTCCGGCATGCGTTCGTGTTCGTCGATCAGGATCCGCAGCCGCGCGGCCTGATAGGTCTGGCGAAACAGCGACACCTCATTGATTGCGTGGTGCAAGTGAATGGCACCGTGCACGTCGGTGGCGCGCATCAGCAAAGGATTGATCAGCGTTTCGCGTGCGGCCGCCAGACGTTCGTGCAGGTGATGCAGCGAAAACTCGTTCATCAGAAAGCCGACCGTGCCGCGATGCATGCCGTAGATCGGCTTGCCGGAGTGCATGTACCGGTGCAGCGTTTGCAGCATCAAGCCGTCGCCGCCGAGCGCAACCACGACATCCGCTTGCGACGGATCGTGATTGCCGTAAGCGGCCGTGAGCCGCGTCAGCGCTTCCTGGGCCTCGGCGCTTGGGCTCGCGACAAAGGCAATCCGGTCGTATGGCTGGGCTGTGCTCATGAAGTCGTGAGGAGTCCTGTGAGGGTCACGGTTTAGACTAAAATCGGTCGCTCACCTAAAATAACACGCTTCGGTGCGTATAAAATGGCTGGGGCCGCGCCGGCGTGAGAAGTTGGAGAGAAGATTAATGCGTGTCCGGCCTGCGATCCTTCGCCTGGCGACGACAGTCCTCGTGCCGGTCCTGCTGGCGGTTGCGAGCGACGCCATCGCTCAGGATGCCAAGCGCGAGCCTTCGTCGACGCCATCGCCGGCTTCGCAATCCTCGCCATCACCTTCGGGCCCAAGGGGAGGGCAACCGTCGTCACACGGCGCCTTGGCCGAGACGCGCAAGCTGCCTGAGGATTCCACCACCAAGCAAACCATCACCGTGCAGGGACAAACGCTTTCCTTCACGGCAATCGCCGGCTCGATCAGGCTTTTCAACGAAGGCGGCGATCCGCAAGCCGACATTGCCTACACGGCCTATCACCTCGACGGCACCGATCCGCGCCGCCGGCCCGTGACGTTTTTCTTTAACGGAGGGCCGGGCGCCGCTTCTGCCTATCTGCAACTCGGCTGCGCCGGCCCCTGGCGGTTGTCGATCGAACGCGAGGACGCGCTTCCCTCGACGTCGCCCGAGCTGAAGCCCAATGCGGAGACGTGGCTCGATTTCACCGATCTCGTCTTCGTCGATCCCGTCGAAACCGGCTACAGCCGTTTTGCTTCGGCCGACGGCGACGTTCGCAAGCACTTCTTCACGGTCGACGGTGACGTCAACGCGCTTGCGGTCGTCATTCGCCGCTATCTGGAAAAGTACAATCGGCTGCTGTCCCCCAAATTCATCGTCGGCGAAAGCTATGGCGGCATACGCGCCCCGAAGATGGTGCGCGAATTGCAAACCCAGCAAGGCGTCGGCGTCAACGGGTTGATCCTGATTTCTCCGCTGTTCGACTACCGCGAATTCGGCGGCACAAGCCTTTTGCAATATGTCATCAGCCTGCCTTCGATGGCAGCCATCAAGCGCGAAGCGAGCCATCCGGTCACGCGCGCCGACATGGCCGATGTCGAGACATACGCGCGCGGCGATTTCATCGCCGACTTGCTCAAGGGCGAGGCCGACAAGGAAGCGACGACGCGGCTCGCCGACCGCGTCGCTGACCTGACCGGCATCGACCAGGCCGTCTCACGGCGCCTTGCCGGGCGTCTTGGCATTTCGGAATTTCGCCGCGAGTTCGATCGCCGCGACGGCAAGGTGACGGGCCGCTACGACGGTTCGGTGCTGGGCCTCGATGCCGACCCGGACTCAAGCGACAGTCATCTCAACGATCCATCGGGCGACAACCTGATCGCGCCGTTGACGAGCGCAGTGGTCGATCTGACCAGGAACGTGCTCAAATGGCGTCCCGACGGACCGTACCGTCTCCTGAACCGCTCGATCTCCTGGGATTATGGGCGCGGAATGAATCCGGTCCAGTCCACCTCCGACCTGAGGCAAATTCTGGCGCTCGATCCAAAGCTGAAGCTTCTGGTCGGACACGGATTGTTCGATCTCGCCACGCCATACCTCGGCTCGAGAATCTGGCTCGACCAGTTGCCCGCTTTTGCATCGAGCGACCGGGTGAAGCTTGTGGTCTATCCCGGCGGCCACATGTTCTATTCGCGCGAAGGCTCTCGCCAGGCTTTCCGTGCCGAAGCCGAAGCGCTGATGAAGTGAAAACGACCGCTTACCCGCTGAGGCTCACTCCTGGCGGACGCGGCGCTTCGGCTGCGCGTATCTGCGCTCGATCTCGGCGACGACGGCCTTCTCTGGCTTTACGTTGACGCCTGCGAGCCAGATGTCGGTGACAGCGCCGGATTTGCCGCGCGAACGGCGAACCGTCTCGCCATGGCTGCCGTAGCCGCTTGCCGATACGATCCGGCCCTTGTCGCGGCCGGTGACCTCGATTTCGGCGGCGTCCATGAACGGATTGTTGAAATACGGACTGGCAACGATCACGCGATTTCCCATGGGTAGGAGGTCGACGGCGCCCCAGATCGTCCACCAACGACCGGCCCAATCGCGCAGGCGCCGCTCGGGTGCGCCGCGCGTCTTGAATGCCCGCAGTATTTGCATGCAGCCGTCCAACCAGAACGGCGCTCCGCCGTCGATGGAATTGCTCAACAGGGTGATGCTGACTTCGCAGGCCGGTATCACAACGGTGCGAGAGAGATAACCCTGAAAGCCGCCGCCATGACCGAACCAGTCCCACCCATCGGTTTGACCGATGTTGACCCCCAGCCCGTAATAGGCCTCGAAGCTCTGCGGAATGCGCCAATGTTGTCGCGTCATCTCCCGGCGGCTTGCGGCCGAGATTAAGCTTCGCTTCGCGTTCGGCGCCAGCTGGGCAAAGAAGCGCGCTGTATCGGCTGCCGTGCTGACGACGCCAGCCGCTGAACCAATCGCATGGGCAGGGTTGTCGCCAGGCAGGACGAAACGCTGTCCAGCGGGCTGGCGACGCAGGTGGCCGCGTGCAAAGGGAACGCCTTTGGCGAGCGGTGTATCCGGCAGGGTTTCCTTGAGGCCCACAGCGTCGATGATCTCGCGCTTGATCCAGGTGGCATAGCGCTCGCCGGTAACGGCCTCGATCAACAGGCCGAGTAGCCCGAAGCCGTGATTGGAATACTTGAAGCGCGTGTTGGGCTCGATCGCTGCGGGCTGCTGAAGTTCGGCCATCAGCTCCCGCGTGTGCAGATAGTCACGCCTGTCGGTAAACTGTCCGGAATCGGCGCCATCCCGGGTGAGGCCGGCGCTATGCGAGAGCAACTGCGCGATGGTTGTCTCGGCGACTTGTGGATGCAGCCCCTTGACGTACATTCCGACGGGATCGTCGAGCCGCAGTTGGCGCCGCTCGCGCAGTTTCATAATTCCGGCCGAGGTGAAGCTTTTCGAATGTGACGCGATCCGGAAACGATGGCGCGGCGTGAGCTTTTCGCCAGTATCGAGATTGGCAACGCCGAAGGCCCGCTCTCTGGCGATCTCGCCGCGATAGGCGACTGCGATGATGCATCCCGGTTGCTGCGAGGCCATCACCTGGAATTCAAGCCAGTCGCACATATAGTCGACCGCCGATCGTAACCACGGATCCACGTGCCTGATCTCCTGAGAAGCCGAAGATGCAAACCTACTACCGAAGCCGCGTTCGGCAGTAGGGAAAAGAAATACCGGCGCAGTTGCCTGCGCCGGTCAGGTTCGGGCCAAGTCCGGGGCTGATAATTAGTAGACGAGGCCGGTGCCGGCTGGCTGTTCAAGCGCCATCGCCAGCGACTTGTATTCGGCGCAGTCGGTGCCGCAGATCTGCTTGATGCGGCCGAGGTGATACTGGGCGGATTCGCGGTTGCCCTGTTCGAGCTGCCACAGGCCGTAATACTGCCAGGTGCGGACGTGGTTCGGGTCGGCCTGCAGCGCGCGCTCGTACCAGACCTGCGAGACCTTGTAGTCGCCGAGCTTGCGGTAGGAGTAGCCGATCAGGTTGGCGACGTCGGCGACGTTATCATGACCGAGCGCCTTCAGCTGCCCGATTGCGGACGTGTAGTCATGACGATCGTAGATCGTGGCATAGGCCGCGCGATAGCCGTCGAGGAATTTCTGGTCCTCGATGCTCGAGCTCTTGTCGTGCTTCTTTTTCTTGTCCTTGCTCGAGTCCGAAGGAGGCGAGGGCGTATCGCTGCCGGCCGCCTTGGCAACGTTGACCATCGGTCCCGCCACCATAGCGGTGGCGAACATCGCAAGGGTCAAAAGTCGGATCGCAATTTTAGTCATGCGTCTCTCCTGATTTAAGTCGAGGGCAACCCTACACCGGAGCCCTTCAAGCTGAACACCCGCAGTCTGCGATCATTCCAGCGACATTTTTTTGCAGTTTTCGGGAATTTTTCGTGCGGGCGCGGGCAGGCCCGATTCCAACATGACCAGAAATTCATTGAGATGAACGAAGGCCGCTGTCCGGCTTCAGGACGGGTTCAGCGCCCGCCTCTTAAGGTCACGCCATGATCGACGAGCCCGGTCACCCGACCGGCACCCTCCGGGATCCCTTATAAGGAGCTACCCATGTTGAAGACCATTTCTGCCGCTCTGGTTGCCGTTTCCGTTCTTGCCGCCCCCGTGATGGCTGCGAGCACGACGAAGACCGCGCAGGCCCCCGTCACCAAATCAGCCACCGTGACCAAGCCGGCAGCGGTCAAGAGCCCACTGAACGCCAATGCCAAGATGGTCCATCAGCACAAGCGCCATCACAGGCATCACGCCAAGCTTCACCGGTCGCACAAGAAGATGGCGGCCAAGCATCACAAGTCTCTGAAGGTCTCAGCCAAGCCTGTTATGCACCCCGCCAAGCGTGGCTGACGACGAGCCGCGGAGGCGGTTCGCTTCCCCGAGGTGCTTTCGCGGATTCAGGTCCGGCCCACGCCACCCCAACGGCGTGGACCGGTACCTGCTTTTTGAGAATTCCCTTTCATTTTTGAAACGGATAGAAACCGTCCTAGCGGAGTGGATTTGACATTCGCTACCCGTCTGGCTGCGGGTCCATCGAGCGAATGTCAAATCCTAAACTCCGCTAAAACTTAAATTTGCTAGTGGTCCTTTAAATCCAGCATTCGCAAAAGTGCCCGCTGCAAAGGCATTTGAATGTTAGAAGCGGAGCACTAGTGGGGCGATACTGACGATCCTTTCAGCCAGGAAAATTGCGGGTTTCGATTGGGCATCTCGGCAAAGCGCGTGGCTACCTTGTTGCTGCCGATCGCGCTCGCAGCGTGCTCGTCGAGCGGCGACGAAGGCCGCACCTTGAGCCTGTTCAATGACAAACCCGACACGCCGCAATCCTTCCCGGCAAACTACCGTGCCGAGTTGCTGGCCTTCATGAGGACCTACCTCAACAATCCGGTCGGCGTGCGTGACGCGGCGATGGCCGAGCCTGTCATGCGCGATGTCAACGGCAAGATGCGCTACATCAGTTGCCTGCGTTATTCCGCGCGCGAATCCGACGGCAGCTATCGTGAACCACACGAGCGCGCGGTGCTGTTCGTCAATGGCCGTCTTGATCGCCTGATCGAGAAAGGCGGCGAGCTTTGTTCGGGCGTGGCGCTGGCGCCGTTCCCGGATATGGAGAAGATGTCGCGGTGAAATGGTAGTCTGGGATCCCAGACGGACACCAAACGGCTCGAAACCGCAGCAAAGCTTCATCACGTCCCAGCGAGCTTTGGTCCAACGATCTGAACCTTCTGCCGGACTGGCGCGACCAAATTGGAAGAATGCTGCCGAAATGCTGGCGGACGTGGAACAAAACGCCGCCGCGTTGTTCCCGCGACATGCTGAAAACAAACGTGTTTGACGCTGCCACGAAGCAACCAAATTGACGCCACGTTGTTTGTTTGTTGTCGATCACGACGATAACGGGGAACCATCATGAAAAAGATCCTGCTAGGCGCGGCCGCTTGCGTGGCGTTCGCGGCACCGGCCTTCGCAGCTGACCTCCCGGCGCGGCCCTATACCAAGGCTCCGGCCCCGGTCTACAGGGCGCCCGAGGCCATCTATAACTGGACCGGCTTCTACATCGGCGGCCATGTCGGAGGCGCCTTTCCGGGCAGCAACAACCTTCAGGGCAGTGACGCCCGCTTCATGGGCGGCGTGCAGGGCGGCTTCGACTATCAGTTTGCCAACAACTGGGTGATCGGTGCGGAGGCTCAATATAGCTGGCTGACGGGCAACAGCGGTACCGGCGTTCTCTTCCCGGGCGGTACGGTCGTCACAGGCAACACCGACCAGATCGGATCTGCGACCGGCCGGCTCGGCTACGCCTTTGGTCCGACGCTGCTCTATGCCAAGGGCGGCTATGCCTGGCGTGGCAACGACAATCTGCTTGGTGTGAGTACGAACGGCGTGCCGGTCGCCTTCGCGGCCACAGGCAATCATCGCGACGGCTACACCGTCGGCGCCGGCCTCGAATACATGTTCACGCCGAACTGGTCGATCAAAGGCGAGTACCAGTACTACAACTTCGGCAGCACGACCTTCACCGGCGGACCGGCACCCATCATCGGCGCCCACTTCCGCGACGACGAGCACACCGTCAAGCTCGGTATCAACTATCGCTTCGGTTGGGGCGGTCCGGTCGTCGCCAAATACTGATCGGATCCTTTCGGGATCACCAATGGACAACGGAAAGGCCGGCTAAACAGCCGGCTTTTTTGTTGGCTGCACGTTGTTTTCTGCAATATTTTTTCAGCTGTCGTGAAACTTTCGTCGGACGTGAGTTATTATCTGTCGGGCAGCAGGCTCGACATCACACATGCGTAATACATGCGTATTTTTGCCCTAGCGTTGGTCTTGTGCGCGAGCGCTTTGCCATGCCTGGCGGAGACAGTGCTGAAGTCCGAGCCGCTGTTTCTCGCGCCTTACGAGGTTGCCTTCGTCCAAAGCACGCTATGTCCACTTGGGCAGGTGCTCAAAGTCACCGGCGCCATCCGCGGCCTGCATCGCCGCAAGAGCTGCATGCCCATGGCTCCCGACATGGCCTCCGAAGAAGCCTCCCTCGCGGTGGCGACGCCTTAGGCGCTTTTCCGATTAAGCGCTTTTCCGATTAAGGCCGTAAGTTAGGTTCTCGACGTGCTCGTTTGAGGTATCCGGCGTGAGCGAATCCCACTGCAGGCCGCGCGCGGCCTCGCGTTCCGCATCGGCCTGGTTCCGCGCCGGATCTTCCTGCGGATCGGCCGGGCAGGGCCTGATTTCGTAGTCGTTTTCCAGCACCGGTCGCGACGCCGGCCTGTCATCCCCGGATACCGCCTCGATCACCAGCCCGCTTTTTCGGGCCAGTTTCCAGACGTCTGCCTCGGTCGGGTAAGCATTACTCAGCCGCGCATCGTTGCAAAATAGCGCGTAAGGCATTCAAAACTCCACAAAAACAGCTTCTACAGACCTGCTTAACGCGACAGACCGGTTCCGGTTGCAGCCGGTTTGAGGGAGGGGCGGGTAGCACGGCAGGTGGTGAGTCGTAAATGAGATATGAAGGGGATAAAAAATATGGCGCGGGACTCTTCCGGTAGAATCGCCTGATGCTCGCGCTCGCCATGAGCATCATCAGCCAGATCGCCTGCGGGAAAATTCACACGACGCTGTCGGTTGTGTTGCTGGCCGCCTGTGCCGCCAACCTGGCGCTGCTCTGCGCCTTCCTCTGAAGCCGATTTTGCAGGCAAGCTGCCACCTGCCGCATCCTTGGCCTTGAAGAGCGCGCAATTCCCTCGATATTCTTTGTCGATCGCGAGCTTGCCTCAGCTGCGTGCTGAGGCTGAGCACGAACGTCGAAAGTGGGCGGTAGTGGTCCGATTCTAACATTTGTATCCCTTCTCAGCGGGCACTTTTACAAATGTTAGAATCAAAGGACCACTAGCAAATATATGATTCTAGTGAAGCTTTGACTCTGACGTTCCTTTAAAGGGGTCGCTGCGAAACTGAAAGGAACGTCAGAGCCGCTTCACTAGCATCAAAGACGAAGGAACGGTTGCATGCCGCGAAAGGGTGTCACGGGTCACGACGAGTGGGTGGTGACCGAAGCACTGGCGACGGCGCTGATTGCGCTCGAGCAATTGCCGCAGAAGCATCAGCCGGCCGTGCAAATGGACGATATCAAGAAACTGCTCGTCGCGGCCTGCCAGTCGGGGACTGTCAACCTCCATCTCGCGCAAGCCAAATGCCGCCTGTTTCCAAGCGCCGACCGGGAGGCGATCTACCGGGAGTATGGTCTGGAGGACGGCCAGGCCTGATCAGGGTGCGAGGAGGGGGAAGGATGGCCCTTGCCGGGCAACTCTGCTATTGGACGCCCCGATCTCAATTCGCCGGTTTAGCTCAGCGGTAGAGCAGCGGTTTTGTAAACCGAAGGTCGGGAGTTCAATCCTCTCAACCGGCACCAGCGCTCGAAAATGGCCTTCGCGCCCACCCATCAGCATCGATTAAAACCGCCGCGGCTTGGTTAACCGCTGATTAATTTTATTCTGCGACTGCTGTTCTCGGCGGCCCCGATCCGGGCTTGCGGAGGGACACGGATGTCGACGTCAGCGATCACCAGCCTCTTCAACGCTCTGCAGTCGAGCTATACGACCACGTCGCAGGCCCAGTTCCCGCCCGGCTCGAAGTTTGCCAAGGTCGATCCGACGAAATGGCAGGGCACCTGGACTGCAACGGATTCCAAGGGCAAGCCGGTTACACTCACGATTTCGAACGTCAGCGGCTATCGCGCGACTGTCCGCTTTACGAATGCCGAAAGTGGCCTTCAGACCGGGCGCGTCATGATCAACACCAACGGTATCTTCCGCATCGGCAATTCCCAGATGCAGCTGACCGGCGCCGGCAAGATGACGATCTCTACCGTCGTCACCGATTCCACGACCGGCAAACAGTCGATGGAAACCGATCACGCCAAGCTCCAGAGCTGAACGGCCCGCGCGCTGCCGCGGCGTCCGGTTAACATTTTCGTATCGCGACCCCTCCCAAATTGACGAAGCATGAAGGGCTCGGCGTTAGGCTTACCGCTAGTTTGGCGGCTTGCCTTAACCCTCGATGCCTCGCGTTCGATTAGGGTTACGGCCTATTTCGGATGTGGATGATGCGCGCAGCAATCACACTGGCGGTCTTGATCGGAACGGCGGCCGCGGCATGCGCCGAAAGCGGCCCAGTGATCGCGATTCCCGGCCGCCCGGGCGTGCCCGTCATCATCAACGGCGTCGATGCATCCTATGCGGTGGTCGAAGGCGACTGGGGCCTGGCCAAGGGCGTGCATAATTTCCCCGTGACGGTGTATGGCGGCCATCCGGCCGAGCCGCCGCCGGAAGTCGGTCACTATTATCCGAGTGCGGGCCGTCTGCCGGGCTATGGCCGGCTCGAGATCGAAAGCGCCGCCAAGCCGAAACCCGCGCCGACCTTCCATGAATCCTGGTCCGCCGGATCGAGGCAGGCAGATCCCCTCATTCCCTCAACGCAATTCAATCAGGTGCCGCAGTATCCGCCGCCCGTGATCCTGGCGCCGCAATTCAACGAGCGCGATCGCGGCCGCGGCCGACGCTTTCAGCAAGACTCTGCGATGCCGCAGCAGAATTCGGCGGCCCCGCTGATTTCGCCCGCTCCGCAGCGCTCTGCACCCCCTCAGCAGAACTCTGTGGTCCCTCAACAGAACGGGCCGGCCGTTCAGCAGAACGCTCCGGCCGCTCAGCCGGAAGTCAGGGAGCAGGGAGGTCCAGAACACCGTCCGTAAGATTCGACCTCAATAACAAAGTCACCCAACAGGAGAGAGTAATGCGTCAGTTGATTTCAGGAATGGTAGCGGCGCTCGCCGTGATCGCAGCGGGCGTTGCGCCTGCCAAGGCGTGCGATATGTGCTCGCCGTGCGGCTATGTGTGCGGCGGCGGCTATGTTCAGCCATACGTGCAGCCTTACGTTCAGCCCTACGCGGCCTTTGAGCGGCTGCCCGATCCGGAGGTGCAGTATCACGCGGCCCCGATCGCGCCGCCGCAATACTACTACGTCAATCAGGGCCCGACCTACAGCGGTCCCGGCAATTTCGCGCCGCGCCCGTATTATCAGGAAGGCGGCGTCTACGGCTGGCCCCATCATCGCCATCACTACGGCTACCACGCCTTTCACCACTATCCGTGGCACCATCACTACGGATATCGCTACGGCTATCGTCCGCACGTGCTGCACAGCTACTACTGATCGGCTGAACGGCCTCATCGAGGCGAAGCAACATCGGCGCCTGCTTGCGTGATCTGCAAGCGGGCGTTCTTCGTTTTGGGGCTAGCTCATCAGGCAGAGCCGGCTTGCGCCGATATAAAGCGCGAGCACGGCCGCGTTCGAGACGTTGAGGCTCTTGATCTCGCCGGGCATATCGAGGCGCGCGACGACGCCGCAGGTCTCGCGGGTCAGTTGGCGCAGGCCTTTGCCTTCCGCGCCGAGCACGAGCGCCAGGGGTTCGCGCAACGCGACCGAGGCGAGATTTTGTTCGCCCTGGCTGTCGAGGCCGACGGTCAAAAAGCCGCGCTCGTTCATCTCGGTCAGCGCGCGGGCGAGATTCTGCACCGTCACCAGCGGCACCAGCTCCAGCGCGCCTGAGGCGGACTTCGCCAGCACGCCGGTCGCCTCCGGGCTGTGGCGCGCAGTGGTGACGATCGCCTTCACCGCAAAGGCCGCCGCCGAGCGCATGATGGCGCCGACATTGTGCGGGTCGGTGATCTGGTCGAGCACCAGCACGATGCCTTCTTGCGGCAGCGTATCGATGTCGGGCGAGGCAAGGGGCTCTGCTTCCGCCAGCATCCCCTGATGCACCGCGTCCGGCCCGAGCCGCTGGTCGATCAGGGTCGGCCGCACGATCTCGGGTGTGACGCGGGTGTCGATCTTGTCGTCTGCCAGGCGGCGGGCGGCGTTTTCAGTCAGGAACAGCTTGCGAATGCGCCGCTTCGGGTTGGCGAGCGCGGCGGTGACCGTGTGCCAGCCATAGAGGATCACGGTATCGTCGGCCGCGCCCTCGCGCCCGCGCCAGGGCTGCCGTCGGCCGGCTTCCCGGCGTGGCCCGGCGTGTCTCTTGGGCCCCTCGGGGCGCTGGAATTTCGGTTTTCGGTCGCGATCTCGCATGGAAGGCTTGTCTCACGGGTACCAGTTCAAGGCAATTCCACGACAATTTACTGAGGCTCTGAAAATGTTGGCATTTTCGGCTCCGGCGTCGGTTGACTTTGCGTGTGTCCTTCGCCCATAAACGCGCCCGGCCGGGGCTTTAAACGGAGCGTTTCGGCTTTCAGCGTCATCGACAGGCTGATGTCCGCTGCCCAGGCGGGCAAGTTTGCGATGGATCTGAGACGGGGAAGTGTCCCGAGTGGCAAAGGGAGCTGACTGTAAATCAGCCGCCTCATGGCTTCGAAGGTTCGAGTCCTTCCTTCCCCACCAGCCTTCGCGCTTGGCGGCCACGCGTGGCCCTCATCCGAGATGCTACTCCAAAGCGCGCGGATCATGTCTTTCAGTGCGATCGCGTGCTGCCAGCATCGGACAAGTCGCGTCCGTCCGCGCCGGTGATCGCATAAGGCGCCGGTCTTCAGTCTCGTCCACTCATGCCCGCTGAGGCATCACCGCCGAAAGCGCGTCGCGACGATCGACTTCGGCCGCCGTGATGTCTTCTTGGTAGGTTTCCGGTCCTGCCCAGATCGCAACCACCGTGCAGAGCGACAGGAAGATCGCGTAACACGCGACCGGCCACCAGGTGCCATAGGCGGCAACCAGCGCAGTCGCGACGAACGGCGCGGGTCCGCCCGACAGCAGCGATCCCAGTTCGCGTGCAAACGCAAAGCCTGCGAAGCGGCGTTGCGGCGGAAATAGTTCGGCGAAGTAGGCGGCTTGCGGGCCGAACATCGCCGCGATCACCACGGCTCTCGCCAGGATGAAAGCGAGCGCGATCAGGATCCATTGCCTGGTGCCGACCAGCCAGAAGAAGGGGAAGGCGAGGGCAACGCCGGCGAGCGCACCGAACATATAGACGGGACGCCGTCCGACCCGGTCGGACAGGGCGGCAAAGCCGAGGATTGCGAACAGCTCGACGACGAAGGCGAGCATCAAGGCGCTGAGTGCTTCCGAACTTGGGACACCCACCGTCTTGATCACGTAGCTGAGCCCGAACACCGGGAAGAAGTAGCCCAATCCGTTCTCTGCCATGCGCGCGCCGAGCACGACCAGGAAGTTGCGTGGATGATTGCGCAACGCCTCCATCGCCGGGTTCTTTTCGACAATGCCACGCGCGACGACCGCTTCCTTGTAGACGGGCGTCTCGGCGACGCGCATGCGCACGTAGATGCCGACGAGGATGAGCACGAAGCTCGCCAAAAATGGCAGGCGCCAGCCCCAGCTCATCAGGGCGTCGTGCGGCAGCATTGATACCAAAGCGAACGCACCGGCCGCCATGAGATTGCCAACGGAAACTCCAAGCGGCGCAAAACCGCCCCAGAAACCGCGATGGTTGGCGGGCGCGTTCTCGACCAGATAGATCACCGCGCCGCCGTATTCGGCGCCGGCGCCAAGCCCTTGCACGACCCGCATCGCGACCAGAAGCAGCGGCGCCCAGACGCCGATCTGAGAGTAGGTGGGCAACAGGCCGATCAAGGTCGTGCCAAGTCCGATCATCAGGAGCGTCGCGACCAGCACCGGCTTGCGGCCGTAGCGGTCACCAAGAACGCCGAAGATGATGCCGCCGATGGGACGAACGGCGAAACCGACACCGAACGTCAAAAACGAGAGCAGGGTGCCGACCACCGGATCGCTCTTCGGAAAGAACAACTCGCCGAACACCAGCGCCGCAGCGGTGCCATAGAGGAAGAAATCGTACCATTCGAGTGCCGAGCCGATGCTTGCGGCCAGCACAACACGTAGACGCGGTTTGCCGGCGCCATCGGCTCCCATCTTGGTCATGCGTTTCCCCGTATGTTTTGTTTTGATTTTAGTTCTTGAAGAGCAAAGCCCGCAGGTTTCGGCCTGCGGGCTCTGTTCGCGTCTCTACGCTGCGCGCGTGAAGTAGTTTTTCTTGGACGCCGATTGCGTCTCGTAGATCGAGCCCTGGCGTTTGGGCGGTGGCAGCGGCATGCGCGCCGGCACGTCGGTCAGCCGCGGTGCGATCACCGGCGGACCTGCCAGCAGGCGGCTGTTGAACTCGTCGAAATCCTTCACGCCCGCGAGCGGCCAGGCGTCGCTGGCGGCGACCTCGTAGAGCAACAGATTGCGCGGGCGATTGGAGGTGTTCATGGCCGATCCGTGCAAAGCGCGCACGTGATGGAAGGACATGCTGCCGGCTTTGCCCATGCAGGGCAAAGCGCGCTTGATTTCATCCTGGATCAGATCGGGATCGATCAAGCCTGCGAAGCAGCCGTCCTCGCCGTGGTGATTCCACATCCCGTCGCCGGTGTGGGTGCCCGGCGTGACCAGCATCGGGCCGTTCTCGAGGTCGCAGTCGTCAAGCAGCACGCCGATGGCGAGGATGTCGTCGTTGGTGTGCGGATAAAACGCCCAATCCTGGTGCCATTCCACCGGCGAGCCATACTGCGCGGACTTCATGTTCAGCTTCGAGCCGTGCAGGCGCAAACCCGGGCCGATGAGCTGGGTGAGAATCTCGATCACCGGCTGGCTGCGCACGATCTCGTCGAAGATCGGATGAACCTTGTGCGGGGTCTTGATGCGGCGAACGCGAGGGGTCTCCTGCGTATGACCGGGCTCGAGGTCGTAGACGTCGGTGTGCTCGGTGACGGTGGCAGCGCCGGCCACCAGCTCCGCGATCACGCCGCGCACCTTTTCAAGCGTGCCGGTGTCCAGCACCTCGGGCACGACAATGACGCCGTCGCGCTTGTAGGCCTCGACCAAGCTCTCAGGAATCATTCGCCTCGCTCCATACTATTAGTCATGTTAGCGCTAACATGGGATGATGGTAGCGCTGTCATGCTATATGGGCAAGGCAAAATCGTGCATGGATGGCCATGACCCAGCAATTGCCGCCTGAGACCAGGGACAACCTCCCGGACGTTCCACCGACCTTGTCGGCGGTCGCGAAGCTTGCCGGCGTTTCCTCGATCACCGTGAGCCGGGTGGTGCGGCTACCGGCGCAGGTCGCGCCGGAGACCCGCGCGCGGGTCGAGCGCGCGATGCGCGAATTGGGATATGTGCCCAATCTCGTCGCGGGCGCGCTGGCGAGCGCGCGCACCAATTCGGTCGGCGTGCTGGTGCCGACCATCGACAATTCGATCTTCGCCGATACCGTTCAGGGATTGTCGGACAAGCTCGAGCCCGCGGGCTTTTCGGTCATCCTCGCACAGTCACGCTACGACGCCGAGCGCGAGGACCGCATGCTGGCGGCGCTTTTGTCGCGACGGCCGGAAGCGATCATCATGGTCGGATCGCCCGCGACGGAGGAGGGCGTGCGGCTGCTGCGCAACGCACGGATTCCGGTGGTTGAAACCTGGGACCTGCCGGCAACTCCGATCGATGCGGTCGCCGGCTTCGACAATTTCAAGGCAGGCGTCGCAGTCGCAAAGCACCTGATCGCGCAGGGAAGGCGGCGTCTCGCGTTCATCGGCAGCAACGATCCGCGCGGCACCCGCCGCTGGTTCGGCTTTCGCGAGGAAGCGCTGGCGCATGGGCTGGCCGAGCCGCGGCGGCTCATCCTCGATCGCAATGCGCCCGGCAGCGTGGCGGCTAACGTCGAGTTGCCGGGCGTGGACGCCGTCTTTGCCGCCAACGACGCCTATGCCATCGGCTTCATGGCAGGCTTGCGCAAAGCCGGCGTCTTGCGCCATGGCCCGGCGTCGGAGCAGCCGGTCGCGGTCATCGGCCTCGGCAATCTTGAAATGGGCCAGCTCATCTCACCGAGCCTGAGCACCATCAGCGTGCACGGGCATAGCATCGGCCGCACGGCGGCAACGCTGACGCTCGAGCGCGACGGCGAGCGTCGCATCGACCTCGGGTTCGAACTGGTGCTGCGCGACAGCGGCTGACGGTTCCCCGACCGTCACTTTGCATTCACCACCGCCCTCAGCTGATCGACGTAAGCCACCTTCGCTGAAGCCATGAAGGATTCGTTTTCCTCCAGGATCATCACCTTCGCATTCCGCCAGGCATTGAGATCACCCTCGGGAAGGTTTCGCTGCAATTCGCGATAAGGCTCGCCGCCGAAGCGGCCGAGCGTGGCGTAGTAGTAGAATTGAAGCCGGGCAAGGCAATTTGCTTCGATCATGATGCGCGACGGCAGATTGCCGAAGCTGGAGCCGACCATCTCGACATCGAGCTGCCGCGCCGGGCTCTCCGCACAGGGCACTTCCGGCTGGAAGCTGACCTTCGGCGTTTGATAGCCGAGCGGCGGGAAGAACACGTTCAGGAGATCGGCGAGCTCACGATCGGCGCCCTTCGCCGGCTGCGACATCGTATAGGTGAACTTGAACGGCGGAATGATTTCGCGCCCGGCGAGGCGATTGATCTCGTCGACGACGGCCGATACGGCGACCGCGCCGCCGACATCGTTCCAGTGCACGCCGCCTTGCGGGAAGAGGTCAAAGGGGTATTTGCCCTTCAGCCCGTGAATCAGGCTTGCGGTATCGATCACGTTGATGCCCTCGCGCTTCAGCGCGCTGACGTAATCAGGAACAAGCTGCGTGCGGGCCGCTGGCGTAGAGGGGCAGGGCAGGCGATCGACAAAATATTCCGGAAGATGCGCCGCCTTCGATGGCGTGATCACGTAGACGAAAACCGCGCCACGCGCAGAATAGAAGTTCTGGATGTCCTTCAGCTTCGGGATGGCGACTGCGGCGAGCTTCGCGCCCATGCCTTCGGTGCGCGAGCAATAATCGTCGAGATAGGTTTGCTCGATCAGGTGGCCGTTCGCGCCGCGGAAGACATTGGGTGCGGTGAGCTCGCCGAACAAATGAAAGCGGATTTCGTTGTTGATGCGGATGAGAAGTGGCCGGATCGGCATCGCATCGGTGACCCGGCTCACCACCGCCTTCTGGAATTTGCCGTCGCGGATCTCGGCCCATGAGAAATTGACTGCGGCGTCGTAGGTAACGCCGCCGAGCGTCGGTCCGATCTTGATCGCGCGCTTGGGAAAGTACTGCGCGGCGATCAGATTCCAGGCGGTACCGAGCGGCAACAGCGCCAGAAAGAGGCAGAATGCGGCGCGGATGATGGGGCGGGAGAGGCTCAAGCTGCCCATCACTGGTGGTCCGATTCTAACATTCGCATCCCTTCTCAGCGATCACCTTTGCGAATGTTAGAATCAAAAGCACCACCGGCAAATATGTTTTGCTAGTGGAGTTTTCGGATTTGACATTCGCGTTCCGAGTTTGCGGCTAGGTCCATAACGAATGTCAAATCCACTCCACTAGAACCTGAAATAGATGAAGGGCTGGAACGGCGCGGTCACCGCCCGCGCAATGGCAAGCACATAGATCACCACGAGTGCTGCGATCGTCGCCGTTCGCAGCCACGCATTGACGTCGTAGGCGCGGATCAGCGCGGGGTAAAGGCGCGTTGCCGGCAACAGCGAAATGATCGCGCCAAGCACCAGCGTAAACGGCACCTCAGCGGGAATCTCGGTGGTGTTGGTGGCGTGTGTCTGGCCGGCCAGCGCCGAGAGGAAGGTGAAGAGATGCGAGGGCGTATCGGAGCGGAAGATCGCCCAGCCGATCATCACGATAAGCAGCGTGGCGATCGTTGCCACCACCGCGCCGCATCGTTCCAGCGCCTTGCTCAGGAAGATGCGGTCGAGCGTGAGGAACAAGCCGTTATAGGCGCCCCACAGCACGAAGTTCCAGCTTGCGCCGTGCCATAGCCCGGACAGCAGGAAGCAGATCCAGAGATTGAGATAGGTGCGAGCTTCGCCTTCGCGATTTCCGCCGAGCGGCTTGTAGAGATAGTCGCGGATCCATGTTGTCAGGGATATGTGCCAGCGCCGCCAGAATTCCGTCAGCGACCTTGCGATGTAGGGCTTGTCGAAATTCTCCTTCAGGCCAAAGCCGAGCATGCGGGCGAGGCCAATCGCCATGTCGGAATAGCCGGCGAAATCGAAATAGATTTGCAAGGTGAAACTTGCGAGCGCGAGCCATGCGCGCCCCGTATCGAGACTGGCGGGGTCGGCGGCGAAGATCGTGTTGACGAAGGCGCCGAGCGGATCGGCGATCAGGAGCTTGCGGCCGATGCCGCGCGAAAAGCGCAGGAAGCCGACGCCGAAATCGCTCCATTCCACCGCTCGTGGCGAGGCGATCTGGTCGCGCATCTCGTGATATTTGAGGATGGGTCCCGCGAGCAGTTTCGGGAAGAACAGAACGAACAGGCAGTAGTCCCAAAACGTCGCCGCCGGCTTGGAGACGCCGCGATAGGTGTCGACGAGATAGGTGATCTTCTCGAACACCACGAAGGAGACGCCGATCGGCAGCGCCAGATGCAACAGCGGCAATCGGTGCGCGCCGAACGGCGATAGCGCCAGATTGAGATTGTCCGCGATGAAGTCCGCATATTTGTAGACGAAGAGGATCGCAAGGTTGCCGCCGATGCCGGCTGCCAATGCGAGTGTGCGGATGGAACGCGGGTTCGGCTCCCCTAAGCGGAACGACAGCGCGTAGTCGAACGCGGTCGAGACCAGCAGGATCAGAACGAAGACCGGTTCGCCCCAGAGATAGAACAGCGCGCTCGCGACGAGCAGCGTCCATTTCTTGGTCGGGGTTCCCCGGGCGAGCAGATAGAGCGCGTAGAAGGCGGGAAAAACCGTGAGGAACAGCGGCTCGTAAAAAAGCATCTGATGTCGTCGTTTGTTCCGTCAAAGTCGGTTGCTGCGAACATCGATGAAGCAGAATTCGTATCCCCCGTCCAGATGAGCGGTCCGCGCCTTGAGGCGGCGATGTCTGTTTCGTCCCGGTGCAGCGGTGAAACACGCCTGAAATACGATAATTCGCCGATCGACTCGAACGGCCCTCGCGCAGGGGGCGACTGATGAGGCGAAACGCCAATCAGCGGAGGCAGTCATGACAGGCCATCCAGTCAGAATCATCTGCGACCAGGTGCGTTTTCCGCCATCGAATGAAGGGAGCGATTGGCACGACGAAGTCGGCCACCACCGCTACTACGGCAGCTCAGTCTTGAATGGCGGTGAGAGACTGGCCGAAACCCGCCGCCGATCGCAGGCGCCCTCGAGCGATCTCCGCCGCCTTTGAAACGAAGGCTGTTCGGTTCCACGAAGCGCGACAAATGACAAAGGGCGCGGCGGGTGACCCCGTCGCGCCCCGTTCCTGAAACTCGCTGGTCCAGGCGCCGGCATCGCGACGCCAAGCTCGTTGCTTAGCGGGCGATCCCAGCGAGGTGACAGCGCTTGGTATAAGACACTGGATCACCTCCTTTCGTTGTTGACGGAGCCTTTAATATAAGCGGCGACTGCCGGCCTGTTAAGGCTCGGGGAACGGTGCAAGGAGGTTGAGACCGCTGATCCGGCGTGATAGGGGATCGACCGGCGCGCGGGTGTAGCTCAATGGTAGAGCAGCAGCCTTCCAAGCTGAATACGAGGGTTCGATTCCCTTCACCCGCTCCAACAGCAATTTCAATGGCTTAGCTGGAAGTTTTGAGTTTCCCGTTTGAGCGCCATTCCCACATTTTTGGCCCGTCGCGGCTGAAGCTCGTGCAAATTCGCAAGTCGTTTCCGCCTCGACTTGAAGTCGTTGTCCTCGCGGTGAACGTTTCAAAATGGGCGTAGCTCGCGGCGGCCAGAGATCAGTCTGGTTGTCCAGTGACGGACTGCATTGGCCACGCGAAGCAGCGCGCTCTTGGCCAGCCCTTTGCGCGGCTCGCATACATTGCGACTGCTTCAAGGAGCCGCTTCGAGATTTCTGAAAGCCGCTCCACAACGAAATGACGGATACCTTGGATCCACTCAAGGTCGTTCGACGAAAATGCCTTGTATTGATCTAGGTCAACCACCTCCTTTGACCGCGCCCGATAGGGTTGCCTCCAGTCATGCATGGGAGCGTTTCAATTGGTGAAGAATGGCCAAAGAAAGCACCTGACCGACGCGACCGGTGTCTTGGACAAGATGGGTCGCAAGGAATTCGAGAAGGAGCTTGCGAAGCTCCAACTGGAATTGGTCCGCCTGCAGACCTGGGTCCGAGCCAAGAGTGCGCGGGTCATGGTGGTTTTCGAGGGCCGCGACACGGCAGGCAAGGGCGGTGTGATCAGCCGCATTACCGCTCGCACCAGCCCCCGCGTCTACAGGCACGTGGCATTGCCTGCACCCTCCGACCGGGAGAAAACGCAGCTCTACATTCAGCGTTACGTCGCGCATTTTCCGGCGGCGGGTGAAATCATCCTGTTCGACCGTTCGTGGTACAACCGCGCAGGCGTCGAGCGGGTGATGGGCTTTTGCAGCGACGACGAGTACGAGCGCTTCTTGAAGCTGGCTCCTGCGGTCGAACGGGAGTTGGCCGTCAACAACGGCATCATTCTGCGCAAGTACTTTCTCGATGTCAGCCAGGACGAACAGCGGCGCCGTTTCGAGGCCCGGATCAATAACCCGGCCAAGCATTGGAAGCTGAGCCCGATGGACGTCGAATCCGTGCGGCGGTGGTGGGATTATACGGAAGCCTACCAGCGCATGATCAAGGCCACGCACACGCCGGAGGCGCCGTGGCACATCGTGCCGGCGGACGACAAGCGTCGCGCGCGGTTGAACCTCATTCGGCATCTGCTCGACAGCATTCCTTACAAGAAGGTCAAGGTAGACTTGCCGAAGATTCCAAAAGCGCAGTCGCGGCCCAAAGGTGCAACCGCAGATCTGGGCGCAGGCCAGCCGATCGGCAGCCATTACTGAAAAGGCAGGAACGGCAGGGCCGGCGTCGCCGATCGGATTTCCTCGCCGGCGATACGATCGATATCGACGGCGGGCACCACGTGGCGGCCGGCTGATTATGCCGGGCGCTCGTCAACCGCGTTGCCATGGGGCGCTTCCAGCGCCTTCAGCTCGTCGGCAGCGGTAATGATCGCATCGCGAATTTTCAGAAAATACTCGGCGTCAATTCGCGAGGCGAGCCAGTCGAGGTCACCGCGATAGCCGCGTGGCCCCTCCTTGCGGACGACGCCTTCGGAAATCAGAACGTCGAGACAGCGGCGCACATTGGAGCGCGGCAATCCGAGGTATTTGGAAAGGTCGGAAGCAGTCAATGACGGCCCGCCGAAACTGTCTGAAATCCGGATCGTCAGTGCCACTAAAAGTTCTTCGAACACCGCCCCGAGGTGCTTTCGGCCGTAGCCGCTGCGCATCGCCATGAAGCACGCGATTGTCAAGCGGCTGACGATCGCAGACTGCTTGTGGCGCTTCGCCAATGCTGCATCTGAATTGTTTGGCGTTTCCCCGGCCATTTTCGCCATCCCTGTTTTTGCTTGTCATCGTATTTAGCGGATGCATTCTTCAGCTGCAAAATGAGACTGTCTTAGCTCCGTAGCCATCGCCAATGCGTCGCCGTCTGATACGTATTTTCGAAAATGAAACGGCGTTTGCGATTGCTGTGATCTGTCTGGGGCTTTTTCCGGTCGCGATGGTGCTGGCCGTTTTCTTCTTGAAGTAATCAGCAGATCAATGATCGGCGTTGGAGAAGGCCGTCTCGAGGACATCGCCGATCGATTGCCACGTCTGGCCGTCGAATTGAACCAGTCGCATATGTCTGATCGGCCTGAAGTTGAAGGGTCCTGTGCTGATTTTGACCCCGGGTAGCAAAGCGGAGTTTTGGTAGTCCTTCAGCGTCGCAGCCTGCTTCATGACGTTCTCGCGCGACAAGTCGTTGCCGCACTGTCTGAGCACCTGCACGAGGGTCTCGGCGGCCGCATAGCCGAAGACAGCCGCGCCGTCGTCCTTGCCTCCCGCCCGACTGTATTTGTCGATAAATGCCTGCCAATTCTTTGCGTCGGCGTTCCAGGCGGGATCACTGGCATCTTTCAAGAAGGCGGCTGTAATCACCCCAACGGAATTTTCCGGGCCGGCAGGCTTTAGCGCCGTCGCAATGGAAGAGGCCATGTGGTCGAGGATGAACACAGGGTGCCAATTCAGCTTCGCGGCGTCCTGGATGACTTTCGCTGCGTTCGCCGGCAGTCCTGCAAATACGAAGATCTCGGCTCCCGATTGCTTCAAGATCGAAATATGCGTGTCCAGATGCTCGTCAGCAGCATCGTAGGCGATATCGGCTCTGATCGCGCGTGCGGTGTCTCCCAGCCCGTCTTCCAACCCCTTGAAGATCTCCCGGCCGACTTGATCGTTCTGCCAAAGAGCGACGATCCGGCGGTTAGGGTAGGTCGCTTGTATGTAGTTGGCGTAGATGCGTCCTTCTTCCCGAAATGAGGGCTGCCAACCCATCGTCCACGGAAACAACGATGGATCGAATAGATGATCGTCTCCGGACGCCACAAACAACTGAGGAATTTGTCTTTCGTTCAGATATTTGCGCACGGCCAGATTGCCCGGAGTTCCGAAGGAGCCGAACATCAGCAGGACGTTGTCGTTTTCGACAAGAGCACTGGTAAGCTTCAGGGCGGTTACTGGATCGGATTTATCGTCATAGGAGATAAAGCGGATCTTGCGGCCGTTGATTCCGCCGCGCTCGTTCAGCAGATCAAAGTATGCCGCTTCGGCTTTCCCGATCGCGCCGAAGGCCTGCAGGCTTCCGCTGTAGGGCATCAGATTGCCGATGCGAATTTCAGTGTCGGTCACGGCCTCGTCGCGGACGCGCTCGGAGATCGCGCTTAAGCTCGCAAGCGCCAGGACGACGGCAACGAGCATTCGTGTCCATGTTTGCATTCGAACAAGCTCAACGACAAACCGCATGGCGAGACTTCGATTCGTATTTGAAGGAAGTCAGCTTGACCTAAATCAAGCTCCGGAAATTGGCCCATCTGAGGGCGAAGGGGCCGCAATCCGGCTACGCGATCTGCAGCGCACTTATTGTCCGACAGGAGTTCGACCCGGCGAACAGATCGAGCTGTTCGGTGAGAGGCCCGCTGACCTCCATCGTCATTTCTTTTCCAGCGCCTCAGGATCCACTTTCTTCCACGTGTGGTCAGGTTCGAACAGGCGCATGCGCTCAGCGATGACGTCAGTCCGCCAGCCCAGGTCTTTCTGGTAGACGGTGCCGTCGTGATTGACCATGAAAGTCATGACGCCGGAATTGCCGTAATCCGCCGGGTACGCAACCAGCGCGAAGCCTCCGATCATTTTGCTGTTCACGAGGTAGCTCGCCGCGCCCCCAGGGGCGTCAGGTCCTTGCGCCTTCAGGGTTCGATAGTAGTAGCCGTGATAGGGCGCGCCTTGGCCATCGACATTGTATCCTTCGCGTGAGGCTTCCGCCGCAAGCTCACCGAGCGGGCTCGGGTCACCGTCGTCTTGCCAGAACAGCCCATCCTTCTTGCCAGGGCTGCTGACGATGCGTTGCGCATAGACGCCGACGCCGAGACCGTGATCCTTCGCAGCATATTCGTTCTGGGCATCTACGTAGGCGAGGCAGGTCTGGATCGCATCGAGTTCATTGCGACCGATGCGGCGATAGAGAATTTCGCGACGGCCGGCCTTTGTATCGAATTCCCAGCCGCGACTGGTGGCGTAGAGCGGGATCGGAAACGGAAAATCGTCGTCGCCGACGATAAGCGTCGCCGTCTTGTTTCCTTCGGCCTTGATCGAATGCTTCGCATCGTAAGCGGTGGTGAAGCGTTGCCACATCTCTCGGTCCGCAACCTCGTCGCCGGAATCGACGATCTCCCTGGCCGGAGGGCCGAGCACCTTCACGACAGCGCGGTTGCTGTTACTCTTGACGGCGTCAGCCAGCGCGGCTGCAGCCTGCTCAGGCGAAGGAAATGCCTTCTGCGCCTGCGACGCTGCGGTCGATGCAACAAGTACGATGACGGCTGACAAGCCGGTCCCGCAAAGCCTCAGCACTGCCGTGATCGATTTGCGCATCGCATGCTCCCGCTGGCGACCTCACCTCGGGGTCACTCTTCGGCCGGCCCGTTCGATTGCCGATTGACCTAGATCAAGCCGGGTCGATCCGCCTGCGGGAACGTCGGAATTGGCAAAAGTCCGCTCGACGCCGCGAGACCGGCGGAAGCGGACCGACTGTCTCAACAACGCAGGAACGGGAGGAATTAACATGCCCAGGAGCAGGATTGCCGTACTGGTTTCGGTCGCCGGCACAATGTTGCTCGCATCCGCCATACCTTCTCGAGGCGCGCCTCTAATGCCGACCTCGCCGCTGGCGAAGTCCGCGAGCGCCAACACCGACGTCGTGCAAGTTCGCTACGGCGGATGGGGCGGATGGCGCGGCGGTTGGGGTGGATGGCGTGGTGGAGGCTGGCGCGGCGGGTGGGGAGGCTGGGGCTTGGGTGCAGGAGTACTTGCAGGAGCCGCGATTGGAGCAGCGATCGCTGCGCCTTACTATTACGGCGGATATTATCCGTACGATTCCTACTATGGGGCCTATGCGGAGCCGTATCCTTCCTACTACGAGGCCTATGCGGGGCCGTATCCTTCCTACTCCTATGGATATCCGGGTTATTACGTCGGCTATTATCGTCCCTACGGCGGTTATCCGGGGTACCCGTATCGTCGCTATGGATGGTAGGGCGCGCGCTATCGGTAGGCGATGAAGCAAGAAGGTCCGACAGCGGTCCAGTCTTCATCTGTGCTGTCGTAATCGCCGGAAACGCGGTTTCCCGCTGAGTCCGGCGAAGCTTCGGCAATTGCGCGCTCAACATGAGAACCCCCGCCGTAGCGGGGGTCAGTTGTCGTGATCTCCTCTCATCATCAGGGTTCACTCGCTGGGAAACTGATGAAGCAAGGCAGTTCTGCCAGCCTCGCTAATATCTCGCGGTCACCGGTCCGCCGAACCGATAGTTAAGCCGTATCGTCACCAGGTCGACATCCTGGCCGATGCGATTGAGCGAATTGGCCAGGATCGGGTTGTTCACGGAGAAGGAGTTGTTCGCGTCGCCCATGAACAGGCGATCGTATTCGATGCCTACGGACCAATTCGGCGCGAAGCCGTATTCGAAGCCGACGCCGAGCGCGCCGCCCCATTTGGTCGCACTGGCTACGCCGAGTTCGGCGCCCGTTGCATTGGCGATAACACCGTAGTGATTTCCGACCACGGCCGCGCCGCCTTTCAAATAAAACAACGCTGCGTCCACGGCGTAGCCGAGTTGACCGGTAATCAGGCCGAAGCTGTTCACGGTGGTGCTGGTCGAGAAAGCCGGGGCGATGGTGCTGACGTGGAAGCTTTTCAGATCGGCCCAGTTGCCTTGACCCTCGAAGCCGTAGACGAACTGGCCCATCTGCCAGCGATAGCCGAGCTGTCCACCGAACACGCCGCCCGATCCGGAACTGCATCCGTCGGGCACGGTTGTGCCGGCGACATTGATGAAGCTCCAGCAGTTGCGGCTCTCGCCCCATCCGCCGTTGGCACCGATGTAGAACCCGCTCCAGTTATACATGGGGACAATGATGGGCGGCGGCGCCTTAACAGGCGCTACCGGAAGGTCGGCCGCGCCAGCAGGGGCGGCCAGGCCCAGTGCGACGATACCGGTCGCAGCGAAGAGCAGGTGCTTCATCAGAGGATCTCCTCGTCGAGTGATTGCATGCACCCGCGAGGATTACGCAGCCGGGGTCTTGCCCCCGTTACAAAATGGCAACACGCAACGGAAATGCGCGCTGATGTCGAGAGGCATTCCGTCGGCCTCACGTAAGAGGCGATCTCAATCGCTGTTCGCTTATTCGGCTGTCAGCCAATGGATAATATGTTCGGCTGAAATGAGCTGTCTTGGCAAATGAGGATTGATTGTGCCGGCAAAGACGCTCAATCCCTCATCGAGCCTGGCACGCGCGAACTGCCTTGCTTCGGCCTCGGTGGCGAAGGTCATTGTCAGGCGAGGACATCGAGGTCTGGGTAGCGTGCCGCGCTTGTGCGGTTCAAAGGTGACGTACCACGTATCCGGCATCGCAAGGTCAAACCGCAATTCAGTGCCCAAGGCGCAAATCTCGTGGTTGAGGAGACGTTGAGCCGTGCGGCGGCCTTTGACACAGATCAAAGGTGTGCAACGCGCGCGACGTCGTGAAGCCGGCGCATGCGTTAAGGGGACGCCGAAAGGAGCGGACGCGTATTGCACCTTGGGACAATTGCGGCCGAAGCGTTAGTCGTGTTGATTGGCGGCATCGCGACGTGTGTCGATCCCCGACCGATCGCGACCACCGCAACGAGCGACTCTGGTCTCACCCAGGCCGGGGTCGCTTGCGCGTATTCTATTGGACGAGTGACAACGTCAGACGCATGACCTGCGGATCCTGACTGCGGGCGGTCTGGAAACCGAATTTTCCGAGAACTTTGCGCATCGCGATATTTCCGGGCAGGACGTCGGCCACCAGTTGCTTCAGCCCCGCCGCGCGAGCCAGTCCCACCAGATGCCGCGTCAGGATCGCGCCGATGCCCTGTCCTTGATAGGCATCGACGACCATGAACGCCACTTCGGCTTCGCCGGATTTGACGACGACGTAGCGGCCGCCGCCGACAATCACGGGCCTGCCGTCTTCATCGAGTTCGGCTACGAGGGCAACGTGGTTGACGAAATCGATCTTCATGAAGAATTCTCTTTCGGCAGCGGAAAATCCACGCTTCGTCACAAAGAAACGGCGCTGCAACGACTCGATGCCGATGTGATCGATCGCCACAAGCATATCGGCCTCGTCCTCCGGCCGTAGCGCCCGGATTTCGATCGGCCGTCCGTCGCGGAGCTGCTCTCGCGCAGAATAGGTGGTTAGCCCCATCGCCGCTCTCCGTCGCCGCAACAGAAATAGCCGGACAATGCGCGCGAGATGAGCCGCGGCGGAGTTCAACCGATTGATCTGGATCAAGCCGGCAGGTGAGGGGCGCTACTACCTGCTCGGTGGAATACACGCCGTATTGGCGGAGCGGTAGATCATCGAGCTTCGAAGTCTATGGACGCTGGCGATACGCATTCGATCCTGCGTCGGAGAGAACGATCCGGCGACGAGGTGATTCAGATCGCCATTCGTCTCGGGCTGCTCGCTTTCCTGATCTACTGGTCGTACATCCTGCTGCGGCCGTTTGTTCCGATCCTCGTCTGGGCTTCTGTGCTCGCTGTCGCGCTCTATCCGGCTTACGACTGGCTGTCCGTCCACCTCGGTCACCGGCCACGGATCGCAGCCGTCACCATAACCGTCGTGATGTTGGCCGTCTTTCTCGGACCCGCGGCCTGGCTCGGCATTGGTTTGGTCGAAGGACTGCGAAGCATGTCCGATTATCTGAGTTCGGGCGAAGTGAGGATTCCTGCACCGCCCGTGAGGGTGGAGGACTGGCCTTTCATCGGACAGCCGCTCTATGAGTTCTGGACACAGGCATCACTCAATCTCGAGGCTGCGTTTCGGCAGATTGCGCCATATCTCAAGCCGCTCACCGGAGTGATATTGGCCTTTGCGGGAAGCGCCGGCACCGGGACGCTGAAATTCCTTGTGTCGGTCGCAATTGCAGGCTTCCTGCTTCCGTCTGGCCCACGCATCGTGGCGGCGATCAGAAAAATGCTGGTCAGAATTGTCCCTGATGGGAAAACGGACTTTCTCGCACTGGCGGTCGCCACGATACGCACGGTCACTCAGGGCGTGATCGGGGTTGCAGTGGTGCAATCGTTGCTCGCTGGCGCCGGCATGAAGATGGTTGGCGTTCCCCATGCCGGTGTGCTGGCGTTCGCGGTGCTTGTGCTGGGTATCGTGCAGGTCGGATCGGCGCCGATTCTGCTCCCCGTCATCATCTGGGTCTGGATGGTCAAGGAAGCTGGAACCGCTGTCTTGATCACGATCTTCCTCATCCTGGTCGGCTTGTCTGACAATGTGCTGAAGCCGCTTCTGATGGGGCGCGGTCTGTCGACGCCGGTGATCGTCATTTTCGTCGGCGTGCTCGGCGGAACGCTCGCGCACGGCATCGTTGGCCTTTTTGTTGGCCCGATCATTCTCGCGGTGGCCTGGGAACTGCTCATGGCGTGGAGCCGAAACGAACCGGTTAGTGCCGGCGGCGCCGGCGAACTCGATCCTTGACCTAAATCAAGGATAGCCCGCGCGTATGCAGGCGAAGTGTAGTGAGGCTCTTCTGGCTGACTATTGGTGTTTGGAAGGCCCGCGGCTCGAGGTAACGCAATGTCCAATCTGTTTGCTTCTGCTTTCGAATACCTCGTGGATGCCAGGCAACGCAGTGTCCTGTTCCTGGACGTGATGCGGCGGCGTGGCGAGCAATACCGCGAGCATATGTCCGAAACTGTCCCTCATGTCCTCAATTACGAGATCGAGTTGGTCGTTGACGGCCGAAATCTGGAACGGCCGGTGAACTATGGCCTGGTGAGGGTCAAGCCGCCGGCTGGCGTTGAGGTCGATCCGACGCGCCGTCCGTTTGTCGTGATCGACCCACGCGCCGGCCACGGACCCGGCATCGGCGGCTTCAAGGCCGACAGCGAGATCGGTGTCGCGATGAAGGCCGGCCACCCCTGCTACTTCATCGGCTTCATGCCGGAACCGATGCCAGGCCAGACCATCGAGGACATCGCGCGCGCGGAAGGCATCTTTCTCGAGAAAGTCATCGCGCTGCATCCGGATGCGGACGGCAAGCCCTGCGTGATCGGCAATTGTCAGGCAGGCTGGGCGGTGATGATCCTCGCATCGCTGCGGCCGGAATTGTTTGGGCCGATGATCATTGCAGGTGCGCCGCTTTCTTATTGGGCGGGCGTCCGCGGCAAGAACCCGATGCGCTATTCGGGCGGATTGATGGGCGGGAGCTGGCTGACGGCGCTCACGAGCGATCTCGGCGCCGGCAAGTTCGACGGCGCCTGGCTGGTCCAGAATTTCGAAAACATGAATCCTTCGAATACGCTCTGGACCAAGCAGTATAACGTCTATTCCAAGGTCGATACCGAGGCCGATCGCTATCTTGAGTTCGAGCGATGGTGGGGCGGGCACGTCAACCTGAATGCCGAGGAGATCCAGTTCATCGTCGACGAGCTTTTCGTCGGCAACAATCTCGCCGCTGGACGGATCAAGATGTCGGACGGTCAACCCGTAGACCTCCGCAATATTCGTTCTCCGATCGTGGTGTTTTGCTCGAAGGGCGACAACATCACGCCTCCGCAACAAGCCTTGGGCTGGATTCTCGACCTCTACCGCGACGTCGATGAGATCAGGTATTACGGACAGACCATCGTCTACACCGTTCACGAGACGGTCGGTCATCTCGGCATCTTCGTCTCGGGTGGCGTTGCCAAGAAGGAGCACAGCGAGTTCTCGAGCAATATCGATTTGATCGATGTGCTACCCCCGGGTCTCTACGAAGCCACTTTTGAAGCCAAGTCGAGCGATACTGCGCGTGCAGACCTCGCTTCGGGGAACTGGGTCATGCGCTGCGAGCAGCGCACGCTGGACGATCTTCGGGCGATGGGCGGGAACTCGATCGAGGACGAGCGCAGGTTTGCCGCGGCCAAGCGCGTTTCCGAGATCAATCTCGCCAACTATCGAAAATTCGTTCAGCCGTGGGTTCGCGCGTTCGCAAGGCCAGCGATCGCCCAATGGATGCGAAACCTGCATCCTTTACGGGTCGGATATGAGGCCTTTGGCCGCGACACGCCGGCGATGAAATCGTTGGCCGCGCAGGCAAAAGCTGCTCGCGAAAACAGAAAACCCGCCGTTGCGGACAATCCATTCCTCAAGGTGCAGGAAACGATGTCCAACGCCATCATCAACGGGCTCGACAAATGGCGCGACGCCCAGGAATCCCTGAGTGAATCGCTTTTCCTTGCGATCTACGGATCACCGGCGCTACAGGCCGCGGTCGGCATCGATCCGAACGCAAATCCATCGCCACGGCCGGCGATGTCGGCCGAACATCGCAAGCGGCTCGATGCGCGCATTGCCGAGTTGAAATCAAAAATCGCAAGCGGCGGTCTCAGGGAGTGCGGCATTCGTGCCTTGCTTTATGTCGGAATGGCGCGAGGCATGGTCGACGAGCGCGGGCTGGAAGCGCTCCGTCGGATGCGGAGGCAGGATAGCGCGTCCCGCATGAGCATATCGGAATTCAAGACGATGGTGCGAGAGCAGTTCTTCATGTTGATGCTCGATCAGGAAGCAAGCCTCGCTGCAATTCCGGGAATGTTACCGCAGGACGCGAAACCGCGCCGCGCCGCTTTTGCCGCTATCCGCGAGGTGCTGTCGGCCGGCGGCACGATTTCCGGCGAAACCACCAAGCGTCTCGGTCGGATCGCGCAATTGTTTGACTTGGACCGGGCCGCGACGGACGGAAGCGATCATCCCGTCAGTCCCAAAGCGAAAGCATCGTGACACGTATCAGCGGATCGAGGAGTGCGGCGATGAGCGCACAAACAGCAAAAGCGGCCGAGGGGCAATCGCACACCAAATACGATCGCCTGATCGCGGCAGCAAAGACGATTCCGCCGGCCGCCACGCTGGTCGTTCATCCCTGCGACGAAAGCTCGTTGCGCGGCGTCATCGAGGCCGCCCTTGCCGGTCTCATCGTGCCGACCTTGGTCGGCCCGGCGCCGAAGATCAAGGATACCGCGAACAGGCACGGTATCGATATCGGGGGCCTGGAGATCGTCGACGCGCCGCACAGCGAGGCGGCTGCTGCCAAGGCTGTGGAACTCATCCACGAAGCCAAAGGCGAGATGCTGATGAAGGGCAGTCTTCACACCGATGAGTTGATGCGCAGCGTGACGGCCAAGACGAGCGGCCTCCGCACGGATCGACGCATTAGCCATGTCTTCGTGATGGACGTTCCGGCCTATGCCGAGACGCTGTTCATCACCGATGCCGCCATCAACATCTTTCCTGATCTGGATTGCAAGCGCGACATCATCCAGAACGCGATCGACCTCTTTATCCAGGCAGGCTTCGGGCCCCAGCCGAAGGTTGCGATCCTGTCGGCGGTCGAGACGGTGACGGCAAAGATTCCCTCTACGATCGAGGCGGCAGCGCTATGCAAGATGGCGGATCGTGGCCAGATCACCGGCGGATTGCTGGATGGCCCGCTTGCCTTCGACAACGCGATCGACAGGGAAGCCGCGAAGATCAAGGGCATCAAATCCGAGGTCGCGGGCCGGGCGCAGATCCTAGTGGTGCCGGACCTCGAGGCTGGCAACATGTTGGCGAAGAATTTGGCTTATTTCGCCAAGGCGGATAGCGCCGGCATTGTGCTTGGTGCGCGCGTTCCGATCGTTCTGACGTCCCGCGCGGATTCGCTGCGTGCACGCCTGGCCTCGTGTGCGGTCGCGACCCTCTATGCCGACGCACGACGCCGCCGTACGACGACGGTCGCGGCATGACCGCCATGGATACGATCCTCGTTGTGAATGCCGGCTCTTCAAGCGTGAAGTTTCAGGTCTTCGCGGTCGATAACGACGGTCGACTAAGTCGTCAGATCAAGGGGCAGGTGGACGGTGTGGGCTCGCGTCCACGTCTGCGCGCGAGCGGCGCTGCCGGAGACAAGCTGGCGGACCGCGCCTATCCCATCCAGAACATTCAGGACGTTCCGGCGGCGCTGCGCGTCGCCGGCGAATGGTTGCGGGACGAGCAGCAGGTGGTGCCGCTCGCCGTCGGACATCGGGTGGTGCACGGCGGCCCTGACTACGACCGCTCGGTGCTTGTCGATCACAACGTAGTGAGCCGGCTCGATCGCTATTCGATGCTCGCGCCGCTGCACCAGCCCCACAATCTGGCGCCGATCCGATCGCTGCTCGCGAACTTTCCCAGCCTGCCCCAGGTTGCCTGCTTCGACACCGCGTTTCATCGCGATCACGATGATGTGGCAGATTACTATGCAATCCCCCGTCGACTGCATGCTGAAGGCGTGCGGCGATATGGCTTTCACGGGCTGTCTTATGAGTACATTGCCAAGACATTGCCCAAGGTCGCACCGGAGATCGCGAGCGGCCGGGTCATTGTGGCCCATCTCGGTAGTGGTGCGTCGATGTGCGCGCTACGAGGCGGCCGCAGCGTCGAAAGCACGATGGGATTTACCGCGCTCGACGGTCTGCCGATGGGCACGCGACCCGGCCAGATCGACCCCGGCGTGTTGTTGTATCTCGCCTCGACCAAGGGCATGTCGGCCTCCGAAGTACAGGACTTTCTCTATCGAGAATGCGGGCTGAAAGGCCTGTCAGGCATCAGCAACGACATGCGGGAACTGCAAAGCAGCGGTGAGCCAGAGGCGGCGTTTGCGGTCGAGTATTTTGTCTATCGTGCGGCGTTGAACGCCGGGATGCTCGCCGCGGCCTTGCAGGGCGTCGATGCATTCGTTTTCACGGCGGGGATTGGCGAGAACTCGGTCAGCATTCGTGCGCGCATTGCCGAACGTCTCGGCTGGCTCGGCGTTGACCTCGATCCGCTCGAAAACGGCCGCCACGCTTTCCAGATTTCGCGCGCCGGCACGACGCCGGTCTATGTCATTCCGACCGATGAAGAACTGATGATCGCGCAGCATACGCTGTCGTTGCTGTGGAGCCGCTATTCATCCGCCAAGACCAGAGAGCAAGTATCATGAATATCCCGGCATTTCCCGAGACCAGGGTCGCGCTCAAAGGGCGCAAAGGTTTGATCGTCGGCATCGCCAACGATCAATCGATCGCCTGGGGCTGCGCGAAAGCATTCCGCGCGCTGGGCGCGGACCTTGCGGTCACCTATCTGAACGAACGCGCGAAGAAATACGTCGAGCCGCTTGCCAAAGACCTGGATGCCGCGATCGTCATGCCGCTCGACGTGAACATCGAGGGGCAGACCGAACAGGTATTCGAGCGCATCAAGAAGGAATGGGGTCAGCTCGATTTCCTTCTCCACTCGATTGCCTTTTCGCCGAAGGAAGCATTGCACGGCCGTGTCATCGACGTCGACCGCGAAGGATTTTTGAAGACCATGGACGTGTCCTGCTGGTCGTTCATGCATATGGCCCATCTGGCCGAACCGCTGATGAAGCGCGGTGGCACGATGTTCACGATGACCTATTACGGCAGCCAGATGGTGGTGCAGAATTATAACGTCATGGGCGTCGCGAAGGCTGCGCTGGAGGCCGCCGTCCGTTACATCGCAGCTGAAGTTGGACCGAAGGGTATCCGCGTCCATGCGATTTCGCCCGGGCCGCTGGCGACGCGTGCGGCATCGGGAATTCCCGAATTCGACGAACTGATGGACAAGGCCCAATCCAAGGCGCCGTCGCGCAGCCTGGTGAGCATCGAGGACGTTGGCGCCGCGACGGCATTCCTCGCGCTCGATGGCGCAAGGCTCATCACCGGCAGCGTCATGTATATTGACGGCGGATACCACATCATCGATTGACGGCGCTCAGCGCCGGTGCAGCGCAATCAGTTCCGCGACGCAGGCCGGGCGTTGGCCGCCCTCGATTTCGATCGTTATGCGGTAACTGACCCGAAGGCCATCCGGCGGAACATCCTCGGCTTCCACGATCCTTGTGCGCCCTCGCAGGCGCGAACCGGCCGGAACGGGGGCGAGATAGCGAATGCGATCCGCGCCATAGTTCAGCGTGTTCTTGAGACCCTTGAGCCCCATGACCGAGCGGATGAACATCGGCGCGAGGCTCAGTGACAGCAGTCCATGCGCGATCGTCTTGCCGCCAGGCAATTCGGCTTTGGCGCGTTCCTGGTCGACATGGATCCATTGCTCGTCGCAAGTCGCCTCCGCGAACTTGTCGATGCGGTCCTGGGTAATTTCGATCCATTCGCTGACGCCGACCTCGGCGCCGATCGCCGACTTGATGTCATCGAAACCATCGAATATCCGCATGATCAGCCGCTCCGGAAATGGCGTCAGATTTTCATCGGCGGAACGTGGCCCGGAATCGAAAGCTCAGCCTCCGTCACCGCCATGACTTCCGCGACAGTGACGCCCGGTGCTGTTTCGAGCAGCTTGATCCGGCCATGCTCGAACCCCAGGACGGCCATGTCCGTAACGACCAAATCGACCGGACGGGTCGACGTCAGCGGCAGCGTACACTTGCGGACGATCTTCGATTTTCCTTTTGCCGCGTGCTGCATGGCGATGATGACACGCTTGGCGCCCGAGACGAGATCCATCGCGCCGCCCATTCCCGGCACCATTTTGCCTGGAATCATCCAGTTGGCGAGGTGTCCGTCGGCGTCGACCTGCAAACCGCCCAGCACCGTGATGTCGACATGGCCGCCGCGGATCAGCCCGAACGACATCGAACTGTCGAAGGTGGAAGCTCCGGGGAGTGCACTGATCGGTCGGCCACCGGCATCGGTCAGAAAAGGATGCGCCATCCCTTGCTCGGGGATTGGACCTGTGCCGATCAGGCCGTTCTCTGACTGAAAGAAGACGTTGATCCCTGTTGGCACAAAATTGGCGACCAGCGTCGGAATCCCGATGCCGAGGTTGACGAGATTGCCGGGACGGAGCTCGAGGGCGACGCGTCGCGCAATAATGGTTTGCGGATCCATGGCTTCAACCGTTGGCGATGAGGTAATCGACAAGTGGAGCGGGGGTGACCACGTGATCAGGCGCGATCACGCCGACCGGCACGATATGGTCGACCGTGACGATGACGGTGTCAGCCGCCATCGCCATGACCGGATTGAAATTTCGGGCGGTGAGCGCGTAGGAGAGATTGCCCAGATAGTCGGCGAGGAAAGCGTGCACCAGGGCGAACTGCGCACGCAGCGCCGTCTCGAGCAGGTACGGCTTGTTGTCGATCTTGATCTGCTGTTTGCCCTCATCGACAATTGTGCCGACGCCGGTGGGTGTCAGCACGCCGCCCAAGCCACATCCGCCGGCGCGCATGCGCTCCGCCAGTGTGCCTTGCGGCACCAGGTTGACGGCGACTTTCCTGGCCATCATCTGTTCCTGTACTTTCGGATTCAGCCCGATGTGGCTGGCTGTAAGAGTCGCAACCAGTGAGGCATCAAACAGCTTTCCGACGCCACGGCCGGGGACGGCAGCATCATTGGCAATGATGCTGAGTTCAGCCTTCTTCTGCCGCACGAGTTCGTCCAGCAATCTCTCCGGAGTGCCGACGCCCATGAAGCCGCCGACCATGACCGTCGCGCCATTGGGGATCATCGCGACGGCTTCTTCCGCAGAGACGGATTTCATGATCAGGCCCTCGACTGCTCACGCGACGGCGGTTCGCGTTCGCACTTAGCCTGAGACGGCGAAACGGAAAGAGCTTGATTTGCATCAAGGGATGAGAAAGATCAGACCGGCCAGCGCTTACAGGTCCAGTTCTGCGAGCTTTGGCCGGTCCAGCAATACGATCTGGCGTTGGGTTTGTCCCAGGAAACCGAGAATGCCCTTCTCGTGCAGAATGGACAGCGCGCGGGAAACCGTTTCGAGCGTGAGGCCGAGATAGTCCGCGATGTCGCGTCGGCACATCGGCAGCGCCATGACCCCTGCGGCTGTCAGCCGCGTGTCCATTTCCAGCAGGAACGCAGCGACCCGTTCGAGGGAAGTTTTGCGCCCGAGCAGCAGCATGTGGTCTTCGGCGTGCCGCAGATTGGTTGCGGTCATATTGAGCAGATCACGTGCGACGGTGGTGTCGCTTTCTGCAACCTGCGCCAGGCTGACGCGCTTCACCAGCCGTACCGTCGTGTCGACGATCGCTTCCGCAGTGAATCGATGGACGCCGCCGTTCTCGAGGCCGAAGATATCGCCGGCCAGATGAAACGCGCCGATTTGACGCCGTCCGTCTGTGAGAAGCTTGTAGCTGCGGACCGCCCCGTCGATGACCTGGTAGACATATTTGGCTGGTTCGCCCTCGCCAAAAACCTCTGCGCCGCGACGGTATTTGAACTCGCTTGAATTGATCTCTGTCTGCGACAGGCTGCCGAGTTCACCGAGAAATCGAGGTCGATTAACAGGACCTGCGTTGAGGTTTACAAACATTGTCGCCCGCCTTTTTTACGCAAACCCACACGTATTCGTCAGCCTTCCTTACCTAATCGCCGTATTCCCGCGGCAGTCCCTCAACCCACCTCTCTGTACGCCAGGGGATGTGCGCCAATCCATTGCCTCAAGGGACATTGTCCTCATGGACAATGCCGTTATGCAACCTATGATTGTGAGGGTTGCCAATTTTTCCTCCGGAGCCACGCCCCTCGCCAGCCCGCATGTTTGCGCCGACACACGCGCGTGCTATTTTTTTCAGGGAAATCCAGTCCGTGTGTGCTGGTCATGGTTTTGCGGATCTGTGGACTGATCGTTGGGCTGATTGCGTTGCTGGCGCCGGCGGATTCGTCGGCCGGAGAGCAGCGGCCAAGGTCGATCCTTGTGCTCGACCAGTCCGATATGCGCGGCGATTTCTATCATCAGGTGTTCACCGCCCTGCAGAGTGAAGCGGCATCTGATCCGCAATCGCGAATTTCGATCTATGCCGAAGATCTCGATCTCGAGCACTTTAGCGGCGGAGAATATGAAGCCAACCTTCGTCAGTTGCTGAAAGCAAAATACCGGGACAGGCCTGTCGGAGTCCTGATCGCGGTGGGCACGGAAGCGTTGTGTTTCGTCCTGCGCTGGCGCAGCGAATTGTGGCCGGGGATTCCGGTGGTGTTCACCATGGTCGACCAGCCCGACCTCAAGCGCCTCAACCCGCCGTCTGACGTGACGGGAAACATTATCGACCTGAGGCTGGCGGATGCGATCAAGGCGGCGCGTGCGGTCGTGCCGGATCTCGCAAGCGTCTATATCGTTGGCGATGCATGGGACAGTCAGGCCGTCTACCACAACTGGAAAGAGGAGGCTGCGTCGGTTCCTGACGATCTGCACGTCGTTCAACTCATGGGCCTCGCCATGGCCGATTTGCGCCAGTGCGTTTCGCAACTGCCGGAGCGCAGTGCGATCATCTACACCTCGATCCATTCTGACGGCGCGGGGGTCTTTTTCAGGTCTGCCCCCGCGGTATCGCTTGTTGCGGAAAAGGCCAACCGGCCGATCGTGGTGGCGGCCGACACACTTCTTTCGCCTGGCGGGATCGGTGGGTATGTGATGGTCCCTCGCAAAATTGGGACCGAAGCCGGACGCCTGGCGCTGCGGATTCTCAATGGAGAGCGGGCCGAGGATATTCCTCCGACGGCTATTGAGGCCGCGAGGCCGATCTTCAACTGGCGGCAGATGGAACGCTGGGGTGTCGCCGCGTCGGACCTTCCGCCAGACAGCGAGATACGATTCCGCCAACCGTCGCTTTGGGAGAGGTACTGGTGGCAGAGCCTTGCTGTCACCGCCGTGATCTTGATTCAAGCTGCCCTGATTTCGATTCTCCTGCACGAACGCAGAAAACGCAATGATGCGGAATTCGAATCCCGCTCACGCTTGTCGGAGCTCGCGCATGTCGGCCGGCAGGCCACAGCAGGCGAGCTGTCGTCGTCGCTCGCTCACGAACTCAATCAGCCGCTCGGCGCGATCCTCACCAACGCCGAGACCGCCGAGCTGATCCTGAAGTCGCGATCACCCGATATACTTGAACTCAAGGAGATCCTCGCGGATATCAGACGTGACGATTTACGGGCAAGCGAGATCATTCACCGCATGCGGAGCTTCCTCAGGCGAGCGCCGTTCGAACTCAGGGATGTCGATCTCAATGACGTCATTCGCGAAGCGTTCGAGTTCCTTGCCGTGCAGGCGGCCTCGCGAAACGTTGCGCTTTATTTCAAGGAATCTCCCGAGGCGTTGCCGATCAGAGGCGACGCCGTCCAGCTGCAGCAGGTCATCTTGAACCTGGTTGTCAACAGCATGGAGGCGATGGCGGACATGCCCTATGGCCGGGCTGTGATCGGTCGGGCCGAACTGAATGGTGGCACCTCGGCGATCGTTTCGATTTCCGATTCCGGTCCGGGCGTTCCTTCGGAAAAATTGATTGAAATTTTTGATCCTTTCTTCACCACGAAAAACCTCGGGTTGGGAATTGGACTTTCCATCGCGCGCACCATTGTTCAGGCTCACAAGGGGCGGATCTGGGCGGAAAACCTCGCCGAAGGGGGAGCGGTTTTTCGATTATCCGTGCCGTTGGCGCTGCACTAGGAGGGGTGGGATTGCCTGGCACCGTTCATGTTGTCGACGATGACGCTTCGTTCCGAATGGCCGTCGAACGGCGCCTGAAGAAGGCCGGATATTCCGTTGCGACATATCCGTCCGCGCAGCAACTGCTGGATCACTTGCCCGACGAAAGCCAGCCGGGCTGCATTCTGCTCGATGTGCGGATTCCCGATTTGAGCGGCCCGGATCTGCAAGATCGATTGAGCAAGCTGGGCTCGACGTTGCCGATCGTGTTCCTTACAGGCTATGCCGATGTGCGAACGAGCGTCCGGGCGATCAAGGCGGGTGCCGAGGATTTCCTCACCAAGCCGGTATCTTCAGAGCAGTTGCTTCAAGCGATCGAGCGGGCGATGGCCCATCACGAGGTCTGGCGAGAGCAGAAGCACAAGCTGGACTCGCTACGTGAACACCTCGCCACCTTGACGCCGCGGGAGCGTCAGGTGTTCGACCTGCTGGTTCAAGGCAAGACCAACAAGCAGATCGGCCGGGAATTGGGTGCGACTGAGCGGACTATCAAGGCCCACCGTCATCAGGCCATGGAGAAGATGAAGGTACAGACGTTTGCGGAACTCGTCTCGATCGCCGAGCGGCTTGGCATACTGGGTACGATGGTGGACCGGCCAGAGTCGAATTAGCGTCGCTCTCCTCGTGGTTGTTCTGCAAGGCAACCAGACATTCCCGGTTGGATACCGTCGATAATTTCCGACATTCCGGTCATGTTTGGAGGAACCTACCGGGCAGCATCGGGTTTGTAGTTCCCAATGGCCGGCTGAACTGTCCGCCGGCGGGCGGAACAGGACCAGCGCTTGCCCAGACGAAAACTGGTTTATGTCGTTGACGACGACCCCGCAATGCTGCGGGGCGTTAAGCGTCTGCTGCGCGAGTACGGCTATGACAGCGTGCTGTTCTCGACCGCCGGCGCCTTTCAGAACCACGAGGATTTTGGTGACGGGGTTTGCGTGATCCTGGACGTCGATCTGAACGACGCGTCCGGAATCGATGTCAGGCACCGTCTGGCCGCCGCCGGGATTTCGCTGCCCGTGATTTTTATCACCGGCAAGGATAGCCACGCCACCCGAATGGCGGCCCATGCGTCCGGATGTCTGGCCTATCTCACCAAGCCATTTTCCGCGAAATCGTTGATCGAGCCGATCGAGCGTGCCGCTGTAGGTCTCGCGTAGCTCGAATCACTCGTCAGTCGCTTGCTCGAACGTCTGGGTCGGTGCTCCCTGATGGACGGGCGCAAACTGTTCGAGCGGCAGCGTGGTGGTAACGCTCAACACGCTGGAATCAACCACTTCCAACTGCAAGTGCTTTCCGCTTTCCATCTCGCGAACCAGCGCGGGATCTGCGACATCAGCGGCGATACAGGTGTTGGTCAGGCACCACACATAGGGAATCCGGTGCGGCTTGCCTTGATCGACAGTAAGCTTGACGCCGGCCTGCAAATACATTCCTACGGGGAGAAAGAACTGTAATCGAGCCTTGCCTCCGCCCTCGATCAGGTCGGCGCGGACAGCGGATTGGCCGGTTTCAAAATTACCAGAGATCGTGGTGCGGCAGACTTGTTTAGTGCCGGGTGTCTTGAAACAGAATTTTCGCCAGTCGCCATATTTGATCTCGCGCACCTGGCTGCGTTGTCCGCGCGGCGCGATTTCGGGTTTCGGCTCGTCGGCGGCAGGAGGTGCGGCAGGTTGAGCGCCCGCGGCGTTCGATATCAGCATAAGCAGCGATGCCACACCGAGTGAGAGCAGGCGAGGGCAGTATCTTGTGATCTGTTGGCGGATCATCGCTGGCCTCCTTCGCGCGGGCTATCGGTGCTTGTCGAGGAATTGGGCCACCAGTGGCGACCACTGCGGAATGGTATCCGGCGAGTCGATGAAGAAGTGTCCTTCGCTGCCAAAAGGCGGCATCAGATGATATTCGGCGTTGCCGCCGGCAGCGGTATAGGCGTCATGCATTCGTTTCGACAAAGCCGGTCCGAAGAACGTGTCGTTCTCGATGTAAAACCACAACATCGGCACCCGCGCTGTACGCCCGAACTCGCCCGTCGCCTCGACCAGTTGATCCGGAGCGCAATTGTTGTTCGGCTTGCCGCCGACCCGGCCGCCGCGCCCCGCAGCAAACGTGATGATGGCTTTCACTGAAGCAGGATTCCGGCTCGACAGGGCGATCGCTGCCCAGCCGCCTGCGGACTGGCCGATCACGATCGCGCCGTCGGGCTTGGCCAGTTTCTGCTCCGTCATGTAGTCGATGATCCAGCTATCCAGTAGCGCAACCGCCATCCCGGCGTCGTGGAAATTCGGATGATCGCAGTTTCCGATGTTTGAGTAGAACACGCCGTAAAGCCCGTGCTCCGATGCATCGAGGGCGGCTGCGCCATAACCGGAGCCCATCGGGGCAACCACGAGATAGCCGCGCTGCGCGAACCACAGCGCCGCGTCGCGAAACTCGACCAGCGGAAAGAAGCTGCGCTGTTGCGCGTCCAGCGACACGCCGTGATTCATCACGACGAGTGGAAACAGGCCCGGGCGGGTCGGGCGCGCGACATAAGCGATCGTCGGCTGGATGAGGGGGAGAGCCCAGATTTCCTCTTGCACCGGCGACAGCGTTCGATTGTCTGCGCTGCGGCAAATATCGGGTGCGGCGAGCGCGGCCAAGATCGGGAATGCCAGGAGAAGTCCAACGGACCGATGCATGCCAGTCCTCCGATCAGAGCGACTGTCTCCGCAAACCCGTTCCGGGAAAAAACTGCGTTGATCTGGATCAAGCTGTCGCATCCCCTGCTGGTGCGCGCCTACAGCCTGATCGTCCCTGTGACGTTGCCGTTGCTCGTGCTGCTGTTTTGCGCGCGAGAGCGCCCCGTATCGGACGCAAGCCTCTCGGCTTGATTTAGATCAAGCCTCGTTTCTCCTCCGCCGCCAACGCTGGCCGCCACCACAAAGGTCAGCTTGGGAGATCGTCATGGCACAGCAGGCGCAGGAACGCTGGTGTGCGGCACCGCCGCCTTTGACGACACGCAGGTCAAGGGACTTCTGGCGATGCGTTACGGCATCCAGGTCACAAGACATCACGCAATTCCGTGCTGATCCAGTCCAAGATCAACAGTACGTGCAGCGAGTCGCTCACCTCATCCGCGAGCCGGCGTCGTTTCGACCCGCTGCGGAATGAGGCGGGAGTGGCTGTGAAAAACGTCTTCACGTCGCTCCTGCTCATTTCTGTCGTGGCGCTGGCTTTGCTGCTTGCCGTCTTCTGAGGGGAAATACCCATGCTCGTTCGTCGAGCCAACTGGATCGCGGGCGTCGCTCTCGCCGCCGTCATCGGCCTGGCGGCGCCTTCGCATGCGATAACCGGGACTGTTCGTGTCACGGTCGCCAAGGCAGGTCTTGTCGTAGGGGCTGGAGGCGGGAAGGGAGTTCTGACCTATCGCCACCGCAACTATCCGTTCACCGTGCAGGGCTTGAGTATCGGTCTCACGGCTGGCGCCTCGCTTAACAAGCTGGTCGGTCGCGCCGACTACATCAACGATCTCGGCGATTTTTCCGGAACGTATAGCGTGATCGGTGTGGGTGCCGCGCTGGCCGGCGGGGCAGCCGGCGTGCAGCTCAGGAACGCGAAGGGTGTCATCATTACGTTGCAGGGATTCAAAGCCGGACTCGAAGCGTCAGCCAATATCACGAAAGTCGTCATCACCCTCGACCAGTCCCGTTCGACCCCGGACTGATATTCATTTCACATTGGAGAAGCACCCATGACCAACTACCGAACTCGATTGCTTGGAGCTGCCCTTTTTGTACTGTCCGCATGCGGCGTCGTGTCGCCGTCAAAGGCCGAGACCGGACAGGTTCGCGTGGTCTTCACCAAGGGCGGATTCATTGTCGGCGTCGGTGGCGGCCAGGGCGTGCTGCATTTCCGCGGCCATCGCTATCCGTTCACGGTCTCCGGGGCGAGCGTAGGCTTTACGATCGGCGCCTCGACCACACAGTTTGTCGGAACAGCCAGGAATCTGCGCACCGCGGCTGATATCCAGGGCCATTACAGCGTGATCGGCGCGGGCGGTGCGCTGGCGGGTGGCGCCGGTGGCGTGGCGTTGCAGAATGAGAAAGGCGTTGTCCTGGAACTGGCCGGCGGCAAAGTCGGGCTTGAGGTATCGGCAGCCGTCGGCGGAGTCTCGGTTGTGTTGCAGTGAGCACGACCTGAGCGCGCGGGCTGTTGTTCCTATCGTGCCGGAGGAACTTCAGCCCGCGCAGGCGCCTGACGGCCGCGCGCGATGTCATCAGCGATTGCGACGACGAACATCTTCATCAAGTCAGGAGAGTCTCAGGCTTGGCTGGGGGCAGCATCAATCGCCCCAAGCAAGGACGATGCTGATATCGCCGGGCATGCCGCCTGGAAAATCGATGATCTGGTATCTGATGCGGTAGCCGCGGGGCTGCAGATGATCGGACCAGAGCTGATAAATCTCCAGCGGAATACCCGTGAGCGTCTTTTGCCAGCCCGGTTCCATCTGGTTGATGGCCCGGCCGCGATCCGTGCACAGGGAATTCGGGAAACGATAGACCTGCACCTCGCTCAAGCCGTTGCGGACCGCACGCTGGATGACCGTCGAGGCGAGTTTGATCTTTTCCTCTTCGGAGAGGCCCGAAGGTTTACTGAGCTTCTCGATCAGCGCGCGCTGCGCCTCCTCGGCTGCGGTGATGTGCCGGAGTTGCTCTTCGGCTTTTTCTGCCTCCTTGATGGAGGCTTGTTTCTGGATCTCCTGGGCGGTCGGAATCAGGTCGTCGATCTTACCGGACATGGTAGCCCCTTCCTCGAGCTTCCTCACCATTGCCTTTGATCACGCTACGGCCCCCTTTGGACTCGTCGCCTTGATCCAGATCAAGCGTCGGCGGCCATGGAGTCGCACTATCGGCATACCGGGGAAATTCGACGGCGGGAGACGATCATTGACCGACCAGCTGCATCCGATGACGCCTCACCATTTGCCATTCTATCTCGCCCGGCCTGGCGAGACGGACGTCCTGATGATCGTGATGGGGATTTTTCTCGTCCTGGCCGTGCTCGGCGTAGGCAATCTCTATTTGCGGCTTCATTCGTTGCCGGAGCAAATGGCTCACAAGTCGCAGAAGCTGCAATTCGAGCTCGTCGCGGTGCTCGGGCTGATCTCGCTTTTCACCCACATGCATATCTTCTGGATCGCAGGCCTGCTGCTTGCGCTGGTGGATCTGCCTGATTTCAGCACGCCACTGACGCGGATTGCAGGTTCCGTCGAGAAGATCGCCGAAAACGAGAGTCCTCCCACAGAGCCGCCTGTCGAGGAGACGGTTGCTGATCAACCGGCTCAAGCCGTGATCCGGACTGCCCCCGCGGCGGCGGTGAAGCAGCCGAATGTTCCCGCGAAGGAGGTCGGTCGCCATGTTTGAGCTTATGCTGTGCTCGCTCTTCACCTTGGTGCCGGATTATCTCTATCGCCGTTATGCGCAGGGCAAACGGTTCGGCAAAGAGATCACACTTTTCTCCGTGTGGTACGAGCTTCGCTGGGGCATCGTTGGCTGCGTGATGCTCACAGTTCTTCTGATTACCATGATCTTCTATTTCCACCCCTCGACGACATCGGCTGCGCTGTTCTTCAGGACTGTGCCGATCGTGCCGGAGGTGCCGGGGCGCGTTGCCGAAGTCAAGGTGGACTTCTCCGCGCCGGTCAAGAAAGGCACGGTGCTGTTTACGCTCGACAGCTCGAAGCAGCAGGCCGCCCTTGCAACTGCCAAGAGCAAGGTCGCCGAGATAGATGCCCAACTCGTCGCTGCGAAGGTCGATGTGGTCAAGGCCGAGGCTCAGCTTCAGCAGGCCAACAGTGACTACAAGCAGGCCAAGGACGAGCTGGACGTCAAGGTCGAGCTGCAGCGGCGTAGTCCGGGCATCGTGCCGCAGCGCGACATCGAGAAGCTGCAGGTTCTTGCCGACGGCCGGCGGGCCGCCGTCGATGCGGCCGTCGCAGCGAAGACATCCGAAGAAACCCAGGTGTCGACGCTTCTTCCGGCAGCAAGGGCAAGCGCGGAAGCGGCCCTGGATCAGGCTCAGGTCGATCTGGACAAAACGATTATCCGCGCCGGCGTCGACGGACGGGTCGAGCAATTTTTCCTGCGACCAGGCGATATCGTCAATCCGCTGATGCGGCCAGCCGGCGTTCTGATCCCGGACGGCTCTGGCCAGCGCGGACTACAGGCCGGTTTCGGGCAGATCGAGGCGCAAGTGCTCAAGCCGGGAATGGTGGCCGAGGCGGCATGCACGTCGCTGCCGTGGACGATCATCCCGATGGTGATCACTAGCGTGCAGGACTACATCGCCGCCGGCCAGTTCCGCGGTGGGGAACAGCTCATCGATGCGAGCGCGGCGAAGCCGGGCACGATTCTCGCGTTTCTCGAACCGCTCGACAAGAACGGGCTGGCCGATGTGACCGCCGGCTCGAGCTGTATCGTCAACGCCTACACCAGTAATCACGAAGAGATCGCATCAAAGGACACTTCGGCCCTCAGAGGCTTTGCACTCCACGCGATCGATACCGTTGGTCTTGTTCATGCCCTGCTGTTGCGGATTCAGGCGCTGGTACTGCCGATCAAGACATTGGTCCTGAGTGGGCACTGATGCACGGACATCCGTCAGACGGACTTTGCTCCAAGCGTCATTCTTGAGGGAGCGTAGCCATGTCGCGTTGCAGGACGACGGTTCTAGCTTTGGCATTGCTGGTCGCGACAGCCTGCGGGGCGGGCGCACAGCAATCCGCAACGCCGGCCGAGCCTGATCAGACACTTTTGAAGCCCGAACAACTCGAAGCGCTTGTCGCACCCATCGCGCTCTATCCGGATGCGCTGCTTGCCAATATGTTGGCGGCTTCGACCTATCCACTCGAAGTCGTGGAGGCCGATCGCTGGGTCAAGGAGAACAAAAACCTCAAGGGTGACGCGCTCAAGGCCGAGATCGACAAGAAGTCCTGGGACGACAGCGTCAAGGCGCTCACGGCGACTCCCACGGTGCTTGACACAATGAGCGACAAGCTCGACTGGACCAAAAGTCTCGGCGACGCGATGCTGGCGCAGCAGGCCGACCTGATGGATGCAATCCAGCGGCTGCGCGAAAAGGCGAGAGCCAACGACAAGCTGTCGTCGAACAAGCAGCAGACCGTCACGGTCAAGCAGCAAGAAGGCAAGCAGGTGATCGTGATCCAGCAAACCGATCCGAACGCCGTCTATGTTCCCTATTACCAGCCAGAAGTGGTGTTTGGAGCCTGGCCGTATGCGGCCTATCCGCCATATTACTTCGGCTACCCATCCTACATCGGAGCGGGCATGGTCGCAGCCGGCATCGCCTTCGGCACCGCCTGGGCCATCGGCCGCTGGGGCAACTACTGGGGCGGCAGTTTCAACTGGGGCAATCGCAACGTCTATGTCAATCACCGGACGACCAACGTCTGGCAACACAATTCCGCGCACCGCCAGGGTGTTCGCTATAACAACGCGAACGTCGCGAACCGCTTCGGCAACAACACTAATCGCGCCGGCGTCAGCGACCGGATGGATTTCCGTGGCAAGGGCGGACAGCAGGTGCTCAATCCCGGCAACAACCGTGCCGGTGTCGGCGACCGCGCCAGCAACATCGGCGATCGCGGCCAGGTCGCCGATCGCGCCGGCGATCGCGGTGATCGTGCAGGCGACCGCGCCGGAAACCGCGGTGACCGAGGCGGTGGCAACCGCGCCGGCACGGCAGATCGCGGCGGTAACCGTGGCAACGCTGGTAACCGGGCGAATGCTGGAAATCGCGCCGCTGCTTCAAACCGCGCCCGAGGCGGCGGCCTCAATGTGTCGTCGGGCGGCGCAGCCAGGGCTGCTTCCGCGCGCGGCAGGCAAAGTTTTGCCAGCATGGGAGGTGGTGGAGGTGGCGTCCGCGGCGGTGGAGGCGGCGGCGTCCGCGGCGGAGGCGGCGGAGGATTCCGCGGTGGTGGAGGTGGTCGCGGCGGCGGTGGCCGACGATCCGATCTGGTGCTGAAGCACGACATCGTTCTCCTCGGCCGTCTCGATAATGGCCTTGGCTACTATCGCTTCAGCTATCTCGGAAGCACCAAGGCCTATGTCGGCGTGATCGCGCAGGAAGTGCAAGCCCTGATGCCGGACGCGGTCACCCGCGGCAGCGACGGCTATCTGCGGGTCCACTACGAGAGGCTCGGTATCAAATTCCGCACCTATCGCGACTGGCTTGCGGCCGGCGCACAGATACCCACGCGACCAGGGATTTGAACATGACAGTCCCGGACGGCCGGGGCGATTGGCAACGTTGATCTAGATCAATCTTGCCGGAAGTGGCCTTGCCGACATCGTCAGGTCTGGCGCAGATCAGGCGAGGTTCGAGAACATGCCGGTGGAGTTCGCATCGGCCTCAGTTGGCGAGTCCACAAGTGGACCTGATTTTGTCATGATCGACGAAGTCAGTCCGTTGCTTTCGGCCATGCGCGATCGTGAGCGCCTGCTTCCGTGCCCGATGAGCGTGGATCTCGCTCGCAACAGCCGTGATGATGAGAGGGCAGAGGTTGCAGCTAATAACCCCGGCCGGGCGCTGCGGACAGTCGGGACCTATGTCTTGCTTCGCGCCCTGATGCGCGCAACGGAGCGTTCGAGTACGGGGGCTCAGCTATTGGCGTTGAAAAGGAAATCCTGGGACCCGCGATTGCAGGAAACGATACGCGTCTGCGAAGCCTACCGCACGACCGACAAGGTTGCCGATCAGCCGACGCCTCAGCACCGGATCGACGTGATCGCATAGGTATCGATCGATGGCGCGGTGAGGAAGTGTAAAGGTAAGGAGCAACCTCATCATGCTCTAGTTGCCGTTCGAGTAGAGTTGCGCGACCTCCTGCGCCGAAAGTGCCCGATTATAGAGGCGTACATCGCCGATAGCTCCCTGAAAACCGCCATTGGTGACGCCGTTGGTTTGGTAGGCGTCGTATCCGATCAGCACGTCGGTGCCGCTGCCGGTATTGATGCTGCCCGGTCCCATGGCGTTGACGGTCGTCATCTGGGCGCCGTCGACATAGACTCTGATATCCGAGGTGGTGCCCGCGTCGGGCATGGTGATGACGACATGGTGCCACTGGTCGTCGTAGATCGCCGCATCATAGGTGACTGCCGCATGGCAGGGAAAATCGACCGTAATGCCGTGATAGTTGTTGGAACGGCCGAACCTGTCGTTGGTGGCGACGACGAAGTACCCCGGGCTCGCACACTTTCTGCGGGCATCGCCATACGCCAGAACCGTCGACGTATTCTTCCCCGGCAGCGGCGAAGTCTGCGTCGTCTTCAGCCATAATGAAATCGTGCGCGCGGACCTGCCGGAAATCCCGGCAAAGGACGTCTTGACGTAATTGGTCCCGTCGAACGTCAGCGCTGCGCCGGCCTTTCCAGCGCGAGGCGAGGCGGTCGCAGTCATTCGGACCAGCATGCCGGTGTTGTTGTTGCCGCTCAGATCCTGCGCGGTGTTGGTCGTCATGTTGGTATTTGCGCCGTCGAGGGGCCAATGAGCGACAAGGCCGGTGCGTAACGTCATGTCGCCTGACGGGACGATGGCTGTTGCTTGCGGCGTTGCAACCGCGACCTTGCTTTTCAGGCTGTCGATCCGGGCTCTCGCAAGATCGGCGAAGGTGCAAGTGGGAAAGCGCAGAAGATGATCCTGATAGGCCTCGAGCGTTCCGATCGCTTCCGCGCTTTTCCAGTGCGCCTCGGCGTTGGCGCACGCGTCAGTCGGAGCAGGAGATGACGACGGCGACGACGTGACCTGCAATTTTCCGTTCAGGTAGAACTCGCCAAAGAACGATATCGATAATTCCGGAACCTGGGTGCCTTTGGTTGTCTGGTAGACACTGGCGCCGATGCGATGAAACACGGTGGCGATGTCGTCCTTGTCCTCGACGTGCTGAAGGAACGCGGTCGTGTACGGGCTGTTGCGATCACTGCCGTCCTGCGCCGTCCGGCCAGCCTGAGTCGAATAGGAAATGATGGTGCCGTCCGGGCTCTCCATCTTGGCAAGGCCGCGGCCGATGCTGACACCGCGCGTCGTGCCGATCGAACGCTTCAGCTCATCGGCAAGCGGATTGTCGCGGCAGGAATCGAGCACGAGGATGCGCAGGTTCTTGGCCTGCTGCAGGTCGCCGAGGATGTCGTCGACCCGCGCCATGCGCCGCAGGTCCGCTTCATCGCGCAGTTCGGCATCGACCGGAATCAGGTAATTGACGCCGGCAAATTGCATGGCGTGGCCGCTGTAATAGAACGCGGCCACATCAGCCGTGCGCGCCGCGCGGGCAAAACTGATGGCGGCGTTCTGCATGCCGGCCTGATCGAGATCGGTGCCGAGGATCACCTGGAAACCGGTGCGCTTGAGGGCGGCGGCGACATCCTGCGCATCATGCGTCGGATTTGGCAGATGTGGCACGTGCGCGTAGGCGCCGTTGCCGATCACAAGGGCCACGCGAGTGTCGGCGCACACCGGGGCAGCCGCGCTGAACAGCAGAGCCACAACGACAAGGAGCAAAGTGCAGTGGCGCATACCCCTCCCGACAAGGCCGTGACGCAGCCACTATCGCATGTCCGTGCAGATTTGGAACGTGAGAAGGATCACATAGGGGGCTGGCGGCGCAGATAGTTCAGGGGCGGCAAGCTCGCTCGCCTCCGCATGCTGCTCGATAGTCTGGATCTGATGACGCAGACGCTCGCGCCTCGTTTGTTTGGACTGCTGGATACCCCGCTTTCGTGGACCATGACGAAAAACGGCGACTGTCCGTCACCTCTGGGGCAGCGCCGGTCAGCCCGGAGGGCGAACAAGAATTCTGAGGAGGCGGTCGACTGTTGGAGCTGCCGACAGTGATCGTTTACTCACTTCACGCGCCGTTGCGCACGCGGCTTCGATCTATCCGCAGGTCGGCAACTTTCGAACGACATGCGGCGATCCGACGATCTTTAGTTTCAATTTGGCTCACGAAAACGTGCCTAAACGTGACCATGCATGTGCGCATATCTCGTTGTTATTGCTGCATTCCTTTGCCGCATTCAGGCCACATCCGCTTTCTCTAAGGCCATCGGCTGAATGCACGGCGGGCCTCGTTGTCGAGGCCGCCTGCGAAGTGGTCCTCCCTGGATCACGAGGCCCTTGATCGCGAAACGCGATCGCTTTCCCCTCAACAATACGAAGGAAGACAGTATGCGTAGATTCGTTGCCGCGAGTGCATTGGTTTTTGCATTTGCAACGAGTGCGGAAGCGCGAACCCAGCATCACCACTATCGGCACTATGCTCATCACCATTATCGGCACTACGCCGACCACCACTACCGGCAACAGGCCGAGGGCTACGGGGACTCGGGCTTCGGCTCCGGGTTTGGGGACCAGAGCTATGAGCGATCGAGCTATCGGCGCTCCACCTACGAGCGCTCAAGCTATCGGCACGCGGTTTCAGGAGGGCGGCCGGCCGCCTGGTGCGGATGGTACATGCGCCAACTGGTTGGCGCCGATCCGGGCCCTCAATACAACCTCGCGCGATCGTGGGCGCACTATGGCAGCAACGCCGGCGGCCCGTCGGTCGGCACGATCGTGGTCTGGAGCCATCACGTCGGCAAGATTGTCGGTCGCGAGAACGGACAGTGGATCGTGGAGAGCGGCAATGACGGTCACGCCGTTCGTACCCGGCCACGATCGCTCGCCGGAGCCATTGCCTTCCGCAACGCTTATGCATCTTTCTAGCTAGAAGCATCATTCCTGGTGCCGCCTATTTGACGTTCCTGCACCACAAGCGGCAAATTCGATCCAGGAACGTCAAATAGAAAGCGGCACTAGAATCATAAATTTGCTAGTGCCCATGACTTCCGAAGTTCGTGAAAATGGTTGCTGAGACGGGACACGAACTTCCGAAAGTGGGCACTAGAAGACAAAGCCCCGCTTCATCGCATAGATGGAGCGGGGTTTTTGCGCGGGCTGCAGCACTACCGCTCGACGAAGGCGCGCCGCATCTGGTCGGCGATCGGCTTGAGGAGATAGCTCATCATCGTCCGGCTGCCTGTCTGCATGAAGACTTCTGCCGGCATGCCCGGGACGAGCTGAAGACCCGCCAGCCGGCGCCGCTCGTCTTCGGGGAGTGAGACCCTGACGGTGAAGTAGGGCGTATTGGTTTGCTGATCGCGGCTGGTATCGGGCGAAACGTAAGATACGGTGCCGCCGACTTGCGGCGTGACACGCTGATTGAAGGCTGAGAAGCGGACAAATGCGCTCTGGCCCATCCGTACCTGATCGATGTCGTTGGGTGGCAATCGCGCCTCGATCTGCAGGTCATCCAGATCAGGGACGATCTCCATGATCGTGTCTCCGGCGCGAATGACCCCGCCGATGCTGTGAACGGAAAGCTGTTGAATGACGCCGGACGCCGGCGCGCGGATTTCGATCCTGTCCAGAACGTCGCGGGCCGCGGTGCTGCGTTCGACGAACTCGGCTTCCTTCGCCTGGCTTTCACCCAATTCCTTGACGACGTCGGAGCGGAAATCATGTTCGAGCTTCAAAATCTGAAGCTGCGCTTCGCCGGTCTTGGACCTCGTCTCCGCGATCGATGACGTCAGTTGGCCGCGCTCGCCTTCGATCCGCGCGCTCTCTCGCTGCAGGGCGGTTAGTCGTGCCAGCGGCACCAGGTGCTTGTCATAGAGGTCCTGCACTCCGGTCAGCTCGCCGGCAATCAGGTCCAACTGCTTGGTTTTGGCCTCGACCTGGGCATCGAGGCCCGCGATCTGCTCGCCCAATTGGGAAATGCGGCTTTGAAAAACGTCGATCTGGCTTCTGCGTGCATTGCTGCGCGCCGTGAACAGGGACTGCTCGGATGTCAACAAAGCCTTGATGACGTCTTCGCCCGCCCGGTCTGCCAATTCACCGGGGACCGCAATTTGCCGCAGCCCGTCGCGTTCAGCCACGAGGCGTGCGATCCGTGCCCGCGTCTCATCGAGCTGCTTGCTGATCACCTGAAGGCTGGCTTGTGCCTGCGTCGCGTCGAGGCGCACGAGCAGATCACCGCGGCTCACCCGCTGGCCGTTTTGGACAGCGATCTCCGCGACGACCCCGCCGGTCGGATGCTGCACGGTTTTGACGTTGGATTGAACGACGAGATTTCCCGGCACGACAACGGCCCCCGCCAGCGGCACGAGCGCAGCCCAGCCGCCGGCCAGCAGACCGACGATAAGCAAGACGCGAAGACCCGTCCGCAATTCCCGTTCGAGGGAGCGGTCTGTTCGAAATGCCAGATTGGCGTCTTTGGAGACGGCGCTCTCCGCAGCGCCTTCGCTATTGAGGAGAAAGGAAATGGACGCGCTCAGGCCGTCCTGGCAAACGGCAACCAGCCGGTTCGCCATAAGTGACCGTTCTCCACCACTGGCGGGCGGAAGTTGCATCGGAGGGCTGTCGATCTGCATCGATTGAAATGTGTTCTTCAATTGGAGCCGGTCCGGCTCGAGATCGATCATCGAGGGAGCATCGGACGCGATCTCCGGTCCGTCCCGGCGCGATTGAGGAGCGGAAGCGGCGTCAGGCTTGGGATCCTTCGCGTGTGTTGATCTGGCGAGGGACGCAAGCCCGAATTGCTCAAGGCAAGCATCGATCACCCGTCCCATCTTTCCTTTCTGCCGGCCTTTCGGCCGGGCGGACTTTCGATGGACGGTCGAAGATGCGCCGCGCCTGGGTTCGGAAGGAGCCTCCGCTTGGTCGTGCTCGAGGGCTTGCCGGAGACGCTGTAACTCCATAATCAACGCAGCACCTTGCGGCCCCACGCCGCGATCATTCCCGATATTGGCCCAACGATCGGACATCGTGTCGTCGAGCTGTGCTGCGGTGTTCTCGCTCAACATGGCTTAAACGCTCTCAGTTGCCTGCCGGCGCGATGTCAGCGGGTTCGATGAAGGTGACGTTGCTGGGGCAGGAGCTTTGGCCGAAGCGTTACGTACGCGCGCAAAAATCTCCTCGCGCGGCCCAAACGCGATCGCCTTGCCCTCGTAAAGGACCATGGCCATGTTCAGCGCGGCGAGCGCACTGGGGCGATGGGAAATGACGATCACGATGCATCCGTTCTGTCGCATTCGCTCGATTGCGCGACTTAAGGCATTCTCGCCATCGGCATCGAGGTTGGCATTGGGTTCATCGAGCACGATCAGGAATGGGTCGCCGAATACCGCGCGCGCCAGTCCGATCCGTTGACGCTGGCCCGCGGAGAGCGACATGCCGCCCTGGCCGATCCGGGTCGAATAACCATCGGGCAATCGCAGGATGATCTCGTGCACGCCTGCGATCTGCGCCGCCTTCAGAATGGCCTGCGAGTTGGCATCCGTATCGAAGCGGCAGATGTTTTCGGCGACCGTGCCGTCAAACAAGGCCACGTCCTGCGGCAGATAGCCGATATATTGGCCGAGATGCTCGCCCCACTGGTCGAGCGCGGCGCCGTCGATCCGGACTACACCATGCTGCGCCGGCCAGATTCCCACCAATGCCCGGGAAAGCGACGTCTTGCCTGAAGCGCTGGCACCCAGCAATGCCAGGCCCATGCCGGCCTGGAGCGAAAATGAAACATTCGAGACGATGGCCTTTGTGGTCCCGGGCGCGCAGACGACAAGGTCCTTGACCGAAAGCTCCCGACGGGGACGCGGCAGAACGACAGGCGGCGCGGGCGGAGCCGCCGTTGCCTTGCAGATCTCGCGCAGGCGGGCGATGCCCTGGCGCGCGGCAACGAGCTGCTTCCAAGATCCCAACGCGATTTCGACGGGTGCAAGCGCACGGCCCATCATGATCGAGGAGGCAATCATGACGCCGCCCGATGCGCGGTCGGCTACGACAAGATAGGCGCCGATCCCAAGCATCCCGGACTGAAGCACATAGCGCAGCACCTTTGCGCCAGATCCGAGGTTGGAATTGACGTCGGTGACGCGGATGTTCTCTTGCAAATAGCGCTCATTGGCCGACATCCAGCGTTCCGACAGTCGTTTCGACATGCCGAGCGCCCGGATCACCTCGGCGTTGCGTTGCGTCGCGTCCGCCAATACCTGCCGTTGCGCACTGGAGTCCATCGCGGCCTTGGCCGCGCCGCGCGAAATACGCTCCGACAGCAATGTCATCGCGATGATTGCGGCTGTGCCCAGCAGGGCCGTCAGTCCGATTGCCGGATGAAACAGAAACAAAGCCGTGAGGAAGAGCGGAATCCAGGGCATGTCGAGAAAGGCCGTGGGTCCCATGCCGGACAAGAAACTGCGGACCTGATCAAGATCGCGCAGAGGCTGCTGCATCAGCATGGGCTTCGCGCCACGCAGCGGCAAGGTCGCGAGCGCGGTATGAATGGATGGCTGCAGGCTCGCATCAAACAGTGTACCCACCCTGCACAGCATTCGCGCGCGCAGCGCGTCGAAATATCCCTGCACGAGATAGGCGAACAGCACGATGAGCGAGAGGCCGAGCAGCGTCGCCAGATTGCGGCTCGGAATGACCCGGTCGTACACTTGCAGCATATAAAGTGATCCTGACAGCATCAGGACGTTGATCACACCGCTGAATATGGCGATGCCGATCATGCGTCGCGCGCTGTCGCGCAGTCCAAGCGCGACAGGATCGTCGGACGAAGGCGCGGAAAGAAGGCTGGAAAAGCTCCGATTGAGAGTAGCCTCCTGTGTCCCCGCTTGAGCGGAACTCATGACTGCGTCTCTCCCCTGTTATGCGCAGCAGGACCTGATTGAAGATCGATGCTGACCATTTTTCGGCGAGAATGCGACACGCGCGCATAAACGTTGTGATGATCGTGGCAAGTTAAGTCGCGCGATCCGCTTTCGCTGGTACACCAGATCGGTGAAGCCGCGACGAAATCCCGCCTCGCGATTATCATGCGATTATTGTCCGTGATTTTCCGGTGGTTTTGACGAAGGCCACGCTATTACCTTACTTCTCTCCCGCTTGGCCCCGTTGTCGGCTGAAAGCCGCCACGAAGCGCGGCGCAAATCCAAACGACGTTCAATGTGGCGTTCGCTCGAACGAAGCCGCTCTATTTTGCGACTTCGATTAAAGCGCGTCACAGCATCGCCAGGGGTGGCAGCCGCGATCAACAGAAGCAGCGGCGACAATCAGTGTAGTGAGCAACTGAGGACAGTGGGAGAAAGTCAATGGCTTTAACGGCAACGGACCTGTTTAACGACGCAACGACGCGCGAGATCGGCGGCATTGGCCCGGACCAGGTCAGCGCGATCGTCTCGGATCTTGTCGGGGTGCAGCAGGATCTCAGCGCGGCAGATCCCCAGATCAACAATCTGACCGATCTGCACACGCACGTCATCATCAACCAGCTCAACGAAGAGATCGCGAGCGTCGAACTTGCAAACTCGCCGACCGGAACGTCCATCCTGGGGACGAATCTCGGGCAATATGTCGGGCGCGCCATCAACGATATCCATCGAGACATTATTGATATCGCGCAGGGCGACGCCGGCGTGCAGGCGATCTTCAACCCAACGCCGCTGCCGGGCACCAACACGCCGGCCGCACCTTTCCTCGACAACGCTGCCCAGACCACGTTCCTCACGCAGTTCATTCAGGACAGCAACCATCTCGGACAGATGGCGACCACCATCGAGAATAACGGCTTCAAGGGCGATATTGCGGGACTCGTCACGCAGATACAGACCTTCGAGAGCAACGCGAACGCTTTCGATCAGTCGCAGGGCGGGCTGTATTCGGCGCGGTTCTGGAACGAACTGCGATCGGATGGAACGGCCGGCACAGCGGCAAATGCCCTGATCGACGGCCTGCAAACCCACAATGCGGGCGAGGTCAACGCAGCGGTGCAGCAGCTTTCCACAAACGCGTCCGACGTTGGCGGCAACAACCTCCAGGCGGACGGAAACACCTACGCCAATGTGATCTCGGCCGCGCAAGCCACCGCGGTCACGCCGAATCCGGACCCGACAACGCCTCCAACGACGACTCCACCGGCAACGACACCTCCGGCCGGGACACCGGATCCGGGAACGCCGTCGGCGGGAGATGGCGGCAACCATCTGGTGAGTGATTTGATTGCGCTGCTTCAGGGTGGCGGCCAATCCAGCGCTCAGGCCGTGATCGCCGATCTCCAGGCGGTGGCTCAAGCGGCTGGCGGCCACAATACCGGCCTCACCGCGTTGCTCGGCGATCTGCAAACGGCGGCCGCAAACCCGGCGGCGCAGCCCGGAGCGAACGCGGCGAACGCCGCGCCGGCTGCGGGCGCCGACACGGGATCGTCGTCCGGCGCCGACCTCGGCAACCACAACTTCGGAGCCGATGCGCATCATTTCCATCACATGTGGGGATGACGTTTTCACGATCGCCGGCGTCTCGTCGCGATGACGAGACGCTGGGATTCGGTCGATGTGAACAAACAAGATCGCGGCGGGGGCCGCCAGTCAGAAGGGATCTTTTGTTCGCCGGCACGGCGGATCGCAGTTGGGGATGTTCAATTGGTTGGCAGGCTTCTCTTCTTGCAGCGTGGTCGGTGGAGCACACCGCAAGTCGGCGCGACGTGGCGAAGTGCAGTGATGCGCGACGCGCACAATGCCGACTTGCAACGCAAGAAATATGTGGTGCGAAGAGGCAGCGAGCTCCCCGAGAATGGAGCTCGCGAATGAGAGACCGCAAGACCGACTACGGCACGATCATCCTGCATTGGTTGCTCGTCGGCGCTTTTGGCGCCGCGTTTCTCAGCGGGCTGCGCATTGCCACCGAAATGCCGGGCCACCGGTGGATCAATCTGTTCGACGTCTTGCTGCCGCAGGAAAGCGTGTGGATGCTGCACATGCAGGCAGCGTCGATACTTGTGGGGGTCGCACTGGCCTATATCGTCTACATGATCAGGTCCGGTCTGGTCCGTCGCATCAGGCCTGACGGCATACGCTTGCGGGGATTGTTCGGCCGTCGCGAAGCCCGATTGGGTGCGGCCAATGTTTGTCTGTGCTGGGTATTCTTCGTGGCAATGCTGCTCCTGATGGCAAGCGGCGGGGCGCTCTATTTCGGCATTGCGGCCGGATATGATGCGGCTGCACTGCACTGGTATTCGATGTGGGTGATACTGGCGTTTGTCGGGCTCCATATCTTGACGCATTTCAAGATCGGTGGATCGTCGCAATTGCTTCGAATTCTTCGGCCGGCTGCATTGCCACCCCCACCAAAAGAGCTCGACGCAGTAGAGTTGCTGACGATGTTGGCCGAACGATCGGCTGAACCGCCGAGCAGCATTGCACCGGGCGTGGATGTCGCGAACCGGCAGCGGCCCCCGGCCGACCTGTCAACTCGCGCCGTGCGGAAGCATGGAGACGCGCCGTCTCCGATCGCGCGAGGGGCGGCGCGCGCCGAAAGGAACGGTTCGAGGCGTCGGCATCCCACTTTCCATGCCAATCCGCTCGTGGTTGCCCTGGCCGTCGCAATAACCGGCACGTCGTTCATGCTGGCCGCCGATCGGCTGGCCGTCGACCGTCTGGAAATCCGCAAGATCGACCATGCGGACGCGCCTGTCCTGGACGGAGACACTTCAGATCGGGCCTGGCGCAAGGCCGTGCCCTTTTTCGTGACGACCAGCGAGGGAGGAAATTTCGAGGGCAGGGGGGAAACGCGGGTCGAAATTCGCGCGGTGCACGATGAGAATTGGGCCTACTTTCTTTTCATATGGGAAGATCCGACGCGCTCGCTCAAGCAGTTTCCGCTCGTCAAGCGGGCCGAAGGCTGGCGCGTTCTTCATGATGGTCTCGAGAACGGAGACGAACACGAATTCCACGAAGACAAGTTTTCGGTTCTCCTGACTGCGGCGGATGCGACGCTGGCAGGTGATCGAACTTTTCACGCAGGTACCCATCCGGTTGCGGGCGCGCCGGAGACCATGACCGGCCGCGGGTTGCACTTCTCGACGGCAGGTTACGCTGACGTTTGGGAGTGGAAGGCGACAAGCGGTTCGACCGGCTGGATGGACGACGCTCACTTTGGGCCGCCTCTGGAGCCGACGCCAATGCAAGTGCGCCATATCATTCCGTACAGGGGCGGTTTCTCGCCCGATCCAGGCACTGCCAACTACGCCGACAATTTTGCCATCGAAGAAGATTTTCCCGACGGTCGCCGGCTCGTCGCACCGCTCAGATTGCCCAGGGACGTCGCGGCGACGACCGCAGCCATGGGGCATATCGACTTCGATCAAAATCACGGCGACGAGGATGGCAGCCGCTGGTTCATGACCGAGTCCGAATCCACGCCATATTCGGCGGCCGACGATGCCCAAATTCCGGTGGGCGCGACCATCCCAGGGGTCATCATTTCAGGTGAATTTTCCGGTGATCGCGCCGACATCAGATGCGCGGCGCGATGGGCATCCGGGCGTTGGGCGCTCGAAGTCGCTCGACGTCTCGATACCGGCAGTGAATACGACGTTCCGATCAGAAGCGGCATTTTCATGCGGGTTGCCGCTTTCGATCACAGTCAGATCCGGCATACCCGGCATGTGAGGCCGATCCGGCTAGAGGTGGAGTGATGAAAAGAACCTGTCAGGTAACCCTGAATCAAAAGTCGTTCCCGGCCAAATGCGGCGACGTTTTGCTCGACGCCGCGCTCGCCAACGGCGTCGACCTGCCTCACGATTGTCGCAGCGGGATCTGTGGCGCCTGTCGTGTGCGCCTTGTCAACGGACGGGTCTTCGGCGGTCGGAACGAAGATGACGAGATGATTCACGCCTGTCAGGCGCGGCTCATCTCCGACATCGAGATCGAAACCGAACGCGCTCCCGATCAGGTTTCCACTTCCGGCCGCGTCGCCGCGATTACTCGCCTGTCGCCGGACGTGTTCGGCGTCGATATCGAGTTGCCAGGGCCGTTTGCCTATCTTCCCGGTCAATTCTGCAAGGTGCAATTCTTCGGATTCCCGGCCCGGAATTACAGCCCGACCTATCCGTTGGAGGGGCGGCCAAGGAAGCACTTGATGCACTTCCACATCCGCAAGTTTGCCGATGGTCTCGTATCCTCCGAACTCGGCCGGGCGATCCGCGTCGGACACCGGGTAAGGGTGTCGGGACCGTTCGGTCATGCCTTTCTCAGGCCCCAGCACAGCGGCGGTATCGTACTTGCGTCGAGCGGCACAGGTTTTGCGCCAATGTGGTCCGTTGCGGTCGCGGCGATCATGGAACGCCCCACGCGCGAGCTGATTTTCGTGGTTGCTGCGCGCAAGCTCAAGTCGCTCTACATGCATGCAGCGCTGTGCCGCCTTGCACTGTTTCCCAACGTCACCATCATTCCGACCGTGTCGGAGCCCCAGAACGTCTCGGCCGCCATTCGAACCGGACGCCCAACCGACCATCTGCCGAACTTGTCGCCGGAGGACCTGGTTTATGTTTCGGGCGCTCCTGCCATGACGGCGCAGATAGCAAAGATTGCGAAGGCGGCTGGCGCCAGATGCTTCACCGATCCCTTCGTACCCAACGAAACAGCCCAAGGGCAAAACACGCTGGTACGCTCACTCGGCCGGTTGGCTCGATCGCCCGGAAGGGCGTTTTCGGAGATTGCAGGACGATTGGCCGGATGATGCCAAATCACGATCCTTGTAAGGCCTTTCGGGAAGGGCGGCCGTCCGCGCAGCGGCAATTGGTACTAGCCAAAGAAAATGCGATATGATTGAACCCGGACGCCGGCAGGTCGCCGGCGTATGGATTCACGTCACATTTTCAGGAATTGAGAAATGGCCGATACAGACCTTGATGCCGTCATCCGTGCAATCGGAAAGACGCAGCACAAGGCGCTGATGGCGGAGGCGAAGAAGCGGCAGGCCCGCTTGATCGGTTTGGCCGCCAAGGCCAAGACCAAGGAGGGCAAGGCGCGCCTGAAGCAGACCGCGAAGGACATGCTGCTGCTCGCCGGCGCGGCGGCGCGGCGGTTGCAGATCACAGCCGAAAATGCCGCGGACAGTTACGCGCGCGCGATGAGGAATGCGCTCGAAGAGCTGAAGGCGGCGGAAGCCAAGGCGGCAACGGTGAAGAAAAAGCCGGCCGAAAAGAAGACCTGAACCCTTAAGAGCCGATAAAGGCACCGCGCCGTGGCGTATCAACCGCACCCGAAAGTCATCATCACCTGCGCGATCACGGGCAATATCACCCGCCCCGAGCAGTCGCCTTATTTGCCGATCACGCCAGAGCAGATCGCCGGCAGCGCGCTGGAAGCCGCCGAGGCGGGGGCTTCGATCGCGCACATCCATGTTCGCGATCCCGGGACCGGCCGTCCCTCGATGTCGATCGACCTTTACCGCGACGTGATGGACCGCATTCGCGCGAAAAATCCCAAACTGATCATCAACCTGACGACAGGTCCCGGCGGGCGGTTTGTGCCGTCAGACGAAGACCCGAAGGTTGCTGGCCCCGGTACGACGCTGATGGTGCCGGAAAAGCGCGTCGAGCACGTCGAAATCCTCAAACCCGAAATCTGTACGCTCGATCTCAACACCATGAACTCCGGCGGGCAGGTCGTGATCAACACGCCGCCGAACGTCCGCAAGATGGCGGCGCGGATGCGCGCGGCGCGCGTGCTGCCTGAGCTCGAGTTGTTCGATTCCGGCGACATTCACCTCGCCCGCGACCTGATCGCGGACGGCACCTTGCAGGGCCCGCCGCTGTGCACGCTGGTGCTCGGCGTCAAATACGGCTTCGATCCGTCGCCGGAGACCATGCTTTACGCGCGCAACCTGTTGCCGGAAGGCGCGATCTGGGCCGGCTTCGGCATCGGCCGCTCTGAATTCCCGATGGTTGCGCAGTCCTGGCTGCTCGGCGGCCATGTGCGGGTCGGCATGGAAGACAATCTCTATCTGTCCAAGGGCGTGCTGGCGAAGAGCAACGCCGAACTCGTCGCACACGCGGCGCAAATCCTGAAAGACCTCGGCGCCACTGTGGCAACTGCCACCGAGGCGCGGGCGATGCTCAAGCTCGCCTGAAAAAGAACCGGGCGGCACGTCTCCGCACCGCCCGGTATTTTCAATCGACCGCCAGATTGAAACGGTTAGCCGTCGTGGTCGTGATCGTCATGATCGTGATCGTTCCGGTCTCCACGGTGGTCGAAGTTGAACATGTCCATGAGATCGCCGATCGCCGGCATATTGCGCGGCACGTAGCGATTGTCGTCCTCGTCCATGACCGGGTTCGGCAGATTGTCGCGGCTGCGCGCGCTTAAGGGTTTCAGATCGAAGTTGTGCTCGATGAATTTCGTGATCGAGACGTGGTCGTAATAAGTGTGGACCACGCGGCCGCCGCGGGAAAACGGCGAGATCACGAGCAGCGGCACGCGCGGGCCGTCGCCGAAGAAGTCGACCGGCTGGATGAAGCCCGAATCGTAGAAGCCACCGCTTTCATCCCAGGTGACGATAACAGCGGTTTCCGCAAATTGCTCCGGGTTCGACTTGACGTGATCGACGATGTTGTCGAGCAGTGCCTCGAACAGGATCAGCTTGGACGATTGCGGATGGCCGTCGACAAAGCCGCTCGGCTTGACGAAGGAAACCGAAGGCAGCTTGCCCTGTTGGGCGGCGGTAAAGAAGTCGGTGATGTCAGCCGTATGGGCCTTGATCTGGGCGGGATTGCCGTAGATCGAAGCGGCATACTGCATCGGGTTGCAGATCGGGCAGAACGCGTTGGGCTGGCCGGCCACCGCTTCGTTGAAGCCGCCGCCGTAATAGACCCACGAAATGTTCTTCGCATTCAGCGCATCGCCGATCGTCGGCAGGTTCTGCGGCGGAATGAAGAAGAAGTCGCTGCCATCCGCCGCCTGCTTCGGCGACAACGGGTTCGCCGGTGTGCCGTTGGGATGATAGCCGGGGAAGAAGTTGTTGACCGCATAGAAGGTGTTGGGCGCGCAAACCGTCGGCGATGTCTTGTATGGCAAGGTCGCCAGGTAGTTGGTGATCGCCGGAATGCCGGGCTGGGTCGGGTCCGAGCAGTTGACATATTCGCCAAGCGAGGCGCTGGGATCATTCTTATAGACGTTGTTGGTGCCCGACACCGGATCCGGATTGGCCACCAGCGACACTGTGACTTGCGGCGGCAGGCCGAGGATTGCGCCTGGAACGGTTGGTGGCGGAGCCGGATTGAAGCTCGCGGCATTCAACACGCCATTCTGCGCGAACGCCTGATTAAAGAAATAAACATCACCGGTGCCGAGCATGATGTGGTTGGCCCCGGTGCCGCCCATCACTGCCTGATGATAGTTGTCGGCAATGGCATATTCTTCGGCGAGCTTCTTCAGCGTCGGCGCATCGCCCTGGTTCATGTTGAAGAAGGCCATCGACGTGCCCATGCCTTCTTCGGCCTGCCCGGCAAACGTGGTGATCACGTAAGGCAGAAGATCGGCCAGACAGCCGCTCGGATTGTCAGGCGTGGCATGTCGAATGCTGCAGTCCGATTGCTGCCACATCTGATAGAAGCGGTGAATGGTGTCTTCTGTGTAGGCGTCGTACGGAAGGCCGTGGCCGTGCGCATCCTTTGCGGTCTGCTGGAACGGCCCGTTCGGCAGGTTGTTGGCATTGAGAATGCGCGTGTCAGGATTGCGTACGCCGCCGGTCTCAGGCTTGAAGGTCAAGCCGGTCGCTGCGCCGGTCGTCAACAGCACGGCATCTTCGCCCTCGAGGCTAGGTTCGGCCGCATGAGCGACCGCAACCGTCGCGAACGGAGGCGGATTGCTATCGCTGGCCTGCAACGGTACGCCGTGTAGATCTGGCGGAGGCAAAGTGCTGAAGGGCGTCTTGCTGCCATCGGGCGCGCTGACGAAATAATTCGGCTGTGGTGTTGCTGTGAACTGCGCCGCTTTTGAGAAATTTGGACCCGGCGTGCCGTCCGCGTTGACGATGCCCGCCGACAACAGGTTGTGGATGCGCTGGCCGTTGCGGGGACGGAAGGTGCCGAAGGCGTGGTCGAAGCTGGAGTTTTCCGCCAGCACAACGATGACATGCTTGATCGGCGTCGTGGTGCGAACGCGATCGGCGGAATTGTCCGGATCGAAGGCGACCGCGGTTGTCGTGATGACGCCGAGCGCTGCGACGGCTGCGCCTGCCAGCAGCCCGACTTTCCGGCTGCGCAGCGCGTGTCTCGTTTGATGCATTTAGGTTCTCCCCAGTATGAAAACTGGCGGGGAACCTAGCCAGGCGTTATGACACTTTCTTCGAAACGGTGTGACAGTTCGCTTATGTCAACGAACATATTCAATGTCGGCAACATCGCTGGCACCGAGGCGTGGGCAATGCTCGGGCTTTCCTGATCGAGATCGTCTCTCATCCAAAGTCATTCAATAACGGAACGCCTGCTGGCAAGTTGACCAAATAGGTTGTCCGGCCCCGGACTTGCGTTCGTCTCGCGCAGCCGCGCGCCGGACAGTTCCTTGATCTCGCCGGGCGTGAGACCGAATTGCCGGCGGAAAGCGCGGATCAACGAAGACTCGCTGCTGAATTGCAGATCGGAAGCAAGGTCTATCACGCGAATCCCGGTCGGCGCCGCATGAATCAGACGTCTCAAGGCACGGTTGAGCCGCTGTTGCTGAACGTAGCGTTGCAGTCCGCCGTCAGATTCGAACAGCCGATAAAGGCTCGCGCGCGAAATATGGAAGCGGCGGCAAAGATGATCGGCCGTGAGCTGGCCGGTCTCGAGGTTCGCCTCGATATAACGCTTGATCATTGCCAGATGAAGATGTCGTTCGGCTCTCCCGGCATTGTCCTTCACCTCCGATGCAGCGCCAAAGGCGGCGGCGACGACTTCGGTCATCGCCTGGATCGTTGCAGTCAGGTTGGTGGTTTCGTGCGCGTTTGGGCGCCACAGCGTGGCAAACTGATCGGCGAGAAGGCGCGCGCGCTGTTCTCTTCCGGATGTGAACGACGCCGTCATCGAATCCGGGTGCGCCAATAGCGGGCCGAGCGTCGCGCGTGGCAACACGAGCGCCATCACCCGCACCTGCAGGTCGTCGGATTGCCCAAGCCAGGTTCGGCTCGGCTCCGCCATGTCGACCAGCCAGATATCGCCGGGACGCATCGTTAGCTCGCGGCGTCCTGCGCTGAACTGCATCCGTCCCTGCATGCAGAAGGCGATCTGGTAATGATCGATGCCGCCGCGGGCAATGTGCGCAGGCGTGCGGTTGTATTCCAGTCTCGTCCCGAAGGAGTCGGTCAGCAGGGCCTTGTCGGTTGCCAGAGTGGCGGTCGAGAAGTGAAAATTATCGCTGGCAGTACGCGGAGTGACGTCGCTGAGATCGGAGATCACCTCGCGCAATGGCTCCAGCCCAAAACTGCGCGCATCGCGCCGGAAGTCGTCCGCCTGCATTCCAACTCACATCGGCTGCCTTCTCCACATTATGAGTCCGCAACGCGAGATTGCAAGGACACGATCGCCTTTCTGATTGGACCTCGCGGTCAACGCCAGGACATGCGCCAAGTCGTATGTTCGTCATCATGGGTCGACTTGAGTAGCGGAAGCGCAACACAAAAGAATTTTCGACCAAAAGACATCAAAAACAGGCGGGTGGAACCCGCAATTGAGACGCTGGGTACAGTGGCCCCGCCGTCGCCTTGTTAGCCATCGCGCCGCAGTCTTTTCGTTCCGGCCAATTTCCGCCGCCACGAGTGCCTTGCTACGGCGTGATAGATCTTAAGGTCCCTCCGATGCGCGTGCCGCTTCATTCGCCGCTTTCCGGCAGTTCATTCGTCGGACGCGGCGATCAAAGTATCCGCGGCCGGCTGTTGTCGAGCGTTTCGGGCCTCGCTCGCCCAGCCGCATCCGCAACGCTCGCGCTTGGCGTTTCGCTCGTCACCTCGGCTCATGCGCAGACAGTGGTGACGCCGGTTCAAAACACCACCTACAATCTCAATCCGGCAAATAACCCGATCACGTTCGGAGCCGGGACCAGCATCAATGTCAGTGGCAATCCTGCGGTTGCAGGCGCGGCCGGCACCGCGTGGAACGTCACTGCGCAGAGTGGGACGCTGTTCAACGGCACCACGGGAATCAGCCTTCAGGGCGCCGGCAGCACCGTGAACAACAGCGGACAAATCGGAGGCGTCAACACCAACACGAATGGTGTCTATCTCGAGAACGGCGGCAGCGTCACCAACCAGACCGGCGGAGCGATCAGCGGGGGGAGCATTGGCGCTTCGGTTAATGGCGCCCCCGGCACGGTGATCAATTCAGGTACCATTGATGGGACAGGGCGGGCCGGTAAGGGTGTCTATCTCCAAATGAGCGGCAGCGTCACCAATCTCGCGGGCGGAACCATCACCGGCAACGCGGTTGGGGTCGCGACCTGCAACGGGCGTAATATCGGGCCTGCAATTTGTCCCGTCGTGGGTAGCGTCACCAACGCCGGCGTCATCACCGCCAAAAACGCTGGGTCGTATGGCATCGAGATGTTTGGCGGCGGCAGCCTCACCAATTTGGCGGGCGGGACGGTCACGGGCGGGCGCGTCGGGATCTTGTTCGGTAATGATAATCCCTCGCGGTTGATCAACGGCGGCACCATCACGGGCGGCGAGCAGGGCGCTTACTTTTCCGGCGGCACCATTGGTGTAACGAATTTGGCCGGCGGGAAGATCGCCGGCAACGCTTACGGCATCATGGTCAGATATAACAGTACCATCACCGTGACCAACGCTGGCACGATCGCGGGCGGCAATGGCAACATCTTCAACGATCAAGGTATCTTTCTCTTAACTAGCGGCGGCAGCATCAGCAATCTGGCCGGTGGCACGATCAGCGGCGGTCACGCCGGCATCGACGCGATCAATGGCCCCAGCACCATCGTCAATGCCGGTACCATCACCAGCGCGCATGGGTATGGTGTGCTGGTAGGCAGTGGCAGCGTCACCAATCTGGCCGGCGCAATGATCAGCGGCGGTCTTTATGGTGTCGTCTTTGCCGGCTCCGGCACAGTCACCAATGCCGGCACGATCACGGGCGGGCCAGGCGGCGCATCGGTAAAATTCTTTGGAAGAGGCGCCAATACGCTGACGTTGCAAACCGGCTCGGTGCTCAACGGCGATGCGGTAGGCAGTACGGCCGTGGGCGCAACGAACGCGCTGATCCTTCAGGGCAGCGGCAGCGCCAACAACAATTTTCTTAACTTCAACACGCTCGACGTGCAGGCGAACGGAATCTGGGCCCTGAATGGACAATCCCAGGTCGGGGCGGCCACGGTCACGAGCGGCACGCTGGTGGTGGGCGATGCCAACAATCCCGGCGCGCAGCTCACCGGTTCTGTAACGGTGAATGCGGGCGGTGTGCTCGCAGGTCAGGGCACCGTGATCGGCAACGTCACCGCCGCAAGCGGCGGCACGATTGCGCCTGGCGCGAGCACACCCTTCACCACGTTGCAGGTGAACGGCAATGCGACGTTTTCACCGGGCTCCTTCTTCAACGTCAACGTCAATCCGGCCGGGCAATCGGACAAGCTCACGGTAAGCGGCACCGCGACGCTGAGTGGTGGCACCGTTGAGGTCTTGACCCGAACCGGCAGCAACATCACGCCCGGGACCCGCTACACCATCGTGACGGCCGGTAGTCTCGGCAACACCAGCTTTGCCGGCGTGACCACCGCAGTGCCGTTTGCGTTTCTCACGCCGATGCTGACCACCGACGCCAACGAGGTGTTTTTGACGCTCTCGCGCAATTCAACTTCATTTCTCTCGCTCGCGCAGACACCAAACCAGAGCAGCGTGGCCACCGCGCTCAACGCGGCTTCCTCCACCAATCCGTTAAAGCTGGCGGTGCTCAACCAGACGGTGGCGGGCGCGCGCCAAGCCTTCGATGCTCTTTCAGGTGAAATTTACGGCAGCTTGCAGAATACGCTCGTCGACGAATCGCAGTTTGTTCGCAGCGCCATGCTCGGGCGCTTGCGGCAATCCTCGTATGCGAGTGCGCCGGGCGAGCTTGGTGCGCTCGGGTTCGGTGGGCCGGAATTGGCTTATGCGATGGGCTCAGTGGATGGCGCCTTTCCGACCAAGGCGCCGCCGGCAAGGGCCGCGGGAACGCCGCGCGATTTGGCGTTCTGGACCCAGACCTTGGGCGGCTTCGGCCATGCCGACGGCGACGGCAACGCCGCGACGTTGAACAGCAGGTTCGAGGGCTTCCTGTCCGGCGTAGATGCGCTGTTCGGCACCGTCCGCGCCGGCTTTACCGCCGGCTATTTGCATTCCGACGTCAACGTCGATGCGCGCAGCAGTTCTGCCGGCATCGACAGCGCTCAGCTTGGCCTTTATGCCGGGAGCAAAGTCGGACCGCTGAGCGTGCGCACCGGCGCGGCCTACACCTTCGATACCATCGACGCCCGTCGTACGGTCGCCTTCCCCGGTTTGTTCGAGCCGGTGAGCGCCAGTTCCAGCGCCAATGTCGGCCAGGTGTTCGGCGAAGTCGGGTATGGTGTTGCGTTCGGCAGCATCGCGCTCGAGCCGTTTGCCGGCTTGGCTTACGTGAATGTTCATACCGGCGCATTCGCGGAGAACGGCGGCATCGCGGCTCTCTCGGGCTTGAGCAATGATGAGAGCGTCGGCTATTCGTCGCTGGGCTTGCGCGCCGCGACCATCGTGCCGCTTGCGAATGGCACCTTCCTGGTGCCGCGCCTTTCGGCGCAGTGGCAATATGCGTTTGGCGATGTGACGCCGCAGGCGGCATTGGCGTTCCAGAGCACGGGGACGGGCTTCTCGGTTTCCGGCGTGCCGATCGCACGCAATGCGGCGCTGGTCGACACCGGGCTTGATTGGCGTATCACCTCGAAAATGAAGGTCGGTCTGTCGTATCAGGGCGAGTTGGCCGAGCACGTCCAAACTCACACTTTCAAGGGCGGATTCACCTGGAATTTTTGATCTTAGGATACCCGCGGGTGTGCCAGGCCGCGTATGGGCTGGCGCGATGATGTGATACATCGAAGCGCATGTCCTCAGTTCCGTTAGAAAATGCCGCGCCCTGTAGCTGCCTCAGCGGCTTGCGCGGCGATCGCTGTTGCGCGCTCGATTGGAGTATCTCGCAGGCGTCGGCGCTGGAAACGCCTGAGGTCGAGCGGGCGCAGGCTGCACTCCAAGCCGGACGTGTTGCGGAAGCGGAGCGGTTTCTGATCGATTTTCTCAATCGGTCTCCGCGCCATGTCGGTGCGCTCACCCTGCTTGCTCAACTGTGTAATATCCAGAATCGGATAATCGCGGCAGAAGCATTGTTGACGCGGGTCGTGCGGATCGACCCGAGCAATCTGGGCGCGACCCAGGCGCTGGCTCTGCTGCTGTTGGGCAAAGGCGCGCTCGCGGAGGCTGAGGTTCATGCGCGAAACGCCGTGCGCCTTTCGCCGGTGGATGCGCAATCGCACAACCTGATGGCGATGATCATGACCGAGGCGCAGCGGCCTCAGGTCGGCGAGCATCATTACCGCCGCGTGATGGAGCTGATCGGCGAACCGAACGCAATCCTTTACGCCAATCTTGCCTGGAATCTCAAAAACCAGGGGCGGATGGCGGAAGCGCGTCAACTCTATGAGCAGTCCGTGCGGCTCGACCCCAATATCTTTCAGACGATTTACGGCTGGGCGCGCATGGAGGAGACGGACCGCAATTTCGCACGCGCCAGCGAATTGCTGGATGCGGCCGAGCGCATTTCACCGGGTAACCGAACCGTGCAGCTCGCGCGCGCCGTGCTTCATGGCCGCAGCAAGGATTATGCGAGTGCCGTTGCGACCCTCGATGAGATCGAGCGGCGGCATGGGGAGGGCGGCCTGGGACCGGCCGAATGGACCGAGAAAGGGCAATTGCTCGACAAGATGGGCCGGTACGCGGAAGCGTTCGCCGCCTTTGAGGCTGGCAAGCGCACGTTGCGCGAGATGAGCGGCCAGCGCTATCTCGCCGCCGAAGCGCAGGATATGGTCGCGCGTCTTCGGGGGTTCTTCACGGCGCCGCGCCTGAATATCCTGCCGCGCGCGGGCGTGCGCACGGATGTCCCGCAGCCGGTCTTCATCGTTGGCTTTCCCCGATCGGGCACGACCATGGTCGAGCAAACGCTCTCCGCACATCCGCGCATTTCAGCCGGCGACGAGCTGCCGACCATCCATGAACTCACCGCGGTCATTCCGTGCATGCTCAACAGCCCGCTGGCCTATCCAGAGGCGCTTGCCGACCTGTGGCTCGGAGATCAGATCGAGGGCCTCGACAATCTGCGGGATTATTATCTGCAGCGTGCGCGCCAGCTCGGCGCGTTGCGCAAGGGGGCGAGCTGGTTCACCGACAAGATGCCGCTGAACGAGACTCACCTTGGCCTGATCGGCTTGATATTTCCGCAGGCGCCGGTCATCCATTTGTTGCGTCATCCGCTCGATGTCGTGCTTTCGGTGTTCTCCAACCATCTCACCCACGGCTTTTACTGCGCGAACGATCTCGAAACGATCGCGCATCACTACGTCCTGGTGATGGGCCTTGTCGAACACTACCGCCGCGAGATGTCGCTTCGCTATCTGCCGATCCGGTACGAGGACATCGTCGCGGATCAGGAGACGCATGTGCGCAAGATGTTGAGTTTCGTTGGCGCGCCATTCGAGAGGCGTTGCCTCAATTTTCACGAAAACCGACGCTACGCCCGCACCGCCAGCTACGCACAGGTCACGGAAAAATTGTACGATCGTTCGCGCTATCGCTACCGCGCCTATCTCGAGCAGCTCAAGCCGGTCATTCCTATTCTGGAACCTTCGATCTTCGCCTTGGGCTACACGGTCGATTGAGTGCCCCATCAATAGAGATGGAATGGAAAGCGGCCGGCCGGCAGCCGACGTTTGAGGGTGAAATGCGCTAGCGGCGCTACCGGTTGATTTGCCTGCATGTCCAGTTCGTCTGCGGAAAATATTTCGCTCTCCCCGTCGGGCAAATCATCTCTATAAGCCCGCGCCATCCCGCCTCACTCAAGGGGCGTTTCGCGATCGTCACGAACGTAGAGTGCGGGATGCGGTGGACATTTGTGGTGCGATGAGACGAACGCATCACGGGTGGACGGCGAAGTCGTAGCGTTCTGATACCCCGACGCTGGTATCAAGCGAGCGATGATGCTGCGCATCACGCTGGTGACGGAGACAATAAAGCCCGGTCTCCGGGGAGACTACGAAGGAAACCGTAAAACCATCGCACAGGGAATGCCGGAATGTGCGGCGTACCTGTGGTGACTTACTCGTGTGCTTTCTACTCTTTGCGCACGAGGCTACGGGTGCATCGCGCACCCGGCATTCCCTGCGCCCTTTTAGACGAGGGCATCAGCAAAACTCGGACGCGAGCGGCGCCGCGAGAAAGGCGCGCTTGCCTGGAGACGAAACGTTGGCACAAGGGACGCGCCAAATGATTGGTTCAGCCCTTCAACCTTTCGGCGCGGCTGTCCGTCATGCTCGTTGCGCCGTTTCGGGCCGGCCTTGTGTTCACACCCGTGCGTACCGTCAGCGTCATCGCTGCCGCATCGACGATGCGAGCGATCAGCGCCTCGACATCATCGAGGTCGCATTTGCCTTCGGAAAGCTTGGTCAGCCGTTCGGTGTCGCGAATGGTCTGATGCGCCATCGCGAGCGCGAAGTGCAGGCCCCAGTAAAGATCGGCCTCGTCGCAGTCCGGCAGCGACCGGCGCATCGCCGCGGCAAATTTCCGCAAGTGGTCGATTTCGCGATTCTTGATGCGGCGGATCGGCGGCACCGATTCAACGGACGCGCGGATCATGAAATGCGCGGCCGTCGATTGCTCGTTGCCCGCGCCGAGGCAGCCGCGCAGGGTCGGGCCAACCAGCGCGCGCAGGATTGCCCTGACGTCGGCCCGCCCGTTGCCGGCCATCTCGGCGTCCTTCAGCTCCGCGAGCCGCTTGCGGTTGGTCGCAAGGCCGCGGGTGACGAAGAGTTCGGCGATCAGTTCGTCCTTGGAACCGAAATGATAGTTCACCGCCGCAAGATTGACGCCGGCCGCGGCGACAATGTCGCGCAGCGTGACCTCGCCGAAGCCGCGTTCGGCATAAAGCCGTTCGGCGGCATCCAGGATCAGGGCGCGGGTCCGGTCAGACGCCATTTGCGGGCTGGGGTTGCAATTCAAACATTTGTATGAAACTATGGTTTGAAGGTTTGGATGTCAATGCAAAATGGGCCGCTCCGACATCTTCGGCATCCGGTCCATGCATTGCCGGGCTTCTTGGAAATGGACTTGCAGACAGCCGGTGGCGGGCAGAAAGTCGCCGCCATCAAATTCACTTAAAACGACGAGGAAACGCCCATGGACTTCACGATGTCGGAACGCCAGCGCGAATGGCTCAGCCGTGTGCAGTCATTCATGAAGAACCACGTCCGCCCCGCGGTGCCGATCTACAAGCAACAGGATGCCGAGGGCGGCCGCTGGAAGGTGATCCCGATCCTCGAGGAGTTGAAGAAGAAGGCGCGCGCGGAGGGGCTGTGGAACATGTTCCTGCCGCCGTCATCGCATGAGGACGACGAGTTCCGCGGCGCGGGATTGAGCAATCTCGAATACGCGCTGCTCTCCGAAGAGATGGGTCACATCAGCTGGGCTTCGGAAGTCTTCAACTGCTCGGCGCCCGATACCGGCAACATGGAAGTCCTGATCCGCTACGCCAACAAGGAGCAGAAGCGCAAATGGCTGCGGCCGCTGATGGATGGCGAGATCCGCTCCGCCTTCCTGATGACGGAACCCGCGGTGGCTTCTTCCGATGCCACCAACATCGAGACGCGTATCGAGCGTGACGGCGATCATTACGTCATCAACGGCCGCAAATGGTGGTCGTCCGGCGTCGGCGATCCCCGCTGCAAGATCGCGATCCTGATGGGCAAGACCGATCCGAAGGCGCCGCGCCATCAGCAGCAATCGCAGATCCTGGTGCCGCTCGACACGCCAGGCATCAAGGTCGAGAAGATGCTTCCCGTGTTCGGCTTCGACGACGCGCCGCACGGCCACGCGCAAGTGCTGCTGGAGAACGTGCGCGTGCCGGCCAGCAACCTTCTGCTCGGCGAAGGCCGCGGCTTCGAGATCGCGCAGGGCCGCCTCGGCCCGGGGCGCATCCATCACTGCATGCGCACCATCGGCAAGGCCGAGGAGGCGCTAGAGAAGATGGTGAAGCGGCTGTCGTCGCGCACGGCCTTCGGCAAGAAGATCATCGAGCATTCGGTCTGGGAGCAGCGCATCGGCGAAGCTCGCACCAACATCGAGATGAACCGTCTGCTCTGCCTGAAGGCGGCCGACATGATGGACAAGGTCGGCAACAAGACCGCGCAGCTCGAAATCGCCATGATCAAGGTTGCGGCGCCGAACATGGCGCTGAAGATCATCGACCAGGCGATCCAGGCCTTTGGCGGCGCCGGCGTTTCGGACGAGGCGGGGCTGGCCAAGGACTATGCCGGCATCCGCACGCTGCGGCTCGCCGACGGTCCCGACGAGGTCCATAACCGCGCCATTGCCAGGCTCGAGCTTCGGAAATATGCCAACGCTCCGGCGAATTAAACGAGCGCCCACAGGCCGCACTTTTGGTATCGTCATTCCGGGATGGTGCGTTAGCACCAGACCCGGAATCTCGAGATTCCGGGTTCGATGCTCGCGCATCGCCCCGGAATGACGGAAGAAACAGTCGGGGAAACCACCGTGGCCGAAGGCGTTAGAAACGACGAGGAATTTTCCGGAACCAAACCGGTCGAGGAGCGGCACCGGATCGACGAGATCAGCCTCGATGGGTGGATGCGTGAGCACGTCGAGGGTTATCAGGGCCCGCTGACCGTTCTGCAATTCAAGGGCGGGCAGTCGAACCCGACCTATCGGCTCGATACGCCCTCGCGTTCCTATGTGATGCGGCGCAAGCCGTTCGGAAAGCTGCTGCCGTCGGCGCATGCGGTCGACCGCGAGTTCCGCGTGATTTCCGCGCTCGGCAAACAGGGCTTTCCGGTTGCGAAAGCTTACGCGCTTTGCACCGACGACGCCGTGATTGGCGCGGCCTTTTACGTCATGTCGATGGAAGAGGGGCGGGTGTTCTGGGATCCGGCATTGCCGAGCCAGTCACCCGAGGCGCGGCATGCGATCTTCAAGGACAAGATCGAGACGCTGGCAAAGCTCCACACCTACGATCCGCAAGCAATCGGCCTTGGCGAATTCGGCAAGCCAGGCAATTATTTCGCGCGCCAGGTCGATCGCTGGACCAAGCAATACCGCGCGTCCGAGACCAAGCATATTGAAGAGGTCGAAAAGCTGATCGAGTGGCTGCCGCGCACCGTGCCGCAACAGGAGCGCGTCTCGATCGTTCACGGCGATTATCGCCTCGACAACATGATCTTCCACGCCACGGAGCCGCGGGTGATCGCGGTGCTGGACTGGGAATTGTCGACGCTCGGCGATCCCATGGCGGATTTCACCTATCTCTTGATGCAGTGGACCATGCCGGGTCTCGCCAATGCCGATCTTGCGGCGCTGAACATTCCGTCGCTGGAAGAGGCCGCGCAAGTCTATTGCAACGCCACCGGCAGCGCCGTGCCTGATCTGAACTGGTATTTTTCCTACAACCTGTTCCGGCTTGCCTGTATCACGCAAGGCATCGCGGGACGAATCCGCGACGGCACCGCGGCAAGCGCCAAGGCGATGGAATCGGCGGCCCGCACCGTGCCGCTGTCAAAAGCCTCCTGGGAATACGCGCAAAAGGCGGGCGCGGTATAGCTCCCGCCTTCTCGCGCTCACCGCCACTTCGTGCGCTCGCGAATGCCCGCGAGCGCCGTCCGCGCGCCTGATATCACTTCCGAGGTGTCGACGGCGACGAGCTTGCCGCCACGCTTGAGGATCCGGCCGTCGACGACGACCATGTCGACGTTTTCCGGCGTCGTCGCTTCCAGCACGAGATGCGCCGGGTCGGTCACGACTGCCATGTTGAGCGCGTTGGGGCTGATCATGATCAGGTCCGCGCGTTTTCCCGGCCGGAGCGTGCCGACCTGGTCATCGATGCCCATGGCGCGTGCGCCCTCGATGGTGCCGAGTTCGAGCGCTCGTCGCGCCGTCATCTTGAATTCGCTCTCGGCCCGCGCATTCTCGGAATCGCGCGCGAGCTTCAGCACGCCGAACATGTTGGAGCTTCCGGTCAGGGCCGAGGTGTCGATCGAGACACCGATCGGAATGCGCTTTGCCAATATTTCCGAGATCAGCGGATAGCCGTAGCCGATCCGTAGTTCGGAGCCGGGTGAAGTTGAAATCGAGGCGCCCGATTCCTCGATCATGTCGAGTTCTGCCGGTGTCACGGCCAGCGCATGGATAAGCTGAACGTCCTTGCCCATCAGCTTTGCCTTGTAGAGCAGCTCGATCTGCCCGGCCTGGCGATGCGCAGCGGAAGCCACATGCACGGTGATCGGCAAGCCGAGCTTGCGGGCATTGTCGAACTCCGGCTGATAAACCTCGGGCTTGATGGGACCGGCGCGGAATTGTCCGCGCCATCCCATGCCAAGCGTCAGCAGGCCCTCCCTGGAGTAATCCTTCCAGTTCTTGGCGAGCGTTTCGATCGGCGCCTGATCGGCCGATTGCGTGTCGGGCAGGCCCTGCGGCCAGCCGCAGGAGTGGCGGGCGCGAATGCCGGCTTGGGCGAGCGCGCGGATATCGGCTTCCGCGTGCGCGGTGCTTCGCACGTTGTGACACCATGAGTGCACGTAGGTCATGCCGGAGTTGATGGCCTCAGCCGCTGCGAGCCGCGTGCTCTGGAAGATGTCGTCAGGCGTCATCTGCTGGCCAAAGCGCGCGACCGTCGGGAAGTAGCCTTCTTCCGGCTTGTCGCCGGCGAAACTGCGGAAGATGGTATTCCACATGTGCCAGTGGGTCTCCACAAGGCCCGGCATCACGATCATGCCAGTGCCGTCGATCGTCTCGCCGCCGCTGGTGGCGGCCTTGCCGACGGCGACGATCTCGCCATCGCGCACATGCACGGAAGCGCCGGCAAGGTCGCCGAAGTCGCGCTCCATTGTCATGATATAGGCGTTGGTGATGGTGAACTCGCCGCGCGCCGGCAGCCGCGTCGAACCTGTGCCGCCGGGCGGCGTCTGCGCCTTCAGCGGCGACGAAAGCATGCCGCAGGCACCCGCAAGCCCAATTGCGGCCGCGCCGCCGATAAAACCACGCCTGCAAATCTCACACATTATTCCTCCCCGGATCGGCCTGCGCCGACCGCGATTTTGCGGACCTGGTTTGTGACAAGGTGCGTCCGCCCGTTGGAGCGGATTGTGACACAAATTGGTGGCGGTGTGACAAGGCCTCCATGTCACCAAGCCGGCATTTGGCGCCTCGCGTCGGATACTCGGCGAGCCGCCGCGGGCTGGCGCAGCCCTCGTACCGAGACCTGGCGGCCGCCGACTGTCACAAATCTCCTGTCGTGATTCGCCATGTTCTGTGACAGAATTAATACGATTGGATGTCTGTTCGGTTACACGGAGATGTCGATGCGGTCGGAAATGCGGACGAGGCCACGTTCACTGGTCTGGTCAAATCCGGTGTCGTGGTGGTGGGCGATGCTGACGCTGGTCAGTGGCGTCAATGTCGTCGCCTGGGTCCTGATGTATCGGCAGCTTCATGATGCCGGCTCGACCGGTCGCGTACCCGGCATGGAGATCATGCTACTCTTGAGCGCGGCCTATGTGTTCGGATGCGCGTTCCGTTCATTATTGCCGCGCGCCGACGTACAGCGAATCTGTCTGTTCGATACCTGGCTGTCGAGCGTCGCCGTCGGCCGCTCGGTGGCGACGGTTGCGGAAGTTTGTTTCGCCGCGCAGTGGACGATGATCCTCCTGCAACTGGGTACGATGACGGGCGCGGAAACGACCGTAAACGCCGCCTGGCTGATCGTGCCGTTGATTTTGATCGCGGAATGTTTCTCGTGGTACGCGGTCGTCACCACGAATTATTTTTTCAACGCAATCGAGAATTCGATCTGGGCCGTCGCTTTCTTCATTGCCGGGATCGGACTTTGCCGGCTGATGCCGGAGTTCGATGGCGCGATCCGGGCCGTGCTTGCGATTTCTGTTGTCGGGATCGTGATCTATCTCGCGTTTTTGATGACCGTCGACGTGCCGATGTATCTGAAGCGCCGGCAGGCCGACATGGCTTTAGGTAACCGGCTGCTGCGGCCGCTCGAAGGGCTTCGTGACGTGAGCACGCGCTGGATCGTCACGCACGATCTTTCCGAATGGAAAGAAGAAATCGCCTGGATGTCGCTCTATTTCAGCGCGGCCGTGTGGGCGAGCCTCGCGCTATGCGTGTTCTACGCGGTCGAAGGACGGATTGTCGGATAACATAAGCTAATCGAAATCCGCTCTTCTTCAGAGATTTTAAAGCAATCGGTCGAAGCGACGGCGCAAATGCGGTCCAATCCGGGCAGCTGAAGTTGCAGCGCGCGCCGGCATCGACGCGACCGCGTGATGCGCCGCAACAGATTCCAACTTTGGTCTCAAATCCGCCCTCGACTCACGTCACTCTGACTGTGGGTGGAAGAACTGGGGTCACGTTCGGCTAATGAAAGTAATTGGGGAGTTGGCCATGGTACCCGTACAACCGCACCATAGCGCACTTGAAGAACTCGATGCATCGTCGTTTGGACCTGACGATTTTACCGAAGACGATTATTGCGATGACGACGTTGTGTCGTTGCTCGAAGAAAATGCACGTTTGAGAAAACTCGTGATCAGGCTATCGGAGATCGTGCTCCGGAATGTTGCCGAAGAAAAATAACGGCAAATATATAGTGGGCTAGTTGTAGCCAGGTATTTCAAGACATTTTTCAAAACAGGTGGCCCGATGCAATTCGGGCGCCCTCACTCAAAGCCCGCAACTTCGCCCACACCACGTCGTCCGCCACGCGGCCGGCTCCGGCTGAGGTGTCAAATCCGCAGTCGGTACCGGCCATGACGCGCGTCGGATCGCCGATGGTTTTGGCGACGCGTTCAATGCGCTCGGCGACGACTTCGGGATGCTCGACGAAGTTCGTCGTGGAATCGATGACGCCGGCGACCACGATCTGGTCGTCGGCGATCGCCTTTCCATGAAGGCAGCGCACCTCGTGCGCATGGCGGGGATTGGCGAACGGCAGCACCAGCGCGCCGACGTTCATGCGGGCGATCAGCGGTAAAATCGTCTCCAGCGCGACATCGCGGTCGTGCGGGCCTTCGTAGTTGCCCCAGCAGACATGCATGCGGACGTTTTCGCGCGGAATGTTGCGCAGCGCATCGTTGATGGTGGCGACGACGCGCTCGACGAAATTGAGGAAATCTCCGATGGGGCGTTCCTGAAACGAGATGTGATGCTCGAGCGCAAGATCCGGGCAATCGAGCTGAAGCAGGAAGCCCTGCGAGGCAATCGCCTCATATTCAACCTGCAGCGCGCGGCCGACCGCCGCGAGGTAGGCGTCCTCGGTGTCGTAGTGCTCGTTGCGGATCGCCGCCACGACGATGCCAGGGGAGGGGGCGGTGAGAAACGCTTCGGTGAATCCTTTGGCGCCGGCGTGCTTGCGCCCGTCGAGCAATTCGCGGAAATCGGTGCATTCACGGGTCGCTTCCGCTGCTCCGACATATTCAATGTCGCCGATCACCTTCGGGGGCGCAAAATTGCTGACCATCTCCTTGGCCGCGAACTGCTGCTCCAGCGCGCGCTTGAAAACCGGATAGCCCTCGACGTCGGCGCGCGGCCAGCGCTTCCACGATCCGCCAAAACCCGTCATCCGATGACGGACATGCAGGAAAAAGCCTTCGCGCTGCTGCTCGCCATTATTGCCGATATCGATTCCGGCTTCGATCTGCTTGGGTACGATTTCCTGCAAGGCGGCATGACCGGCGCGTTCGATCTCGCCGGAATCGACAGTCTCACCGCGCGAGCGCATGGCATAAAGCCTGGTCAGCGCGGGCGGACGCGGCAGGCTACCGGTGTGAGTGGTGAGAATGCGATCGTTGCTGCGCTGCATGATATCTGTCGCTCCGGTTTTATTGTTTTTTCACCAGCTATTTGGCGCCAGTCAAGGAGACCCATTCTTCCGGTAGCGGCTGCTCCAGCTTTTTCAAGTCATTTTCGAGGTCGCTGACGCGCTTGCCGGCTGACGTCATGGCCTGCGCCGCAACATTGTAGCGCTCGACGGTGCGTTGAAGCGGGAAGATGAATTGTCCGGCGACGATTTTGAAGGAACCCAGTTCGCCGGACATGAACGCGATGTATTTGTCGTAAGCGCGATAGTAGTCGACGCGTGCCGACAACACGCGCGAGATGGCATCAAGCGTCCTGGCATGCCGTTGCGCAAGGCCTTCGATAAGCTGGCTCGCGATTTCCTTCGGGACATGGAACGAAGCGGTCGCACTTTCGATTTGCTCGCGCTCGGCCTTCAGGATCGCCGCGTAGCGCGGAAGAAACGCGCCCGCATTTGCTTCCGCTGTCTTCAGAGCACGGCGGAAAGCGTCAAGTTCGTCACGGCTCGCGGAGCCGAAATTCAATTCTTTCGATAGTTGCGCGGGTTCGATCTGGGCGGACAGCTTGTCGATTGCATCTTTCGTGCTGCCGGCCACACGCGTTGCCTTCGCCATCAGCTGGAGGACGTTGTTCTTGGGGTACTGCCTGAGTGCGCGCTCGAGCTCGGCGGGCCCGGTGACGCCCTGCAGTATCGCTCGATCTTCCTGGACCGAGGCTCGCTCCTGGAACTTGTTCAAATCGATCGACAGAGAAGCAGCCACTGTCAGAAGAACAAGCAGCAAGAAAAAGGCTATTCCTATGCGGGTGGAGGTAACGGAACGCGAGGACATCGGATCAATCGCCACAGCGTTGGTTTTCGCAAGCTGCACCTGTGATACTGTCGATGGCTTTCGAACTCAACGTGTCTGATCGCCGCCGCGCTGCTATGCGCGAAGGCGCGCGACAGTCTTCCAGAGAAGTCTGGTATGAACTGAGAGGCGAGGTTTATTGGATACCTCATCGCCGCGAGGTATGACGGGTCTAGCTAGATCGGCTTGCCCGTATACGGCATCGAAGCGGTGAGGCCGCCATCGACCGGAAACGCCTGGCCGTTGACGTAGGATGCTTCGTCGCTGATCAGGAACAGGCCCATCGCCGCTAGTTCATGCGGCTGACCGGCGCGTTTCAGGGGATTGAGCTGGCCGATCTTGTCCTGTGTGCCGCGTTCCTTGGCGCGGTCGAACACCGGTTTGGTCATTCCGGTTTCGATCAGGCCGGGGCACACCGCGTTGATCCGCACGCCGGTCCCGGACAGAGAGTAGGCGGTGGTTTGCACGAGACTGATGACGCCGGCCTTGCTCGCCGCGTAAGGATGGCCGCTCGCGCCGGATTTAAGTCCAGCAACCGAAGCTGTGCAAAGGATCGCGCCAAAGCCCTGCTTGATCATGCGCGGCATCGCATATTTGATGGCGAGAAACGGACCGATCAGGTTGATGCGCAGAATTTCCTGCCAATGCTCCACCGTCTGTTCGGAAAGCGGCACCAGCCCGCCGCTGACGCCGGCATTGGCCCAGATCGCATCGAGCTTGCCATAGGTCGCAATCGCCTTGCCGATGAAAGCGATGACGTCTTTTTCGGAACCCGCGTCCGCCATGACGGCTTCCGCCGTGCCGCCGGCTTTGCGCACCTGATCGACCGTCTCCTTGACGCCGTCGGTGCGATCGACTGCGATCAATCTCGCGCCTTCCTTCGTGAACAGGAGCGATGCCGCACGTCCGATGCCGCTGCCGGCGCCGGTGATGATGACGGATTTGCCTTCGAGACGGCCCATCGGACTTCTCCTGCTTAAGCTTGTCGGCGGTTTCGCCTTGCGAAATTTTAAAACAACGTTTGAAACGTCGAAGTGACTTGAGGCGGCAAGTTCTCTGACGTACGAACACAACACTATTGAAGGGCTTTTGCGATGTCCAATCCCGGCAAACCAGACGTGGTGATGACGCGGTGGTGGTGGGTGCGCCACGCGCCGGTGCGCTCTGACGGCGGCAACATCTACGGCCAGTCGGACATCGCCTGCGACACCAGCGATCGCTACGTGTTCGAGGCAGTCGCGAAAGTTCTGCCGCGCCAGGCGGTGTGGGTTGCGAGCAGTTTGACGCGCACGCATCAGACGGCCGAAGCGATCTGGGACACCGGGTTTCCGAAGCCTGTGACAATGGCGAAGGAAGCGGCGTTTGCCGAACAGCACCTCGGAAAATGGCAGGGCATGAATCGCGCCGCGTTTCTCGCCAGCCGCCCGCCCGGCAGTCACTGGTTTGCCGATATCGCCGAACCCGCGCCCGGCGGCGGCGAAAGCTTTATGGACCTGTACAATCGCGTCGTTGGGGCGATCGATCGCATCAATGTCGAGCACGCCGGTAAGGATGTGATCGCGGTCGGCCATGGCGGCACGATCAAGGCGGCGCTCGGGCTCGCGCTCGGCGGCCAGCCGGAAAAGGGACTTGCTTTCGATATCGATAATTGTTCGGTGACGCGGCTTGATCACATCAAGAGCCCGACTGTGAACGTCTGGCGTTTGCCGATGGTGAACCAGCAGCCGTGGATTGCCGATGAGGCGCACAAGGCCATGCATCGGCCAGCGGGGCCGGAGGTGACGACAAGCAAGCTTGCTTGATCGTCGTCATAAATGGGAGGAGGCCACATGAATCTGTTCGATATGTCGGGAAAAGTCGCCGTCATCACCGGCTCTTCACGGGGCATTGGACGCGCGATCGCCGAGCACATGGCCTATCACGGCGCCAAGGTCGTCATTTCCTCACGCAAGCAGGCGGTCTGCGACGAGGTCGCCAAAGCCATCAACGACAAGGCTGGCAAGCAGGTGGCGCTTTCCGTTGCCGCCAACATCTCCACCAAGGATGATCTGAAGCATCTGGTCGAGGAAACCAACCGCGTCTTCGGCCCGATTGATGCGCTGGTCTGCAACGCCGCCTCGAATCCATATTACGGACCGCAGGCCGGCATTTCCGACGACCAGTTTCGCAAGATCCTCGACAACAACATCGTCGCCAACCACTGGCTGATCTCGCTGGTGGTGCCGCAGATGATCGAGCGCAAGGACGGCTCGATCACCATCATCTCCTCGATCGGCGGATTGAAAGGTTCGACCGTGCTCGGCGCCTACGCGATTTCCAAGGCGGCCGACATGCAGCTCGCGCGCAATCTCGCTTGCGAATACGGCCAGTACAATATCCGCGTCAATTGCATCGCGCCCGGTCTGATCAAGACCGACTTCGCGCGAGCGCTGTGGGAAAATCCGGAAACGCTGAAGGCTTCTACCGCGCGTTCACCGCTGCTCAGGATCGGTGAGCCCGACGAAATCGCGGGCGCTGCGGTGTTTCTTGCCTCGCGCGCCGGCACCTTTACCACGGGCCAGACCATCGTCATCGACGGCGGTGCCACGATCAGTTGACTCTTCGTCGTCCCGGCTCGCGCTTCGCTTGGCCGGGACGAGCAGTGTCGCCGCTACTCGATCGCCGCGTAAACGAGGTTGCGTACCAGCGTGCGGGTATGGACGCGCTGGCCAGGCGCCTGCGACATGAAGATGGCGAACAGGTCCTCCTTCGGATCGATCCAGAAGAAGGTGCCGCCCATGCCGCTCCAGAAGAACTGACCGACCGAGCCTGAGAACGGCGCGATGCCGTCTTGCGTGCGCACGCCGAAGCCAAGACCAAAACTGTGGCCAGGCTGCGTGAGCGTACCCTTGATCTCGACCGAGGGATCGAGGTGATCGGATGCCATGAATTCCAGCGTCTTGCGACCGATGATCCTGACGCCATCCAGTTCGCCGCCATTGAGCAGCATTTGCGCAAACCGCGCGTAGTCCATGGTGGTCGAGACAAGTCCGCCGCCGCCGGATTCCATCACCGGCTTTTCCAGCATGTTGAAGAGCTGGACTTTATCGCCGGTCCAGGGATCGGTCGTAAAAGGCTCGGCGAGGCGAGGGGCGTTCTCGGCAGCCGTATGAAATGCGGTCTCGGTCATTTGCAGCGGCGCGAGAATGCGCGTCGTGAGGAATGCACCGAGCGATTTTCCGGTGACGATTTCGATCAGCCGGCCAAGAATGTCGGTCGAGCGGCTGTAGTTCCACTCGGCGCCGGGCTGGCAGATCAGCGGCATGCTTGCGATCAGCGCCGCATGCTCGGCATTGTCGATCTTGCGGCTGCGCACGCGCGACTGCTGATAGAGCTGCTGCACCAGGCCGTTGCCGGTGTGTTCATATGTGATGCCGGACGTGTGGCGCAGCAGATCCTGGATGGTGATCGGCCGCTTGAGCGGCACGAGATCGAGCTTGCCGTTGTTCTCGACGCCGACCTTCTGGTCGGCAAATTCGGGGATGAATTTGGCGATGGCGTCATCGAGCAGGAAGTGACCTTCCTCGAGCAGCATCATCACACCGATGGAAACGATCGGCTTGGTCATGGAGAAGATGCGAAAGATCGAATCCTGCGCCATGGGGCGGCTTTCAGCCGGATTTTGCTTGCCAAGCGCGTCGAACCAGCCGATCTGGCCGCCCCTGGCGACCATGACAGTCGCGCCCGGCATGGTTCCCTTGTCGATCTCGCGCCGGAACACGTCCGACATCCGCTGCAAACGGGACGGGGACAGCCCCAGCGATTCCGGCTTCGCCTCGGGCAAAGGCGGCGTTTGCTCGGCGTGTGCGGGCCGGGCGGCGGTCTGCGCGGACATGACGGTCTCCCTTTATTTATTGTCGTTATCGGTCACGTTAATCTTTGGCGCGGCTGGCGGCCAAGAACAAGAGCGCGCCGGCGCCCTCTTCGGCCGCTTCGCCCTTGCCATCTGGCCGCGGCCTATGCTTGAAACGGCGCGGATCGGACGGCAACGTCGGTCCGTACAGGAGTGTAGCTCAATTGGTAGAGCACCGGTCTCCAAAACCGGGGGTCGCAGGTTCGAGCCCTGCCACTCCTGCCAGCGAAATCAGATAGTTAGGCCAGATTTTCGAGTTGGCGCTTTTCCTCCAAAAGCACAAAAGGGTACACCACAGGGTACACGATCTCTTTCGGGGGCGTGCAAGTGGTTGAGCCGATGTCCGGTACACCCTGTGGTTGAGAATCATGGAAACCGCGCCAGGGGCCAGTCGTAGCGACCCTAGGGCAATTTATCTCGCACAGCTGTTGATGGTGTGGGGATAGGCTCCACTGCCCTCGACTCCGACGAATCGAATCCGCAAAATCGCGCAATCTGTCGAGCCCGATTCGCACCGCCTTCGCAAAGCGGCAAGCAATTGGACAACTCGCCAGCCCACGGCCTGACCGGTCTAGGACCTCCGATCAACCGGAGCATCCGAGATCCTCCCAGGGCGACGTGGGGTCATCCGCGGTGGTTCTAGAACGCCAAAGATGAGCCGATGCACCTATGAACGACGGCTTATTCGTTCGGTAGGAGCTATTCCGCAAACCCCTCTTGTGGGCTAACGGCGCGCTGAAGGCCCGGAGGACAGAGTATGCGCAAGCAACTCACCATCCGGTGTTCGACCAAGGTAGATGTGGCCGACTGCCTAAGGGCAATCGCGTTGATCGTTTATCTTCTGCATTGAACGGGAAGCGGGGTTGGCTTCGGTCAGCCCCGTTTTTCTTTGGCGAAACGACAACCCATGAGCATCGTCAAAAGCAGGACTCGACTAACAACCTTCAGAAGGATTGCCGATAATGGCGCTCTAGCGCCATTGCTCATCAAATTGATGATGGCCGTGAATGATTTGGGTATAGCAGATGATGGCCTGAGACGGTGGATCGAGAACCCTCCATCCGAGCATCAGGATCGAATTCAGGGCGCCAAATCGTATTTTGTCAGGCTGATGGTAGCCCATACGTTTGAGGCGTTGAAGGTAGTCTACCAAATCAACACAACGCCAGACTTTAAGAAGCTCGTGGATCAATGCGACCGTCAAACGCGGGAGATTTTCGCGCGGTTGGCGTCGATCATAGGTACCAAGGAATACAAGACTATGAAGCGGATACGCAACGCAATCACGTTTCATTATGAAACCGACGCGATTGCGCAAGCTATCGACCGCCAGAACGACAAGTTCTCTGATTATCCTATGTCTGTCTCGATCGGCAACAAGACCCTCTATTGGTATTTCGAACCTGCTGACCGCGTGGCGGACAGCATCATAGTGCGTGATGCGATCGGACTAAAAACTTACCCCGTTGTTTCAGCTGAGGTGGATGCGGTGGCCGTTCAGCTGCAAAAGATCGGGGAGGATTTGTCAAACTTCTCAGGCTATTTCATTCCTCGACATGTCGTTCGCTGACACATACCCCGCCCGCCATATGGTGATGCCGCCGAGGGTGCGCACAAAGCCGACTAATCAGCGCGGTGGCCCGGGAAGTTTCAAGCCGAAACGTGAGCAGAGCGCGGGGATGCTCTCGATCTTGACGTCGAGCGCGTACTTTTGCGCGATGGCGCCAAGTCTGGTGGTGTCGGGCCAGATTGCTCGCATGTCTCGAAAGTAGTTTTCGAAACCGGCCGGCGAAATGATTTCGATGATCTCGCAGGGGCTGTCGCCTGCATTCCAGAACGTATGCCATTGCTCGCGCCGTTTCAGAACCCACGCCCCGGGCCCGGCGATAACGACATCGTCGCCCAACAGTGCGCCGAGCTTGCCGCTGATCACGTAAGAATACTCGTCCTCTCTGTGATGACGGTGCAGCGGCGCGGCGAGGGTGCGAGGTGCCAGCGGATGATGGACGACGGAGAACCGGCGCTCGGTCAAATCGCCATCGATTTTCCAGTCAACGCCGAAGCCGCCAAAGTCGAACTTGTCGCTTGCACCGAATGGAATGCTCAAGCCCTGGATCATGATTGCGGCCTCCTGCTGACGCGTCCACACAGCCTATCGTTCTCGGCGCGCAAGATCGACGGTGGAATTTTCGGCGGTCTACTTTTGCAACCGGATTTGTCGAGCAATTGCAGGGGTTTTTGCCTGTGGCGGGACTACAACAGGCTTGCGGAACTACAACAGGATTGCGCGACTACAACAGGCCCTGACGTTCATACGAAACGGCGGCAGTTCGGCTCGACGGTTTAATTTTTACGGGTATCTATCGTCGAGTGCTTGAGTCGTTGAACACGTTCGGATCCTATTTGAGGGCAGTTGATATGAAGAGGCGGTTTCTTTTTGGATTTGGACTTTCACTGGTTGCTGCGGCTGGCCCTGCCGGCGCTGCCGATCTCAGCCCAGTTTACAAAGCCCCTGTCGCTGCGGCCCCTTCGCTTTACAACTGGACCGGCTTCTACTTCGGCGGCACCGTCGGCGGCGGCGTGGCGTCGCTGCCCAATGTCGTGCTGGAAACTCCCGGCACAGAAGGGCCGCTGAATGGCACCTCGCTCAAGTCGGGCGCGTTGGTCGGCGGTCTTCACGCCGGATATAACTGGCAATTCAACCGCTCGTCTCTGTTCGGAATTGAGGGCGATTTCAACTGGACGTCCTTGAAGGACAGTTCGACCACCTGCGTCGGCCCCTGCACATTGCTCAACAACCAGAATCCGTTTGTGACGTCGTCGAAGCTCGATGACTTCGGCACGATCCGCGCGCGCTTCGGCCTCGCGAACGATCGCACCCTGGTTTACGTCACGGCAGGCCCCGCGTTCGGGCACATCAACGCATCGTTCAGCGAGAACAACATCGTCACCGGTTTGTCGGCTGCCCAAAGCCACGAGAGCAGCTTTCACTGGGGCGTCGCGGCGGGAGCGGGCGTCGAATACGCGATCGCTCCGAACTGGATCCTGCGCGGCGAGTACTTGCATCTGAATTTTGAAAGCAAGGATACACCGCTCACCGGCACCGCCTATCAGTTCTTTCCAATCGCCGGCAATAGTTTCGCCTCGCGGGCGTCGGCAACGGCCGACATCGCCCGTATCGGCGTGAGCTACAAGCCGTGGGATGGCGCACCGATCGTCGACGCTGCACCCGTCGTCAAGGCCACGCCGCCTGGCTGGACCGGCTTCTACTTCGGCGGAACGGTCGGTGGCGGAGTCGCATCATTGCCCGTCACCGACGTCGATTCCGCGAACGGCAACTTCTTCACGAGTGGGCCGTCGATGAAGTCCACGGGGGCAGTCGGCGGCCTGCATGCCGGCTATAACTGGCAAGCGAGCCCCTCCTTCCTGTTCGGTGTTGAGGGCGATTTCAACTGGACCGGCCTGAAGAACACGACGACGGCCTGCTTGGGACTCAATGAGTGCCTCACGACCGCGTCCAAGCTCGACAACTTCGGCACCGTTCGTGCGCGCTTCGGTCTGACCACCGATCGCACCCTGTTTTACGTGACCGCGGGTCCGGCCTATGGGCACATCGATGCTTCGCATACCGACTTCGTGCCACCTTTGACCCCCGCAAATCTGGTCAGCCAGAGCAACGACAGCCACTACCATTGGGGCACGGCCGTCGGCGCCGGCGTGGAATACGCGTTGACGCAGAACTGGATTCTGCGCGGTGAGTATTTGCATCTGAACTTTGTGAACAATGATGTCGCGAGCACCAACGCTCTTGGTGTGCCGACGCCGGCCTTCCGGACCAGGTCATCGGCTGAAGCGGACATCGCCCGTGTCGGCCTGAGCTACAAGCCCTGGGCTTCCGCAGGACTTCCCGCTGAGGCTCCTTTTAACTGGACCGGCGCTTATATTGGCGGCAGCGCCGGCTTCGGAATGGGCTCGATGCCCGTCACGGACATGGACAACTTCAATAGCGACGCGAACGGTCAAACGTTGAAATCTGCCGGCGTCGTCGGCGGCGCGCATTTGGGATATAACTGGCAAATCGGCTCCACTGCTGTTGTGGGCGTCGAAGGCGATTTCAACGGGATGGGCTTCAGGGATTCTGATTCGACCTGTCACGGCTCCACTGCTCCGAATTGCGCATTTGTGAGTTCGTCGAGACTCGACGACTACGGCAGCATTCGTGCGCGGTTCGGTCTGACGTCAGGCCGCACGATGGCCTACGTCACGGCTGGTCCTGCCTTTGGACATATCACCGGCAATTACACCAACGCCGGCGGTGTGGGCGTCATCGCAGGCGACGACAGCTTCCACGCAGGCCTCGCGGCCGGTGCCGGCCTGGAATACGCGCTTACATCCAACTGGATCCTGCGCGGCCAGTACATGCACCTGAATTTCGAAAACAAGACGGTGACGATCACCAACAACGCCGGCGTGCCGTTCAACAACTCCGGCTTCTCGGCCCGATACTCGGCCTCGGCTGACATCGCCCAGGTCGGCATCAGCTACAAGCCCTGGTGAGGCCTGATCTCTGCTGAGTGGTAACTATCCGTTAACCACCTAGGCCGATGCTTTGGTTCAAGGCGGTGGAATCGGATCCCTGAGCCGACAACTGCATGAGAAAGCCGGCGGCGTAACGCCCGCCGGCCTTCTTACGTCACGGACCCAGCTCCTCGCGTACACGTCGCGACCGCGCAGCGCGATCGCAATTGTTCCATCAGCACCTGCATCGGAACTGCCGGGAACAAGGGAACGAACGCCTTTCATCAGCGATTGTCCGGACACCCGCTTTGTCGGGTTCACTTTCATGCAAATGAGGGAGCAATCCTGATGAAACGAATAGCATTGGCTTTGGGTCTTGTGGCGGCGTGCGGCGTCACCGCTGCGTCGGCCACGACAGTCAACCTCACCGGCACGTACCGGTGCATCCAGGCTTGCCGTGACGGCAATATCGGTGCGCCCACTTTCGTCACGCAGAATGGCGACTCGGTGAATCTCACCACGGAAACGGGGGAGTCATTCCACGCCTGGCCGGACTGGAACGCACCTGCAAGCCGCCTCTGGATCGAGGCGAAGGGCGAGAGTGCCGTCTATTCGCCCGATGGCATGCGCATTCAGTTCGACGATGGCCGCGTCTGGCAACGTGAGCTGCCGCCGGTTGTGGTCGGCCGCGCGCCGGTCGTCTTCTACGGCAGGTAACTTGACGTCGTTTCAAGGCTGGGCCGGCGCACCTCGTGCCGTGTCCAGCCTTGCGCTTGGGGGCTCCCAAAGCCGTTGAATCCGCGACTTTTATTACGGGTCGGCCGGCCCCGGCTCTCCTTGACCTTTGACCTTGTCCGCAGTACATACCGCCCACCTGTTGCCGGCCCGCTTAACCTGCGGATATCCGGCGCGGCTTTGAAATCCCCGAACAATCGAGCCCGCGTGTCGGCTCAACCTTCAAGAGAGGGCTGGGCGTGAGAGGTCTGTTCGGATTCCTGATATTAACAAGTTGAGTTCGTCTGACGACGGATTACGGATCCAAGACGATGGCGACAAGCCCGTTTAAATTCTTGCAGGAAGTTCGCTCGGAGACCGCGAAGGTCACCTGGCCGACCCGCCGCGAAACCATGATCACCACCGCGATGGTGTTCGTGATGGTCGCGTTCGCCTCGATTTTCTTCTTCTTCGCGGATCAGATCATCCGATATGTGATCACATTGGTTCTGGGCATCCACTGATGGCAAGCACCGCAACGCAAACAATGGATAAGCGCTGGTACATCGTCCACGCCTATTCGAATTTCGAAAAGAAAGTCGCTGAATCGATCCGCGAACAGGCCAAGCAGCGCGGGCTCGAAGAGCTGTTCGAGCAGGTGCTGGTGCCGATCGAGAAGGTCACGGAAATCCGCCGTGGCCGCAAGATCGACGCGGAGCGCAAGTTTTTCCCGGGCTACGTGCTGGTCAAGATGAAGCTGACCGACGAGGCCTTTCATCTGATCAAGAACACCCCGAAGGTGACGGGCTTCCTCGGTGCGGAAAACAAGCCGATGCCGATTTCGGAGGCCGAGGCCATGCGCATCCTGCACCAGGTGCAGGAAGGCGTGGAGCGCCCGAAGGCGTCGGTGCATTTCGAAATTGGCGAGAACGTGCGCGTGGCCGATGGCCCGTTCGCCTCGTTCTCGGGCGTCATCGAGGAAGTCGACGAGGGGCGTTCGCGCGTGAAGGTCGCGGTGTCGATCTTCGGCCGCGCCACGCCGGTCGAACTGGAATTCGGTCAGGTCGAAAAGGTGGCCTGATTGGACGTGGAGGCGGCAACGCCTCTATAGAGAGGACGTGGGAGGTTGAAGGCGGTCTGCCTGCCGCTTTTGAACCGGACCACGAACCTGAAACCGCCGGCCTCGCAAGGATCGGCACAACAGGAGTGAGATAATGGCAAAGAAAGTGACCGGATACCTGAAATTGCAGGTGCCGGCGGGAGCGGCCAATCCGTCGCCTCCGATCGGTCCCGCGCTTGGTCAGCGCGGTCTCAACATCATGGAATTCTGCAAGGCGTTCAACGCGCAGACGCAGAAGGAAGAAAAGAACACTCCGATCCCGGTGATCATCACCATCTACGCGGACCGTTCCTTCACCTTCGAGATGAAGACGCCGCCGATGTCCTACTTCCTCAAGAAGGCCGCCAAGATCGAGTCCGGTTCGAAAGCTCCGGGCCGCGACAAGGCCGGCAAGGTGACAAAAGCGCAGGTGCGCGAGATCGCCGAGAAGAAGATGAAGGATCTCAATTGCGACACCGTCGAATCGGCCATGAAGATGGTCGAGGGCTCAGCCCGTTCGATGGGTCTGGAAGTGGCGGGGTAATCGGTCATGGCAATCGGAAAACGCACCCAGAAGGCCCGCGAGGGCGTCGATCGCGAGAAGCTCTATCCGCTCGCGGACGCCATCAAGATGGTCAAGGAACGCGCGAAGGCGAAGTTCGACGAAACCGTCGAAATCGCGATCAATCTCGGCGTCGATCCGCGTCACGCCGACCAGATGGTTCGTGGCGTCGTGACGCTGCCGAACGGCACCGGCCGTACGCTTCGCGTCGGCGTGTTCGCGCGCGGCGCCAAGGCGGACGAAGCCAAGGCCGCGGGCGCTGACGTCGTCGGCGCCGAAGATCTCGTCGAGAAGGTGCAGGGCGGCACGATCGATTTCGACCGCTGCATCGCCACCCCCGACATGATGCCGCTGGTCGGCCGACTCGGTAAGGTGCTCGGCCCGCGCGGCATGATGCCGAATCCGAAGATCGGCACGGTGACGATGGACGTCACCACAGCCGTCAAGGGCGCGAAGGGCGGTTCGGTCGAGTTCCGTGTTGAAAAGGCCGGCATCGTCCAGGCCGGTATCGGCAAGGCTTCCTTCTCGGAAGAAAAACTCGTTGAGAACGTCAAGGCATTAACCGATGCAGTTGCAAAGGCGAAGCCCGCGGGCTCAAAAGGTACCTACATCCAGCGCGTCGCGGTCTCGTCAACGATGGGACCGGGCGTGAAGGTCGAGCCGGGCAGCATTCTCGGCTAAAAGTTTCAAATGGCGGATCGAGAGGAAAGGGCGGAATCGGGCAACCGGTTCCGCTCTTTGCTTTTTGATCGAGTACGTGAGAGGGACGCATGCCCGAGAAGGTGCTGATCTATTCGAAGTTTCCCAAAGCGCTGATGGTGCGGATCGGCGAACGCTTTGAGCTTCTGGACGCCGCCGGCAAGCCGCCGTCGGAAGTTTTCTCCGCGGAGCAGCTTTCTACCATTCGCGCCATGATCACGGCCGGCGGAACGCAGCTCCCAGGCCGCGTGATGGACACCTTGCCGTCTTTGCGCGCGATCGTCTGCTACGGCACCGGCTATGACGGCGTCGATCTTGCCGCCGCGAACGAACGCAACATCATCGTCGGCAACAGTCCAGGCGCCAACGCCGCCAGCGTCGCCGATCTCGCGGTGACGTTGATGCTGGCCGCGACACGGCGGATCATTCCGGCCGACGCCTTCGTGCGTGACGGCAGTTGGGTTGCGTCAAAACCGTCGCCGCTTTTGCGAGCGCTGCCCGGCAATCCCGGTCGCCGCATCGGCATCTATGGCATGGGCGAAATCGGCCGCAAGATTGCATCACGCATGGCCGCGTTCGAGACCGAGGTCGGCTACTTCAGCCGAACGAAGTATGACCTTCCGTATCGCTCTTTCGAAAGCCTGGATGCGCTCGCCGAGTGGTGCGACGTGTTGATGATCGCGGTGCGCGCCAGCACCGAGACCCATCACGTCGTCAATGCCGATACCCTGAAGAAACTCGGCAGCGATGGTTACGTCGTCAATATCGCACGCGGCTCGGTTATCGACGAGACGGCGCTGGCCGCGGCGCTGAAGGACAAGGTCATCGCCGGCGCTGGTCTCGACGTGTTCGAGAAGGAGCCGCATCCGCCGGGAGCGCTGACGTCGCTGCCGAACGTCGTGCTGACCCCGCATGTCGGCGGCCATACGCAGGATTCGCACGCGGCGATGCAGGACTGTGTGATCAAAAATCTCGAGGCGTTCTTTGCAGGTCAGCCGCTGGCCTATCCCGTACGTTGAGTTCGGCCAGAAGCCTAGTGAGGCACTGAACCAGGCGCGTCACGCAGCTTGTCGGGATTGCGCACGAGATAGATGGCGGCGATCTTCTCGCCATCGATGTCGATGCTCAAGGTGTGGTCGAGCTCGCCATCCAGATAGAGCAGGGCGCCGACGCTGCCATTGATCATGGCGGGCTCGATGCGGATGTCGTGTCCGGCGCCGCCCTTGGCAGCTACGCTGACAAAGAAGCGCGCGACCTTGTCGGCGCCGTGGATCGGATTGAGGGCGGCTGTCTTGCGTCCGCCGCCATCGGTGAGCGCAACGGCGTCCTCGCATAGCAAGCCAGTCAATCGTGACAGATCGCCGCTCGCCACCGCTTCCAGGAAAGCCTTCAACAACAGCTCGTGGCCATCGGGCGCCGCCGCGGGCAGCGGCCGCTCGTTGCGCACCGCGCGGCGGGCGCGTGTCGCCAGTTGCCGGCAGGCCGGTTCGCTACGGTCGATCATCGTTGCGATCTCGGAGAACGGAACCTCGAAGACATCATGCAGCAGGAACGCGGCCCGCTCCTGCGGCGACAGCCGGTCGAGCGCCAGCAGCAGTGCGAACGAAAGATCGTCGGCGAGCTCGGTCGCTGCTTCCGTCGAAAGGGCGCCTGTGTCGAACACCGGCTCGGGAAGCCAGGGGCCGACATAGATTTCCCGCTGCGCCTTGGCGCTCTTGAGCCGGTCGAGACAAAGCCGCGTCACGATGGTGACGAGAAAGGCTTCGGGGCTACGAACGTCCGTGGCGTCGGCAAACCGCAAATACGCGTCCTGCACGACGTCCTCGGCGTCGCTGCGGCTGCCGAGCATACGATAGGCCAGCCCGAGCAATCGCCGCCGGTAAGGCGCGATCGGATCGTTCTCAGGCGGCCTGCTTGATGACATCGATGTCTTTCCCGCCAACCGATATCCGGCGGCATTCCTTGGCGTAACCGAGGGCTGCTTTCATCATCGGATACATCCGGCCCATTTGCAGCGCGAAGGCGAGGTCAATGACACCTTTCTCGCCCCATTGGGCGCGGACGGCGTCACGATGTTCATCTTCGTCGGCGGACCGCCGCACGACGGCGTCAGCAAAGCGGAACGCGAGCACCACGTCGTCGCTCATGGCGCGGACGTCGCGGCGCACGACGGCTTCGATCTGGTCTTTCGGTATGCCGGCTTCAAGCGCCATGTCGACGACGAGTTGCGCGCAAGGTCCGCAATCTTCGGCCTTGGCGCCGGTGAGCCCTGCGGCGAAGCTCGCTTCCATGGGAACCACCTCGCGGTGACGCGACGCCTTCATCAGCGGCGCGAATTTGAAGAAGGCCGAGGGTGATTCCTTGAGCAACATGTCGAGATAGCTTGTGTCGTATCCATATTGCTGGCGGAAACGGCGCAAGAGGCGGCGTGCGAACCAACTACGCATGATTTTCTCCTTGTCTGGCAGGACGGAATAGAGCGCGAGTGCGGATGGAAGCACCACGGCAACAACGTCGAACGCGGCGCGATGGTCGTGGCCTGCGACGATCATCGCGAGATGAATGAGGCCGTGGAACACCAGGAAGGCAGCGCCCGCGAGCGCGACCGGCCAGAGGGCCGGGCGCCACGCGCGGACCGCCAAAGCAAGGCCCGCAACCAGGAACGCCGCGCCGACATCCTGCACAAAGTGGGGATTGAACGGGCCGGTATCGGCCGCGCCCGGAACGCTTTGGAACCAGAACGGGCCGGCGAACAGCATCAAAAGGCCGTTTCCGACGTTCAAAATCGCTAAGACTGCCGCTAACACTCGTCGCATGGGGACCTCCTGCTCCCCAGACGAACGAGAGAGGGCCGATGTGACAGTTCCCGGAATGATTTTTGGGGTATTTTCGGCTAGTGCCCGTAACTTTCCGAAGTTCGTGCAGCGCCTCCGCACGCACCTTTTGCGAACTTCGGAAAGTTACGGGCACTAGAAAACTTATGGTTCTAGTGCCGCTTTGCTATTTGACGTTCCTGGGCTGAATTCGCCGCTCGCGGTGTAGGAACGTCAAATAGGCGGCACTAGCTCGAAATTAGCCCTTGGCAAGGCGGAAAAGACCCGTTAAACACCGCGCTTCCGGACGTGCTGGCCAATCGCTGGCACGTCTGTGCTCGCATTCCGAAAGAGAACGAATAGGAGACTTCCCTTTCAAGACATTCCGTATGGATGCCTGGAAAGGAGAAGAGGGCTGTCGTTTCCTTAGGAGAGTGGGCAGGGACAGGCTGGTTTGCCGGCAGGTCCCGATCCTGTCCAAGACTACAGGCGCCTGAGATAAACGTAAGTTTATCAACGGCTTAATAGTTAAGCCTGTACAGACGGGTGAAGACCAGATTTCGCTCCGGTGCGTGCGGCTTACCCCGATGCGACGGAGATTTGGTTCGAACCTCGACATCCCCAGTCCCAAAAGGCTCGGGAGGGCAGGCGTTTCAATGTCGTTCTGCCCGACGGTCCTTGAAGAGCTGTTCGCGTCTTTTGAGGTCAGATTGAAGGCAGGACGACGGGTGCAACCCGGCGGTCCAGCCTCTGGCTTGAGACCGCCAACCGGAGAGAGCTTGCTGTGGAAAGAGCGGCAAAAAAGGGCGCGGTCGAAGAGCTGAACGGTCTGTTCAAGACCACAGGCGTCGCGATCGTTGCTCATTATTCCGGCCTCACCGTTGCCCAGATGCAGAAGCTGCGCATGCAGATGAAGCAGGCGGGTGCCTCGGTGAAGGTCGCGAAGAACCGTCTCGCCAAAATTGCTCTTGAAGGCACTGACGTCGTTGCCATCGGCACCCTGTTGAAGGGGCCGACCGTGATCGCGACTTCCAAGGATCCGGTAGCGGCGCCAAAGGTTGCCATCGAATTCGCCAAGACGAACGAGCAGTTCGTCATTCTCGGCGGGTCGATGGGTAAAACCGTCCTGAATGTCGATGGCGTGAAGGCGCTTGCCTCGCTGCCGTCGCTCGATGAACTGCGCGGCAAGATCGTTGGCCTCCTGGTGGCGCCGGCGACCAAGCTCGCTCAGCTGTCGAATGCGCCCGCGGCAAAGCTCGCGCGCGTCATTCAGGCTCATGCCTCGAAGGGCGAAGCGGCCTGACGGCTCTCGCAAAACACATAACCCTGGTTCGAACCGATACGTTTAAGGAAACAGATCAATGGCTGACTTGCAGAAAATTGTTGACGACCTCTCGAGCCTGACCGTGCTCGAAGCGGCCGAGCTCGCAAAGCTCCTCGAAGAGAAGTGGGGCGTCTCTGCGGCTGCGGCCGTGGCAGTTGCTGGCCCGGCGGGCGGCGGCGGCGGTGCGGCGGCTCCGGCTGAAGAAAAGACCGAGTTCACGGTCGTTCTGGCCGCTTCCGGCGACAAGAAGATCGAGGTCATCAAGGAAGTCCGTGCGATCACCGGCCTCGGCCTCAAGGAAGCCAAGGACCTGGTCGAAGGCGCTCCGAAGCCGGTCAAGGAAGGCGTCAACAAAGAAGAAGCCGACAAGATCAAGGCCCAGCTGGAGAAGGCTGGTGCGAAGGTCGAGCTCAAGTAACCGCAGGTTACCTGAACGAGATTCCGGACGGGCGAAGCCCGGTCCGGGATCCAGCATAGCGACTGGCGGTGGCCGAATCGGCTATCGCAAGACCCCGCCGGGTTCCACTTGGCGGGCGTCGGACACGAGAAAGTGTGGGGATGCGCGGGGAAACCCCTCGCATTTCCATGATTGCCATCCCATATCGGGACGGCAGCACGAAAGCACGGCAGGCGGAAGGGACCGTAAGCTCCCGCCGCAAGCCGTTGGGAGATAGGCAATTTCGGGCTTTGCAGTCCGTAACGAAGCAATTTTAGACGTGCGGGTGTGTTGAAGCGCCCCGTGCGTCGCTTTGCGTTCTTTGAGTACCGGGTACTTCGATTCAGGATTTTCAGGTCCTGATGAGGGCGGGCTGGGCCGAAGGACGAGTAGACATTCAACTCCGAAGGCGACCCCGCGCTTTCGGAAAGGTCCGCTCCTTGTTGGGGCGGCGAAACGAGAGGCCACGATGGCGCAACAGACGTTCACCGGTCGCAAACGCGTTCGCAAGTTTTTCGGTCACATCAAGGAAGTCGCAGAGATGCCGAACCTCATCGAGGTTCAGAAGGCGTCCTACGATCAGTTCCTGATGGTGGACGAGCCGCAGGGCGGCCGTCTCGATGAGGGCTTGCAGGCAGTCTTCCGCTCGGTGTTTCCGATCTCGGATTTCTCCGGCACCTCGATGCTGGAGTTCGTGCGCTATGAATTCGAGCCGCCGAAATACGACGTCGACGAGTGCCGCCAGCGCGGCATGACCTTCGCTGCGCCGCTGAAGGTGACGCTGCGCCTGATCGTGTTCGATATCGACGAGGAAACCGGCGCGAAGTCGGTGAAGGACATCAAGGAGCAGGACGTCTACATGGGCGATATCCCGCTCATGACGATGAACGGCACCTTTATCGTCAACGGCACCGAGCGCGTCATCGTCTCCCAGATGCACCGTTCGCCCGGCGTGTTCTTCGACCACGACAAGGGCAAGACGCATTCTTCGGGCAAGCTGCTGTTCGCGGCCCGCGTCATTCCGTATCGTGGCTCCTGGCTCGACATCGAATTCGACGCCAAGGACATCGTCTATGCGCGTATCGACCGTCGCCGCAAGATTCCGGTGACGTCGTTGATGTTCGCGCTGGGTCTCGACGGTGAGCAGATCCTTTCGACCTTCTACAAGAAGATCAACTACAAGCGCGCCAAGGAAGGCTGGCGCGTGCCGTTCGACGCCACCCGTTTCCGCGGCTACTCGACGGTCAACGACCTGATCGACGCCGACACCGGCAAGGTGGTGCTGGAAGCCGGCAAGAAGCTCACCGTGCGCGCCGCGCGCCAACTCCAGGAGAAGGGGCTGAAGGCGCTGCGGATGTCGGATGAGGAGCTGGTCGGCAACTATCTCGCCGAAGACCTCGTCAATCCGAAGACCGGCGAAATCCATGCCGAAGCCGGTGAAGAGATCACCGACAAGCTGATGAAGGCGCTGAACGAGCAGGGCTACAAGGAACTGCCGATTCTCGACATCGACCATGTCAATGTCGGCCCCTACATCCGCAACACGCTGCATGCCGACAAGAACATGACGCGCGAAGACGCGCTGTTCGACATCTATCGCGTCATGCGTCCGGGCGAGCCGCCGACGCTGGACTCGGCTCAGGCCATGTTCCAGTCGCTGTTCTTCGACAGCGAGCGCTATGACCTGTCGGCCGTGGGCCGCGTCAAGATGAACATGCGCCTCGAACTCGATGCGCCCGACACCCATCGCACGCTGCGCAAGGAAGATATCCTCGCGGTCATCAAGACGCTGGTCGACCTGCGCGACGGCAAGGGCGAGATCGACGACATCGACCATCTCGGCAACCGCCGGGTGCGCTCGGTCGGCGAGCTCATGGAGAACCAGTATCGCATCGGCCTGCTCCGCATGGAGCGTGCGATCAAGGAGCGCATGTCGAGTGTCGATATCGATACCGTGATGCCGCAGGACCTGATCAACGCGAAGCCGGCGGCTGCCGCCGTGCGCGAGTTCTTCGGCTCCTCGCAGCTCTCGCAGTTCATGGACCAGACCAACCCGCTGTCGGAGATCACCCATAAGCGGCGCCTGTCGGCGCTTGGCCCGGGCGGTCTGACCCGCGAGCGCGCCGGCTTCGAGGTGCGCGACGTGCACCCGACGCATTACGGCCGCATCTGTCCGATCGAGACGCCCGAAGGTCCGAACATCGGTCTGATCAAT
>NZ_DASREO010000113.1:0-79759 GCF_035652035.1 Bradyrhizobium sp.
GGTATCCGAAACGCTGCAGCGGATAAGTGAGCTTGGCGACGCCAACAAGAGCAAGGCAAATAATCAGGACTACGGTGAGCGAAATGGCGCCGCTCCATGGTTTGACCAACAACGCAAACCCCGCAATCAGAGCGAATGCCGCGACAAGCAGCAGGTAGGCAAATCTCGCCGCCGGATAGAGCCGAGAGTAGGCAATCATGGCGGCTATGCCACTGACGAAGAAAAGCCAACCCAGCGAAGTAACGGTCCCCAGCGACATCAGCGGCGCGATGAAAAGCGCGAGCGTGCCAAACCCGACGAGTGCAACGCCCTCGATGAGCAGAATCAGCCAGCGCGACCTAGCGGCATGCTCGGCTCCCTCGAGCAGCATTTCCGCTTCCTCAAGGGGGCTGAATTCTCTTCGCTTGTTGGGCACGGTCCTGGACACAGGCTCATCTCTGCATCTGGCGATCAAGAAAGATTAGAGCTCGTCCAAGCAGGCCTCTTTGAGATGGATCAAGAGACCTTGGATTGCCTGGAGAACGCGCTTATCTTTGGTGAGGCGACGCTCATCGTGCTGCCGCTACTCCCCCAGCGGGAGCGTGCTTACATGCTTCGCGTGGTGCCTGGTTTGATCTTTTTGATCGTGGGGGCATGGGCTGGCGGGCTTGCTGCCGGCTTTATCAATCTCTGAACGTCCCACGACTTCGCGCGCGAAGGCCAGACGCGGCGCTCGCTGAGCATTTCCTCGATGTAGAGCGCGTTCACCGCGACGAGCAGGACGACAGTAAGTGGAGCCGCCATCAATACGCCAACTGGGCCCAACAAGAGGCCAAAGACGAGTGTCGCGAAAAGTGTGAGGACGGGCGGCAGTTCAACCGCCTCAGCCTGGACCAGCGGGTTGATGATATTGCCTTCCAGAAAGTGAATGCTGGCGTACAGGGCAATGACATAGCCCACCATTACGGGTCCCTGCATTGCAGCCATCAGTATCCCTGAGATAGACGCCAGGATAGGACCGACATAAGGAACGAACGCAAACATGCCAGCGATCAAGCCGAGCGCTAACGGTGCCGTTACCCCCAGAAACGCTAAACCAATTGCGGTCAGTGTGCCGACAACCGTCATCGTAATCGATTGGCCGATGAGCCAGCGCCTGAGCGTAACTCCAAGAAGCTCGAGCATTTCCCTCGCAACGCGGCGCCGAGGCGCAGGCACCAACCGCAACAAACCTTCCAGATATCGGGCAGGCTGCACGGCGAAATACAACGCGGCAAACAACAGGACGGCGACATAGGCCACGGTTCGGAAGACCGAACCAAATAATGCTGCCGCATAGCTCGCAACCGGCGCCGTGACGTTGCCAAGGTTGACGTCCTGCGCGTGACCAAGAAGCCATACCCCCCACCAGCTCGATCCCAGTTCACGGGCAAGCTGCGCGAGACTTTGCGGCAAGTCCTTCGCAAGCAAATTGAACTGCGAAGTGATCTGCGCACCGAACAGCCAGCCGACAGCGACAATTGATCCGAGGAGCAAGAGCAAGACCGGGATGACGGCCCAGCTCTCTGGTGCTCGTGTGCGGCGGCTTACCTCATGCGCAAGACCGCGCAACAACAGGGCTAGAAGAGCGGCACCGAACGCCAGGACGAGCACGTCGGAAAGCTTCCAGACCGCAAGCGTCGCTGCAACGACGACGCAGGCCAGGATAGCGGGATGCAGGCGCGAGGAAGCGGATTTGGTCCGCTCTGCATCTTCGCGGAAGGCTCCAAGTTCATTGTTCACGGTTTCTCGGCTTCCAAACAGCACTTTACGCCATAATAAGCATCAACTGACATTTCTCAGTTGATGCAGATCAACTTTCACTTTTCAGGCGGGCGTTACCCTTTGAGTATAAGAGGGTGACGTGTCATGAAGAAAACCGTGATCGAAGACTACGGCCCCATTGCCAAGACGTTGCATTGGATGACTGTTCTCTTTGTTATGGCGGCGTGGATGCTCGGCACGTTCGGCGACGAGCTCTCCAAGGGGCCAGCACGGGATTCCGGGTTGTTGATACATATCTGGATCGGACTGACGATCCTGGTGATCGCATTCGTGCGAATACCGTGGCGCATCGCCAATCCTCCCCCCAAGAGTCTTGCGACCGAGTTCGGAAAACGGCTGATCGAGTGGACTGATCCGGTCTCCCGGGTGATGCACTACGTCCTCTATGGATTGTTGGTCCTGGTACCCTTGTTCGGCATTGCACTACAGTTCGCGCAGGGCCATTCGCTGCCGCTATTCGGACTTGCGGAAATTCCATCACCGTGGGTCGCTGACAAGGCATTCGCGCACAGCCTCAAGGAAGTGCATGAAATCTTGGCCAACCTCCTCGTGATCTTGGCGGCCTTCCATATGGCGGCTGCGGTCCTGCATCATATCGTTTTTGGCGACAACACTCTGCGGCGAATGCTCCCGCGCTTACGCAACTGAATAGCCTGCTCATTGTGGACTTGAGTCCGCATGGAAGCCATGAATATAGCGCGAGCTGAGCGACATCCAGAGGAAGACAGCCGATCAGCTGTTCTGGAGCGAAGCGGAATGATGTGATGCGGCGGAGGGCGTCGCCGTCACTGGGCCGTCTAGTGCGACGGCTGGGATGCACGTCGCTTGCGCAGAAACATCGCGGTTGCGACAAGCCCCACTGCCGTAAAAGTCGCGCCCGCCATGAATGTGGCATAAGGCCCAGCCATTTCCCAAAGGAGTCCCGCCGTTAGGCTCGCTAACAAGAGGGCGATCCCGCAGACGAAGTTGAAGACACCGAAAGCTGTCGCGCGCAGGTATTGCGGCGCCTCGTCGGCGACAAGCGCCGCGAGTAACCCTTGCGTCATGCCCATATGGAGACCCCAGAGCGCGACGCCGATCATTACGGTCGGGATATCCGACGCGACGGCGAGGATGACATCAGCGGCAATGAGGACCGCAAACCCGATGACGAGCAGGGGTTTGCGGTCAACGCGATCTGACAGGGCACCAAGCGGATAGGCCGAAAGTGCGTAGACTATATTCATAACGACCAGTACAAGCGGCGCCAGCGCGAGTGCGAGCCCAGCAGTCTGCGCCCGCAAAATCAGAAAGGCCTCGCTGAAGCGCGCTAACGTCAGCACGGCGCCTATGCCCACCACGATCCAGTACGCAGTGCCTGCGGTCTTGAGGTCGGCGAACTTTAGCGGTGCTTGCAGCTTCGTCGCTTCGTGCTCCGGCTCCCGTACGCCGAAAACAAGCACAAGTACCGAGAGAAAGCCGGGAATCAAGGCAAGCCAGAACACTAACCGAAAATCGTCCTGCAATGCGGCCATGAGCGCGATAGCGATCAATGGTCCTGCGAATGCGCCTGCCGTGTCGAGGGCCTGCCTCAGGCCATAGGCGGCGCCACGTAGCTCCGATGGCACCATTTCCCCTATCAGCGCGTCGCGCGGCGCCCCACGAATTCCCTTGCCGACCCGATCCGAAAACCGCGCTCCAAGGACAAGTGACGAGCTGGTTGCAAGCGCAAAGAGCGGTTTCGATAATGCACTCAACCCATATCCAACAATAGTGAGCGCTTTGCGTTTTCCGAGCTTGTCGCTGATCCAGCCTGAGAAAAGCTTCGAGATCGACGCGGTCGCTTCACCTACACCTTCGATGAGGCCGATCGTTTCGGCGCTGGCGCCCAGCACGGAAGTCAGAAAAACCGGCAGTAGGCCGTGAATCATCTCGGATGAGATATCCATGAACATGCTGACGAGGCCAAGAGCCCAGATGCCGGTAGGCAGTCGGCCTGGTGATATTGGCTCGGGCGCCATTCCTTCACTCACGCCGCACGAATTCCTTCATTCTCACATATTCGGACTAGGTCTGGGGCAATCGACCGTCTTGACCTGCATCAATCAGCATCTTCAGTGGACCTTCCCGCTATTGGGAGATCGCGAGATGTTAAGGTATTTGCCTGCTGGCGCGATAGCTTCCTTTCTTCTCTTGGTTCAGGGAAATTCGACAGTCAACGCGCAGATGTCATCTGCAGCTATGCAGGAATCGCGAGCAACTATAGTCCAGACCATCCGCGCGCAGCCGGAGACTGTCGAAATCGTCGCTAACGGCAGCATCATCACAGTGTTGCGTGTAAACAGCAATATGAACGATGCCGCCCATGGGGGCTCAGCCTGTAGGGCAGAAAGCTACAATGACTCTCGCGACTGAGGCGATTCCCAACCATTTCCGTCAATTGAAAGCGCAGCCGCCGTGCAGGCCGAGCTTCTTGAACACCATTGCCGCCGGGCAGAAGCCGGTGAACGAGGCCTGGATCATGTTGAGCCCGGCAAACGCCGGGAGCAGATACCAGTAGGCGTTGACATAGGCACCGAGCGCGAGCCCGAGCAGCACGACGAATCCGGCAAAGGCCAGAACGGCTTTATCGATATTCATGACATTCTCCTTTTAAGAACGATGTAGGTTATGAGCGGGCAAGGCTTGCTTCGGTCCAGGCGACGATGCTGCGCGCGTCCATCGCGCCGGACTGGCGGACGATCTCCCGGCCACCGCGCATCAAGAGAAGCGTCGGGACGCCCGTGATGTTGAACCGCGACGATACGGACGGCGCCCGATCGGAATTCAGCTTCAGCAGCCGCACCTTGGGCTCGAGTTCAAGAGCCGCCCGCTCGAACATCGGCGCCATGGCCCGGCACGGACCGCACCAAGGTGCCCAGACGTCGACCAGCACGGGAATATCGTTGTTGGCGATGTGGCGGCCAAAACCTTCCTCATCGACCTCGATCGGGTGGCCGGTGAAGATCGGCTGGCGGCAAGCGCCGCAGCGCGCGTCCTTCGGCGCGCGCTCGACCGGCAGGCGGTTGGTCCGCCCGCAATTGCCACAAACGATATTGCGCGTCGTGCTCATGTGCCGGTTCGGACCTCCTTGTCGGTTCGGACTTCCTTGATCTTGGCAATGTTCAGCTGGTTGAGCACGAAACGCTCGTAGAACGGCTCGCTCTCGCCTCGTCTCATCTTGCGCAGGAAGTATTTCTCGAACGCCACCTTGGCGTAGTGAACCCATTCACCCTTGGACGACCAGTTCACGTTGCGCGGTGGAATCTGCGGTTGCGCCAGAAAGGCGACGCCCGAATCGCCGAAATCGGCGAGACAGATCGCATTCCAGGTCGGTTGCGCGTTCGGTGCCTGGCCGCGGAGCAGGGCGCCGATATTCAGCGCGGTCGCGGTGACCATGGACTCAATCATGAAACCGGTCTTGGGCACGCCGACGGGAACGGGTGTCGCTCCGACCGGTGCGATGGCGACGCAGACGCCAACCGCAAACACGTTAGGGAAGGCGGGATTGCGCTGATGCTTGTCGACGATGACAAAGCCGCGCGGGTTGGTGAGTTTTTCGATGCCGCGAACGGCCTCGACGCCGCGGAAGGCCGGCAGCATCATCGAATAGCTGAAAGGCAGTTCATGGGCCTTGTGAACCGTGCCGTTTTCGGCGAATTCCTCAACGGTCATCTTGCCGGGTTCGATACGGTCGACGCGGGCGTTGGTGATCCACTTGATGTGCTTCTCGCGCATCTCGCTTTCCAGCAGACCCTTGGTGTCGCCGACGCCATCGAGGCCGAGATGACCGATATAGGGCTCGGAGGTCACGAAGGTCATTGGCACCTGATCGCGCAGCTTGCGGCGGCGCAGTTCGGTCTCCAGAATGAAAAGGAATTCGTAGGCCGGGCCGAAACAGGATGCGCCCTGCACCGCGCCGATCACCACCGGGCCGGGTTTCGCGGCGAGCTTCTCGAATGCTTCCTTCGCATATGAAGCATGATCGACGTGGCAGATGGATTGCGTGTAACCCTGCGGCCCCAATCCCGGAATTTCGTCGAAGGCAAGCTCCGGCCCGGTCGCGACCACGAGGTAATCATAGTTGATGGACGAGCCGTCGCTGAGCTCGATACGATTTGCATCGGGATGAACGCGCCTGGCGCCCTGGGTGAGCAGGCGCACGCCCTTGCGCTTCATGATGTCCGCAAGATCGATTTCGATGTCACTGCGCTTGCGCCAACCGACCGCCACCCAGGGATTCGACGGCACGAAGTGATAGACAGTGCCTTGCGAGATCACGGTCAGCCGATCGTCTTTCCTGAGTTGGGGCAGCAATTCATAGGCCATCAGCGTTCCGCTGAGACCGGCTCCGATTACGACAACTTCCGCCATGATGACCTCCATTTCGTTTGACCGCCCCGCCGGTTGTCCCGGCTGTCGTGCTGGTTGACTATATATTCATAACATCGTATATACGCAACTATGAAAATATATAGCGAAATCATGGAGCGCGCCGCGGACGAGGCGAGCAACCTGCTGAAGGCGCTTTCCAACCGTCACCGGCTTCTCATTATCTGTCAGCTGATCGACGGCGAGCGCTCGGTCGGCGAATTGGCCGAGTTTCTCTCCTTGCGGGATTCCACGGTGTCCCAGCATCTTGCGCTCCTTCGCAAAGATGGCCTGGTGTCGGCGCGACGCGACGCGCAGACGATCTTCTATTCGATCGCGAGCGAGCCCGCGCGCGACATCCTCAAGACGCTCTATCAGGCGTTCTGCGCTCCGAAAGCTAAGGGAAGGCGCGGGGCCTCGCCTTGAGAAAGATCAAGGCGCGGAACGGGCTCATTGCTGAATTGAGAGACAAGGCGCTTCTGCGCAACAGACGGATATTGCCATGGCGAGGCTGCATTTTCGGTTCCTGGTAGCGATTGCATCGCTGCTTTCAAGTGTGGTCGCTGCCGGTGCCGACACGCTCACGGTGAAGCCGGTCTCGATCGCGGACGAGAAGGCAGTCTTTGCGACCGTCGAAAGTATCAGCGTGGTCCCGGCGCGCAGCCGCATCGGCGGCACGATAGCGGAGCTGCACGTCAGGGAAGGCGATGCGGTGACGCATGGTCAGGCGATCGCAGTCGTGGGCGACGAAAAACTCGTATTGCAGATGAAATCGCTGGACGCGCAAATTCAGGCCCTGCAGGCTCAGTCCGACCAGGCGCAGACCGATTTTGACCGAATCGAAGGCTTGGTCGAGCGCGGCACTCTGCCGCGCACGAGGCTCGATGAAGCGCGAACCGCCCTCAATGTTGCCCAGAACAATCTGCGCGCCAAGACAGCCGAACGCGGGGTAATCCAGCAACAGCAGACTGAGGGTCAGGTTCTTGCTCCGCAGGACGGCCGCGTCTTGAAACGCCTTGTCGCGGTAGGTTCGGTCGTGCTGCCTGGCGATCCCGTCGTGACTGTCGCACAACAGGATTTCAAGTTGCGGCTGCGGCTGCCGGAAGAGCATGCCCATTTCCTCAAAGCCGGTGACCGCATTCGCCTTGACGGCGACGAATCCGGCGAGCGGGTGGCCAAGTGGGGCGTGATCGATCTCGTCTACCCCCAGATCGAGGAAGGCCGCGTGGTCGCGGACGCCACGGTCGAGGGGCTCGGCGAATATTTCGTCGGTGACCGGCTCCGGGTTTGGATCTCCGGCGGCACGCGGCCGGCCTACGTCATTCCTGCGGGCTTCGTGAAGACCCGGTTCGGCATCGACTACGTACTGCTTCGCCAAGGAGACGGGACCGTCGAGGTGCCGGTGCAACGCGGCCGCCAAACGCCGACGCCCGAGCTTCCGAATGGACTTGAGATACTGTCCGGCATTCGGGCCGGCGACCAGTTGGAGCGGCCGTGAACCTCGGACTCTCAGGCCGGCTCACCAAGGCGACCGTCAACTCGCCGCTCACGCCGCTATTCCTGCTTGCAGCGCTCGTCGTCGGACTGATCGCGGTTGTCGTGATTCCGCGTGAGGAAGAGCCGCAGATCAGCGTCCCGATGGTCGATATCCGCGTCAACGCCGATGGGTTGCGTGCGCCGGACGCGGTCGAACTCGTCACCAAGCCGCTGGAAGCGATCGTCAAGGGTATCGACGGCGTCGAGCATGTCTATAGCCAGACGGAGGACGACCGCGTGATGGTCACCGGTCGTTTTCTGGTCGGCACCAAATTCGAGGATGCGATCCTGCGCGTGCACGAGAAGATTCGCGCCAATCTCGATCGCATTCCCGTCGGCATCCCCGAGCCGCTGATCGTCGGTCGCGGCATCAATGACGTTGCCGTGAACATATTGACACTGTCGCCGAAGCCCGAAGCCGCGGAGCACTGGACGGACAAGGATCTGTTCGAGTTGGCCGACAAGCTGCGCGCGGAACTGGTGAAGGTCGACAATATCGGACTGACCTACATTTCAGGCGGTGCCGCCCAGCAGATCAGGGTCGAGCCCGATCCGGAAAAGCTCTCGCTATTCGGCGTCACGCTTCAACAGCTCGTGGCCAAGGTGAAGGATGCCAATCGTTCATTCCTGGCCGGCGACGTCCGCGATACCGGGATCGTGCGCAACGTAGCGGCCGGCCAGACACTATCGGGCATTCCGGACATTGGATTGCTTCTGATCTCGACCCGCGATGGACGACCGGTCTACGTCAAGGACGTTGCGTCGGTCGTGATCGGTCCGAGTACGACCGAGCATCGGGTCTGGAACGACAAGCGCGACGAGAAGGGGCGGTGGACGCGGGTGCCCGCAGTCAGTCTTGCACTTGCCAAGCGCGCCGGCGCCAACGCGGTGGTGGTTTCGACCGATATCGCCCATCGCCTGGAAGGATTGAAGGGGCGCCTGATTCCGGACGACGTAAGGGTCACGGTGACCCGCGACTACGGCGAGACTGCCAACGAGAAAGCCAATGAGCTTCTGTTTCACCTCGGGCTCGCCACGATCTCGATCGTCGCGCTGATCGCGATCGCGATCGGCTGGCGCGAGGCGATCGTGACTCTCGTCGTGATCCCGACGACAATCCTGCTCACTCTGTTTGCTGCCAACTTGATGGGCTACACCATCAACCGCGTCAGCCTGTTCGCGCTGATCTTTTCGATCGGCATTCTCGTCGACGATGCGATCGTGGTGGTCGAGAACATCGCGCGGCATTGGAGCATGCGTGATGGACGCCCTCGCCTTCAGGCTACCGTCGAAGCGGTCGCGGAGGTCGGCAACCCCACAATCGTCGCGACGCTCACGGTGGTCGCTGCGCTGCTGCCCATGCTGTTCGTGTCGGGGCTGATGGGTCCTTATATGGCGCCGATCCCGGCGAATGCCTCCGCTGCGATGCTGTTCTCGTTCTTTGTGGCCATGGTGGTCGCACCGTGGCTGATGCTGAGGCTCGCGCCCAAGAGCGCGGGGCATACTGCGCATGGCGAAGGCCGGCTTGGCGCGCTTTACCGTCGTTTCGCTACGCCGATCGTGAGTAGCAAGCGCTCCGCCTGGATATTCCTGCTCAGCGTCGGCGTCGCGACTTTGCTGTCGATGACATCGTTTGCGACCAAGTCGGTGACGGTCAAGCTGCTGCCCTTCGACAACAAGTCCGAGATTGCTGTCGTTGTCGATCTGCCGGAAGGAGCGAGCCTGGAGGAGACCGAGCGCACGCTGTTCGCCGCTGCGGAGATCGCGCGGCAATTGCCTGAAGTGACCTCTCTCCAATCCTATGCGGGGACGCCGGCGCCGTTCAATTTCAACGGCCTTGTGCGGCATTACTATCTGCGCGAGCGGCCCGAACTGGGCGAGCTGCAGGTCAACCTGACCGCGCGCGGCGAGCGCAAGCGAGCGAGCCATGACATTGCGATCGAGCTGCGGCAGAAGCTGAAGGTGCTGGATATTCCCAAGGGGACCAGCATCAAGGTCGTCGAGGTCCCGCCCGGCCCGCCGGTGCTGGCAACGCTCCTCGCCGAAATCTATGGGCCTGATGCCGCGACACGCCGCGCGGTGACGGCCGAATTGAAGAAGATCTTTGCCGAGGTGCCGTTCATCGTCGATATCGATGATTCCATCGGCGAGAAGCGACCACGGCTGCGACTGTCGATCGACCAGGACCGACTTGAATTCTTCGGCGTCGAGCAGCGCGACGTCTATGACACGATCCAGGCGCTGTTCGGCGGTATACCGATCGGTTACTCGCATCGCGGCGAGGATCGCAACCCGATCGGGATCGCGGTGCATCTGCCCAAGCGTGGTTTGGTCTGGAACGAGGCATTAGCCTCGACGCCAGTGCCCGCAAACACGGTGCCCGGCAGCAAGACAGTGGTCGAGCTGGGCCAGGTGGTGAAGGCGACCACGGAAGAGGGTTCGCCGACGATCTTCCGCCGCGACGGCCGCTTCGCCGACATGGTGATGGCCGAGCTTGCCGGCCGCTTCGAAGCGCCGCTTTACGGCATGCTCGAGGTCGACAATCGCATCAACGCGCATGATTGGGGCGCGCTGCCGAAACCCGCGATCAGCCTGCATGGGCAGCCGGTGGATGAATCGCATCCGACGCTGTTGTGGGATGGCGAGTGGGAGATCACCTGGGTGACCTTCCGCGATATGGGCGCGGCCTTTGGCGCGGCAATCCTCGGCATTTACGTTCTCGTCGTCGCGCAGTTCAGGAGTTTTCGCCTGCCGCTCGTCATCCTGACGCCAATCCCGCTCACCTTGATCGGCATCCTGATCGGGCACCGGCTGCTGGGCGCGCCATTCACCGCAACCTCGATGATCGGGTTCATCGCGCTCGCCGGCATCATCGTGCGCAATTCCATCCTGCTGGTGGATTTCATTCGCCACTCTGGCGGCGAGGGCAAAGCTTTGCGTGAGGTCGTGCTGGAAGCGGGCGCGGTTCGCTTCAAACCAATCCTGCTCACGGCGCTGGCCGCCATGATTGGAGCTGCGACCATCCTGCTCGATCCGATCTTCCAGGGGCTTGCGATCTCGCTGCTGTTTGGCCTCGCCTCGTCGACCTTGCTCACGGTACTGGTGATACCTGCGATCTACATTGTGCTGCGACAAGAAGCACCAGTTGCGAGATAGGTCAGCCACGCAATAAGGACACTGCGTCAGCAAATGCTTTAATCCAAAATTGGAACTAATCTGCTCGTCGATAAGAAAACAGCGGTAGCGTTCCCCCGCTACCAGGCGGCACGATTTCTCAAAGCGATTGAACGCCCTTTTTTATGGTTTCTGCGATCTGACCGATCTGCTCCTCGTTGATGATAAGAGGCGGCGACAGGATCAGCGTATCGCCGAGTGCGCGAACAAAGACTCCGTTCTGGAGACAGTGGTTTGCAACCGTTCGCGCTCGCTGACCCGGGGCATCAGGCGCAGCTTCAATCTCCACGGCACCCAAAAGGCCCAGGTTTCTGATATCGCGGACGATGCCACCGGCGTTTCTGATGTCGTGAATGGCAGCTTCCCATTTGCCGGCAATGCGCGCGACGTTTTCGAAGATGCCTTCCTCCTGGTACACGTCCAGCGTGGCAAGTGCAGCGGCACAGGCGAGTGGGTGGCCGGAGTAGGTGTAGCCGTGCGCAAATTCGACAGTGGCCTCGGGGCCTTTCGACATGGCATCGTGCACATGGTGATGGACCAGCACACCGCCCATCGGCACAGCGCCGTTGCTCATTCCCTTGGCACAGGTGATGAGGTCGGGCGTGACGCTCAGTGCCTGGGCAGCGAATGGCGCCCCCAGCCTACCGAAACCCGTGACCACTTCATCGAAAATCAGCAGGATGCCGTGCTTGCGGGTGATTTCGCGCAGCCGCTCAAGATAGCCTTTGGGCGGCGGCAACACGCCGCCTGCGCCGGCCACCGGTTCGACGATGACGGCTGCAACCGTCGATGGATCCACCGCCGCTAACAAGCTTTCCAGCGCATCCGCAAAATCGATACCGTGCTCGGGCTGCCCTTTGCTGAATGCGTTGCGAGCGAGATCATGTGTGTGCGGAAGGTGTGATACCCCCGGAAGCAACACGCCGAACTGCGCCCGCTGCCAGCCGATGCCTGAGACCGAGAGCCCGCCGAATCCCATGCCATGGTAACTGCGCTGGCGACCGATCAGGCGCTGGCGATGACCTTCACCGCGAGCCCGATGGTAGGCAAGCGCCATCTTCAGCGCCGTGTCGACTGCCTCAGAGCCCGACCCTGCAAGGAAGACGTGATCGAATCCCTGCGGCGCGATCGCCATCAGTTGATTGGTGTAGTGAAACGCGAGCGGATGGCCGAGCGAGAAGCTCGATGCGTAGTCGAGCTTGCCTGCCTGATGGCGAATGGCCTCGGTGATCTTGGGATGACAATGCCCGGCATTGACACACCAGAGGCCGGCGATGGCATCGAGTAGGGTCCGGCCCTCGGGCGTCTTGTAGTGCATGCCCCTGGCTTCGACAAAGAACTCCGGGGTTGCCTTGAAGCGCCGGTTCGCGGTCATCGGCATCCAGTAGGCTTCAAGGTCGTTCGGTGGAATCTCGAGGCTCGCTTGGGTCATCAAATCTACTCCGTCTTGTCTTGCTTGCTGGAGATGGGTGATCGGGCGCGTCAGCGCGCCAAAGCCTGCTCCACCGATGCGAGGTCCAGGTTCTTGTTGATGTCTTCGACCAGGTCGTTCGTTGCGACCTCCTTGGCGTCGATCGGCTGCTTGAGGATCTTCGCCCGTACCAGCCAGTCCATGTACTTCTGATAAATCTTGATATCGCTCTCGCCCCACTTCTCGCCGGGGTTGTCGAGCGTCCACTTCTCCGAGACGGTTTTGAGCAGCGTGGCGTTCCGGTCGAGCGCTTCGGCCGGCGGAATGCCGGTCGGCACGATCTGCGGATAGACGTCCTGAAAAATCGTCGCCGCCTGACGGGTATTCTTGAGGGTATAGACCACCCCCATGGTGTAGGCGCGGGCCAGGCGCACGAGTAGATCGCGCTTGTTCTTGATCGAACCGGCGCTCGCGACCAGACTATTGGCTGGGAACGACTCGATTTCAGGATCTTCGAGCATGCGCATCGGCTGGCCGGCGAGGCCCATCAGTGTGTACTGCGTGTCCCACTGGCTGACCGCATCGATGTCCTTGCGCTGCAGAAGGACGACGCTTTGAGCCGGCTGACCCGACACGACGATCCGAATGTCCCGGTCGGGGTCGAGGCCAGCATCGGAGGCTCCCGACCGGGCCAGCACCACACCGGCCGAGGCCATTGATGTCACGCCGATCTTCTTGTCCTTGAGATCCGCATATTTCTTGATGGAGCTGTCGACCGGAACGGCAACACCGAAAATGTTGCGGCGATACGCGGTATAGAAAACCTGCGTCTTCACGCCGGTTTGCTGCAGGATCGCAACCGGCTCTGCGGTTGCAACCGCAACCAGGACTTCGCCAGTCGCAACATTGCGTATGCAATCTGACGATCCCGGAAAATTCACAAGCTCGACTTCGATTCCCTCCTGCTTGAACCAGCCCAACTTGGTCGCAACAGCGAAAGGAGCGACCCCGTGCGTGATCACGCTCGTGCACCAGCCTACGCGTACCTTGTCGAGAGCGAATGCCGGAGAGACGAAACTTGTAGCGGTAAGAACCGAATACACTGCAAGGCAAGTCGCCAAAGGGGTATTACTACGCATCTGACTCTCCGTTTTGTTGGCAGCGGCTAACGTAGGTCGACCATTGGTTTAAGTACTCTTGTGCCTTGAGCAGAATGCGCCGACGAACGCGGCAGCGGCTTGCTCGGAGGCCTCCAGCGAATAGCCGCCTTCCTGAACAATCAGGGTTGGCAGCTGCAGATCTGCGAGCAGCTCACCGATACGGGCAAAGGCCTCCGTTGAGACTTCGAGGACGGACAGCGGATCGTCACGGTGAGCGTCCCAGCCCGCTGACACGACGAGGACTTCGGCCCGATGTGTCCGCACGGCTTCAACGAGCATTCCGCAGGCTTCCAGGAATGCATCGTCGCCGCTGCCCGGCGCCAGCGGTACGTTCAAGTTAGCACCGAGTCCGTCTCCTTCGCCGCGTTCGTCGGCAAAACCTGAGAAATAGGGATAGTAAGTCGTGGGGTCGGTGTGCACGGAGGCGAACAGCACATCCCTGCGGCCGTAGAATATCGCTTGCGTTCCGTCTCCGTGATGCGTGTCGAAGTCGAGAATGGCTGCTCGGCCTGCGCGTTGGGCCATGAGATCGGCGGCGATGGCCGCGTTGTTGAAGAAGCAGAAGCCGGACGCGCGGTCGGCGAACGCGTGATGCCCCGGCGGTCGGCAGAGCGCAAAGGCAGCAGGGGCGCCATCGATAATGGCATGGGCCGCAGACAGCGCTGCCTGTGCAGATTCATAAACCGCGCCCCAGGTGCCCGCGCCGATGGCGCAATTGAGATCGCCGATGTACCAGCCCGCCTCGGCGTTGACGACGCTGCAACGTGGTTTGGCCGAGGGGGCGAGGGCCGATCCTCGCCCGCGGTAAGGATGCGTGTTTGGCAGCACCTCCGGTCCGGCCTTGGGATTTGCGGCCCAGCGTTCATAGCTCGAGGCCAGAAATTCGACATAGTCGGCGCTGTGCACGGCGTCGATGGCATCGCGGCCATGATCGATGGGCGCCGTTTGTTTCAAGCCCGCCTCGATCAGCTTCCGCGCCAGGGCGTCTAGCCGGTCCGGGTTTTCAACGGGGGCACATAGCTTGCCGAGCAGCATGATCTGCTGAGGACGGTGATCGAGCTGACGCTTTGAATAGTAGACGTTCATTGCGCAATCACTTCTGCGATGGCGAGAGCGCGGAACCGCCGCGCGGCCGTTTCGATTCGGCGGCGAAGTTCTCTTCCGAGGCCAGGTCGGGCTCGGCCCGACCGAGGCGCTCCCAGAACAGCACCCGATGGCGGATCATGATCAGCGCCTGATTAAGCAGGAGACCGACGGTCGCCAAAATGATCAGAACCGAAAAAGATCCCGCCACGTCCATGACGAAATTCATGCTCTGCATGAGCATGCCGAGCCCCGCTTCCGCACCAAGGAACTCGGTGACGACGGTGCCGATCAGCGCCAACGCCATGCCGATTTCAAGGCCCGCCATGATGAAGGGCAGGGCGCTCGGAAAGCGGAGCATCGTGAATACCTGACGCTCGCTGCCGCCGAGGGAGCGGATGAGATCGATGCGATCCTTGTCGGCCGAATTCAAGCCGGAGATCGTGTTGATCATCATCGGGAAGAAAGCCACGAGGGCAGCCGTCACGATCTTGGACGTCACGCCGAGGCCGAACCAGAGGACGAAGAGCGGCGCGAGGGCGACCTTCGGCATCGACTGGAACATGATGATGTAGGGGTAGATGAAGTAGGCAAATCGCCGGTTGAGCGCAACGGCGACGCCAAGCGCGAGGCCAAGGACTCCACCAAGCGCAAATCCGGCGAGCACCTCAAACAACGTGACGGCACCGTGATGGAGATAGAGGCCGCTCGTCGTGCCACGCCATAGCCCCTGAGCGACCGCGGTTGCTGACGGGAGGATAAAGGCGGGGATGTTGAGGAACATCGAGCTGCCCTGCCAGATGCCGAGCACGAGGCACAGCAGCAGGATGCTCAAGATCCGATTTCTGAGTGTGTCGAGCGAAGAGAGATCAGGCATCAGTCCATGCCTCCTGCTGAGCCGAAATGTGCGCGGATGCGGCGGGTGTACTCGCCAAACGGCGCCGTACTCATCATGTCGAGCGTCCGCTCGCGCGGAAGGTCGATGTCGAGCACTTCCGCAATGCGGCCGGGGCGGGGTGTCATCACGACGACCCTGTCGGCAAGAAACACGGCTTCGGGAATCGAGTGGGTAATGAACAGGATCGTCTTGTGTTGGGCCGTCCAGAGCCGCTGCAACTCGACGTTCATGTGTTCGCGCGTCATGGCATCGAGCGCTCCGAATGGCTCATCCATGAGAAGCATCGCCGGATCGTGGACCAGCGCGCGGACGATGCCGACCCGCTGCTGCATGCCGCCGGACAGCTCGGCCGGATAGCGCCGTTCGAACTCGCTCAATCCGACGAGATCGATGAGGTCGCGCGCGCGTGACAGATACTTCTTGCGGTCAAGCTTCTGGACATCGACGGGGATGAGTACGTTCTCGAGCACGGTGCGCCAGGGAAAGAGCACCGGCGATTGGAAAACGACGCCGATGTCGTGCCGTGGCCCCTCAAGCCTGTGGTCGCCGAACCATACCTTTCCTGAACTCGGCGGAATGAGTCCGGCCAGGGTACGAAGCAAGGTCGACTTTCCGCAGCCTGAAGGACCGACGACTGCGACGAATTCACCCAGGCCGATCTGGAGGTTGATGTCCTGGAGCGCGGTTACGACTGGCCCTCGGCCGCCGAAGAGCTTGCCGACATTCTCGATGCGGATGAAGTCGGGTGAGCGGGATGCGTCGAACTGGCCGTTCTTCGAACTTGCCTCGGTGGCAGATGCACCCGTCAACGACGCCATCGCTTCAGTTCCCTTCGACTAGTGAGCCAGCGCCATCCCGTCCTTGCGATGGTCGGACGCTCCGAGCAGAATTCCCCGCTGGTGATCGATCCAGATCGCTTGCGCGCCACCGATTGGAAGGTCTGACCAGCTGACTTCGTGGCCGCGGGCGGCGAGGTCATCGAAGACGGCGGGCGAGAGCGTTCGCTCCAGCGACAGTTTCCCGTCGAATGAAAATGATCGCGGCTCGTCGCTCGCAGATTGGATATCCAGCCCCCGGTCGAGAATTTGGGACAGGAAATGCGCATGGCCGGCGGCCTGGTAGTGGCCTCCCATCACACCGAACGGCATGACGGGCCTTCCTTCGTGAAACAGCAAGCCTGGAATGATCGTATGCAGCGGCCGTTTGTGGGGGGCGATGACGCAGGGATGCTTTGGGTCCGTTCGGAAGCCGGTTCCCCGGTTGTGAAACAGGACGCCCGTCGTCGGCTCGAAGATGCCGCTGCCGAACGGTGCAAAGAGAGAGTTGATCAGGGACACTGCATTGCGATCGCGATCGACCGCGCACACGTAGACGGTGTCTTCGTGCTCGGTCAGGTCCCAATGTTCGGACCGTGACGCCTTGCGGGGGTCAATGTGGCCTCGGGCCCGGGCGGCGAAGGCGTCGGAGAGAAATTCCGCAACCGGCGTGTCGCCGTGCGCCGGATCGCAAAAATAACCGTCGCGCGCGCGATACGCCGCTTTGGTGGCCTCGGCAAGGAGATGGATTCGGTCCGCCTCGCTGTGCTGGCTGCCACCGAGCGATAGTCCGTCGAGGATGCGCAGGATCATCAGCGCAGCCAGCCCCTGTCCTGGTGGGGGACATTCATAGATTTGATATCCCCGATAACTGGTTTCGATCGGCTGCACATAGTCGCTGCGTTGCCGCGCGAAATCCTCCTGTCGATGCAGCCCGCCGAATGCGCTCAGTTTGGCGGTGAGGGCCTCCGCAACTTTCCCGCCGTAGAATGCGGTCGCGCCCTCGCGGCCGATACCGCGCAGCGTCTCCGCAAGCGCGCGGTTGCGGAAGGGATCACCAACCTCCGGCGCACGGCCGCCTGGAAGATAAATGGCGCGGGCATCCGGATCGATTGACAGCTTTTCAACCTGCCGGCCCCAATCCCAGGCGACGCGAGGCGAAACGCGCATTCCCTCTTCGGCGAGGCGGATCGCCGGCGCAAGCACCTCCGAAAGAGACTTCGAGCCATAATCGCTGTTCAGTGCGCACCACGCCGAGACCGCACCTGGGACGGTCACTGCATGCGCAGACGTCGGCGGAATCTCGGCGATGCCGCGATCGAGATACCATTCGGCTCTCGCAGCGCCTGGTGCGCGCCCCGATCCGTCAAGGGCAATCGGTGGTGATCCTCCCATGGAGAACAATGCAAAGCAATCGCCACCTATGCCGGTCATGTGCGGCTCGACGACCGCTTGCACGGCGATCGCAGCGAGGGCAGCGTCGACCGCGTTGCCTCCTGATCGCAGCATTTCGATGCCCGCGGCCGAGGAGGAGGGATGCGACGTGCAGACCATGCCGTGCTCGCCGATCGCCATCGATCGCCCCTGCTTGGTGAAATCACGCACGGCTCGGAGCCTCCATCGAAATTTGCCGGGCAGCGCGGGCAAGACGTGGACCAATCTCGTTCTCAAGCTGTGTGGCGGTGACTTCCGAAGGCATCCCGCCGCAATTAAAGGCGAGAACCGCGCCTTCCGCCGTCACCACCGGAGCGCCGACAGCATAGACGTCGGCTTGGCGATCACCCAATGACACACAGAAACCGCGGCTCGCGATCGACTCGAAGGCTTCGTCGATCCGAGCGCGGACGCCGCGCCATTCGCCGCGCGGCCACTGCAAGCGGATGCGTCGCAGCAGAGCTTCGCGCTCGTCCTCCGCCAGGGCAAAAAGGTAGGCGCGGCCCATGGCGGATGTTTCGATCGGCAGCCGTGAGCCGAGGTCGAACCGTGCCGGTCGCATCCGCGGGTGGTGTGCCGTCTCGATCGTCAGCATGTTGAGCTGGTCGCGCATCCCGACGGATGCAGGTAGGCGTGAAAAGTCGGCGATTTCCTGCAGGACGGGACGTGCGGCAATGCGGTGCGGCATGCCGGCGAGCAGCGAATGGCACAATGCGACGACGCCGGATCCGAGCTGGTAATGGCCGGTGCGGGGAACGATCGACAGGTAGCCAAGCGCTGCAAGTGTCTGGCTCAAACGAGAAATTGTTGGCTTCGACAGACCTGTCCGCTCGGCCAACTCGCTGTTGCTTAATGAGCTTTCGCCGGGCTTGAACGCCCGCAGCACCGCCAGTCCGCGTGCCAGGCCCTGCACGAGACGGGCATCATCCGCGGCATTTTCCAGCGTATCGGTGCTGCTCTTTCGTGCGACGGCCGTCAGTCTGGCCATGGAACCTCTGCCGACTTTCAAAATTTAATTTCACTCCTCAAAATTATTTCTGTCAAGCAAAAGCCGTTATCCTGAATTGCGCCGCTTGCTGCCTGACGTCCGCTTCGTTCGAAATTACTGGCTGACGTCACATCCTGATACGCATGGAACGCGCCGCGTTCAGGAGGTCCATCGGTTCATCGCCTCATCGGTCAAGGCAGCCAAATCTTCGTTCGAACTCGACTGAGCGCAAGGTTTGAGCGGTTCCGAGGGCTTGACCGCTGCTTACCTCCTTCGGGCAACTCGCTTCCTCGGTGGATTTCGACCGTTCGCCGCCACATCAAAATAGTTCAGATCGGCCGTGACGCTTTCGGTGATCTGCATGATCGCCTCGATCCGGTCTGCATCTGCGGTGACGTGGTGAGCAAGATAGACATGCCCTGCTGTCAGCATCGGCCTCGTGGCGAGGACCGCAAGCGCGCCGGAGGGGCGATAGGCTTCGATCATTCTCCTGGGGAAGATGCCGACGCCGATCCAGCCGCGACGAGCTGGGCAGCCGCGTTGACACCGATGCAGATGCACAGTGGCCCCGGCTTCTGTTTCGCCGACGCAAACCACGCAATCGTGTTGCGATACGTCGAGGTTGGTGGGGGCGTGGCAATCACCGTGGAGCGGGCCAGCGCTTGAGGTGACCTTCCGATTGGTTTCGCGAGTTTTGCCGACGCGGCCCACACATTGCCTTGGGGTGGTGCACGAGTTCGCGCAAAGCTTGCAACGGGAATTGGCCGGACAGCATGAAAGGTCGGTGGCAAAGCGGTTTTGATTCCGATCAATATATCGCCTCGACGACGTGTCATTCTCCCTCTGAAAAATTGTGGAGTGACACATGCGGAGCCTCATAATTCTGAAGGACGGCAATGCAATGGAGCGGGCGATGAAGGCGCTGGCGCAGTATCGTTACGCTGCTGGTGGTGAGCCGGTTGCCCCTGAGGGACATCCGAGGGAATGGCACAATTGGCTGCTTGAAATCGATTCGACAGAAATCGAGACAATCCGCGGCCATGTCAATGATGGGAACATCCTCGGCATTGAGCCGCGCGAGTGACCTCGGCAACCGTTCGCTTGCCGGCTGACGAAGCGAGCGCGAGTGGGCCGTGTGGCGCGCGCTGCTGATTATCGGTTAGGAGGTCTTGCCATGGCTCCCGTCGTTGCGAAGGAAAAAGGCACCAACGAGACGGAAAGCTTTCGTACTCAACGGCTCGAGATGGTCGAGCGAAGCATCTCGGCGCGTGGCGTTCGGAATGACCTGGTGCTGGATGCGATGCGCAAGGTGCCGCGCGAGCTGTTCGTTCCCGAGAAGCTGCGCGAGTTCGCCTATGACGATTCGCCTTTGCCGATAGCGGATGAGCAGACGATCTCGCAGCCTTATATCGTCGCGTTCATGGCCGAAGCGCTGCTGCTCAAGGGCGGCGAGAAGGTGCTCGAGATCGGAGCCGGATCGGGTTATGCCGCCGCCGTGTTGTCGGAGATCGCCGCACAGGTCTATACGGTTGAGCGCATCGGTCGCCTCGCGGAGACGGCCGCTCAAAGGTTATCCGGGCTGGGCTATGACAATGTCCACGTCAGGCACGCCGACGGAACCAAGGGATGGCCTGAGCATGCCCCATATGATGCGATTGTCGTGGCCGCCGGCGGCCCGCAGGTGCCGGAATCCCTGAAATCGCAACTGAAGATCGGAGGCCGGCTTGTGATGCCGGTTGGCTCGGACCAGCAGGTTCAGGAATTGGTGCGCGTGACGCGCGTGGCGGAAGCTGAATATCAAAGCGAGGACATTGCGGACGTCCGCTTTGTTCCGCTCGTCGGCGACGAGGGATGGCCCGGCAAGACGCCGGAACCAGGGCTGCCGCGCCGCAAGTTTCGAATTGGTCACGATCCCGAGGGGGCACTGGAAAGACGGCTCGCGGATGCCGCGGAGCCGTTCCGATCGATCGAAACGGTCGATCTCAATCCCCTGATGGAGCGGATCGGATCGGCGCGAATAGTGCTTTTGGGAGAGGCGACGCACGGCACATCCGAGTTTTACCGGATGCGCGCACGCATCACCCAGGACTTGATTGTGAAGAAAGGCTTTCGGTTTGTCGCGATCGAAGGCGACTGGCCGGATGCGGCGCGCGTCGACCATTACGTCCGGCACTTCAATTACCCGCCCTCGGAATGGACAGCCTTCGCGCGCTTTCCGACCTGGATGTGGCGAAATGTCGAGGTTCGCGACTTCATTGAGTGGCTGCGCAAGCACAATGGGACAGTCGCCAAGGATCGCCGGGTCGCGTTTCATGGCCTCGATCTGTACAGCCTCTACGACTCGATCAGGTCGGTGCTTAGCTATCTGGACGACATCGACCCGGAATCGGCAAGGATTGCCCGTGAACGCTATTCATGCCTGACGCCATGGCAACGTGATCCAAAGGTTTATGGTCATGTTGCCTTGAGTGGGAAGTATCCGACCTGCGAATCTGACGTTGTCCGCAACCTGACGGATCTGCTCGGTAAACGCCGCGCCTACGCCGAACATGATGGCGACCGCTTTCTCGACGCGGCGCAGAATGCGCGCCTTGTCGCCAACGCCGAGCGATATTATCGCATCATGTATTACGGATCGCGCGCATCATGGAACTTGCGCGACACCCACATGTTCGAGACGCTCGAGAACCTGCTGGATCACTACGGGCCGGAAAGCAAGGCTGTTGTCTGGGCTCACAACTCGCATGTCGGAAATTCGGCGGCGACCGAGATGGCCGCGCGGGATGAGTACAATCTCGGCCATCTGTGTCGGCGGATGTTCGGTGATCGGGCTTATCTGATCGGATTCGGCACTCATAGCGGCGTCGTCGCAGCGGCGAGCGAATGGGATGGACCAATGGAGATCAAGAAGGTCCGGCCCTCGCAAGCTGGCAGCTACGAGCGGCTTTGTCATGCAACAGGCCATGCTCACTTTCTGCTCGGTTTACGCGGGAAGAGCGACCTTAGTAGCCCGCTTGCGCTCGGCAGGGAGCGCCTTGAGCGTGCGATTGGCGTGATCTATCGCCCGGAAACCGAGCTCGTGAGTCACTATTTTCGCGCCAACCTGCCACGGCAATTCGACGAATATGTCTGGTTTGACGACACGCGGGCGATCATTCCGCTGGCTACGACTGAACTCGGCGGGCTGCCCGATACCTATCCGTTCGGCGTTTGAGAGCGTTCGTTTCCGTTACTTTTGATCGAAGAAGTAGGAGCCGTCGATGAGCAAGTTGAAGATCCCGCACAACGCGTTCGTCTTCGTGGGTGATGGGCGGAAGGCACTTTTTCTGCGAAACGAAGGTGATGAAAAATATCCGAACCTGAAGACCGAGCGCGTCTTCGAAGACATCAACCCGGCGACTCACGAGCAGGGAAGTGAGCGGCCGGGCCGCGTCAGCAAGGCATTCGACTCCAGTCAGCGGAGTGCGGTCGAGCCGGTTGATTGGCATCGTCTCGAAGAGCATCGATTTGCGAGACAGGCTGCGGCGGCGATGGAGGAGATTGTACGAACAAGGAAAGTCCCGGCGTTGATCGTCGTGGCGCCGCCAAGAACGCTCGCTGATCTTCGCGCCGCTTTTCATGCCGATGTGCGATCGCGCATCATCGCAGAGCTGGACAAGGACCTGACCAAGCACCCGGTCGGCGATATCGAGAGGCTCCTGACCGCGGCGTGAACGCGGCCGGAACCCAAACGGCGGCCTTCGAAGCGGCGCGTGGTCAAGACTTGTCCGCAATCAGCTCAAGCCCCTCAAGCAAAGCTTTCTGTGCCAGGTTGATCTTCCCGTAAGCTGAGGCGAGGTCGAACCACTCGGTGCGGTCGATTTCAGGAAACCGCATGAATTGTCCGCTGCGCGGCGGCCATTCGATCTCGAACTCATTGCTGTGGGCGGTCTCCGCGTTCACATCCATTTCCAGAGCGAATGCGGTTACGATCTTGCCGCCGCGCTGCCGAACCTCAGGCAGCGGAAACATCGTGCCGACCGGTTCGATCCCGAGCTCTTCGCGAAACTCCCTGCGAGCAGCGACTTCGGGCGATTCGCCGGGGCCACATTCGCCTTTTGGGATCGACCAGGCGCCTGCGTCCTTGTTCCGCCAATACGGCCCGCCAGGGTGGGCCAGCAGGACCTCGATTTTTCCTTGGCGTCTCCGGAACACTAGAATGCCGGCGCTTCTTATAGGCATAGCTGCGCAACCGCGAGGATTTTCGAATGTCAGGTCTTCGCCAATGGCCGCCGCAATCTTGATGCACGCGGCAACAGCGACGCAATGTTCCAGCGTCTCAAGCCACGTGGTTGAGCTGGATCAACGTCTCGTTTGCAACCCCAAATAAAGATGAGCAGCTCTTCTGCGTCGGCGAGATCGCGAATGGATCAGGCGCTGCTTTTCGGGCAATTTGATATATTGGACGTTTGTCGTCGTGCGCAAGGCGATCTCTACGCATCGTTGGGATTTGGGCCTGTCGAGAGCAGCCATCATGTAATCGCTTCTGCCCCGTTTTGGAGGTTGCGCGATTATGGTGCCTCTAGCGGCTCCGCTTCCGTGCTCATCGTGGCCGCGCCGATCAAGCGGCCGTATATTTGGGATTTGGCTCCGCCTGTTAGCGCCATCCGCCGCTGTCTGGATGCGGATTTACGCGTCTTATTGCTGGAATGGTTGCCTGCCTCCGAGGCGACCTGCAACATTGGCATTACTGAATGCGTGCAAGCGGCCTCTGAGGCCGTGAAACGGATCGGCTCTAGTGAAAGCGAGCGGAAGCCGATCTTGATGGGGCACTCGCTGGGCGGGACGCTCGCTGCGATCTACGCCGCCAGCGCGCCCAACGCTGTCGATGGGCTCATACTGCTAAGTACACCTCTGTGTTTTAGGGAGGGCGAGAGCCTTTTCCGGGATGCCCTGGTTTCGCTGGTTCCGAACCCGGTTTCCGATGCAAGGATATATCCGGGGTCAGTTCTCTCACAGGCGAGCGCCGCGGCCTCACCCGTTACCTTCATATGGTCGCGGTATCTCGACGCGATAACCTGCGCCACTGATCGTGCAGCGATGGATATTCACGCCCGCGTCCAACGCTGGGCGTTCGATGAAGTGGCGTTGCCCGGGAAGCTCGTAAGCGAGATCGTCGAGTGGCTATATCGCGAGAACCGTTTCCACCGCGCCATACTGAATGTCGAAGGGCGGATGATTGGGTGCAAAGACCTTTCGACGCCAACGCTTGCCGTGGTCAATACGGCAGACCCCGTAGCTCCGGTGAATTCCGTGCGGCCGATCGGCGAGACGCTTGGGCCTGAGGAATTTCAATTGATCGAATATCCGGGCGAACGAGGCATTTGCTTACAACATCTCGGCGTACTCGTCGGACGACAAGCTCATGCGTGGCTGTGGCCACAGATTGTTGACTGGATCAGGACGCGAACGAGGTGGGCTCGTCACCCTGACGGTGTCGCCGCCGAGTAGCCGTGCGAGAGCGGCGATCAAGCGCCAAGGTTGAACGCGCTATTTCATTTTGGATTTGAGCTTGATGGTGGCGCCGTCGATGATAAACGACCCATATCCGCGATGATGAAGGGCTTTGGGGGGGTCTGCGCAGGATCGATCCACGCCTTCACGACTTCCAGGATGAAAAGATTGTAGCGCCTGACCAGGCTGGTGTCCGTCACGCGGCATTCGAGATTGCAGAAACTTCGCCGATCAGCGGCGGGGAAATCTGACGCGCCGCAATCGGGTTCAGGCCAAAGCCTGTGAACTTGTCAAATCTTTGCCCGAGCAGTTGCCTACCCTCACGACTTTATCGGCGAGACCGCGCGCCGGGATTACGATTGCCGCTTCCCCGTCGAGCGCAGCGCTCGAAAGCTGAAGTTCGCCTCACTGACCACACAGGCGAGGAGAGGCGGCTCGAATTCCAGCATCATGTGCCAGGACATCGCCATGACGTTTGCGTGCCCTTTGTCTGCCGTGGTCAACAGCACGACCGGCCCGGGTTCAAGTAACTGGTAAACTCTGGAAAGAGAGTAGGTCCTCAAAGCCACTGTCGAGCCCTGCCGCCTTTGAAAGGAGCGATTAAAGGCGAGTGCCTGATGATGTCGCACTAACTCGCTTGCTGGGCCGAGAATTGTCGCTTTTTGACCTATGCCTCGCCACGCCCCAAGGCTCTGAACGAGGCAGGCAAATGATGCAGCACCTTTTCGAACTCGCCCGGATCGAGCTTTTCCCAGAGAATTTCAAATACGCCGCGAGCGGCTGTCAGCGCATCGATTGGAAAACCTCCAGACAGTTCCGAGGCCACATGGTCGGCAAAGTCCTCGAGGTGGCGCTCTCTGGTCGGTGTTCCCGCGGCGTGCCAGTTTTCGTAGTAGAAGCCGCGGACGAGGATCGGTAATTGCGCGCCAAGCTTGATCGCGACTTCCGGAGGCAGTCGGTCCCGCAGCGCATGCAGGACAGCCCGTAGCGCCCGATAAGCTTCCTGGCGACTGTCGAGCACCAATTCATCCTCAACACCTTTCAGCCAGGCGTTTGTCTGCTGCACGGTATGGTCCAGAGTGGTGACCCCTGTCGTATTCATGACGCCTCCGCCGCTTGAAAACGAAAATTAAGCAGGACCGAAAGCAAGCCGGCTTGACATGAATCAACCCTAGTATCGACGACGCGCGGGTTAAGGACGGGCAGCAGCCAATCCTGGATGTTGCAGCCGCGCTCCGGCAGATAGGATCAGCAGCCGAGGAGTAGGAGGGTAGGGCATCGATCGCGGGCAGCCAACTCCCTGACCATAGCTAAGGTTTCAGGTTCTCGTGGCATGTCGCCGGCGCGCTGGGGCTGATCACGCCGGAAACGATCGGCGTCTTGCCGAACAATTTGCTTGCCCGCAAGCTGTGACCGAGCCGACGCTTGACGATTTTATCAGGCACTCCGCCCTAGTCGTCGCTTAGCGTCGTGCCTTGCGCCGCCGTTCGGCCTCAACGATCTCCGGCTCAAGCGAGCCGAGGTCCGTGTAGACTTGCGCCAGAACGGATTTCAGATTCGCAAGTCCATCTTTCGGCAGACTGCGGATCGCGACTTCCTCGAAGCGCATTGCAATCGGGATCAGTTCTTCGACCAGAGCTTCGCCCTTTGCCGTCAGATTGATCGCGACGGTGCGCGCATTGTCTTCCAGCCTCCTGCGCGAGACGAGGCCCTTGCGCTTCATCGCGCCGATCAGGCGTGACGCAGTCGATATCTCGAGCGATGTCATGTCAGCGAGATCGCCGAGGCGCTGATCACCTTGCTGCCAGAGCGCGGCCATCACCCGGTACATCGGCAGCGTGACGTCGTAGCCGGCGATGCGGCGCGAAAACAATTCACCCATCCGGACGCCGACCCGGTTGAGCAGATAGGGCAGGGAGTTCGTCAGCCGGTACAAGTGCTTGCCGCTTGTCTCGTTGCAACTATTGCAGGCGGACAGTAGCCGATTCACAGCCATCCGCCCAAGCAGAAAGTTGCATCTGCAAATTTCTCGTTGACATATATTTGTAAATGCAACTATTGTCACGGAAAGTAATAATTTTCGGGAAGGGATCGGCCGATGTCAGTGACATCCGGGGATTTGGGGGCTTCCTTCAGGCTTGCGATGCGGCGCTTTCCTGCCGCCGTCTCGGTCATTACGTCCGCCGACCAGAGCCGTCGCCACGGCATGACGGCAACCGCGGTGACGTCCCTGTCGCTCGATCCGCCGTCGCTGATCGTCTGCATCCACCGGGCAACGCTGCTTCACGACATCATTCAGGTTGGCCGGCATTTTTGCGTCAACGTGCTGCGCCGCGACCAGGTTGAGCTTTCTAGCGCATTCAGCGGCGCGATAGCGCCCGAGGCCCGCTTCGAGCACGGCACATGGCTGACCTCGGCTGATGGCGTCAGCTATCTGGCGGAAGCCCAGGTCAACATCTTCTGCAGGAAGGTCGCCGCTGTGCCGTACGGCACGCACACCATCTTCATTGGCGAGGCGGAAGCCGTCAACGTTCACGATCCGATCGAGCCCCTGATCTATCAGGACGCGAAATATTGCTCGTCGGTGGCGCATGAGACGCCGGCCGGGGCTTCGGCGGCACACACCAGCAAACATTGACCGGCGCACAGCGGAGCAGCACATGGCCATGTCGGCGCAATTGAAAGACACCGCCCCTCGCAAGCCGCCGCGTCCCGATCTTGCGGCGCTGAAGTCGCGGCTCGCGGCCGCGCTGCCGGATATCGCAGCGCGAGCGGCGGCAACCGAAAAAGGCTGCCGCGTGCCTTTTGAAAATATCAATGCCCTGCGCGACATCGGCTATTTCGATATCGTCAAGCCGGCGATGTTCGGCGGCTTCGAGCACGACTTCGACGTGCTGGTCGAACTCAATATCGAACTCGCGAAGTCATGCGCCTCGACGGCATGGGTCGCGGGTTTGCTGGCGGCCCATCAATGGCTGATCGCAAGCTTTGACGAACGGACGCAGCGCGACGTCTGGGGCGTCGACCCTGACGCATTGGCCTGTGGTTCCTATGCGCCTGCCTGCAAGGCTGCGGTTACCGAAGGCGGCTATCGCCTGTCGGGCCGCTGGTCGTTTGCGAGCGGCTGCGACAACGCGCAGTGGGCGCTGTGTGCAGCGCTGGTGCCGTCGGAAACTGAAGACGGCAAGTTGGCGCCGGCGTTCCTGCTGGTGCCGGCGTCGGATTACACCATCGACGATACCTGGAATGTCGTCGGGCTTGCGGGAACCGGCAGCAAGACGCTGGTGCTGACCGACGTCTTCGTGCCGGCGCATCGCGCGCTGAGTTTTGCCGCGACGACGAGTGGCCAGACGCCGGGCGCGGCACTCTATGATGGCAATCCCGCGTTCTCGCTTCCGATGCTCTGCAATATTCCCTCCTGCCTCGCCTCGACCGCCGTCGGCGCGGCGACCGGCGCGCTGGAGGAATACCTGGCGCGAACCAGCACGCGCGTGACGCGCGGAGCCGTCGCTGGCCACAACAACAAGATGGCGGAGTTTTCCACCATCCAGCTTCGCGTGGCGGAAGCGGCCGCATCGACCGACGCGGCGCGCGACCTTCTGCTGCGGGATCTTCGGCGCCGCGCGGCCACCGTCCGTGACGGCAGGCCCGTTACCGTCGAGGAACGCATTCTCAGCCGTCGCGGTCAGGCGTTTTCGGTCAATCTTGCAATTCGCGCGATCGAGGCCCTCAACGCTTCGACCGGAGGCGCGGGACTAGACCTTGCAAACCCGGTGCAGCGGGCCTGGCGCGACGTCAACGCCGTCGGCCGTCACATCAGCATGAACTGGGATGCGGTCGGCACGATGTACGGCCAGATGGCGCTCGGGCTTGCGCCGCTCGGCCAATACTGAACAGCAGCGAGGCAAACGGAGGAATCATGCAAGGGAAGATCGCACTCGAGGAGCACTTTGCTATCCCCGATACGCTGCTGGACTCCGCCGGCTTTGTGCCGGCGGAATATTGGCCCGAATTGAAGGGCCGTCTGCTCGATATTCAGGAGCGGCGCCTCACTGAGATGGATCGTCACGGCATCGAGATGATGATCCTGTCGCTCAACGCGCCGGCGGTCCAGGCGATCCCTGACAGAGCAATGGCTCTCGAGATCGCGCGGCGCGCCAATGATTATCTTGCCGAGCAGGTCGCAAAGCGGCCGACACGCTTCCAGGCCTTTGCGGCGCTGCCGATGCAGGACCCGGAGCTCGCGACCAGCGAACTCGAGCGCTGCGTGAAGACGCTCGGCTTTCGCGGCGCGCTGGTCAACGGCTTCTCGCAGATCGCCGACGGTCGCGCCCCAATCTATTACGACCTGCCGCAATACTGGCCGTTCTGGGCGCGCGTCGAACAGCTCGGCACACCGTTCTATCTGCACCCGCGCAATCCTTTGCCGGAAGACTCGCGAATCTATGAAGGACATTCCTGGCTGCTCGGTCCGACCTGGGCCTTCGGGCAGGAGACCGCGGTGCATGCGCTGCGTTTGATAGGTTCAGGGCTGTTCGATGCGCATCCGAACTTACGAATCATCGTCGGTCATATGGGCGAGGGGTTGCCCTATAGCATGTGGCGCATCGATCACCGCAACGCATGGGTCAAGGCGCCGCATAAACACAAGGCGAAGCGGAAGATCCGCGACTATTTCAACGAAAACTTCTACCTGACGACGTCGGGGAATTTCCGGACCCAGACACTGATCGACGCGATGCTCGAGATCGGTGCCGACCGCATTCTGTTTTCGGTCGATTGGCCGTTTGAGAACGTCGATCACGCGGCCGACTGGTTTGATGCCGCGAGCATCAGCGAAACCGATCGCGTGAAAATCGGAAGAGATAACGCGGCGCGGCTGTTCAAGCTCGACCGGCCAGTCTCGGCGTCCGTTGGGATCGATCAAGCTGCCGAATGAGCGGCAAATCCGGACGTTGAAATCAAAGGGGAGGGGACGTGATGACGGATCACGGGATTGACGTGCACGAGGAACTTGCGAGCGCGAAAGTCAGCGCGTTTCATCTGCGGCTCGGCCTTGTCATGGGGCTTTTGACGCTGTTCGACGGCTACGACACTTTCAACCCGGCTTATGTCATCCACTATGTCGCGGGTCCCTGGGGGCTGCGAGGCGGCCAGGCGGGACTATTGATTTCAAGCGGCCTGATCGGATTTCTGGTCGGCTCGGCCGTGCATGGTCTCGTTGCAGACCGGTTTGGTCGGCGCGGCACCTTGCTCGGTGGTTTGTGGATCACAAGCATCTTCACGGTGCTGACGGCGCTGTTTGCAGACTCGTTCGTCTCGTATTGCCTGTTGCGGCTTCTCACGGGCCTCGGCCTTGGCGTCTTGCTGCCGCTGGCGACGACCTACATCAACGAGCTGGCGCCGCGGCGCGTTGCCAACACCTTCTCGCTGTGGGGCGTCGCGCTGGGTTGGGCGCTTGGGGGCACTCTCGCCGGACTTGCCGGAGTCTTTGCAACCCCGGTGTTCGGCTGGAAGGCGCTTTACTGGATCGGATCGCTCTCCTTCGTGCTGCTTCCGTTTCTCCACGCCCAGCTGCCGGAATCGCCCAAATTCCTGATGCTCCGGAACAGGCCGGAGGAGATCCGGAGATTGCTCGGCCGGTTGCGTCCCGATCGGGCGCCGCTTTACGCTGACGCGACGTTTTCGGCCGCGCGGCCCGCCCAACCGGTCAATCCTGTCGCGGTGTTGCTCAGCGCGAAATATCGCCGAACGACGCTGTCGATCTGGCTGTCAGCGTTCCTCAGCCTGTTCTGCATCTTCGGTCTGACCGGCTGGATTCCGACGGTGATGATGCAGCGGGGTGAGACATTCTCGGCAAGCTTTGCCTTCGGAGCGGTGATGCAAGTCATGTCGTTCCTCGGCGGGCTCGCGGTCGGCCACCTGATCGACCGGGTCGGGCGAAGCCGCGGGCTACTGGCTTTTTGGTGGGCGATCGGTGGCTTAAGCGTTCTGGCACTCATCACGTACAATGCCCATGTGATGAATCTGGCGGCTGTCGCGCTCGCTGGCTTTTGCATCATTGGCGCGCAGTTCGTCCTGAACAATTTTACTGCTAACTCGTACGAAACGGACGTTCGCGCGACCGCGGTCGGAATGGAGCTGTCGGTTGCGCGGGTCGGGGCTATCCTTGGTCCGCTTGTGGCGGGCCTCCTGCAGCAAACCTACCAAAGCCCGACGCCGATGTTCCTCGCGATTGGCCTCGCAGCGCTACTGGCCGGCGCAATCATCCTGTGCGCGGCGCGGCCGGCAAGTGAGTGGACGGGCGCTGCAGCAGATTCGGGTGCGCGCCGCGAGGGCACGGCCGCACTCACGGATCGCGTGGCTTCAAATGCTCCTCTACAAGGCGCGTAAGAAGCTGCATGAAGAGAACTCGCTCCTGCTTTGCCAAAGCGGCGAGCGTTTGCTTGTTGAATGCCTGGTTGAGCTGATCGGCTTCGTCAGCGCGTTTGTGGCCAGCGGCGGTAAGGCTTAGCTCGACCGCCCGCCGGTCCCTGCTCGACCTCTTTCGCTTCAAGGTCCCTTCCTGTTCCATCCTCGTGAGGATCTTCACGAGATTAGGAAGCTGCATCTTCAAGACGGCGGCGAGCTCGCTCTGGGTGACTGTCTTGTTGTCGCGAACAATCAGCAGGATTGCATAGTCGACCGGAGACATGCCCATCGGTTTAAAGAAGCGGTAGAACCGGTCGAAGACTTCGAGCTGCAATATCCGGATCATGAACCCCGGAGTTTGACGCAGCGCCGTCAAGTCCAGAGGCCGGGTCTTTGCTTGTTGAGCTGAGCGTGGCCCGGAGACCCGCTCATGCATTTCATTGGTCGGCTTGTCCATTCCGAGATCCTGCATCCGTCAGGCGAATTGACGCTGGCAAAAAATACTTATAAAATATAAGTAAATGTCGGGTGCGGCCGTGACCCGCCGCCTTGTCTGCTCGGGAGGTATATATGCGAAAGTATTTCAGTGCGCAGCTGATCGCGTCAGCTTTGGCCGGTTTTTTCCTCTCGTCTGCGCACGGACAGCCGATCAAGATCGGCGTTCTCAACGACCAATCCGGCGTCTTCGCGGAGTATCAAGGCATCGGGTCTGTCGTTGCGGCACAGATGGCGGTCGAGGACTACGGGGGCAAGGCGGCTGGCAAGCCGGTCGAAGTTGTTTCCGCGGACCACCAGAACAAGCCCGATATCGGCATTGCCATCGCGCGGCGCTGGTATGAGAACGAGGGCGTCGACGCCATTTTCGATCTTCCGAACTCGGCGATAGCGCTCGCGGTCGCGGACATGACTGCGCAGAAGAACAAGGTGTTCGTGGGATCTGGCGCTGGTACGGCGCTTCTGACTGGCGAAAAGTGCACACCCAATACCGTGCATTGGACCTACGATACTTACGCCTACGGCCGCGGACTTGCCAAAGCCGTCGTCGCGCAAGGCGGAAAGAAGTGGTTTTTCCTGACAGCGGACTACGCGTTCGGGCACGACCTCGAGAAACGCGCTGCCGACGGTGTCAGGGAATCGGGTGGCGAAGTCCTCGGCTCGGTGCGTCATCCGCTCGGAACCGCCGACTATGCGTCGTTCCTGCTACAGGCCCAGGCGTCGGGTGCGGACATCATCGGCATCGCAAATGCCGGCGACGACACCATCACGTCGATGAAGCAGGCGGCCGAGTTCGGCCTCACGCAGAATCAGAGGCTGGTTGGCCTGATTCTGGGCATCAACGGACTTCCCGCGCTGGGCCTGAACCTGGCGCATGGGGCGCAGATCATGAATCCGTTCTATTGGGATCTCAACGACGGCACGCGAGCGTTCGCAAAGCGGTTTGCCGAGCGGCACCCTCGCCATAACTATCCGAACGACATGCAGGCGGGCGTCTATGCGTCGGTCCTTCATTACCTGAAGGCGGTCGACAAGGTTGGAGGCGCCGGCGACGGAAAGGCGGTCGTTGCCGCCATGAAAGCGATGCCGACCGACGATGCTCTGTTTGGGAAGGGTTATATCCGCCCTAATGGACGCAAGATCCACCCGCTCTACTTGCTGGAGGTAAAGCGTCCCGAGGAATCGAAGTCAAAATGGGATCTGCTGAAGGTCGTCGCAACCGTTCCCGGAGAGCAGGCGTTCCGTCCGGAAAGCGAGGGAAACTGTCCGCTCGCGGCCCGATAGGGACGGATCGGAAGCTCGCCCGTGATCCACCGGGAAGGCGAGCGCTTCGTTGCGGCGAGAGGCAAGCCTCTTGGAGGTTTGATTTGTTGATCTTCGCGGCCGATCGCGAAGGCAGCCATGGAGAAATGTGAAGTGACAGGGAAAGAGATCGTCGACCTCAAGATCGAAGACGGTGTGGCCATCATCACGGTCGACGCGCCGCCGGTGAATACGATCACCGCGGCGGTTCGCGCCGGTCTTGATCAGAAGCTGGACCAATTGAGTGCGTTGTCCGGCGTGAAGGCAGTCGTTCTGGCCTGCGGCGGCAGCACTTTTTTTTCCGGCGCCGACATCGGCGAGTTCGACGGGCCGCCGAAAGAAGCCGAATATCGCGCGCTGTTTGGCCGGCTCGAGAGCCTGAACGTTCCGGTCGTCGCCGCGCTGTTCGGAACGTCGCTGGGTGGCGGCTTCGAGATTGCGCTCGCCTGCCACTACCGGATTGCCGATGCAAAAACACGGATTGGGTTCCCTGAAGTGACCCTTGGAATCATTCCGGGGGCCGGCGGGACGCAACGGCTGCCGCGCCTGATCGGCGCAGAAAAGGCCCTCGGCATGATCATAAGCGCGCGCCCGATCGACGCCAGGACGGCGCTTGAATACGGGGCCATCGACCGGATCGCGGAAGGCCGCGTCAACGACGCTGCGATTGCCTATGCGCGCGAATTGGTGGCGCAGGGCGCCGGACCGCGGCGCACGGGCGCAATGAAGGTCGATCCCGCCACCGCCACGCCGGAGGTTCTCTCCCGCATCGAAGCGGAAGCGATAAAACTCTATCCCAACAGGGTTGCCGCGCAGACCGCTGTCGCCGCCGTGCGCGCCTCGCTTGCGATGGAATTTGCTGACGGCCTTCTGGAGGAAGAGCGCCTCGTCAATGGGGCGAAGCTCTCGGCGGAAAGCAAAGGGGCGATCCATGTCTTCTTTGCTGAACGCGAGACCCGCAAGATCACCGACATTCCCGCCGAGACCAGGGGCAGGCAGATCGGGAAGGCCGGCATCGTCGGTGCGGGAACGATGGGCGGCGGTATTGCCATTTGTTTCGCCAATGCCGGAATACCCGTCACGATCATCGATGCCAACGAGAACGGCTTGAGGCGCGGGATCGAGACCATCGAGGCGACCTACGCGACGATGGTCAAGCGCGGTCGGCTCACCGAACACGAAAAGGCGCGCCGCATGAGCCTGATCTCGGGCTCGCTGAGCTACGATGCGTTGGGAGATGCCGACGTTGTCGTCGAAGCGGTGTTCGAAAATATGGAGTTGAAGAAGAAGATTTTTGCGACACTCGACAAGATCGCAAAGCCGGGCGCGGTGCTTGCGACCAATACCTCGACGCTGGATGTCGAGGAGATCGGCAAGGCGACGTCGCGCCCGCAGGATGTCGTGGGATTGCACTTCTTCTCGCCGGCCAATGTTATGCCGCTTCTGGAAGTGGTCAGGACACGGCAGACCTCGCCCGGAACCATCAAGACGGCGATCGACCTCTCGCGTCCTCTCAAGAAAACGCCGGTGTTGACGAAGGTCTGCTACGGATTCGTGGGTAACCGCATGATGGAGGGCTATGCGCGCGAAGCCGAGCGGATGGTACTGGAAGGTTCGACGCCGCGCGAAGTCGATACGGCGCTGGAGAAGTGGGGCATGGCAATGGGCATTCTCGCCGTCTTCGACATGGCCGGCGTCGATGTCGGAACCAGCGTGCATACGGCAAACGCTGACAAATATCCGATCGATCCAACCTACTATCAGGCGGATTTCGCGTTGGTGGAAGCGGGGCGGCTGGGACAGAAGAACGGCAAGGGCTATTATCGCTATGAGAAAGGCGACCGCACCCGTTACGATGATCCGGAGGCCATCGCGATTCTGCGCCAGCGTGCGGCCGAGCTGCAGGTGCCTCAGTTCGCGCACAGTGAGAAAGAGATCGTCGAGCGCTGTCTCTGTCCGCTCATCAATGAAGGCTTCCGGATTCTCGAAGAGGGCATTGTGCAGCGTGCCGCCGACATCGACGTTGTCTGGACCAGCGGCTACGGCTTTCCGCGCTATCGTGGCGGCCCGATCCACTACGCCGAGACGATTGGCCTGAAAAATGTCCTCGCCGGGATCGAGAAGTACCGCGACCGATTTGGTCCCCAGCATTGGCAGCCGGCAAACCTCCTTGTCGAGCTTGCAAACAGCGGACGTAGCGTCGCCGATTGGGAGAAAGTCGCCGGTCACTGCCGGCAATCGTCACCTGACAAATAAAAGAAGCCGCTGATCGTGACGATCAGCGGCCCAAAGTATGGGGTGAAAAAACTCGAGTATCCGATCCGGTATGGATCAGATACTTATAATTTATAACTAAATTTCGAGCCGAGTCAAACACCGGATACGGACTACCGCTTCCGGAATGACTGGTGGTGACGGTCGGCTTGGTCGATCGAGGCGGCACCTGCCGGTCGTGGTTGTTCGCGGATTGCCGTGATCGCGCGACCTGCCGAATCCGGTCACTCGCCTTCCGGCCGCGCCTGCGGCGGCAAATCATTTGTAACCTATCGTTACCGTTTGGCTTGAATTCACACTGGTTAACAAAACGACGCTCTTCGAGACATCCGCCGGAAAAGTGCCTAGCGGAAGTTCATGGCCGACAAATCAGTCGCCTGGTTGTTCTCATCTGTCGAGCTGTCGTTCTCATGGCCTTCGTCAAGACGCTTCTGTTTCCACTGGCCGTCTGCGGTGCATTGCTGCTGCCGGAGTACGAACTCTGGTCGCTCGATTATTGGAGCGACACGCCAGGCGGCGCGTCGTCTCTTCTGGCGATCAGTGGCGGCGCGACAAGCAAGCTAGACCCGGTTGGGTACGCAGACTCGCAGGGCTGGATGGTCGCCCCCTGGGACGACGATGACGACGACTAGGCTAGCGTCAACGCAGGCAAACGGCGTTTTCTTCCGACATTCCAGAACAGGACCAGAAAGTCATGCAATTCGAAGGGCGAGCCGTCCTGTTGCGGATATTGGCTGCCGGCGCTGCGGCTGCGCTGCCCGCGATGGCATGCGCGCAATCCGCGCAGCCGGATTCGTCGGTGTGGACGTTACCGGTGACGGTGCCGTCAGTGCCGTTTCTCCCGACGCCGTCCGGCCTCTGGACCGTCACGATCGGCGCCGGCGGCAGCTTCCAGCCGTACTTTCTTGGCGGAACACATTACACGCTTAGTCCAATCCCGATCTTCAGCGCGCAGCCGGGAGGCTCGGGCCAGCACCAATTCATCAGTCCGCGCGACAGTGGCGGTATCGCTCTGTTTGACGCCGGTGGCTTTCGCGCGGGTCCCGTCATCGCGGGCCTGCCGGCGCGCAAGGCGAGCAACGATTCCGCCCTCAACGGTCTTAATGACGTCAAGAGCACGATCGAGCTTGGCGGCTTTGTCGAATACTTTCCGGTCGACTGGTTTCGCGCCCGCGCCGAAGTGCGTCGCGGCATTCGCGGAGCCGACGGTGTATTTGCGGATTTGACAGCGGACGCGATCGTGCCGATCTGGGATCGCCTGACCTGGTCGGCCGGCCCGCGGCTGTCGTTCGCCAACACGCATGCGACGTCGCCGTTTTTCAGCATTGATCAGACGGAAGCGCTGGCATCGGGGCTGCCGGTTTTCAACGCCGGCGGCGGACTGCAGTCGGTTGGGGTAGGGACGCAATTGCGCTACCAGGTCACGCCGCAATGGGAGGTCCATTCCACCATCGAGTATCAGCGACTCACCGGCGATGCCGCTGCAAGCCCGTTGACCACCCAACGCGGCTCGCCCAACCAGACCAGTTTCACAATCGGTGGGTCCTATTCATTCGACCTCAGGGTCCGCTGAGGCGGCCATGCGGGGCATCATCGGGTGGCGTCGGCTCGGATCGGCCGTGGCGGCGTTGCTCGCCCTTTCGGCGTGCGCGTCCATGGAGGCGACAAACCGGCTCCAAGGCATCAAGACCATCGGAATCATCTCGGCCATCGGCGACAAGTTCACCTTCACCGAAACCGGTCTGACCGGATTCGATAACGCACCGCATTCGGCTTCGATCGAAGCCTGGGGAATCGACGAGCAAATAGTCGCTCAGGCAACCTCGATTCTCGGTCGGAACTTTCAGGTGCAGACCCTTAGCTATCCGCGCGAGATATTCGCGGCGTTGGAGAAAAAGTCAGCCATTCCAGCCGCGGACCTCTTGCGAGAAAATCCGCTCAAGCGGGAGGACCCGTTCAAGGAAAGCATCGTCAACCATGTCTCGCCGCAGGGCCTTGACGCTTATGTCGTCATCACGAAGGCCACGCTCAAATTCGGCACAAGGGGCGTTCCGGTGAGCGGCATAGGCCTCATCAACCACAGCGCGCTGCTTAATTCGTCCGCTATGGTGCATGCGCTCTACGTCATTCGCGTCGTCGACGGACACACCTTTCGCACCATCGACAAGAAAACGGCCTCGCCTTTGGACAATTCCAGCATCATCAAGCTGACCGGGCCGAGCCGACCGTTCGATGCGGCAGTGCCGCCGATATCAGATCCACTCCAGAACGAATCGCTCAAGGTCGCGGTATCGGACCTTATCAACCGCAGCCTCGAGCCAACGTTGAGAGACTTACATTTGACCACGCCATAGAGGCTGCAATTGACAGGAGCGAATGTGCTGCCGGACGCGGCCCTCAGTTCACCCGGGTCCAGGTTTGGGTTCGACACAGCAGGCCGATCACCAGACAGGCTTCCATCTTGATCTCATTTGGCCCGTCCATCGAAAAGTTGGCGTTATAGAATTTGCCTTCGTTCGGCGAATAGACCTTTCCGGTCCATTCGCCGGCAGCGCGGCCAGGCTTCAGGTCAGTGAGCAGCTGCAAGCCGAGGAGCGGTCTGTTTCGACTTGCCGGATCGGGATTATTCTTGTCGGTGAGCGGCTCGCCGGTTTGTGGATCGTTCGAAATCTTCAACCAGGTGATATTGCCGCACAGCGCCGGGCCGCACGGGCTGATGCGCACGCGCGTATTGCCGGTCGGATTGAGCCAGACTCCTGCGACCTCTGCCGGCTGCGCGGGCACCGGCATCGGCTTGTTGTTCGACGGCGGTTTCTGGGCCAACGCTGCCGTTGCCGTAACCATCAGGCTTGCCCCGATCGCAGCCAAGGCTCTCTTCATCATCAAGCTCCGTTTTGAAGTTTCGATCCGACCATGATTGCGGCTCGCGCATTTCACGAATGTGTCCTGGCGCGTGGTGGAGTATTGCCGAATTCGGCTCGGCACTCCTCGAGCGGCTCTTGGCAAGCACGAGCAGTTGGCCGAGTGTGTGATAGAGCGAGGAGCTTTCAACGACATCCAGTCTGATCGCCCAGCTAGGTGCCGCACATAGATGCCGATGCAGGCGGAGGCCCGCGGCTGCGATCCAGCGCGTGCACCGCCATCCGGACGGTTCGGCAAACGCCGCTCTGACATCTTCCGAGCTTTCGACTGCAGACATTGTGACCTCGTGCGCGCAATGTCACGGAACCGCCCTTTTTCCTGACTTGCTTCCTGTTCGCAGGGTGCACGTCATAAGTGTCCGGAAAACCTCCAACTGGCACCGATTTGTTTTCGCATTGCGTCGCCTGCCGCAGATGCAACACTCGTTTACAAATCTCTGGCTTTGGCGGATGCGAGGGATGAGCTAGCTAATCGAAATGATAGCAACCCCACACCTTCTGATTGTTGATGACGACCGCGCCATTCGCGACCTGCTGACGAAGTTCTTCGTCCAGCATGGATATCGCGTCTCGGTCGCGGCCGAGGGCAGGGCGATGCAGCAGGTATTGCAGGCCGCGCGCATCGACCTCATCGTGCTCGACGTCATGTTGCCGGGTGAGGACGGCTTGAGCCTTTGCCGGCGCTTACGCGCCGACAGCACCATTCCCATCATCATGCTGACGGCCAAAGGAGAAGATACCGACCGTATCCTTGGTCTCGAGATGGGAGCAGACGACTATCTGCCCAAGGATTTCAATCCACGCGAACTGCTGTCCCGCGTGCGTGCCGTGCTGCGAAGAAGCACAACTCCCGCGGCCCAGGAGTTCTCGACGGCCAGCCGCGTGCTCGAGTTTCACGGCTGGCGGCTTGTGCTGGCCAGACGCCAGCTGTTCTCGCCCGCAGGCGCGCTGGTGCCGCTGCGAGCCGGCGAATACGACATCCTTCTCGCGCTTGTCGAGCGCCCGCAGCGCGTCCTGACGCGCGATCAATTGCTGGACCTCGCTCACGGCCGCGCGGCAAACGTGTACGACCGCAGCATCGACGTACAGATCAGCCGGTTGCGTCGCAAGATCGAAGCCGACCCGAAAGAACCGGAGTTCATCAAGACGGTACGGAGCGGCGGGTACGTGTTTTCCGGCGTGGTGACAACCGCGGGAGACGAGCTGTGAGACTGTCCTATCCTGACACGATCGCTGCAAGGATCGGGGCGACGATTGTCACCTGCGTGGCCGCGATGGTCGCGATCAGCGCCGTCCTCATCTATCTCGAGGGCGCGTCGAACGGCGAGGTCGCCGAATGGATCGCGCAGGGGCGGGTCATCAATGCAGTGCAGATTCTTAATGCCGGTCCGAAGCGCGAGCGCGCGACGCTTGCCGCGGCGCTCAACACGCCGGCGATCGGCGTCCTGTTGCGCGATGCGCCGGCTATCGCGAAGAGTGAAGAAATTGGCTTTCGACCCCATAGATTTGGCCAGTTGCTGCTGGCACACGTCGCTGACCTTCATGTAGCCCCATTGATCGCCGATCGCTCGTCTCTGCCTGAGGCGGAGGATCCCTTTGCCCATGAGTTGCCTGCTCAGCCCGGCGACCTCCTCGTCCAGGTGGCGTTGCCGCAGGGCCAGTGGGTGCTGCTCAACGTTGCCGCGAGCAACTTCAAGCGCTCGTGGCAGCGCTTTGCACTCAGATTGGGAATTTGGTTTCTGATCGTTGCGCTATTGTCGGTCCTGGCAGCTCGAAGACTTGCCGAACCGATCGCCGATTTCGGACGCGCGGCGGAGCAACTGGGCACGGGGCAGGATGTGTCGCCGCTTGCCGAGCGGGGGCCGCGCGAGCTTCGTGTGGCGACGCGGGCGTTCAACAAGATGCAGGAACGGCTCCGACGGTTTTTGGAAGACCGAACGCGCATGCTCGCCGCGATTTCTCATGATCTGCGGACGCCGCTTGCGAGGCTACGGCTGCGCGCCGAGTTCATGGAGGATGAGGAGCAACGCGCGCAGACTCGCGCCGACCTCGACGCCATGAGCGAGATGATCCGCGCCACGCTCGTCTTCGCTCGCGATGACGCGCAGCGCGAGCAGGCCAATCTGGTCGATCTCAGCGTTCTGGTCGCCGATATCTGCGACGATCTTGCAGAGCTCGGAGGCGACGTCTCGTTTGCCGAGGCATCGCACGTCAGTGTTCGCTGCCGGCCGACCGCGGTCGGGCGCGCCGTTGCCAATCTGATCGAAAACGCCGTCAAATATGGCGGCTGTGCCCGGGTCCAGCTCCTGAGCGAGGCGCATGGCGTAGCTGTCGTCGTTGACGACGACGGCCCGGGAATTCCCCTCGACGAGCAGGAAAAAGTGTTTGCGCCCTTCTACAGGCTCGAGCAGTCGCGCAACCGCGACACCGGAGGTGTCGGGCTTGGTCTGGCCGTCAGCCGAACCATCGCAAGGGAGCACGGCGGCGATGTGAAGCTTTTCAATCGGACACCCTGCGGTTTGCGCGCGCGACTGGAACTGCCAGCGCAGCAAAGCGAGCTGCAATCCGGGAAACGCCGTTCAGCGACCGCTCTTTCGGGGTGCTGAGACCTTGACGGTCGCGGAGACCGTCCAAGCGAACAACGACGGTCGCGCGCCGATCACGGTCCAAGCGAGATCTGGACGTATGCGGATCGCTGCGAGGTGATCCGCTGCTCGTGGAATCAGGATTCTTGCCTCTTCGTTGGATTTGCAAAGGCGCCGGTTCGCCTGAGAGGCTGCGCCAATGCCGGGAGAAAGGCCTCATGCAAAAAAGAAAACCGGCTCTTGTCAGGATGGTGATGGTGGCCACGCTGCTTTATCCGCCCTGTGCGCTCGCCCAGACCAGCGGAGGAAGCGGCGCTCATGGCGGCAACGCGTGCGCCCAGACGACGACCGGCATTGCCTCCGACGAGGCCCATATCTCGCCGCCCGGCACCAACGCGTTGGGAACAGCGAACTCATCCGATGTCTTGGGTAGCGGGAGCCAATATGGAACCAAGTGACAGCCAGAGTGTCGATCCCAAAATTCGGGCCGAAGACGCCAGGATCGACGCAAAGATCAAGAATATTTGCCGAGGCTGTTGATCGCGCGCGCGGCGGTGTCCGCGCCGTGTAGCGAACCAAAATCCATTTAATGAGACAGAATAAAAATTAGTATTTCCAATATCTTATTTTCATATTGTATAATTTTTGAGATTAGTATTGTAATTGATACAAGATCATGACAAGCTCCTTCCGTTGGGGATTTCAACGGAGGAGGGGTGTCAAAATGAGTGTTGCGGCAGACAGCATTGAGCATGTTCCGACCACTGTCGACAGAAATGCATGGAAGGCGCTGATTGGCTCCGCGCTTGGCTATGCCATGGACGGATTCGATCTTCTCATTCTCGGCTTCATGCTGCGAACGATCGCCGGCGACCTCGGACTTTCGCAGGCGCAGTCGGCTTCGCTGGTGACGGCGACACTGATCGGGGCTGTGATCGGCGGCATCGGTTTCGGTATGTTGTCCGATCGGCTCGGCCGCGTGCGCGTCCTCACCTGGACGATCGTCGTGTTCGCGGTGTTCACCGGGCTTTGTGCGTTTGCACGCGGTTATTGGGATCTCCTGATCTACCGCACCATCGCCGGCGTTGGCCTTGGCGGCGAATTCGGGATCGGCATGGCGTTGGTGGCCGAAGCCTGGCCGGCCGCAAAGCGCGCCCGCGCATCTTCTTATGTCGGTCTTGGTTGGCAGATCGGCGTGCTTGTCGCGGCTATTGCAACGCCTTTGTTGCTGCCCGTGATCGGATGGCGCGGCATGTTCGCGCTCGGCGTGTTCCCGGCGGTCGCGGCCTATTTCATCCGCGCCTCGCTGCATGAACCCGAAGTCTTTGTAGCGAAGTCGAAAGACCATCCAAAGGAGTCGGCGCTGCATCTTCTGGTGAAAGACAGCGAAACCGCCAAGCTCAGCCTCGGCATGGTCATCCTCTGTTCGGTGCAGAACTTCGGCTACTACGGCGTGATGATCTGGCTGCCGAACTATCTGTCGACCCGTTTCGGCTTCGCGTTGACGCAGTCAGCGATGTGGACCTGTGTCACACTCGCCGGCATGGCGCTAGGCATCTTCATGTTCGGCCATATTGCCGATCGCATCGGCCGCCGGCCGGCGTTCTTTGCCTACATGCTGGGCGCGGCCGTTATGGTGATGGTCTATTCGCGTCTGACCGACCCGATCCAATTGCTCGTCGTCGGCGCGGTCATGGGCTTCTTCGTCAACGGCATGCTGGGTGGCTATGGCGCATTGATCAGCGAACTGTTTCCGACCGCAGCCCGCGCCACCGCGCAGAACGTGCTGTTCAATATTGGCCGTGGCGTCGGCGGATTCGGTCCGGTCGTGGTCGGTGCGATCGCGTCCGCTTATTCGTTCGAAACGGCCATTGCGGGGCTTGCCGCGCTTTACGTGCTCGACATCTTCGCGATGTGGCTCCTGATCCCCGAGCGCCGCGGCGCGCAGTTGACCTGACAAGTGAACAGAGGCGGTCATGTCATTAGACAGTCCATCCTTGGCGATGCAGCCGGCGGCAACGCCGTCTGCATCCGGCCAGGCGTCCTGGAAGCCGAGCATCGTCGCCGAGGTCGCCAGGGTCGTCGCCAACACGGCCGTCAACGCCGAGTATCGCCATCTCGTTGTTGATTGCAGCGAGGTCGCGGCCTCGGCGCAGCCAGGGCAATTCTTTCAACTGCTTTGCCCGCATCCGGCAGGCGAGCAGCCCTTCCTGCGGCGTCCGATGTCTCTTTATGGCGCCGATCCGGTGAAACGTCAGGTCGAATTCCTATACAAGGTGACGGGCGCGGGCACGCGCGGACTGGATCTGATCCAGGTTGGCGGCAAGCTCGACATCATGGGGCCGTTGGGCAAAGGCTTCACGCTCGACCCAAAATGGCGGCACATCGTGGCGGTTGGACGCGGCGCGGGCCTTGCCACCCTTGCGCCGCTCGCCAAAGCCGCCAGAGCAAACGGCACCAAGGTCACCGCGATCTTCAGCGCGCGGCGGCCTGAGTTATTGGTCTCCGTTGATCTCTTCAAGAACCACGGCGCCGACGTCGTGCCGGTCACGGATTCCGAACAGACCAGCGGACCAGGCAACGTCGAGCGTATCCTGCGTGGCCTGATCGCGGCAGGAAAGTGCGACGCGTACTTCACCTGCGGTTCGTGCCGCCTGATGCGCGTGCAGCAGCGGCTCGCGATCGAATTCGGCCTGCCCGGGCAAGTCGCGATGGAGCAGCAAATGGCCTGCGGCATCGGGCTTTGTTACTGCTGTGTGCGCGACTTCAATGTCGGCGGCGAAATCGTCAACCGCAGGGTTTGTTGGGACGGACCCGTGTTCGACCTGTTGGAGGCGCTGCCATGATCAAGCCGTTCTCCATCGATCTCTCGGTCAATGTCGGAGGTCTCAAGCTGCGCAACCCGGTGATGCCCGCGTCTGGCACCTTTGCCGAAGGCCTCGACAAGGTGATCGACTTCAACCGCCTTGGCGCCTTCGTGACCAAGACGGTCACGCGTGAATTGCGCGCCGGCAATCCATTGCCACGCGTCGTCGAGCGGCCGGGCAGCTTGATCAACGCGATCGGGATTCCCTCCAAGGGCGTGCCGCATTTCATCGAGAAGATCATCCCGCAATATGCCGCTTACGAATCGCCGCTCGTCGTCAGCATTTCGGCGCCAACGGCGGAGGGATTTGCCAGTCTTGCGGCCGAGCTTTCGCTGCCGGGGGTTTCGGCGATCGAAGCGAATATCTCCTGTCCAAACATCGAGGAGGACGGCAAGGCCTTTGCGATGCGCGCGGAATCGGCGGAAAAAGTCACCCGTCAATTGCGCGCGGCGACCAAGTTGCCGCTGTGGGTCAAACTCACGCCCAACACCGGCGATATTGCCGAAGTGGCGCGCGCGACGGAGGGGGCCGGCTCGGATGCGGTCGTTGTCGCCAACACATTCCTGTCGATGGCGATCGATCTGAAAACCTTCAAGCCGTGCCTCGGTAATATCATGGGCGGCCTGTCGGGCCCCGCCATCAAGCCGATCGTGGTGCGCCAGGTGTTTCAGTGCGCCAAAGCCGTGAAGATTCCGATCATCGGCTGCGGCGGCATTTCTTCGGCTGAAGATGCGATCGAGTACATGCTGGCCGGCGCGACCGCCGTGCAGGTCGGCACGGCGACCTTCGTGCAGCCGGCGGCGATGGTCAGCATCATCGACGGCATCGAGATCTTCTGTCTGCAACGCGAGATACGCAGCGTGACCGATCTCGTTCATGGCGTTGTGATCGAGGAGGCCGACGATCAGGATCTCGCCTGGCTCAGTCCGCCGACATGACCATGCAAGATACTCAGAACCGCAACGTTTTCATCGACGACGCCGATGATCGTGCATTGGCCGCTCAGTTGTTCGACGCCCTTCGCGCGGCGTCATTCGACGGCGTCGGCGTTACACGCGAAAGTTACACTGCGAAAGAATCGTTGGCGCTCGACATCGTCGAAGCCAAAGCGCGTGAGTATGGCCTTGAGACGGCGCGCGATGGCGGCGCCAATCTTGTCGTGACGCTTCCAGGCACCGAACCGGATTTGCCTTTTCTCGCCTGCGGCTCGCACCTCGATTCGGTGCCGCAGGGCGGCAATTTCGACGGCGCGGCAGGCGTGGTCGCCGGCCTCGCCGTGCTCGCGCGTCTAAAGCGTGACAGGATCACGCCGCGCCGAACGATCAAGCTGTTCGGTCTGCGTGGTGAGGAGAGCTCGCATTTCGGCAAGGCCTATATGGGTTCGCTGGCGCTGTTCGGAAAACTCACGCCGGAAGACCTGAATGTGAAGGATCGAGACGGCCGTTCGCTCGGTGACTGCATGGGGTCGGTTGGCGCCGACGTGGCGCGGATCGAAAAGGGCGAGGCGCTGCTCGACGCGAGGCGCGTCGCGGCCTGGGTCGAGCTTCATATCGAGCAAGGTCCAGTGCTGGTTGCGCGTGAGCTTCCGGTCGGCATCGTCACCGGGATTCGCGGCAACGTGCGGCATCGAACGGTCGAATGCCTCGGCGAGGCCGGGCATTCCGGCGCCGTGCCGCGCTGGCTGCGGCACGATGCCGTGTTTGCGGTCGCCGAACTGATGACGCATCTTGATCGTCATTGGCGGACGCTCTTGGAGCGCGGGCGCGACGTGGTCGTGACGTCAGGCGTTTTCGGAACCGACCCCGCCGAGCATGCGATCGCCCGCATTCCAGGAAAAGTGTCGTTTTCTTTCGAGGTGCGCAGCCAGAGCAGGGAGACGCTCGAAGGCTTCTACGATCTGTTCCGTTCCGAGTGTAATCTCATTGCCGAAGAGCGCGGCGTGGAGTTCTCCTTCGACCGCCGGCTGGAATCGGCGCCGGCGACCATGGATTCGGACTGGGTGCGGCGCCTCCGGAAGTCCGCGCAAGCGCTTGGCCTGCCCGATGAGGAAATCCCCAGCGGCGCAGGGCATGATGCGGCGGTCTTTGCAAATGCCGGAATCCCCAGCGCCATGATATTTGTGCGCAACGAAAATGGCTCGCATAATCCGAAAGAGGCGATGAATCTGGATGATTTCGTCGCGGGAATCGCGGTAATGCGGGCCGGGATCGAAGAGGCTGTCCAATGAGCGTGACCGAACTGTTCGAAAAGGCGGCGCCCAAGCGCGTCGACAGCATCACGATCCGCCGGCCGGATGACTTTCACGTTCATCTGCGCGATGGCGCGATGCTGAGTGCGGTGCTTCCGTTCACGGCGGCGCAATTTGCCCGCGGCATTATCATGCCCAATCTGGTGCCGCCGGTCACGACGGTTGCCGCCGCAAAAGCCTACCGCGAGCGAATTCTCGCAGCGCGCGCGGCGACCTCCGACTTCCAGCCGCTGATGACCTGTTACCTGACGGATGTGACCTCGCCGGACGAGATCGAACGCGGGTTCAAGGATCGCGTCTGGTTCGCCGCCAAACTGTATCCCGCCGGCGCCACCACCAATGCGCATCACGGCGTGACGGATATTCCGGCGCTCGCCCCTGTGCTGGCGCGGATGGAAGAGATCGGCATGCCGGTCTTGATCCATGGCGAAGCGACCGATCCGGCCGTCGACATCTTTGACCGCGAAGCCGTGTTCATGGAACAGAGCCTGCTGCCGATGCGCAAGCGGCATGAAGGCCTGAAGGTCGTGATCGAGCACGTCACGACGGCGGAGACCGCCGATATCGTGCGCGCCCATCGCTCAAACACGGCTGGAACGATCACGCCGCATCACCTCGTCATCAATCGCACGTCATTGTTTCAGGGCGGCCTTCGTCCGCATCTTTATTGTCTGCCTGTCGCCAAGCGCGAACACCATCGTCTTGCTCTGCGCAAGGCCGTGACATCAGGCGACGCATGCTTCTTCATAGGTACCGACACCGCGCCGCATCGCCGCACCGCCAAGGAAGCCGAATGCTGTTCGGCCGGCGTGTTCGGCGGCGCCACGGCGCTGCAAACCTATGTGCAGGTCTTCGACGAGGAGAGCGCGCTCGACCGTTTCGAGGCCTTTGCGTCGGTCAACGGTGCGAAGTTCTACGGCCTCGAGCTCAATCGCGGCACGATCACGCTGGAGCGGCGGGAGTCACCCGTGATGGCGGCGGTCGCGGTGGAGGACACCGACGTCGTCGTCTTCCAGGGCGGGCAGACGCTGCCATGGTCGGTCGGAGAGGTATCGCCATGAACGATCAAGCGATCAGGCAGGAGATCGGCGGCGAAGTTGCACGGCTGTTGTTCGAAGGCGGCGCCATCCATGTCAGCCGGCAGCAGCCTTTTATTCTCGCGGCGGGTTGGGCAAGCCCGGTCTATGTCGACGTACGCGTCATCCTTGGCGATCCCGCGTTACGGCAAGCGGTCACGCAACTCGCTGTCCGCTATGTGTCCGCGGTGCTGCCGAAAGCCTCGATCGATGCCGTCGCCGGCGCAGAGACCGCCGGCATTCCCTTTGCCGCCTGGCTTGCCGACAAGCTCAATGTGCGAATGCGCTATGTGCGCAAGCGTCCGCTCGGCATCGGCCGCAACGCGCAGGTCGAGGGCGGCGATGTCGACGGGCTCAAGGTATTGCTGGTCGACGACCTCACTACCGACGGCGGCAGCAAGCTCAACTTCGCGCGGGGCTTGCGCGCCGCAGGCGCCTTGGTCGAGCATGCGCTGACGATCTTCTATCATGACGTCTTTCCCGGTGCGGCCGAGCGGCTCGCGCAGGCTGGCCTCACGCTGCATCCGCTCGCCACCTGGGCCGACATCCTGCGTTCGCCGGCGGCAAGTCAGATTTCGCCGCAGGACCGCGCCGAGGTCGAGCGCTTTCTCGCCGATCCGGTCGCCTGGTCGACGCGGCACGGTGGGCGCTCGAAGTTGTCGGCTCGGAGCTAAAGAGCTAAGAGGCCTTTCGCGTGGGCGATCGCATCGCTGACCGCTCCAGGATCATGCGAAGCTGATGGGCCGCCTCGCGTCCCTTATGGGCGCGCCGCCATAGTTTCTCGACCAGCCGCTCGTAGAGTCGTACCGGTTCTTCATCGGCCGTCAGCATCGCGACGCCAGTGCGGATATTTGGCAGTTCACCGCCGAGCCGGAATGGGCTGAGGCCCAGCAGCGTGCGCTCGGATGTACGAAACAGCTGGAAAGTGATGTTGGGCAGCGGCTCCTCGATCAGGCCGATCTGGATGCCCATCGGTTCCTGTTCGATCAGCTTGATCAGATGCTCGACCTCGGCGCGTGCGGCGAGGCGCCGCTCGACGATCTCGTTTGCGGGCAGGTCGAAGCGGCCGACCAGGCCGAGTTTCAGCCAGCGTTCGATCTCCGGCATGTTGACGAAGTTGACGACGCTCAAGTGGCGGCGATCACGCGCATGCTTGCGCTCGTCGAGCACCGCGATGATCGTGTCGATCTCGGTTTCGTAGTCCTTGCCGTCATCGGCATAGGAGGGGGCGGCCTCGATCAGCGTCTGCTTGAGCTGGCGTCCGTAGTCATCCGACGTCAGGAGGTAGGAGAGGGGCGGAAAATGCGCGATGACCTGTTCGGACTTTTCTTCGATCTGCCGCATCCGCTCGAAGTAGCTGACGGCGTTGGCGTAGTATTCGACGCCGAGGCCGAGCAGCGAGCCGACTGAAGTTTCCAGAACGCTGGCGAGCCGATCGAGCGTCTCGATCTTGACGACCTCGCCGGCCTCGATGCGATAGACCGCGGCGCGCGACACCCCGAGACGTTCGGCGACCTGTTCCGCCGCGAGGCCTCGGCCCATCCGGTAAGCGCGCAGCCTTTCACCGATCTCGGCAAAGCGGTTATTCGTGGCGCTCATTTTTGCCTCTGATCCCGTGCGTGATCTCATTTGTCTCATATTTGAGACAGAGGCGTACATGATTTTCGGCGCCCAGGAAAGCCCTAAATGCCGGCTCCCGGCCACATCACCGGAAAACGTTCGGCGGTATTTGACGGACTCAGACCAGCTCGACGGATGCGATCTGGTTCAGCGCGCGGATCTGTTGATCCGGAGCAAGCGCGATTGCGCTCTCGGCGTCGCGGACGACAGACAGCAGCCGCTGAAATGTGCTCTCCGCTACGCCTGCGGGAAGCGGCTCCTCGTCGAACGAAGCGATGAAGGGATCAAGCATCGAGGACAACAGCCGGTAGACCGCACGATGCTCCGCATCGGTCTCAGCCAATGCGTCCGTCTTTTGCTGAAGGGTGACGTAGGTCTTGAGACCTGGATGCTGGTGCGAGAGCCAGCTATGCAACTCAACCATGTTGTTTCCTCGTCGGTACGCGAGAAGAAACAACCACTTCTATCGCGAAATACCTGTTAACGCAAGCTTTTTATGAAGCCCGGCGGTGCGGAGACGTGCGGCGGTTCGGTCTCGTATACCGACGCGGCGCGCCGGTTTCGAACCCGGCGCATGTCGTTAAAGCGTTACACGAGCCGGGCGGCTGCCAGTTCATTCAAAATCTGAATCTGCTGCTGCGCTGGCGCCGCTAACGCTTTCTCCGCCTGAGCGACGATCTCGAGCAAATGCCGGTAGGTCTCTTCGGCGACCTCGACCGGAACGGCCTCGGCGTCGTAGCGGGCGATATATTCGTCTGTCAGTCCGGCGAGCAGGCGGTAGAGCGCGCGATGCTGAGCGTCCGAGGAGACGCGGTCCAGCAGAGTCTGCCTGAAGGCCTTGTAGGTCTTCAGCCCGTGATGCTGCTGTGACAGCCAGTCGGTGAGTTCGGCCATGATGCTTTCTCCTGTTCGAGGCGTGAAGAAAGCGATTGTTTGTAGCAGCCCGAAGACAGCCTTGCAACAAAATTTGAGACAAATTTACAAATTTGTACAGGGCTGCCAAACCGCCGCTATTCGCCCTTCAGCCGCTGATCCTCCTGAACCCGGACCTGCTCGGCGCCCTTCGCGCCGGCGTCCGACAATCGCAGCATACTCAAGACCGCGCCCGCCACTGCGAAGCCGACGCCTGCGAACAGCGCGAGCCGCGTCCCTTCCTGCGGGAAGCGGGCGAGCAAGAGTGACACCAGCGATGCGCCAATTGTCTGGCCGAGCAGACGCGCCGTCCCGAGCATGCCGCTGGCGCCGCCCGAGCGTTGGCGCGGGGCGGCTGCGATCATGGTGCGGTTGTTCGGGGTCTGGAACAGGCCGAAGCCTGCGCCGGCGACCGCCATCCGCCACGCCACGTCGAACAGCGAGGGATGGAGCGGCAACCACGCGAGAGCGCCGAGGCCGAGCGCAAACAGCACGAGCCCAATTCCGCCGAGAAGGCCGGCCGGATAGCGCTCCACGAGCCGTCCAGCGAGGGGGGCGGCAAAAACGATCGCGATCGGCCAGGGCGTGATCAACAAACCGATCTCGACCGCCGAATAGCCAAAACGGCTTTCGAGATAAAAGGGCAGTGCGACGAAGGCCAGCATCTGTCCGCAGAAGGATGCGATCGAAGTCGCGATCGAGAGTGAGAAGATCGGAATGCGCAGCAGGTCCAGCGGCAGCAGCGGCGAGGTGACGTGCTTTTGCGCCCGCACCAAAAGAAAACCCGCGATGATCGCGGCACCCAACTCGGCAAGCGCAATCACGACATCTTCGCCGTGGCCGACGCTGTCGATCGCAGCAAGACCCAGACCGAATGTGACCGCGCTCAGCGCCGCACTCTTCCAGTCGAAGTCATGACCGGCAGGCTTCGTATACGGCAGATATTTGCTGCCGATCACAAACGCGGCGAGGCCGAGCGGAATGTTGATTGCAAACAAATATGGCCACGACCCGACCGCCAGAATTCCCGATGCAATTGTCGGCCCGACGGCCGCAGACACCGCAACAACCATGGCATTGATGCCTATCCCCCGCCCAAGCATCGCGCGTGGATAGATGTGCCGGACCAGCGCCATGTTAACGGCCATGATCCCCGCCGCGCCAAATCCTTGCAGGATGCGGGCCGCTGTCAGCAGGACAAGCGTGTGCGCAAGCACGCAAAACAGCGACGCGATCGTGAACAGGACCAATCCGGCAATGTAGACCCGACGATAGCCGATAATTTCGCCGAGCGAGGCCAGCGGCAGCAGCGAGATGGTGATCGCGAGTTGATAGCCGTTGACGATCCAGATCGAAAAGGCCGGGCTCGCATGAAGGTCGCGCGCGATGGTCGGCAGCGCGACATTGGCGATCGCGCCGTCCATCACCGCCATGACCAGGCCGATCGCGATCGTGACGATCGCCCAGCCGCGCTGCGGCTGCGGCAGGCCGTCTACGGAATGGATTGGCGCTGCTGGCGCTGGCGTCACGTCGCGATGGACCTTGTGGTATCGAATGCAGGTGTCCTGGCCAAGATACCAGACGGTTGACGCTTGCATATGCCGGGAGTTCCGAGAGGCGGGTTAACATTCTTGAACCAGGCACTGGATTTCGGACGTGAGATGCTTCCGTCTTGCGCGCATCACGATGCGCCGCTCAGGCGCGCGACCATATTCCTGGTGTAATGGGCCAGCAGAACCGGCGCGGTGTTCCCTATCGTGTCAATTCGCCCGCCGTGCTTGAGGACCAGCAGCCCAACGAGATAGGTGACCAGTGCCGCCGCTTCGATGCGGACCATCGGTCGAAACGGCTTCTTCGCAATCTTGCCAACCTGTTCGGCCAGTTGTTCGAGCAGAGCGTCGAATTGCCGCTTGAGCGCCTCATCGAGTCCGCGACCGAGTTTCGCCTTGCGCTCCACGTTAAAGACGGCCAACGCCAAGGCAAGATCAGATGGGTGCGCGTCGTAGTATTTGTAGATCGCGAGCGTCCCGCGCTTGAGAGCCTTGGCCGGCGGGACGACATTGTTCATCGCGCGCCTGACCTCGACCGTGATCGACGACAGTGACCCGCCCAGCACGACTGCAAACAGTTCTTCCTTGGAAGGAAAGTGCGGGTAGATCGCGCCTGTCGTGCATCCCGCCATTTGAGCGATCGCCCTGATCGACGCTCCTTCCAGCCCGGATGTTTCGAACACGCGGCGGGCCGCATTGACGATCACCTGCCGGCGATGCTGGTCGAGGGTCCGTTGATAGGTTCGTGATGCAGCCGGCATTGACTCTATCCGTAACGATGTATTCTATAGATAACAATGTTATTTTCAGCAAGCGCAGGATGAATTCTCTGGAATTTTCCACAGCGTTCGGGAACGGGACAGCGTCATGAGTAGCCATGAAAATGCGGCGGGTACTTCGCCGTCGCTCACGCCCCTGCAAGTCGAGGGGTTGATCGTCAGAAATCTGCCGCCGATCGATCACCACGGGGAAGCCGTCGAGCAGATCGGGCCGGGCTCCATTCGCGTCCGGCTTCCCTACCGGCATGAGTATATGGGCGCCGAACCCTGGCAGGACGGCGCGGGACAGGTCTTTTCGGGGCCGATGGTCATGGGGTTTGCGGACACAACCATGTACGCCTGCGTGATCGCCGCCATGGGACCCGGCGTTATTCCGGTGATGGCGAACCTCAACATCACCTTTCTGCGCCCGGCGAAGGCGCGCGACCTGATCGCAGAGGCGCGGATCGTTCGCCGCGGCGGTCGGCTGCATTATCTCGAATGCTGGCTGACCTCGCATGGCGAGCAGGAACCGTGTGCTCACATTACGTCTACGTATCGGGTCGCTGCCCGCGTACCGACCAGCATGGTGGGCTGAGCAGCTCCGGACGATCGAGCGCTGGAGCTCCGGTTCAACGGCCCGGGCAGAAATGCTAGAGCCGGGTGCATGACCTCGGTTTCTCGTTTTCCCGACTGGTGCTCGCTCTCCGCGAGCGAGCGTCTTACTGCGCTTGAACAGTGCCGGCGGCGGTTCTCCGGCATCGGGCGGCGGCTCAATGCCGTCGAGCACATCCATCCCGCCGAAGCGCCGCGTCAGGGCCCGCTCTCTGGCTTGCCTTACGTGGCCAAGGATATGTTCGCGACTGGACGCAGCCGGCCGTCATGGGGATGCATGACACCGCAGGCACCGGCGTCGCCGCGAGCCTCGGTCGTCGATCGCTTCGATGAGGCCGGCGCCAGTCTGCTCGGCACAGCGACGATGACGGAACTCGCTTATGAAGCTTCCGGGATCGGCCGGCGCGGTGCGCTCAATCCATGGCGGTTCGATGCGATCCCCGGCGGCTCTTCGACCGGGTCCGCCATCCTCGTCGCCTCCGGCTGCTGTTTCGCTGCGCTCGGTTCCGACACCGCGGGCTCCGTGCGAATTCCCGCGCATTGCTGCGGCGTCACTGCGCTCAAACCTGGCTACGGCAGGATCTCCCTGGACGGCGCGATGTCGCTGGCGCCCTCACTCGACACTTTTGGAATGTTCGCACGAAGCGCCGCCGATCTTGCGTTGCTATGGCCCGTGGTTTCCGGCGAGCCGTCGACTGTATCGAAAGACCTGCCGCGCGCGGTGGTGTTGCAGGACGCGCTCGATTCCTCCGATGCCGAGATCGCGGCCATCGTGCGCAGCGCCATCGGTGTGCTCGCCGAGAGCGGCATGATGGTTGAGGAGAGATCTGGCTTTCCGGAAGAAGCGGATCGGCAAACGCTGGCCGTTCTGCAAGCCGAGGCGACGCGGGAGCATCGCGCGCGTATCGACGACCCTGCTGTCGATGCCACTTTGCGCAAGCGCTTGAACAAGGGACTTTCAATTTCAGACACCGAACTTGGCTCTGCGCTGGCTGCGCGCGAAAAGCTTCGAGATCAATTTATCTTGTCCTTTCTTGATGAGGCGGACGTCGCCATTCTGCCTGCGATGCCGATCGCAACGCCGCGCGTGACAGAGGTCGACCCGGCTTCCGCGAATTTCAATCCGCGCGTGCTTTACGCGCTCAGCCGCTTCACCCGCTTCGTCAATTATTTGGGCCTCCCTGCATTGGCCGCTCCTGCCGGCTTTGACAGCGGCGGAATGCCAGTCGGCTTGCAACTGATCGGGCGTCCCGGGAGTGAGGCGCTTCTGCTTCAGATCGCCATCAGGTTGCAGGACCGGACCGACTGGCACGGCCGGGTGCCGACGGGGATCGCGTCCGAGATCGCCGACCAGCCATGATGCGCCCGATCGTCGCCAAAGCGGCAGGGCACATTGCGTAACGGGCGGGAATTGGTGCAATCTTTGCCTGCAACGCCACAGGCATCGGCTGAACGAAACGGAGGCAGATCGTGCGCACATTGCGACAGCTTGCTGGACTTTGGTTCATCCTCGCAACGATTGGATCGTTGCCTTTGCCGGCGCGCGCGATCGGACCGGAGCCTGCGCCGTTGCCGCAGCCGGTCGAACTGACGGTCGGCTACCAGAAGGTCGGCCATCTCGCGCCGGTCATACTCGTCGCCGACGATTTGAACAAGCTCGGCGTCAATCTCAAGCTGGTCGAATTCGTTCGTTATGCCGATGCGCGCACCGCTCTGCTTGCGGGCTCTCTCGATGCGGCCTCCGTCGGGCCGGCGGACCTGGCGATTTCGCTCGCGCAAGGATCGACCAATGTCGTCGGGCTGATGGGCGTCGGCTCATCGCCCAAATACGTGATCGGCCGCAACGGCGTGAAGTTCGATAACTGGGCCGACCTGAAGGGCAAGAAGATCGCGATCGCGCCAGGCTCGGCGGTCTGGTTTCAGTTTGCTGCGACGCTGGTCGAAAACAGCATACCCTATAACAGCTTTGAGGCCGTGAACATTCAGGGCGGTGGCGCCAATTTTGATCAGGCTTTGAAGAAGGGCGAGGTCGACGGCCTCGTCACCTGGGAGCCGTTCGAATCCATCCCCGTGATGGATGGCTACGGCTATTTTGCCAAGGGGCTCGAATACGGTTCGTCGAAGGCGGTCGGCGCGGAGCTTGGCATGTTCATGACGACGAAGACGGCGATTGATGCCAAGCGTGCCGCGATCGAGCGCTTTGTTTGGGCCTACCTCAAGAAGCAGGAGGAGCTCGCGAAATCGCCCGCCGCTTTTGCCGCCGCTTACGCGCAGCTCTCCGGCATGGCGCCGGATGTCGCGGCGCAGGCGTCAAAGATCATCAAGCTTGGCGAAGTGATCTCGCCTGACCAGATCAAACGCCAGGCCAAGGGCTTTGCCGACCTCGGCGTGATCCAGAAGGATGTCTCCGGCGAGATCGATGCGCATTGGGACGGCTCGTTCGTCGAGAAGGCGCTGGGCAAGTGAGCGGGAAAACGAGCGAGGGGTGAACCACGCCGCGTCGCAAGGATTGCGCCAATGTCGATCTCGACCGGACCCGTCGCTTCAAGGCAGGAATTGTCGGCTTCCCGTCTGGCCTCGTTGATACTTTCTCCCGCTGGCCGCGGGAATTTTCGGCAGCTCCTGCTCGCCGTTGTCCTTCCCGTAATGGTGATCGCGCTCTGGCAATGGGCCGGAAACGGCGGTTCGCTGTTTGGTGGCGTGTTGCCGACGCCGGATCGGGTCTGGCAAGCATGGAAAGTGTGGGCATTCGGCTCAAGCGGGCTCAGTCTCAATCCCTATAGCGGCACCTGGCTTGCCAACTTGCTGTTTTCCGCCGAGCGCGTCGGCAAGGGATTTTTGCTCGCGATTGTTGTTGCGGTGCCGGTCGGACTTGCGATCGGCTGGAACAGGGTCGCGTCTGGCACTCTCGATCCCACTGTTCAACTGCTGCGGCCGATCCCAATCACGGCGTGGCTGCCGTTTTCTATCGCCGTATTCGGCATTCGCGACATGGGCGCGGTGTTCCTGATTGCGCTCGGCGCCTTCTATCCGATCGTGGTCAACACCGCGCAGGGCGCGCGCGACATCGAGCGCAATCTGGTGCGTGCCGCGATGATGATGGGCGCGGGACGCTGGACGATTCTGCGGCGCGTCGTATTGCCAGCGTCATTGCCGTCGATCTTTACGGGGTTGCGGATCGGGCTCGGCATCGCCTGGACCGCCGTCATCGTCGCCGAAATGGTCGCGGTCAAATCCGGCCTCGGTTACGTGCTGTGGGACGCCTATTACGTCGGACGCATGGATGTCGTCATCGCCGACATGGCGACCATCGGTCTGCTCGGCCTGATCAGTGACCGCGTCATCCTGTTGATCGAACGATGGGTGCTCGCATGGCGGCGCCTGCAATCGTTCCAGTCGTGATGGCGTGAAATGGGCACGATCGCTTTCGAAAACGTTTCCAAGACTTTCTCCGGCCAATCCGAGGTGCGGGCGCTGGAAGGGATCAATCTCGCGATCGGGGAGGGCGAGTTCGTTGCGTTGCTGGGCCCCTCCGGCTGTGGAAAATCGACGCTGCTCAATCTGCTCGCCGGCTTCGAGAAAACGACCGAGGGCACACTTTTGTTTGACGGCAAGACCGTGACGCGGCCGGGTCCAGACCGCGGCGTCGTCTTTCAGGAAGCGGCTTTGTTTCCCTGGCTCACCGTCTGGCAGAACGTGATTTTCGGGCCGCAGGTGCAGGGCGTTGCGCGCGCCGATTACGAATCGAAATCGCGAAACCTGCTGAAGCTGGTCGGCCTGGAATCCTTTGCCGATGCCTTGCCGGTGCAGTTATCAGGTGGCATGCGCCAGCGCGTCGGCATAGCGCGCGTGCTGGCGATGTCTCCGAAGGCGCTTCTGATGGACGAGCCGTTCGGCGCGCTGGATGCGCAGACGCGGCTATCGATGCAGCAATTGCTGCTCGATGTCTGGCAATCGCTCGGCACGACGGTGCTGTTCGTTACCCACGATATCGACGAAGCAATCCTGCTGTCGGATCGGATTTGCGTGATGTCGGCGCGGCCCGGCCGGATCATTCGCACTATTCCGATCACGCTGACGCGTCCGCGCTCGATCGCGAGCCTCACCAGCACCGACTTCGTCGCTTATAAGGCGCATATCATGTCCGATATGAAGGTCGGCGCCGTTCCCGCTTGAGGTTGCCAATGGCAAATCCGCGTATTCCCTATTTGCTTTCGTCGGCTCGCGCGCCGCTGCCGCCGCTGCAGCGAAAAAGAATTCTCGTGCACCTCGTCGTCAACGTCGAGAACTGGCAATTCGACCAGCCGATGCCGCGCACGATCGTCACGCCGCCACATGGCAAGGAGACGGTGCCCGATGTGCCAAACTTTTCCTGGGCCGACTACGGCATGCGCGTGGGACTGCCCCGCATCCTGAAGGCGTTTGCAACGCGGTCCTTGCCGGCTTCCACGAGCTTTAATGCGGGCGTGATCGATGCGTATCCGATGGCAGCCCAGGCGATGCGCGAGGCGGGCTGGGAATTCATCGGCCACGGCATGCACCAGAAGGCCATCAACCATGTCGAGGGCGGCGAGGAGGCGGTCGTCGCTGCCAGCCTCGACAAGATCGAAAGCTTTACCGGTCGGCGGCCACGCGGCTGGCTGTCGCCGGGATTGCGCGAAACCGTCGATACGCCCGAGATCCTGAAGCGCTTAGGCGTCGACTACGTCTGCGACTGGGTGATCGACGACCGGCCGGCATGGATGAGTACCAACGAGGGGCCGCTGATCGCGATGCCCTACAACCTCGAGATCAACGACTCGATCATCTACGCGATCGAACGGCACGCGACCGGAGAGATGGCGCGACGTCTGGAATTCACGCTGCGCAGGTTCGAGACGGAATGCCGTGACAGCGCCATCGTGCTGGCAATCGGACTACATCCGCATCTGATAGCGGTGCCACATCGGATCCATGAACTGGAGCGCATGCTCGATCTGCTGACGACTTCGCCTGACGTTGGCTTTTTCACCGGCAGCCAGCTTGCGGACTGGTATGCGGCCGCCGAGCCAACGCCCTGACGCGGCTTGCGCCTCAGAACACCGTCCAATTTTTCACATTGTCGAATACGCGTCTGTTAGCCGCGAGTTCATCGGCGGCTCCTGCCTTGACGGCTCGAATGGCCGAAGCTTAGCTGGCGGCGCAAGGCCGAGCCCGGCCGTTCGATCGGCGACAAGAAGGATTCCGAGCATGATGGTTCGCAGCAAATTACTTGTTCTGTCGATGATGGTCGCTCTTTGGACGCCGATTGCGCATGCGCAATACACCGCAAAGGAATGGCCGGAGGGGCCGAGCAAGCAGCGCTTCGTCGACACCTGCAACATCTGTCACGACATCAACCGCGTCCGCGCCGGCTATACGCCCGAAGGCTGGCTCACCGTGGTGCGCATGATGCAGAACATGCAGGCGCCAGTGCCCGCCGACGAATGGGGCGGGCTGACCGACTATCTCATGAAGAGTTTTCCGGAGCGCAAGCGCCCGGAGGCAGCCATCATCGATGGCCCGGCGAAGGTTTCTCTCCAGATGTGGGACGTGCCGACGCAAGGCGCCCGTCCGCACGATCCGCTCGGTGCGCGGGACGGTTCGGTTTGGTGGGCGGAGCAACTGGCCAACAAGCTCGGCCGGGTCGACCCGAAGACCGGCGCCATCCGCGAGTACACGCTGAAGTCGCCTTTCACCGGTCCGCACGGGCTGGTCGACGACAAGGACGGCAACATCTGGTTCACCGGAAATCTGACGGGATTGATCGGCAAGCTCGATCCGAAGACCGGCATCGTTACCGAGTATCCATTGCCAGACCCGAACGCAAAGGATCCGCACACGCTCAATTTCGACCAGAAGGGCATTCTTTGGTTCACCGTGCAGCAGGCGAATATGATCGGGCGCCTCGATCCGGCGACCGGCGCCATCAAGCTTGTGACCTCGCCAACGCCGAAGTCGCGTCCTTACGGGCTTCTGATCAACGACAAGGGTGTACCGGTTGTCGTCGAGTTCGGCACCAACAAGATCGCGACGGTCGATCCGGAAACGATGGCGATCAAGGAATACACACTGCCCGACGCTGGCGCGCGGCCGCGGCGTCTCGCGATCGGGCCAGATGGCGCCGTGTGGTACGCCGACTTCGCGCGCGGCTATCTCGGCAAACTTGATCTCGCGACCGGTGCCGTGAAGGAGTGGCCGTCGCCGAGCGGGCCGAAGTCCGAACCCTATGGCATGGTCTTCACCAAGGGCGCGGTCTGGTACGTTGAATCCAACGCCAAGCCGAACACGGTCGTCCGCTTCGATCCCGCGAGCGAAAAATTCCAGAGCTGGGCCATTCCCGGCGGCGGTGACATCGTGCGCAACATGTCCGTACTGCCCAACGGCAATCCGGTGATGGCCAACAGCCTCGTCAATCAAGTGGGAATGGTCGACATCAAGTAGTGCCCACAGCTTCGCCTTTATCTAAGCGTGTTGCTTAGAGGTGGGCCGCCCGATCCTGGATCGCGATCGGACGGCTCTTTTGTTTGACTGGTCGTTGCGTGAAGTTATTCTCGTCTCTTGCTTCAGTTCTCTTGTGTCGATCCTGCGAAGAAACAACATGAATCAAAAAGGCGCGTCAGGCTCTGATCACCTCGAATTCGACTACATCGTCGTCGGCGCCGGATCGGCCGGATGCGTACTCGCCAATCGGCTGACGGCCGACGGCAAGTCGTCGGTGCTGCTGCTTGAAGCGGGACCGCGCGACGGCAATCCATGGATTCATATTCCCCTTGGGTACGGCCGCCTGTTCAAGGAAAAAGCCGTCAACTGGATGTATCAGACCGAGCCGGAGCCGGGCCTGAACGGGCGCAACATCTTTCAGCCGCGCGGCAAGGTGTTGGGCGGATCGAGTTCGATCAACGGCCTGCTTTATGTTCGCGGCCAGCACGAGGATTACGACCGCTGGCGCCAGCACGGCAATCTCGGCTGGGGCTACGACGACGTTCTGCCTTACTTCAAGAAGGCCGAGGATCAGACACGCGGCGCTGACGATTTCCATGGCGCTGGCGGTCCCTTGCCGGTTTCGGACTGGCGGCACGCCGATCCGCTCTCGGCGGCGTTCGTCGATGCGGCAGTTCAAGCCGGCATTCCCAGAAATCCCGACTTCAACGGCGCTCGGCAGGAAGGCGCAGGCTTTTTCCAGACCACGACCCGCGGCGGAAGGCGCGCGAGCGCAGCGGTCGCCTATCTTCGCCCGGCCAAGGCGCGCCACAATCTGCACGTCGAGACCTCGGCGCTGGCTGAGCGAATTTTGTTCGAGGGAAAGCGTGCCGTTGGCGTGACCTATCGCGCCGCCGGCATTCCGCGAACCGCCCGCGCGCGCAAGGAAATTCTGGTGTCGGGCGGGGCTTATAACTCGCCGCAATTATTGCAGCTCTCAGGGTTAGGTCCAGCGGACCTGTTGCGGCAACACGGCATCGAGGTCGTGCTGGATGCGCCGGGCGTCGGTCACGATCTGCAGGATCATATGCAAGTCCGCATCGTGATGCGCTGCTCGCAGGCGATCACGCTGAATGACATCGTCAGCAATCCTTTCCGCAAGGTGATGACTGGACTGCGCTATGCCGCGTTCCGGACCGGGCCGCTGACGATCGCAGCCGGCACGTCAGGCGCGTTCTTCAGGACCAATCCGAGACTGGCGACGCCGGATGTCCAGATTCACTTCCTGCCGTTTTCGACCGACAAGATGGGCGAAAAACTGCATCCGTTCTCCGGCTTTACGGCATCGGTCTGTCAGTTACGGCCCGAAAGCCGCGGTTCGCTCAAGATCAGGAGCGCCGATCCGGCCGTGCCACCGGAGATACGGATCAATTATCTGGCGAGCGAAGTCGACCGCACGACCAATGTCGAAGGCCTGAAGATCCTGCGGAAGATTTTGCATGCCCCGGCGCTCAAGCCATACGTTGTCGAGGAGGTCGATCCCGGCAACAAGGTCGCCAGCGACGAGGCGCTGCTCGCCTATTGCCGCGCGCGCGGGACCACCATCTATCATCCGACCTCGACCTGCCGGATGGGGAACGATCCGCTCGCGGTTGTCGATCAACGGCTGCGCGTACGCGGCATCGAGGGCCTCCGCGTCATCGACGCCTCCGTGATGCCGGACCTTGTTTCGGGCAATACCAACGCTCCGGTGATCATGATCGCGGAAAAAGCTTCCGACATGATCTTGCAGGACGCGCGCTAGTCATACTGCTGCGGCGGTGCTATTCCATCAGCTCGATCAACAAGAACGAGCTTGGTTTGATGCGACTGCGGATCGGCACGCGCAAGAGCGCCATGGCCCTGGCCCAGACGGAGGAAATTGCCCGCCGTCTGAAAACGGCCGCGCCTGATGTCGATGTCGAAATCGTCAAGTTCGAAACCACGGGCGATATCGACCAGACCGGCAAGCTGTTGCCGCATGGCGGCAAGGGCGGGGCGTTTGTCGCCGAAATCCGCCAGGCCGTCCGCGCCGGCGAGTTGCAGGCCGCGATGCATTCGCTCAAGGACATGCCGGGCAATGAAGATACACCGGGACTGGTGATCGGCGCCACGCTCGCGCGCGATTCAGCGAGTGACGTGCTGGTGCTGCGGCCCGGGCTTTCAGTCGAGCAATTGAGAAACGCGCGCGGCAAGGGCTTCAAGATCGGCACCAATGCGGTGCGCCGCGCCGCCTACGCGCGCCGGTTGTTTCCCGAGATCGAGGTGATTCATTATCGTGGCGCGGCCGACACCCGCGTGCGCAAGCTCGACAATCTGGAAAAACAACGCCTTGCGGATGGTGGCGCGGTCGGGCCCGCGGATGCCTTGATCATGGCGCGCTCAGGTCTTGAAAGGGTGGGACTTTCGAACCGCATCGCTTACGAATTCTCCAGCGCCGAGATGCTGCCGGCGGTGGGACAGGGCATCGTCGCGGTTGAATGCGCGACGGGGGATTGGGCGACTAGAGGTATTCTCGCTAGAATCGACGACCTCGCTGCCCGCCGCTGCGCTGACGCCGAGCGCGAGGTGCTGTGGGTGCTCAACGGTCACTGCAATTCGCCGATCGCGGGATTTGCAACGATCTCTGGCCAGCAGATGTCGTTGACGGCGTCGGTCCTGGATGAAGACGGTCAGCGCTTCATCGAGGTGTCGCGGTCAGGCCCCGCCGATCGGCCGCGCGAACTTGGCCGTGCGGTTGGTCTTGAACTATTGGCCAAGGGCGCAACCGAGATCATCGAGCGCAGCCGGCCGAAGTAAAATCTAGGCTTTATAAGCCCGCACGCGCTTGATCATCTGCTCGACATGCGCGATCGGCGTTTCCGGCAGAATGCCGTGGCCGAGGTTGAAGATCAGCCGGCCACCAGCGTAATTCTCCAGCACGTCATCGATCGCCCGATCGAGCGCAGCGCCCCCGGCGATCAACGCCAGCGGGTCGAGGTTGCCCTGAACGGCGACGCGGTTTTGCACGCGCTCGCGGATCAACGACGGCTCGGCCGCCCAGTCGATGCTGACGCCATTAACGGTCGTGGCTTCAACATAATCCGGCAGCAAGGCCCCCGCGCCTCGAGGGAAGCCGATGATCCTGGTATCAGGAACCTGCTGGCGAACGCCGGCGACGATGCGGCGCGTCGGCTCGATCGACCAGCGGGCAAATTCGCGCGGCGGCAGCACGCCGGCCCAGGTGTCGAAAATCTGCACGGCATCGGCGCCGGCCTTGATCTGGCCGACGAGGTAAGGAATCGAATTCTCAACCAGCGCGTCGATGATTTTTTCGAACGCGTCCGGGTGCTGATAGGCCAGCATCCGCGCCGGCGCCTGGTCCGGCGTGCCTTGGCCCGCCACCATATACGTCGCGACCGTCCAGGGCGCGCCGCAGAAACCGATCAGCGCGGTTTTGTCGTTGAGCTCGCGCTTCACGCGACGCACCGCTTCGAACACCGGCTCAAGCTTTGTGAAGTCGGCATGCGAGGCGAGTGTCGCGATTTTGTCTGGCGTATCCAGCGGATCGAGCCGCGGACCTTCGCCGGCTTCGAACCGCACCGCGCGGCCGAGCGCATGGGGAATGACGAGAATGTCGGAAAAGATGATCGCGGCGTCGAAGCCGAAGCGGCGGATCGGCTGAAGGGTCACCTCAGCGGCGTATTCCGGCGTGAAGCACAGGTCGAGAAAACTGCCCGCCTTCGCCCGCAACTGCCGATATTCCGGCAAGTACCGTCCGGCCTGCCGCATCATCCAGATCGGCGGCACGGCCTGTTTTCGGCCGGAGAGCACTTCGAGGAAAGGCTTTGTCATACGCGTTCACGGATACGATCGACGGGGCTAGCGCGGTGAATTTGAAGTTCCTATCAGTTTAGCTGCAAGTTCGTTATAGGAACTTCAAATTCAAAAGCCGCTACTAGAATTAACAAGTTGCTAGAGCTCCATTGACTCCGAAGCTCGCATCGGAGGTTGCCGCGATAGCTTGCGAACTTCGGAATCGGAGCTCTAGTGTCCTGATACACCAAGAAAGGCGCGGAAAAACAAGTTTGTTTGTCGGCCGGATGATTGTTTGCGTGCCTTTTGGAACAGGAACGCCGCTGTTTTCGACGCGTTAACTTTGTCAGGAGACCGGCCATGAAAGAGAAATTCAATCCGGCGCCGCATGACAAGCACGCGACCAAGCCCAGTGATGACATCGCGGCCGATCAGGACATGCACCGGAAGCTCGACGAAGGCCTGGTCGACAGTTTTCCAGCCTCCGATCCGGCGAGCGCCGTGCAGCCGTCACCTTCGAAACCGCATCGTGAGAAGGCCGACAAGGACCGGCCGGATTAGTCCTCTCTGTGTTTCGAGACCATGTCACCTGCTCAGTAGTGCGGCGGCGGCTCGTTTGCCGGGCGCGGCATCTGGCTTTCGGCTTCCTGTAACCGCTCGCTTAAGACGGCAAGCTGGCGCGTCAGTGCGTCGATTTTCGCCCATTGCTCGGTGACGGTCTTGTTCAGCACCTCGATGGTGTCGTCCTGAAATGCCAGCCGCGACTCCAGCCGGTCGATGCGATCGCCGAGCGTCTTCAGATCAGTCATCGCCTTGATCCTCTCCATTCCGCTCGCGCAAGCCATGCCGGAGCGCAACGCGCTCGTCGAAGACGAAGCATTCGCCGCGCCAGCGGCTTTCGTCTTCCGCGACGTGCTCGAGATAGTTCAGGATGCCGCCCTTGAGGTGATAGACCTCGGCAAAGCCCTGCGCGAGCAGGTAGCTTGAGGCCTTTTCGCAGCGGATCCCGCCGGTGCAGAACATCGCGATTTTCCGGTCCCGCTTCGGATCGAGATGGCGGGCGGCAAATTGCTTGAATTGCCCGAAGCTCGTAATGGCGGGATCAACCGCGCCGTCGAAGGTGCCGATTGCGACTTCAAACGCGTTGCGCGTATCGATCAGGATGGTGCCGGGAGAGGCGATCACGTCGTTCCAGTCTTTCGGCTCGACATAGGTGCCGACCCGTTTCGTCGGGTCGGCCGCAGCATCGCCGAATGTGACGATCTCCTTCTTCAGGCGGACCTTGAGCCGGCCGAACGGCATCGCCAGCGCCGACGAAAACTTGAGCTCGAGACGATCGAGCCGGCCGGCAAAAAGATCGCCATCGCGGAGCGCAGCGACGAACCGGTCGATGGCTTCAGGTTCGCCGGCCACCGTGCCGTTGATCCCTTCCTGTGCCAGAAGCACGCTGCCTTTCAGTTTCAAATCGCCGCACAGCGCCCGCAGCGGTTCGCGCAAATCGCGGAAGTCCGGCAGGGATGCGAATTGGTAAAAAGCGGCGACCTTGGTAGGCATTGTGGTCATCTAGCAGCAGGTGCCCTCGAAGGGCAGGGGTCACCCGTGACTTATGCATCACCCCAGCATTGCGCAGATGGTATTGAATATGCCAAGTAACCCCGCAACAGGCCCTGCAAATCAGGGAAATCAGCGACAAAGTGAGCCCTTAATCATATGAGGAATTTCCATTTCGCCGGCCGTTCGACGGTCCATTCCCAGAACGCCATGGTTGCAACATCCCACCCACAGGCGGCGCTCGCGGCTATCGAGGTGCTGAAAGCCGGAGGGACGGCGGTGGACGCGGCGGTGGCGGCTTCGGCGCTGCTGGCGGTGATCGAACCGCAATCGACCGGCATTGGCGGCGATGGCTTCGCGCTGATCCAGCCGAAAGGCGAAGGCAAGATCGTTGCTTATAATGGCTCGGGCCGCGCGCCAAAGGCGGCGACCGCAGAGTGGTTTCTCGAGCGCAACATCCGCGCAATCCCGCTGACCTCGGCACACGCGGTCACCATCCCCGGTGCGATTGACTTCTGGGCCACGATCCTGCGCGACCACGGCAAGTTCGGGTTCGACACCTTGTTCCAACCGGCGATCAAGGCCGCCGAAGAAGGCTATGTCGTCGCGCCTCGTATCGCCTTCGACTGGAAGAACGGTTTTGAGAAGCTGAAGAAAGGCATCAACACCGAGCGCTATCTGCTGCCGCATGGCAAGGCGGCTGTCGCCGGCGATGTGATCAGGCAAGTCGAGCTTGGCCAGACGCTGCGGGCGATCGCCAAGGACGGACCCGATGCCTTCTACAAGGGCGCGATCGCCGAGGACATGGTGGAGACACTTCGCGCCGCGGGCGGTCTGCACACGCTGGAAGACTTCGCCAATCACAAGACCGAAACCACCGTGCCGATCGGCACGACGTATAAAGGCCTCGACGTTTGGCAGTGCCCGCCGAACGGGCCGGGCATCACCATGCTGGTGATGCTGAACATCCTGTCGCACTTCGATTTGACGAAGTTCGCACCCTTGAGCATCGAGCGCTTCCATCTCGAAGCCGAAGCTGCGCGCGTCGCCTATATGATGCGCGAGCAGAACATCGCCGATCCTGCTTTCACCAACGTTGACGTCGCCGGTATTCTGAAGAGCTACGCCGACGAATATGTCGGCAAGATCCGCATGGACCGGATGCTGGACCTGCCGAAGGTCTCGCCACCGATGAACCCGTCGACTGTCTACATCACGGTGGTGGACAAGGACCGCAACGTCTGCTCGTTCATTAACTCGGTTGCCCATTCCTGGGCATCCGCCATCGTCTCCAACAAGACCGGCGTGTTGTTCCAGAATCGAGGCGCCGGCTTCCGCGTCGAGCCCGGTCATCCCAATTGCATCGCGCCGGGTAAACGCCCGCTGCACACGATCATGCCGGCGCTGGCGACCAAGAACGGCCGCGCGGTCATGCCGTACGGCGTCATGGGCGGTCAGTATCAGCCGGTCGGTCAGACCCGCCTGCTCACCAACGTCATGGACTACGGATGCGATGTGCAGGAGGCGATCGATATGCCGCGCGGCCTGCACTATGAGGGCGTGTATCAGCTCGAGGACAGCGTGCCGGCGGACATCGTCGCAGGGCTGCAGAAGCTTGGCCATCAGACCACCAAGATCATTCCGCCGCTCGGCGGCGGTCAGGCGATCTGGATCGACTGGGACAAGGGCACGCTGACCGGCGGTTCCGATCCCCGCAAGGACGGCTGCGCGCTCGGCTATTGAGGTACCAGCTCCGCGTGATCGAGGCTGGTTTTGCCTGATACGTTGGGCTAGACAGGCGCCCGATCGTTCTTGAGAGGTAACGCCGACATGCGCCGTTTTTCGTCAGCGATGTTTTCCACTTTCGCCGCCATTGCGTTGGCCGTTCTGACCGTATCGGCGATCACGCTGCCGACGACGGCGATGGCGCAGACACCGGGAAAAGCCATGACCACTGCTTCAGGACTCCAGATCATCGACACCAAGGTCGGCACCGGCCCCACGCCGAAGCCCGGCCAGATCTGCGTCGTGCACTACACCGGCTGGCTCTATCAGGATGGCCAGAAGGGCAAGAAGTTCGATTCCTCCGTCGACCGCAACGATCCGCTCGAATTCCCGGTCGGACAGCGCAAGGTGATCGCCGGCTGGGATGAGGGCGTCGCTTCGATGAAAGTTGGCGGCAAGCGCACCCTGATCATTCCACCCGAGCTCGGCTATGGCGCGCGCGGCGCAGGCGGCGTCATTCCGCCGAATGCGACGCTGATTTTCGACGTCGAATTGCTCGGCGTGAAGTGAAGGGCTGAGGACTAGTGTGGCGACTCTGACGTTCCTTTCAGTCCCGCGGCGATCTCTCCGAAGGAACGTCAGAGTCAAAGCCACACTAGAAATCGAATATTTGCTAGTGTCCCTTTGGTTCTGATATTCGCAAAGGTGGCCGCCGCGATAGGATACGAATGTCAGAACCGGGACACTAGGCAGAGTTTTCGCCGAGCACTTGAGAAGGCAGCAAGATGTCGAAATCGCACGATCACGACCATTCCGGCCACTCGCATGATCACGGCGAACCGCGCTGGAAACATGATGGCGTCCGCGTCATTCCCGGCAATCAGCTCGATCCCAACGTGCCATCTACCGCCGGCATGGACCGCAAGGCCGCGATCAATTTTGCGCGCGTCGGCGCCCAGAAATTGTGGGCCGGCACGGTGACGATCAAGCCGGATGCCAAGACCGGCGCACATCATCACGGTCACCTTGAAAGCATCATCTACGTCGTCAAAGGCAAGGCGCGGATGCGCTGGGGCGATCATCTGGAATTCACGGCGGAAGCAAATCCCGGCGATTTCATCTTCGTCCCGCCTTACGTGCCGCATCAAGAAATCAACGCCAGCCCTGACGAGCCGCTGGAATGCGTGCTGGTGCGCAGCGATGGCGAGGCGGTCGCCATCAATCTCGACATCGAACCGGTCGAGAAGCCGGAGAAGGTGCTGTGGGTCGATCCCGTGCACCGTGATCCCAAAGGCGCCTGAGCAGAAGCGGTCCGGCAGCCGCGCCTGCGAGCGCTCAAAACACGACGTCGTTACCGATTGCGATCATGCGAGGCTTGCCTTGCGGCGCTTGGATATCTTCCGGCGCCATGTCCCGTCTGCTAAATTGCCGCGCAGATTTGAGAAATGGCGATTTCATTAGATGAAAATCGCAGGTCGCAATGCAAAATTCCAACTCAAATATAAAGACCAAAAAACTTCGGAGAGGAATCGTGATGCAACCCACTGAATCGCTGACAAATGAATCGCTCGCGCGCCGCACCCTCATCAAGGGCGCTGCGCTGGGCCTTGCCGGCGGGAGCCTCGCGGCCGCGCTGCCCGCGCAAAGTGCGAGCGCTGCGGAAGGCGAGATCTGGAGCGGCGAATACTGGGCGAAGAAGGGCGATGTGCCGCTCTGGATGTTCCGCAAGCGCGTCGGTGCGCCGAAAGCTGGCGAGCCTTCGAAGCCGGTGCTGTTCTTCGTGCACGGCTCATCGGTGACTTCGCGCTGCTATGACATCCACGTGCCCGGCCGTGGCCAATATTCGATCATGGACGAGTTCGCAGGTTACGGCTTCGACTGCTGGACCATGGATCACGAAAACTACGGCAAGTCCGGCCGCACGTCAGGCAATTCCGACGTCAAGAGCGGCGCCGAAGATCTCAAGGCTGCGGTCGAAGTTCTGACCAAGGAAACCGGGCGGCAGAAATTCCATTTCCTGGGCGAGTCCTCCGGAGCGTTGCGCGCCGGCATGTTCGCCATGATGGAGCCCGATCGGGTCGACCGGCTGATCCTCGCCGCCTTCACCTACAAGGGGACAGATTCGCCGACGCTTACCAAGCGCGCCGAGCGGCTCGACTATTATCGCACTCACAACATGCGCAAGCGCGACCGCGACATGATCCGCTCGATCGCGACCCGCGACAAGCCGGGCACCAGCGAGCTCGCCGCGGTCGAGGCGCTCGCCGACGTCGAGATGCAGTTCGGCGACCAGATTCCGACCGGCACTTATCTGGACATGACGGCCAATCTGCCGCTGGTCGATCCCAAGAAGGTCATGGCGCCCGTGCTTTTGATCCGCGGCGAGTATGACGGCATCGCCACGGTCGCGGACCTCCAGGATTTCTTCGGCCAACTGCCGACCGGAGACCGGCAATTCGTCGTCCTGCCCGGCGTTGCCCACTCGGTCGTGCTGGCCACCAACCGGCAATTATTCTGGCACGCGGCGAAGTCGTTCCTGAACATGCCGACGCCGACTGCAACATAACAACAAGACGATCTGATCAAGGTTTTGACTGATGGCCGGGAAAAAAGCCCGGCCATTTTTCTGCCCGCGGTGACAGTTCCTGCCGTCATCAGGCTCAAATTCTCCAACATCCCGATGTCGGATATAGGCTCCCTCGTTCGTCCCCCGGCTGACGTCATCGAAGGAGAGCTCCCAAATGTCCAAGATCGCACCTTGCCTGTGGTTCAACGGCGAAGCCGAAGACGCCGCCAATTTCTACGTGTCCCTGCTGCCGGATTCCCGGATCAACAAGATCCAGCGCAATCCGAGCGACGGCCCCGCTGGCAAGGAAGGCCAGGTATTGGTGGTCAATTTTACCCTGGCTGGCCAGGAATACATGGCGCTCAATGGCGGGATGCGGGTCGAATACACGCATGCGATCTCGTTCAAGGTCGATTGCACCGACCAGGCCGAGGTTGACCGCCTCTGGGATGGGCTGTCGTCGAATGGCGGCTTGACCCTGCAATGCGGATGGGTGCGCGATCGCTATGGCGTGTCCTGGCAGATCGTGCCGTCGGTCTTGCCGCAACTGCTCGGAGGAGCGGATGCGGCCGGCGCCAAGCGCACGATGCAAGCGATGCTCGGCATGACCAAGCTCGACATTTCCGAATTGCGCCGCGCCTATGAGGGCAAATCGGCGGCATAATTTTCGCCGCCGGAAAGTGGCGCGTCTGTTCAATAGGTCAGACGCAAGCCCACGCCGCCATGAATGGTGTTGCCGACCGGTTGCGGCCCCAGCGTGCCGTCGACGAAAAGGTCGGCGGTCCAGCCTTTGGTGATACGGTATCCGACCCGGCCGCCATATTCGAACCAGTACTGGTTGCCGATGGTCGGTACGACCTGTCCGTCGCCGGTGACGGTCGCGACGAGACCGGAATGGTTCGCAAACGATTGCACGAAGCCGCCGTTGATGTTGCCCTCGACATTGGAGCCGAACAGGTGCGTCCACTGCGCGCCGATCTTAGCGAGATTGGTTCGATCGGTGCCCGAAGCGATGCTCGCGTTAAACGGATCGAACGGAGCGCTCGGCTCGCTGTAACCGTTGACGTGCTGCCAGAGTTGCCAGACCTCGATCGAGGCGGCCAGTTCGTCGCGCGGCGATAGCCTCGTGATCCAGCCGGCTCTTCCATACACGCCGTATTCGCTGGCGTTGGTCGAGCTTTGCAGGGCGACGTTGCCGAAATTGGTCGTATAGCCCCGGCTGTAATTCACCTTTTCGAACGGGGTGAGGATTGTGCCGATATCGAAGAACGGCCGCGACGAGCCCCAATCGGTGAAATCATAGCGCAACGCGAAGGCGCCGATCGGCGCGCTGGTGACGTTGTATCCGCTTTCGCCATATTGCGTGTAGGCGATGCCTGCGAGAAGCGACAGGTTGGAGGTGATCTCCTTGCGGCCGTGGATGCCCGCCGAGAACGACCCGGCCGAGCCGAACGCGCTGACGCAGTCGCTGCAATTGATCTGCTCGTTGACGCCGAGCAGCACATTGCCAAGGACCCTGTTGGTCACGATCTGGTTGAAGCGCTGATCGGCCAGTCCGTTGATTGATCCGCCAATTGAGCCTGGTCCGGTCGGTACCGGTATGGGCGTCGGACTGGGCGTCGGGGTGGGGCTTGGCCTAGGCGTCGGCGACTGCGCCATGGCCGGAAGGGTTGGCAGCAGCACGAACGATGCCGCGGTCGCAAGCGCCAGCGAGACAACGAGCTTGCGGAGGAACTGCATCATCGTCAGCGTCCGCACAAGGCGCCGGTATCGTCGTTTGCGCCGTCGGCGGGTGGCGGCGGAGCCGCTTCGGCAAATTGCGTGACGGCGCAAAGCCCAGGCACCGCGTTACAGTTCGCGGCAAAGGTCCACGGAGGGGTTCCGAATTTCTTGGTCGTGGTCTTGCCGCCGGTCTGCGTGATGACGGCGGTATCGCCAGGATGCGTCAGCTCAGTGCAGGCGCCGCCGATCGCGCAGACGCGCGAAGCGCCTTCCTGCAACACCACGGTGGTCTTGCCGCGTTGGGAGAGAATATCGAGCACGGTGCCGCGCACGCCGATGGTCGCAACCGTCGTGGTGATCTTGTAGGCCGCCTTCTCGGAATTTCCGGTCACCCAGCGAAACGCGCCGGTTGTGAGCTTGATCGCGATCTCGCGATAGGAATGTTCGTCGTTGAAGACCGTGCGGTCGAGCGTGATCATTGCATCGGGGCCGAGCGAGAGATTGGTGTTGTCGGCCATCACGAGCTTCGCCGCGCTGTTGACACCGGTGCGCACCGTCTCATCGCGCATGAGGCCTTCGCCGACATTGATCGGCATGCTCAGCGAGCCGGCGACGCGATCGACCTGATTTTCGATCAGGACCGCTTCGCCGACGCGCATCTGTGCGTTAGCGGATTGTGGGACAGCGGCTGCAACGAGTAAAAGGCAGAGAACGTAAATGCACGCAGGCCAATTCATTGATCTTCCGTCCACCGCTATGGTCCCAAGCGCAGCAGCCGATAGCACGCCGGCGTCGATGAGTTCGAAGCTGAACATCACGTGGCGGCTCGTAGTTGTAGTTTTGCCACAGGTGACGTGCTACGACCCCGGTGTTTAGTGATGGCTGCATCGAGTTGCGTTCAAAGCCATGGAGCAAAAAATCAGCCAGGGAATACTTGACAGTCGCGCTGCGAAGGGCGTCCGTTCCGCGAAAGCCGCACGAGGATCTTCTTCCGTTCTCGGCAGTACGGCCAGCCGCACCGCGCTCGTCGCGGCCGTCATCTTCATGGTTGCGCACGTTGCCTTTCTTGTCGGCATCGCCAACCCCGACAAGTTTTACTTCGACGAAGTGCATTATGTGCCGGCGGCGAGGCAGATGCTGACGGCGGATACGTCCACAGCGCTCAATCCGATGCATCCGCCGCTTGCCAAACAGCTGATCGCAATATCGATCCATGTTTTCGGCGATACGCCGCTCGGATGGCGCTATGCGGGCGCGCTGTTCGGCGCGCTCGCCATCGTTGGCGTCTACTTCTGCGGCCTTGCCCTGTTTGGCATGCAGAATGCTGCGATCGGCGCCGCCATGATCGCTTTCTTCAACCAGATGGTGTTCGTGCAGTCGCGGATCGCCATGCTGGATATTTTCGCGCTAACCTTCGGCCTGTTCGCGACGGCCGCCTTCCTGCGCGGATTCCGCGAGCGGCAGCCGCAATGGTGGTTTGCGCTGACGGGCCTCGCCGGTGGCCTGGCGGCGGCCTGCAAATGGAGTGGGCTGTTCGTGCTCGCCACTTGCGTTGCGATCGTCGCCTCGGTTCGCCTGTTGCAAAGCTGGCGCGTGCGCTTTCTCGATGCCGATGATGATGATTGGTACCGGCCCGACTTGTGGCCGGATTTCAAGCCGTTTCATTTTGCGACCTGTTTCGTGCTCATTCCCGCGACCGCCTATTTCGCGACCTTCGTGCCGCTCCACGGTTTTTCGCTCACCGATATTCTGGAAGCGCAACGCAGGATATTCAACGACAACACCACGACTGCAATCGCCGGCCACACCTACATGAGCTCCTGGCCATCCTGGCCGCTCCTGGTGCGGCCGGTGTGGTTCCTGTTCGACAAGATCGACGAGGATGAGATTGCGGCCGTGGTGCTGCTGGGCAATCCGCTGGTGTTCTGGCCGATGCTCGGCGCACTCGCGGTCTGTGTGCGCGACTTCATCGTCGCGCGTCAACGTGATGCATTTCTGGTGTCAGCCTTCTATCTCGGACCTTATCTCGCCTGGGCCTTGCTGCCGCGAACGCTCGGATTTTTGTACTACTACCTGCCGGCGGCAACCTTTGGCAGCCTGGCGCTGGTTTATCTGCTGCGGCGAAATGGTCTGCCGCGCTGGTTGTTGTGGGGCTTTGTTGCGCTAGCCGGCGCAGGCTTTGCGGCGATGCTGCCGATCTCCGCGGCGTTTGTCGGTACGTCGATGGAAACCTTCAGCCGTCTGATGATTTTCCAGAACTGGATTTGATCTCTCACGGTAAAGCGGCTGCCTGTTGGGAGAGAAACAGGCAGTCGCCACTGCGTCTATTTCTTCCAACTATTTCGACGCAGTTTGGCTGTTGAGATTGACGACCTGAACGCGGCGGTTGATGGGTGCCGTCGGTTCGCTCGGGTCCTTCAACCTGGTCTTTCCATAGCCGACGGTGACGAGATTGGAGCCGGCAATGCCGTACTTCTCAGTCAAATACTGCTTGATGGCATCGGCGCGGCGTTCGGAGAGATTCTGGTTGAAGCTATCGCCGCCGACGGCATCGGTGTAGCCGGCGATCACGAAGGTCGAGCCTTTCAACGCGGGGTCCGACAGCGCCTTGCCGAGTTCCTGTACCATCGGCAAAGAGGCGCTTCTGACCTTCGCCGAGTTGTAGTCGAACTGAATTTCAAAATCGATCTTCCGCTTGGTGGCGGAGAGGTCGGCGATCTGCTCGCGTTCGCCGAGCGAGAGCGAGCGGCTTTGCCGGTTACGCAGACTGTTGATGAAGCTGTCTTCCCTGGCTTGCGCCGTGGGATCGGCCCGATTGTCAACCGACAGGCTGCGTGACAGCGGCTTCGCCTGCAGGGCATTCACGATCTGGTCCGCGCTGAGATTGTCGTCGGCGGCCAAAGCAAGGCCGGCCGTCATGGAAAACGCGGCGCCGAGCGTAATCGCCGCAATACACGAAGTCTTGAAGCGGCTGGTCATGGTCTGATCCTCACGGTTGCATTTGTTTGGATGCTCAGACGATAAGAGAGGTTCAATTCCAGCAATGTGATTTGTGTCACAGTAGCCATCGCGGCTTCGATTTTGCGTGTTCCGATCGATCATTGCGGGTCGCAAAGCCGTCGTCCCGTTGCCGAGGTGCGAACAAAAAATCGGCCAGATGCGTTTTTAAAAACGGCGTAGCTGCGACGACGACCTGTGAGTAACGTCAACTGTCTCTGTTTCCGACCCAAAAGAAGCCAACAAATGGATATCAGGGAACTCGCCCGATCTTTCCGGGACTGGTGGGAACCCCGGTTGCTGTGCTGATCGGTTCGGCAATCATTGCCACAGCCATTTTGCTGTCCACGCTGATCACGGCGGTGGGAACGCGCTTCATCGGCATGGAGAGCTCCCTCGAGGATAATGTGTGGCTGATCGATCGCCTGACCGGCAACGTCTATCGCTGCAAGGCGACCGATCGCGGCCGGGCCGTATGTGATGCGGAGACCGCTACCGGAAGCATCGGCGACCGTCCCAAACCTTGAGCGGCCGAGCCTCTCCGAAGGAACCCATCTACCGAACGACGCGAATCCCGTTACATTACCGCGGGATGCCGCGCTCCAATCAACCTATTGCGTTGACGAAGGCTGCCGCCAGAACGATCTGGCTGCGGGCCCAGCGGCTTGATTCCGAAGCTCCCTTTGGCGAAGGGGCGCAAGCCACGGCGGCAGCGATCGAACACCTTGGTTATGTGCAGATCGATACCATCAACGTGATCGAGCGCTGCCATCACCATATTCTCTGGAACCGGATTCCGGCCTATCGCCGCGCCGATCTGCATCAGGCCCAGAGCATCGACAAAAGCGTGTTCGAATACTGGACCCACGCGCTGTCCTACGTGTCGGCCAAGGATTTCCGGTTTTTCATTCCGGCGATGAAGCTGCATCGGCGCGAGGGCCATAAATGGTTCAAGGAGGTGAAGCCGGCCGATCTTGCCAAGGTGATGCGGCTTCTCAGGAAAGACGGTGCGCTGACCATCCGCGACATCGAGGACGACGTCCTGGTCGAGAAGGTGCACGCCTGGGCGAGCCGCAAGCCGTCAAAGCGGGCGCTGCAGCTCGCGTTCTATGAGGGCCGGGTCACGATTGCTGAACGGAGCGGCATGCTCAAGACCTATGAGCTGATGGACCGGCATTTCGGCTGGGACAAACCGCCAAAGCCGGCCTCGTTGCGTGAAATCGCCGGCTACTTGCTTGACCGCGGCCTTCGCGCCCAGGGCGTCGTCAGCCTCGATTCCATCTGCCATCTCGATGCGCCGAGCAAGAAAGCCGTGCGGCGATTGATCGAGGCGCGCGTTCGCGGCAAGGAGCTGGTTCCGATCGCGCTCGAAGGTGCCGGCAAACAGGAACATTGGGCGCGGCCGGAGACATTGGAAACGGCCGCGAATGGCGATAGCGAACGCGTGCACATTCTGTCGCCGTTCGATCCCCTCATCATCCAGCGCAAGCGAACCCATCTGATCTTCGGCTATGAGCACTTGTTCGAGGCCTATGTGCCGAAGGAGAAGCGGCGTCACGGCTATTTTGCACTGCCGGTTCTGGTCGGGAACGAGATCGTGGCCGCGCTCGATCTCAAGACCGACCGGCAGAACGGGAAACTGCTGCTGCAGAAATGGAATTGGGTCGGCCCCGCCGCCAAGGGCCCGCGCAAGGAATTGAAACGCCGGATCGAAGAGGAACTGCACCGCTTCGAGCGCTTTCAACTCGGCGAGTGAAATGTTCGTCAAGACGGCGCGGCGTCGGCGATCGGGATCGTCAGTTCGAAGCTGGCGCCGGCATCGGAATCGATCAAGCGGATCGTGCCGCCATGGGTGTCCAGGAGAGCGCGGACGATCGCAAGGCCCATGCCGGTGCCGCCATGTTCACGCCGCGTCGTGAAAAAACTATCGAAGATCTGCGCCCGGTTGTTGGGCGAGATGCCCTCGCCATTGTCGCCGATGGTCACGATCAGCAATGACTCTTTTCGAAACGCGGAAATGGTCAGCACCGTGCCGCCGTGCCGCATGGCGTTGTCGGCGAGGTTGGAAAGGATGATCGCGGCGTTTTCTTCGGAAATGCGTAAGGGTATGTCGAGCTCGCCGGCTGCTTGCACGTCAAGCGCGGCAAAGGACGAGCGGATCGCTGCAACTGTGTCGGCCAGTTTGGTCGCGCCGACTGCGACAGGGTTTTCCGCCCGCGCCAGATCGCGCAAGCGCGCCGATATCTTCGCAAGCCGTTCGGTGTCGGCGACGATATTGTCGAGAAACTTGCGGCGATCGTCGTCGTCCATGTCGGGGTCATCGACGTCGTCGCGGAGCAGCTCGGCCGCGCCCTGGATCGAGGTGAGCGGCGATTTCAATTCGTGCGACACGTGGGTGGCGAAGGTCGAAATAAAGTGCGAACGCATGTCGAGCCGTCGCGCCATTTCCAGAAAGCTTTCCGATAGCCTGGCGAATTCGCTGGTGCCGTGACGTTTCAGCGGCCGGAGCGCCGATCGGTCGCCCTTGCCGATCAGGTTGGTGCGCCCGACCAGCTCGCGCATCGGCTCGGTGATGGTGCGGTGAAACAGGAATCCGATTAAGAGCGTCGGAATGATGGTGGCGAGAATAGCCAGCATGAAGCGCGTGCGCTGCTCGTAGAGATATTTGAAGACGTTGCTCGGCGTGCGCGAGGCGTAGACGACGCCGGCGACCTGATCGCGGACGATCACCGGCATGGCGGTGAACACCCGCATGCCCGTTCCCCGGCTGATCGAATAAAGTGCCGGCTGGTCGTGCTTGGAAATTCGCACGCGCAGCACGGCGGCAAAATGCCCTTGCAGGGCTTCCGCGACTTCGTCCAGATGCGCAAGCGAAAGACCGACTTCTTCGCGGCCCGCGATCACGACGCCGCTCGGATCGAGCAGCCGAAAACCTGCAAGCGTCACGTTCTGGGTTGCGACGAGGTCGCCCGCCATGCGCGCGCCAAGCGCGACGTATGCGGGATCGGCGGGTTTAGGCGGCGCGAGCGCAGCGGCACGCGGCGGCAACACGGTCTCGTCGGCCAGTTCGAGCTTGGGCCAGATCGGCTGATACGGATCGTCCGCCAGCTTCGGCTTGGCCGGCGGCAGCCTCAAACCGAGCGATACGTCTTGCGGAACTGTGGATTCGACCTCGCGATGAAAGGTGGCGGCGAGCGCCGCACTTTGCGCGATCAGCTCCGACTCGGTCTCCTGGATCAGCTGGTTCTGGTAGACCTTGAGGAAATAGAGCGTGAACAGCGGCAGCAGGAGCACGCTGACCAGAACCAGAAACACGATCAGGCTGAGGTTTGGCCGCCACTTGACCGGCGTGTGGGGCGCGGGTCGGATCGCTTCTGTCAACGCGATGCCTCGCAACGGCCGAGCTTGAATCCGACGCCGTGAACTGTCTCGATCACGGAGTCCGAACCGGCGGTCGCCAGCTTGGCTCTGATATTGCGGATGTGGCTGTCTATGGTGCGGTCGGCGACGTGAATGTTGCCGGCATAGGCCGCGTCCAGAATGAGCTCGCGGGTGAATACAAATCCGGGGCGCGCCAGCAGCGCGCGCAGGATCGAAAATTCAAGCGCGGTCAGTGTCACTGGCTTGCCGGCAAAACTCGCGATGCGTGCGCCAGTATCGACCGTGAGGCCGCCGTGGCTGAGCGTGTTGGGCTCCGGCTGCGTCGAGACGTTGCGGGCACGCCGCAGGATCGCGTTCACGCGCGCAACCAGTTCGCGTGGACTGAATGGCTTGGTCACGTAATCATCGCCGCCGATCTCGAGCCCGAGGATGCGGTCGATCTCCTCGTCGCGGGCGGATAGGAACAGGATCGGCGTCTCCGCGGTTTTCCTGATCTGCCGGCAGACTTCGAGGCCATCCATCTCCGGCATGCCGATGTCGAGAACGACGAGGTCGTGGACGTTGCGGTCGAACTGGCGTAGCGCCTCCTTGCCGTCCTGCGCGATCGAGATATTCATCCCGGTCTTCTCGAACGCAAAGCGCACGACATCGCGGATGTGCGGGTCATCGTCGACGACGAGAATGGAAGGAGCCATCTTCGTTAACCTTGTCCGCCAACCGAGAGAGACCGCGGGTTAAGAGGGTTGTTAGCGAAATATTGCTCGAGACGCCACGCCCGGAAACTCCAGTCGCGCCAATTTTTTGAGGATGTGAAGGCGTCGCGCGCGTTGGTGCAGCATGTGCTATTGGGCTGCCAAAACGCCGGGAATTTATCGTGGTAGCGCTCCATGGCGGGCAGGATTTGGGGACCAAGGCAACGAAGATAGCGCCAGTCGAGATTTTGGCCAGTCCCGCTCACCTCACGGGAGTGTTCGATGTTGTAGCTCGCGATGAGCCGCGGCGCGTTGATAAAGCAGCATCCATAGAGCACGAGCGCGAGTGTAATCGCATTGGCTGATATCAGCCAGTAGGTGGATTTCCGTAGCTCAATCTGGATGAGGATCAACACCAGGCCGGCGGCGACGAGGCCCATCCAGATGAAGGCCGTCAGCCGCAGATAGGTTAGTGAATAGCTGGCGACGTAGAGATCGAGCCTGAAGATCGAAGAGATCACGAGCAACACATTCTGCGCGATAAAGATCAGCACGAGTGGACGGATCAGGCGGGACTGGTCCGCAGGGCCGCCGCGGCGCATCGCAATCAGCACGAATGCGGCGGCAAGCAACGCCGTGAAGATCAACGGATAGGCGCCTCGGTGCGCATATTGGGCGTAGGTCATGCCGTTCGGCAGTGCAGCGCCGCCCCAGAGATAGACGACGTCCATCGCGGTCTGAGCTGCGAACAATGCGTTGAAGAGAACGAGGGACCGCATGACCGCCTGTGTGCCCAGGAGGTAATCAAGTTCGGACGTTGCCGTGGGGTTGATCGGCGCGAACTCCCAGGTCCGCGCGGGCTTCGATTTGATGCGCCGACAGATCAGTGGCCAGATCATGCAGGCGACAAAGGCCCAGAAGCACAATCGCCAGGGGCTGATGAATTCGAACAGCTTGCGCAGGTCGATCAGCATCAGGACGTGTTCGATGACCGGATTGGCCGACGAGAAAAGGATCAGGAAGATCGCGAAGACGCATAAGGGAACGATCCAGGCAACCAGCCAACCGATCCAGTTTGGCGTCCAGATGTTCATGTGCCGGAGGGCGCCAATCGTGTCTCTTGCAAGCAGGAACGGACCGCGAAAGGGCACTGTTGCGGCTTCGAGCAATTGCCAGGGCCAGGATGCCGGCTGCGTCGAGATCATCGCGATGACCGACATCGCTGTCGCGACCGTTGCCACGGCGACCGACAGCAGGTTCACCTCTTCGATGAGGGGCAGAAGACCCGCCGCCAAAACGATGGCGGGAATGATTCGGGCCCTGCCTCGCATCTCGATCCGGTTGCCGAAGACGGCGGCGACCCCAACCGCGCCCAGAAACACGGCCAGCGAGATGCCGATGTCCCAGCCGTAGAACAGCCAGTCCGCCAGCACGACGCAGCCTGCGGCGCAGGCAAGCGGCGTCATCAGCGGACGCGCGGGTACGGTTTCGAGCTCGGTGGCGGCCGCGATCGACATGGCTTCAATTCCCGGAATGGACGAGGGTGAGGTGAGGGGCTTTCGCCCTTGGCTTGGTTGAGTGGCGGCGAATCGGCTTTGGCGGCGTTTTCGTGAAACGAACGACTGCCCCGCGAGCGGGTGGTGCTTCCAGCCACCAGCCGTCGCGGAGCAGTCGCCGGGGGAGGCGGGGAGGGCCGAACGAAACGCGGATGATTTCTGTCATGGCTGGACCTTGCCAGCCTCCTTGGCAGACCGTTTGTCCGAGTTGCCGAGGATCTAAGGATTTGTTTGCAGATTTTGCGCAGCCGCTCTGCGGCAGCCATCGACCCCACGCCATTCCTTCCCCGGGGGCCGGGTGCTATGACGCCCTTCCAATCCAAGGCTTTCTAGTCCAAGGCCTTCGGATCCAAAGCCTTCTAATCCAAGGCCGAGCCGCAGAGCACATTGGGGGGAGAAACTTAATGGCCACCACGACGATCGCTTCCACTGGGGCCGCGAGAAGCGAACTGGAGATGTCGACCATCCGCGCCATTTCATGGCGGCTGATTCCGTTTCTGGTGCTGGCCTATTTCTTTTCCTATCTCGATCGCGTCAATCTCGGCTTCGCCGCGCTGACCATGAACGCTGAACTGAAATTTTCGCCGACGGTGTTTGCCTGGGGCGCCGGCATCTTCTTCATCGGTTATTTCATTTTCGAGGTGCCGAGCAATCTGGCGCTGGAGAAATTCGGCGCCAGCCGCTGGATCGCCCGCATCATGGTGACCTGGGGCATCATCTCGGCGCTGATGGCGACGGTAAGCGGCGAAACGAGCTTCTACGTCCTGCGTTTTCTGCTCGGCGTCGCCGAAGCCGGGTTCTTCCCGGGCATCATCCTCTATCTCACCTATTGGTATCCGGCCGAATACCGCGCGCGCTTTCTCGCGGCCTTTGCCATCGCCGTTCCGGTCTCCACCGTGATTGGCGCGCCGGTGTCGGGGCTGCTGCTGGGGCTCGACGGCGTGATGGGGCTGAAGGGATGGCAGTGGCTGTTCATCATCGAAGGTGTGCCCTCTGTCCTGCTCGGCCTCATCACCTGGTTCTATCTCACCGACAGGCCCGAGCACGCCACGTGGCTTTCGGCTGAGCAGAAGGCGTGGCTTGCGTCGAAGCTCAACGCCGAGATCGCCGCCAAACAGGCCGTGCGGCACATGACACTGGGCGAGGCGCTGACGTCGCCGAAAGTCATCGTGCTGAGTCTGGTTTATTTCGGCTTTGTTGGCGCGCTCTATGGCATGCAGTTCTGGTTGCCGCAGATCGTCAAGGCGTTCGGTTTGACGAATGCGCAAACCGGCTTCGTCACCGCGATCCCGTACCTGTTCGGCACCATCGCGATGATCCTGTGGGCGCGGCATTCCGACGCCTCGCGCGAGCGCGTGCTTCACGTTGGTGCGCCGCTGTTGCTCACGGCGTTCGCCTTGGCTGCCTCCAGCTATATCAGTGATCCCACGATGACGATGGTGGTGCTGACGGTCGCCGCGATCGGGGTGTTCTGCA